>NZ_JBIVNC010000023.1:0-99166 GCF_044753385.1 Streptomyces sp. NPDC088387
TGGTCAGCTTGCCGTTCAACCCATCAGGGCGTGACGTAGTCGCCCCAGCCGAAAGTAGCGACGTAAGCCCGTCGAACGGCTTCTCCGCCCCGTCCGCCCCTGATGCGAATGATGGTCAGCGCGAGGACGAACCAGGCGGCAAAGCACGCCGCGACGATCAAAGCCCAGGGAGGGCCGAGAAACTGGCAATGACAACCAGGGCAATGACCGTGACGACCAGCCCGATATGGCCGCCACCGACATCCATATAGGCACGGTCGGCGAGCACCGGGATGCCCTGGCGCTCACAGATCCGGCTGATCGGGTGGGCGCGAGCCGCGGTGAGGTCGTGTGCATGGGCGAAGAGCAGCCACTGGAGGGCGTGTCATCGTAGATAGGCAGACGGGCATCGTGGAACGGCTTTGACGCAAGAGTGCCCGGCGCGAAGCGCCGCAGCGCGTCTCGTTCTTCCTTACAACCGAGCGCGGCAAGGAGTCGGACGCAGTGCGCCGCCCGCCACCTGGGCGGCATGCTCGGGGTTACCGAGATCCGCCGGTAAATAGCCTGCGCGGCATTCTGCGGCGAAGCTCCGGATGCGCGGCTGCGATGGCCGGGAACAGTGCTTCCCGTAGCTGGACATGCACCCGGCGGAGTTCTTGGCTCCACGCCATGAGCCTGGTCGTCACGCGAGAACGAAGGGTGCGACAAATGCATCGTCGGCTTCCTTCAGTTCGGCGCCTCCATGCCTGCCACGGACCGCCACCGGCAAGCGACGCCCCCTACCGTGCCGGTTGGCCCGCCGGCGCCACTGCCGTCCCGCACGTCGAGCGTGATCCGTGCGGTAGCACGTGTCGGCGCCAACTTCCGGCGGGCGACGGCGGATTACAGGTGCTGGATCATCAGCCCGGCACGTGGCCGTTCTCGGGGGCGAGTCGATGCAGTGCCGCGAGCAGCGACCGGCGTACGTCCGGATCGAGGGCGGCGAGGAACTCGTCCTCCATCTCGCGGATCGCGGCCCGGGTCGTGGCATGGAGCGCGCGGCCCTGGTCGGTGATCGAGACCGTCTGGGACCGGCGGTCGGTCGCGTCGCGCTGCCGGTCGATCAGCGCGCGCTTCTGGAGCCGGTCGAGCAGCGTGATGAGTCTCGTCTTGTCGTGTTTGATCTCTCGCGCCAGTGTCAGCTGATTCGGTGCGGGGCGTCGGGACAGCCGGTCGAGGACGACGTACTCCCACATCGTCAGTCCGTTCGCGGCCAGCAGCGGCGCCTCGGCTTCCACGAGCCGCTCGGTGACCCGGGCGAACAACGCTCCCAAATCCGCGCGATCTCCATCCGACATGTTGGGAGTCTATCGGCGTCACCGACGATCCCTGCCGTGGACGATACGAACCCGCCCACTGTTGAACCGGGTACCCCCGATCCGTCCGTGGTCGATCCGTACAGGCCGGGCGAGTGCCTCCCCGCGCGGTACGGAGACCGACGGTCACCGCCACGTCGGCGCCTCCCATATCGTCTACGTCTGCATACGTTCTCTTTGACAGACGATATACTGCTGCTTATGGTCTACATATGAACACCATCGCAGTTTTCGGAGCCGCAGGACACATCGGAGCCGCTACTGTCCGTCGTCTTGGCGAGGCGGGCACGCCGGTGAGGGCGGTGGTCCGCCGGACGCCCACCGACACCCGGATCGAGGGCGCCGCCTCGGTGGTCCAGGCCGATCTGTTCGCCTCTCCAGCAGTCGCAGCCGCCGTCGAAGGCTGCGCCAGTGCGCAGGTGATCGCCCCGCTCTCGCCGCTGTCACCGGACCCGGGTGCGGTGATGGGAACCCTCGCCGAGTCGCTGATCGGGGGCCTGCGCGCGTTCCCGTCCCTCCCGGTCCTGGTCATCTCCGACTACGGAGCCCAGACCCCTTCCGGTACGGGCATCCCCGCCCTCTTCCATGAACTCGAGGGGCGCCTCGCCGAGTTGCCGAACCCGCTGACGTTCGTACGGTCGGCCGAGCACATGCACAACTGGGCGCGCCAACTGCCGGCAGCGCTGAGAACGGGCACGCTCGCGAGCCCACACCAACCCCTGACCAGGCCACTGCCCATGGTCCATGCCGCGGATGTCGGCGCGATCACCGCCGACCTCCTGCTCGCCCCCCAGCCGCACGGCGGATCACCGCGGGTCGTCCATGTGGAGGGTCCGCGTCGCTATACCGCACAGGAAGTCGCCGCCGCACTGGCCGCGGCCACCGGCAGTGACATCAGCGCATGTGAACTCCCGCAGGAGGACTGGGAGTCCACGCTGACCGCGGCCGGTGCGACACCGGCTTTCGCCAGGCTGAACGCCGACTTCTTCACCGCCCACAACACGGGACTCGTCGACACGCCTGCCGGAGCGGACGTCCGCCGCGGGAGCACCTCACTCGGCGAAGCCCTCGCCTCCGCGATCACCGCGTCCGCGGCGGGCCGCTGACCACACAACACCGAGCCGTGCACACCTGGCCCTGCTCAGGGTCGTCCTCGAAAGACGGGGCTGATGTGGACGATCGAACCCGGGCAGAACCGGCAGATCCTGTTCACACGGCCGCCGAGCGGCGACGGCCGATCACCGCAGGAGAAGGACATGGGCATGAGGAAGCACGCGATCGGCGGCCAGGGCCTGGTGACCTCGGTCGAAGGACTCGGCACGATGGGCATGCCGGCGATGTACGGCACGCGGGACGACGACGAGTCGACACAGACACTGCACCGTGCCGTCGAACTCGGCATCACACTGTTCGACACATCCGACTTCTACGGCCCCTTCACCGGCGAGGAACTGGTCGGACGCGCGCTGGCCCCGTACCGGAACCAGGTCCTGCTGGCCACGAAGTTCGGCGGGGTCACCCTGGACGACGACGGGAACATCGTCGGCGGACCCAACGGCCGGCCCGACTACATCCGGCATGCCGTGGAGGGATCGCTGCGCAGGCTCGGCACGGACCGCATCGACCTCTACTACCAGCACCGCGTCGACCCGAACGTGCCCGTGTCGGAGACCTTCGGAGCCCTGGGCGAACTGGTCTCCGAGGGCAAGGTGGGCTACCTGGGCATCAGCGAGGCCTCCGCCGAGACCATCCGCGAGGCTCACGCCGCAGCCCCGCTGTCCGCCGTACAGACCGAGTACTCGCTGTTCACCCGGACCGTGGAGACCAACGGTGTCCTCGCGGCGGTACGCAAGCTGGGCATCGGCTTCGTCGGCTACTCACCTCTGGGCCGTGGGATGCTGACCGGGACCCTGCGTTCCACCGACGACCTGCCGGCCAACGACTTCCGCCGTACCGCCCCCCGCTTCAGCGAGGAGCACTTCGACCACAACCTCACCCTGGCCGACCGCGTCCGCGACATCGCCGAAAAGGCCGGCGTGACGCCCGGACAGCTCGCCCTGGCCTGGGTACTGGCCCAGGGCGCCACCGCCATCCCCGGTACGAAGCAGCGCACGTACCTGGAGGAGAACGCCGCCGCGGCGTCGATCACCCTCGACGAGGCCACCCTCGCCGCGCTCGACGAAGCCGTCCCCGCCGCCGAGGTGGCGGGCGAACGATACGTCCCCCAGGCCATGCAGGCCGTCCAGGAGTGACAGCACGATGAACCCGAGCGAGTTGGGCCGCTTCCTGCGGACACGACGCGAGGCACTGCGTCCGGCCGACGTCGGGCTCGTCGCCGGCGGCCGGCGCCGCGCCCTTGGTCTGCGGCGGTCCGAGGTCGCCCTGCTGGCCGACGTCTCCGTCGACTACTACGAGCGCCTCGAACAGGCACGCAACGCGCACCCCTCCGAGGCGATGGTGGGTTCCCTGGCCAGGGCGCTGCGGCTCTCGGTCGACGAACGCGACCACCTCTACCGGCTGGCCGGCTACGCGCCGCCCGTGCACGGCGCGGGCAGCGGTTACGTCGATCCTGCACTGATGTTCCTGCTGGACTCCCTGACCACGGTGCCCGCCCATGTCACGGACGACCTGAACACCATCGTGGCGCAGAACCGCCTCAGCCTGGCCCTGGTCGGACCCTGGGCGGCGGGCGACGACAGGGCCGGCAACGTCACCTGGCGCTGGTTCACCGACCCCTCGTCCCGCGCACTCAACGTCACCGAGGAGCACGAGAGGATCGGCCGCGGCTATGCCGCGGACCTGCGTGCCGGGATCGGACGCAGGGGGGAGGACGCCTCGGCCGCGCGACTCGTCACCGACCTGCTGGAAGCCAGCGCGGAGTTCGCCCACTACTGGGACGACATGGCCGTCGAACCCCTGCGCTCCACCCGGAAACACCTGATCCACTCGCACGCGGGCCCATTGGACGTGCAGTGCGACGTTGTGCTCAGCAACGCCACCGGTCACCGGATGGTGATCTTCCGCCCGCAGCCCGGATCCACCACGGCGGAGAGCTTCGATTTCCTCGGCGCGCTGGGCACTCAGACGTTCTGACGCGCGACGACGGCCACCGGCCCTGGTGGATGCCGGTGGGCGCCCCGGTCTCGTCCGCGCGTCCGTACGGGTTCACAGCCGGCCTGCCTCCACCAGGAGCAGGAAGTCCGACGCCGCGTCACGTGCCTGCCGTTCGAGGTCGTCCGGCGTGGGCGTGTGCCCGCCGAGGAGGACCGCCTCGAACAGCTCGCCGGACAGAAGGGTGGCGTAACGGTGTGCGGCCCGCGTGGGGTCGGCGACGCGGGAACGCCAGGGCTCCGGCCAGACGGCGAGGTAGCCGGTGAAGGTCTCGATGCGGGAGCCGACGACGTCCTGCTGGTAGCGGCGGCCGAGTTCGGGGAAGGCGGGGGACTCGCGGGCGACCACCCGGTACAGGGCGAGTTGTTCGGGAGACAGGATGTGCGCCAGGTGTTCCCGGCCGCACACGACCAGGCCCTCGGCTGGCGGCGCCGAGAACCACGCGGGTGTGTCCTCGACGGCCGGCGGAGCACAGGCCTTCTGGATGGCCGCGACGAACAGGTCGCCCTTGTCGTCGAAGTGCCGGTAGAGCGTCTTGATGGACACGTCGGCCTGCGCGGCGATGCGGTTGACCGAGCTGCCGGCGTAGCCCTCGCCGAGGAACGCCTGGAGGGCCGCCTCCACGATGGCGGCCCGCTTGCGTTCCATAACCCGCGCCTTGGGGTCGTTGTCCTGCCACGTCCGCATCGAGTTCCCCTTCTCGTCGCCCCCACTATACGACAGCACATGCTGTTGTATGGTTCAGCTACGACAGCAAGTGCTGTCGTATGCGAAAAGGAGAAGGACATGACCGCAGTGAGCGGCAGGATTGTCGTGCTCGGAGCCACGGGACTCACCGGCGCCAAAGTGGCCGAAGCTCTCGACGCCCTGGGAGCCGAGACCGTCCGTGCGTCTCGCCATTCCGAGGTGGTACGGCGCTGGCAGGACGAGGGGCACCAGGCCGTTCACCTGGATCTGGACGACCCCCGGACCTTCCCCGCGGCTCTTGACGGAGCGCACGGCCTCTTCCTGACGGCGGGATACACCAGCGCCATGACGCATCAGGCCAAGACGGTCGTCGACGCCGCCGTGGACGCGGGCGTACGGCACGTCGTCCACCTCGGCATCTTCGGAAACGGCCGCACGACCGACCCCCACTTCGCCTGGCACGAACTGGTCGAGCGGTACATCGAGGGCAGCGGACTGGCCTGGACGCACCTGCATCCGCACAACTTCATGGAGAACCTGCTGACGTCGTTCCGGCTCAGGGGCGACACACTGCTCTGGCCGGTCGGCGACAAGCCGCTGGGCTTCGTGGCCAACGAGGATCTTGCGGCCGTGGCCGCGACAGTGCTCGCCGAAGGCCCGGACGTACACGGCGGCAAGGGGTACTGGCTGTCCACCGACCTGCTGGACGGCCCGCGACTGGCCAGGGAACTCACCGAGGCGCTCGGCCGGACCATCACGGCCCGGATCCTCACCCCCGACGAACTGATCGCCGCCGCCGGACGGTCCACGCCGGCCGGGATGGACGACGCCTACGCCGCGAGCGTCGTCGAATACCTCCGGCAGAACTTCGACGGCCGTATGGACTACGCGGCGGTGACCACCACCACGGTCGAGGAGGTGCTCGGCCGGCCTCCCGTCCGCTTCGCCACATGGGCCGCGCGCCGCCGCGACGCCCTGCTGGCCTCGTCGCGCTGACCCGTCCCACCGCGCTCGTCGGAGGCGCCGGCCTCGGCGCTCGTCGAAGACCACGGCCCAACCGCCCGTGGCGCGCCTGTGGTTGCCCGTACTGCGGTTGCCCGCACCCACGACCGAGCCGGCCCGGGCGCCGCACTCGGCGGCGGACGGGTTCACCACGGCCGCCGTCGAACTCCCCGGCAGTGACGACCGACCCCCACCGGCCCGCCGCCGAACAGGCCCGTGCCGAGCTGCTCCAGGGCGGCGCCCCATGCTGCCGACCGGGTCGCCGGAGTGTTCTCACCCATCACGTACCTCGTCGCCGTGGGAGTGGTCAGCGCTGGATGGCCTTGGTCTCCAGGAACTCCTCCAGGCCGAAGCGGCCCATCTCGCGGCCGTTGCCGGACTGCTTGTAGCCGCCGAACGGGGCGAGCAGGTTCATCTGCGGACCGTTGACGTCGATCTGCCCGGCGCGCATCCGCTTGGCGATCGCCAGCGCGTGCTCCCTCTCGCCGAACACGGCGCCGTTGAGGCCGTAGTCCGTGCTGTTGGCGATCTGCACGGCCTGGTCGTCGTCGGTGTAGGGGATGACCGCCAGGACGGGGCCGAAGATCTCCTCGCGGGCGATGACCGAGTCGGGATCGACGTCGGCGAAGACAGTGGGCCGGACATAGGCGCCGGTTTCCAGGCCCTCGGGCCGGCCGGGGCCGCCGACGACGACCGTGGCTCCGTCGGCGACGCCGCGTTCGATGTAGGTGGCGACACGTGCGCGCTGGGCCTCGGAGGCGACCGGGCCGAGACGGGTGCTCTCCTCGGTCGGGTCGCCCACCGAGTACGCGCCGGCCGCCTCGCGGAGGAGGTCCACCACCTCGTTGTGCAGCTCGGCCGGGACCAGCATGCGGGTGTACGCGCCGCAGACCTGACCGCTGTTGCTCCAGGCGCTCGACAGGCCGCGAGTGACGGCGGCCTTCAGGTCGGCGTCCCGCAGGATGATGTTCGCGGACTTGCCGCCGAGTTCTAGCGCGACCTTCTTGACGGTCGCCGAGGCGACCTCCGAGACGCGCTTGCCGGCGCGGGTGGAGCCGGTGAACGACACCATGTCGATTCCCGGGTGCCCGGCGATCGCCTCGCCGACGACCGGACCGGTACCGTGCACGACGTTGAACACCCCGGCGGGCAGTCCGGCCTCGGCGGTGACCTCCGCGAGGATCCGGGCGGCCAGCGGGGCGACCTCCGACGGCTTGAGCACGACGGTGTTGCCCGCCAGTAGGGCCGGGACGACCTTGGTGACGACCTGTTGCAGCGGGAAGTTCCACGGAGTGATCGCGCCGACCACACCGATCGGCTCCCGTACGACGAGGGAGTTCGCGATCTCCTCGGTCCAGGGGAAGTCCGCCACGACGGAGACGGTGGCCTCGGCGGCCATCACCGGCAGGCCCGCCTGGGCCATGCGGGCGAAGGAGATCGGGGCGCCCATGTCGGCGCTGATCGTGGCGGCGATCTCCTCTGAGCGCGCCTGGAGCCCCGCCGCGATGCGCCGGACAACGGCGGCGCGCTCCGCCGGGCCGGTCGCGGCCCAGGCCGGGAACGCTGCGGTGGCCGCGGCCACGGCGCGGTCCACGTCGGCGGCCGTGCCGGCGGGGACCGTGGCGATCACGGTCTCGGTGGCCGGGTTGACCACCTCGATCACGGGCCCGTCGAAGGGGACCGCCTTGCCGTCGATCCAGTGGGCGGGGGCGGGGAAACCTAGTTCGCTGTTGGTGTTCATGCAACCCAGCGTCACAAGCGCCGAAGATCGCATCCAGGGACAGATCGTCCCGTGATCCAGGTCACATTCGGTACGGTTGGTGGCCGCTTGTCCACGGATCGACCGACCCTGGCTGAGCCCTTCGGCGGTCCCGCCCGGTCTGCGAAACTGGGTGGTGGGAGCGCTTCTGACCTGGGCGTCACCGACGAGTGAGGTGAGAGGAGCAGGCGTATGGACCGCGCCGAGCTTGCCGACTTCCTGCGCACCCGCCGCGAGGCGTTGCAGCCCGAGGACGTCGGCCTGCCGCGCACCCGCCGCCGCCGTACCGGGGGGCTGCGCCGCGAGGAGGTCGCCGCCCTCAGCAGTGTGTCGACCGACTACTACAGCCGGATCGAGCAGCAGCGCGGCCCCCGTCCGTCCGAGCAGATGCTCGCCGCCCTCGCGCAGGGCCTGCGCCTGTCACTGGACGAACGCGACCACCTCTTCCGGCTGGGCGGCTACGACACCCCCAAGCGCGTCTCGCGCACCGACCACATCAACCCCGGAATGCAGCGCATCTTCCAGCGCATGGACGACAGCCCGGCCCAGATCATCAACCACCTGGGCGAGACCCTCGCGCAGAACCGCCTCTCCACCCTCCTGGTCGGCGACCAGACCCTGCACACCGGCATGTCCCGCTCGCTGGCCTACCGCTGGTTCACCGACCCCGCCGAACGGCAGCGCTTCCCGGCCGACGACCACCCCCAGCACGGCCGTACCGTCACCGCCCAACTCCTCGCGACCCACACCCGCAATCCCGACGACCCCCGCGTCACCGCCCTCGTGCAGACCTTGCTCAAAACGAGCGAGGAGTTCGCCGACATCTGGCGCCGGCACCCGGTTCTGGGCCCGTACTGCGCACCCAAGCTGATAGAGCATCCCCGAGTCGGACTCATGGAGCTGCACGGACAGAGCCTGGTAGATCCCGACCAGTCCCAGATCCTCACGGTCTTCACCGCCACCCCCGGCAGCGAGAGCTACGAGAGACTCCAGTTCCTCTCGGTTCTGGGCGACCAACTCCTTTGACCCGCAAGCCCACAGCCGCGTTCGCGCAGCTCGGCACCCCGTACAACTGGCGCAATCAGTACTCCCCCCCTTCCCCCGTGGATCGCGCTCCCCCGCGCGGAGGGTCACTGTTGCAGCGCGTCCCGCGTGCGCTGGATCCGCAGGGCCAGCTGGATCTCCAGGGCCCGGTCGGCCTGGCGCCAGGTGGGGCCGAGGATCTCGGTGATGCGCTCCAGCCGGCGTTCCACCGTGTTGCGGTGCACGTGCAGCATGCGGGCCGCGTACGTCGGGGAGCCGCCGACGGCGTAGTACGCCTCCAGGGTCGGGATCAGCCCGGTCATCCGCTGGGAGTCGTAGTCGATCACGGGGCCGAGCACGGAGCGGACGAACCCCTCCATGTCCCGTTCGTCGGAGAGCAGCAGTCCGAGGAAGCCCATGTCGCGGGCGGATCCGGCGCTTCCGGTGGCGCCGAGGACGGCCATCGCGTCCAGGCAGCGCCGGGCTTCGAGGTAGATGTCCCGTACGGTCTCCAGGCCGCGGGTCGGCCCGGCGGCGGCGACCGTGACCTCGCCGCCGGCCATCGGCACCAGGTCCTCGTGGACCATCTTGGCGGCCTGGCTGGCGTCCTCGCCGGGCAGGATCAGCACGGTGGTGTCCTCGAAGGTGGCGGAGAGCCCGCCGAGCCGGCGCGAGTACTGGGCTGCCCAGAAGCCCTGTACGTCCCGGTCGACCTCGCGGGCGACGACGACCACGTGCGGCTGGCGCAGGTTGATGCCGAGGTTGTGGGCGCGGTTGCCGAGCCGGCGGGCCGCGCGGCCGTCGCTGCTGATGAGGTCGGTGAGGAGTTCGTTGCGCTGGACGGTGAGGACGGTGGCCTTGGCGTCGAAGACCATCATCATGACGCCGGCCGCCTGGGCCATCAGGGACAACTGCCGTCTGCGGTAGCCGTTCAGCGGCTGCTCGGGGTGGAGCAGGAGGGTGCCGAGGGGTTCGTCGCCCGCGAAGACGGGGACGGCCCAGCCACCCTCCTCCAGCATCCGGGGCTCGTGGGAGGACCATGCCTCGGCGATGGCCGCGCTGTCGTCGTAGACCGCGGGCATCTCACCCGCCCAGGCGACGACCCGGCCGTCGTGGGTGTAGATGCGCAGCGCCCCGGGCAGTTCGCGGGCGATCTCGTTGGCGAAGGCGGAGAGGTCCATGCCGCTGAGCAGCCGGCCCATCACCCGGTCCTGCATGTTGGTGAGTTCGGTCAGTTCGCGCATGGCACGCTCGGCGCGCGCGGTGAACTGCTCGGTGAGGGCGAGGTCGGCGACGATGCGCTCCTGCTCGCGCAGCTTGTCGAACATCGTCATGGCCAGCTCGCCCAGGGAGTTGGCGAGGGAGACCTCGTCGACGGTGAGGTGCCGGGTGGTGCGGTGGGCCGCGTACAGGACGCCGACGATGGTGTGTTTGCGGCTGAGCGGGATGGCGAGCATGGTGGTGACGCCCTCCTGCCGCAGCGCGGCGTCCGTGGTCTCGCCGGGGTTGAACTTGGAGTCGGCGAGGCAGTCGGACGTCCAGGAGGGCGCGCTGTCGGGCAGGGCGTCGGTGGCCAGCCAGGCCGCGTCGGGCATCCGCAGGCCGGGCAGGGCGCTGGTGATGTTGCCGTCGACGCTGCGGACGGCGGCGGAGGCGCCGCTCTCGTCGAAGAGGGCGACGAACGCCAGGTCCACGGTGAGGAGTTGCCGGGTGCGGGCCGTCAACACGTCCAGCAGGGCGCCGAGATCGTCGGCGAGCATGAGTTCGCGGGCGGATTCGGCGAGGGTCTTCAGGCCCAGCTCCCGCCGCTCGACCTGGCGGAACCGCGCGTGGACGCGGCCGGCCAGCCGCTCGGCCCCGTTGAGCCTGCGCAGCCGCTCCGCGGTGGCGCCCGCCGACTGGGCGGCGGAGACCAGCTCCTCCACCGCCTTCTCCGGTGACGCGTCCGCGAGCAGCTCCAGTACGGCCAGCGCGTCCGCGTCCGAGTCGTCTCTAGACGCCATGAAGAGCTCCGTCCCCCCGTGGTACCGGCTCGCCCTTTTGTCAGCTGTTACGCGGTGACCGCGAGGGTCACCGCACGCGGGGGCAAAGGTCCCACCCGCCAGGAGCCTTCATAGTTCATTACTGCTCATACATATAAGCTGTTGTTTGAACCTTACGCGAAAACTTAACGATCGGACGACGGGTTCGGCGGGGGACGGAACCCGTCACGTCACGTCACGTCAGTGGGCCTCTGTCCCGGACAGCAACCGCTCGGGCGAGGCGGGCAGTTGACGGCCGATCAGACCGTGCAGAACAGGGTAGGCCGAGGCATCGCCCGCGAGAACTCCGCCGAGCAGGGTGCGGGTGTCGGAGGCGAGGACGAGGCGGGCGTAGGTGCGGCGGGTGTGGTCCTCGTGGGTCAGGGAGACGGCTCCTTCCGTGGTGGCGTGGACGTCGCCGAAGCTGGCGAGGTCGACGCCGAGCAGTTTCAGCCGGGTGGACAGGTCCGGGTCGGCGGGGAAGGGCTCGGTGACCCGTCCCAGGAGCCGGCCGGCCACCGCCTCGGCCATCCGGTAACCGGGGCCGACGAGCCCGTAGCAGCGGCCCCGGACGGCCGCGCACTCGCCGACCGCCCAGATACGCGGGTCGGCGGTGCGGCACCGTTCGTCGACGAGGATCCCGCCGCGCGGGCCGACCGCCAGGCCGGCGGGCGCGGCGAGTTCGTCGCGCGGGCGCACCCCGACGGAGAAGATCACCAGGTCGGTTTCGAGTGTGGTGCCGTCGTCCAGCAGGACCGCCCGCACCCGCCCGTCGGATCCGGTGACGACGCCGCTGGTCGCGGCGGCGCAGTGCACGTCGACGCCGAGTCCGCCGACGAGACCGCCGAGCAGCCGTCCGGCGCCCTCGTCGGTCTGCAACGGCAGGAGCCGCGGGGCGAGTTCGACGACGTGCGGCCGCATGCCGAGTGCCCTGAGGGCACCGGCGGCCTCCAGTCCCAGCAGTCCGCCGCCGACGACCACGCCGGGGCGACCGGGTACCGCGGCCGCCCGCACGGCGTCGAGGTCGTCCAGCGTGCGGTAGGTGAAGCAGCCGGGCAGGTCGTGGCCGGGCACGGGCGGCACGAAGGGGCGGGATCCGGTGGCGAGGACCAGGGCGTCGTACGGTACGCGGATGCCGTCGGCGGTGGTCACCGCGCGCCCGGCACGGTCGATCGCGGCCACCGGCGTCGACAACCTGAGGTCGACCCGCGGATCGTCGAGCAACCCGCCACGGCTCAGGGCGAGTTCCTCCGCCGTACGGCCGGTCAGATACGAGGAGAGCGCGAGCCGGTCGTATCCGGGCCGTGCCTCCTCGGCAAGCACCACGATCCGCCACGCACCGGCGGTGTCACCCGCGAGCACCGTCTTCAACAGCCGATGCCCGACCATGCCGTGCCCGACGAGAACAAGGGTACGGACGGGGACGGGGCCGCCGGGGGCGGGGGCCGGGGTCATGAGGCCTTCCTGGTGAGCAGGTCCGCGCAGACGCGCAGCAGTTCGGGGGTGCAGGTTCCGCAGCCTGTGGAGGCGCGGGTGGCGGCTGCGACGGCCGGGAGGTCGTGGGCGCCTTCGCGGCAGGCGTGCAGGAGCGCGCCCTTGGTGACGCTGTTGCAGGTGCAGATGATCGCGGAGTCGGGGAGTTCGACGGGGCCCGTGCCGGTGTTGGCGGGGCGTCCGAGGAGCAGGTCGAACCGGCCGGCGGGCAGTGGCCGGCCGTGGTCGTGGAACGGGGCGAGCGCCGCCACCGCCCTTTCCATACCGAGCAGTTGGGCGCCGGTGATCCGTCCCGCGCGCAGCGTGAGGCGGGCGTGCCGGCCGCGCGCCGGGTCGGTGAACAGGACCGTCTCGTCGCCCTGCGGGTCGGGCGGCCCGAGGACGGCGAGGTCGAGTCCGGGCGCCTTGAGGCGTAGGTGCGCGGGGGCGGGCCGGTAGCGGGCGTCGCCGCCGGTGAGCACCCGGGCGAGGGTGTCGGCCTGCTCCCAGGCGGCGTCGAGCCCGGCGGCGGCACGCCCGTGGTGTTCGGCGCAGTCGCCGACCGCGTGCACCCGGGGGTCGGTGGTGCCGAGCCGGTCGTCCACGACGACTCCGCGGTGTACGGCGAGTCCGGCCTCGGCGGCGAGGCGGGTGCGGGGCACCACGCCGGTGCAGTGCAGCACGGTGGCCGCCTCGACCCGCTCCCCGTCGTCCAGGACGAGACCACCCGGCTCCTGCGCGGCGACCCGCCGGCCGAGCCGCAGCGCAACGCCCCGCTCGTCGAGGTGGGCCGCGAGCAGGGCGCCCGGGACTGCGTCCAGGAGGCGGTTGAGCGGGTACGGGTGCCGGTGGACCAGCGTGACCCGGCGCCCGGCGCGGCGCAGCGCCAGCGCGGTCTCGACGCCGAGGACGCCACCGCCGACCACGCTCACGGGGCCGGGGTCCGGCCCGGGTGCGTCGGCGAGGGTGCGCAGTCCGCCGGGGTGCGCGGGGGCGGCCCCGGTGGCGAGGACCAGGACGTCGTAGGGGTGGGTGGTGCCGTCGTCGGTGTGCACGGTCCGCCGGCGGCGGTCGAGGACGCGGGCGGCCACGCCGGTCAGGACGCGGGTCTCGCCGGGCGGCCTTGGCAGGGCGAGGAGGTCCGGTGTGAGGCTGCCGTCGAGGACGGAGGTGAGCAGGGCCCTGTTGTAGGCGGGCCGCGGCTCGGCGCCCAGGACGGTCACCGGGCCGTCGTGGCCGTGGTGGCGCAGCCGTTCCACCAGGCGGTGCCCGGCGGGTCCGTCGCCGACGACGACGATGCCGCTCATCCGGGTTCCGTCCAGGGCTCGACGCGTACGGCGGTCACCTTGAACTCGGGCATCCGGCTGCGCGGGTCGAGGGCCGGGCCGGTGAGCAGATTGGCGCGGCCGTCACCGCCGTAGTGGAAGGGCAGGAAGACCGTGTCGGGGCGGAGGGTGCCGTCGAGGCGGACGCGGGCGACGGTGGCGCCGTGCGCCGAACGCACCACCGCGAGCCGGCCGTCGGTGAGCCGGGCGCGGGCCGCGGTGTCGGGGTGGATCTGGACGAAGACCTCGGGTGCGGCCTCGTTGAGTTCCGGTACGAGCCGGGTCTGGGCGCCCGACTGGTACTGGGCGAGCACCCGGCCGGTCGTGGCGTACTGGGGCCGTTCCGCGTCGGGCGGGTCGGCGCCGTCCCGGTGGTCGACCTCGGCGAACCGGGCGCGTCCGTCGGGGTGCGCGAACCGGTCGAGGAAGAGCCGGGGCGTGCCGGGGTGCGGCGGCTCCCCGTCGGCGGGTTGCGGGCAGGGCCAGTGCAGGGCCTCGCCGGCGTCCAGCCGGTCGTAGTCGATGCCGGAGTAGTCGGCGATTCCGCCGCGGGAGGCGGCGCGCAGTTCGTCGAAGACCTCGCGGGGGCGGGTCGGGTAGCGCTCGGGGGGTTCGCCGAGCCGGACCGCGAGACCGTGCAGCAGCTCCAGATCGCCGCGGACCCCGGGCGGCGGGGGCGTCGCGCGGCGCCGGCGCAGCACCCTGCCCTCCAGGTTGGTCATGGTGCCCTCCTCCTCCGCCCACTGCGTGACCGGCAGCACCACGTCGGCCATCGCGGCGGTCTCGGACGGCACGAAGTCGGCGACGACGAGCAGGTCGAGGGCGGCGAGCCGGCGGGTGACGTGGGCCGCGTTCGGCGCGGAGACCACAGGGTTGGAGCCGAGGACGAGCAGGGCGCGGGGGCCGTCGTCGGTGCCGAGGGCGTCGAGGAGTTCGTAGGCGCTGCGTCCGGGCCCGGGCAGGGTCGCGGGGTCCACGCCCCAGACGGCGGCGACCCGGGCGCGTGCCCCGGGGTCGGTGATGAGCCGGTATCCGGGCAACTGGTCGGCCTTCTGGCCGTGTTCGCGCCCGCCCTGGCCGTTGCCCTGGCCGGTGAGAGTGCCGTAACCGCTGCCCTCGCGGCCGGGCAGGCCGAGGGCGAGGGCGAGGTTGATGAAGGCGGCGGCGGTGTCGGTGCCCTTGCTGTGCTGTTCAACGCCGCGCCCGGTGAGCACATGGGTCCGGGAGGCGTCGCCCAGCATCCGCACGGCCCGGCGCTGGTCGGCGACGGGGACGCCGGTGACCCGTTCGACGCGCTCCGGCCACCAGGTGACGGCCCGGCGCCAGGTCTCGTCGAAGCCGCGGGTGCGCTCGTCGACGTAGGTCTTGTCGAGCCGGCCGTCGGTGACCGCGAGGTGGAACAGGCCGAGGGCGAGGGCGAGATCGGTGCCGGGGGCGGGCTGGAGGTGCAGGGCCGCGGCCGCGGCGGTCCTGGTGCGGCGGGGGTCGACGACGATGAGGTCGGGGCGGGTGAGGTGGCGCATCAGGGGCGGCATGGTCTCGGCGGGGTTGGCGCCCGCGAGCAGGATCACCTCGGCCTCGCCGAGGTCGGTCACCGGGAAGGGCAGTCCGCGGTCGGTGCCGAAGGCGGCGTTGCCCGCGGCGGCGGCCGAGGACATGCAGAAGCGGCCGTTGTAGTCGATCTGGCTGGTGCCGAGCGCGAGCCGGGCGAACTTGCCCAGCAGATAGGCCTTTTCGTTGGTCAGTCCGCCGCCGCCGAACACCCCGACAGCGTCCGGTCCGTGCTCGTCGCGGATCCGGAGCAGCCGGTCGGCGACGGTGTCCAGGGCGGTGTCCCAGTCGGTGGGCGTCTGCCGTCCGTCGGCGCCGCGCACCAGCGGGGTGCGCAGCCTGCGGGGGGTGTCCAGCAGTGCGGGGGCGGTCCAGCCCTTCTGGCAGAGCCCGCCCCGGTTGACGGGGAAGTCGGGCGCGGGTTCCACGTCGAGGGTGCCGTCGGGGCTCCGGCCGAGCAGGGTGGCGCACTGGAGGGCGCAGTAGGGGCAGTGGGTGGCGGTGCGTTCGGACACGCGGACGGCGGTGTGCTCAGACACGCGGATGGCGGTGTGTTCAGACACGGGAGGCCTGCCGGGGGCGGGTGGCCGTCCGGTCCGCGGGTCGTGGCGCGCGCCTGAGGTAGACGGTCCAGGTGATCAGCATGCACAGGCCGTAGTAGCCGAGGAACGAGCAGAACGCGGGTGCCGTCGAGCCGTCGGCGGCACGGAAGACGAGGTTGATGGCGACGCCGCCGAGGGCGCCGACGGCCCCGGCGATGGCGATGACCGCCCCGGACAGCCGGCGGGCGCGGGCGAGCGCCTGCGTGGCATCGTGGCCGGCGGTCACCTCGCGTTCGGCGCGCAGTGCGAAGACGGCCGGGATCATCTTGTACGTCGATCCGTTGCCGATGCCGCTGAGCACGAACAGCGCGGTGAACGCGGCGACGAAACCGCCGAAGGAGCCACCCCCGGCGGACGCGGCGAGCAGCGCGACCGTGCCGGCGGCCATGGCGAGGAACGTGCACAGGGTGACGCGCGCGCCGCCGTAGCGGTCGGCGAGCCGGCCGCCGACGGGCCGGGAGAAGGAGCCGAGCAGCGGCCCGAGGAAGGTGAACGAGGCGGCTTCGAGGGGGCTCGCGCCGAACTGGTGCTGGAGAACCAGGCCGAAGGCGAAGCCGTAGCCGATGAACGAGCCGAAGGTGCCGATGTAGAGGAGGGAGATCCACCAGGTGTCGGGGCTGGAGAGGGCCTCGCGCTGGGCGCCGGGCGCGCCGCGTACCGCGTCGACGTTGTCCATCCTCCACGCGGCCAGCACACCGGCGAGCGCGATCAGGGGCAGGTAGACGGCGATGACGTACGAGGGACGGGTGTCGCCCGCGGTGGCGATGACGAGGAGGCCGACGAGCTGGACGACGGCGACACCGAGGTTGCCGCCGCCCGCGTTGAGGCCGAGCGCCCAGCCCTGCTGCCGCTGGGGGAAGAAGGTGGTGATGTTGGTCATGGAGGAGGCGAAGTTGCCGCCTCCGGTGCCCGCGGCGGCGCCGGCGAGCAGCATCAACCACAGCGGGGAGCCCGGGTGTTGGACGACGTAGAGCGCGAGGCCCGCGGGCACGAGCAGCACGAGTGAGGCGAACACGGTCCAGTTGCGGCCGCCGAAGCGGGTCACGGCGTAGC
This sequence comes from Streptomyces sp. NPDC088387, assembly GCF_044753385.1. Lineage (NCBI taxonomy): Bacteria > Bacillati > Actinomycetota > Actinomycetes > Kitasatosporales > Streptomycetaceae > Streptomyces > Streptomyces sp. NPDC088387. The sequence goes on from NZ_JBIVNC010000023.1 coordinate 16,942, forward strand.
TGTAGGGCAGCCGCAGGACCGCGCCGACCAGGGTGGGCACGGCGATCAGGAGGAACTTCTCGCCCGCGGTGAGGGAGAAGCCGGTCTCGGGCGACAGGAACAGCACAAGGACGGACCACAGCGACCAGACCGAGAACCCGATGTGCTCGGAGAAGACGGACAGGGCGAGGTTGCGGCGGGCGACACGGGCGTTGCCCTGCTCCCACGCCCGGGTGTGCTCCGGGTCCCAGTTCTCGATCCAGTGGGTCGAGCGGCGGCTCATGTCCCGTGCCTCCGCCCGGAGTCGGAGTGGCCGGCGGGCTCCCGCTCCGCGAAGGGGAGGGAGCCCGCCGGCGGGCGGTGGGGGCTCATACGGGCCGGTCCCCGCCGGAGCCGTTCAGTGTCGCCGTGCCGCCCTGGGTGAGCAGCCGGGCGAGTTCGAGGCGCTTGATCTTGGTGGTGGCGGTCTGGGGGAGGTCCTCCAGCTTCCACTGCACCGGTTCGGCCATGGGCGCCAGACCGGCCACGGCCGCCTCCCACACCACGGGGTCGAGCGGCTTGTCGTCCCGGGTGCACACGACGGGCACGGGGCGGCCGTCGGCGCCGGGGATGATGATGACCTCGACGAGGTCCTCCACCCGTGCGAACAGCCGGTCCTCGATGGCCAGCGTCGACTCGACGCCGGGGATCTCGTCGACCTCGCGGTCCAGCAGGTGCAGACAGCCCCACCGGGTGCGGTAGCCGACGTCGCCCATGCGCCACCAGCCGTCGTTGACCTGCTTCTCCCAGCGGCCGTGCTCGCCGAGGTAGGTGACGATCCGGCCGTCGCTGCGCACCTCGATGTAGCCGGGCGACGACCTGGTGACGGGGTTGCCGTCCCGGCTGACCACGCGTACGTCGGTCATGCCGTACAGGGGCGAACCGACGCAGCGGCCGTCGGCGTCGGCGCCGCGTTTGACGGAGTAGGTCCGGCCGGCGATGGGGCCGACCTCGCTCTGTCCGTACATCTGGCAGAACACCGGCGACCTGCGGCGGGAGGCGCCGAGCATCTTGTGCACGGTCCGCGGGTGGATGGCGTCGAAGGTGGAGCTGAAGCACTTGACGTTGGCGAGCGGGCCGCGCGGGTCGTCGGCGAGCACCTCCCAGCGCAGGAAGGTGTTGGGGTGCGCCTCGATGAGTCCGGGCGGGACCTGGGTGAACAGGTCGGCGACGGCCTCGGGGTCGTCCTCCTTGAGGATGATCAGCGGATGGCCCTGGAGGATCGCGATGGGCATCGCGGTGAACATCCGCGAGTGCACGAACGACACGTGCACGGCGACGGGTTCACTGCGGGAGATCGCCCGGGCGACGGTGGCCTGGGGGCGGTAGCGGGCCTGGAAGGTGTGCCCGGTGTGCACGGCGAGCTTGGGTGTCCCGGTGGTGCCCGAGGTGTGGGTGATCAGGGTCGGGTGGTCGGGTGCCATGGTGACCGGCTCGACCCGCCGCGCTCCGGCGTAGGAGGCCAGCGGGGTGGCGTCCGGGTGGTCCCCCGAGGCGAGCAGGACCTGCGCGGACAGCGCGAAGACCTCCTCGGGCAGCTCCTTGTCCAGCTTGGCCCGGTCGGTGATCAGATGGGGCTGGTCGACCCGGCGCAGCAGTTCGGCGACGGTGGCGCCGTCCAGCTTCGGGGAGAGCAGTACGGGTACGGCGCCGATCCGCACCACCGAGCAGGCGAGGAGGGTGATGTCGAACCCGTCGCTCTTGTGGATGACCACCCGCTCGCCCGGCCGGACCCGCGCCGCCCACAGCCGGGCGGCGAAGTCGTCCACCAGGTCGGCCACTTCGGACAGGGTGGCCCGGCGCCCGAAGTCCGGGGCGATGTCGAGATCGTGGTCGACGACCACGAGGCTCGCGGGGTTCTTGGCGGCCGCCCGCTCGAAGAGCGTGCCCAGCCGGATTCCCTTGTTCCCTATGCGCTGCAATAACATGTGCCCACCTTCTCGCGCCACTGACCGAACATCGGGCTCAGCCCTTTTCGATGACGTCTTTCTCAATGACGTCCTTTTCGATGACGCCCCTTTCGATGACATCCTTGATGTGCTTGAGCGTCACATCGAGGTCGGATTCCAGCTTGGCCGTCCACTCCTTGACGAATTTCGTCCGGTCCGACTCGTCGAGGTCGGCGACAATCTTGTGGATGCCGGCCGTCGCCTTTCCCATACGGAAATGGTGAACGAGTCGCGAGCCGCCTTCCGCGGGTTCGATGTCGAACCCCCAGACCGACTCCTGGTCCTCGTTGGCGTGCGAGAGCATCATCCAGCGGAAGGTGGTGCCGGGCTCGGCCGCGACCACCCTGGCCTCGGTGTACCAGGTGCCCCGGACCAGCGGCGCCCAGCCCACCACGGTCTCGCTGCGCAGGTTCTCGCCGCGGAACACGGCGCCCACGGTGGCGGGTTCGCCGGAAATCCATTCACCGCCCTGGCATTCCGGGCTCCATTCGGAGCTGCGGGTCAGGTCACTCACCACCGCATAGACCTGCTGCGGTGTGGCGTCGACGACGATTTTCGCGTCGAGTTCGAAAAGCGGGGAGCTGTCGACGATTGATGTACTCATGGCCAAAATCCTGCTGCCGTCACGGTGCCCGGTCAAGGAATGGGGTCAGGGTCCGTCAGGTCCCCTACGGTGCAATGATTTCCGGCGCCACCCGCAGCACGATTTTGCCGCGCACCTCTCCCGATTCCAGCATCCGGTGTGCCTCGGCGGCCTCCTTCAGCGCCATCGGGACGGTGGCCGGCGGGCGCAGTGAGCCGTCGGCGAGCAGCCGGTTGATGCCGGCCGCGGCCTCGGCGAGTTCGTCGGACGTGGCCTGGGAGATGGCGAAGCCGACGACCGAGCAGTCCTTCAGGTAGAGCGCCCCGGCGGGCAGCACGGGCCGGCTCCGCATCCCAGCGAGCACCACGATCCGGCCGCGCCGGGCGAGCAGGGCGAGTGCGCTCTCCAGGTCGTTGGCGCCGGAGGTGTCCAGGAACAGGTCCGCGCCCTCGGGACACGCCGCCCGCAGCCGGCCCTGCACGTCGGGGTCCCGGTAGTCGACGACGTGGGCCGCGCCCAGCGCCCGGCAGCGGTCGGCGTCCCGGGCGCTCGCGGTGACGACGACCCGGGCACCGGCCCGCGCGGCCATCAGGGTCAGCGCGCCGCCGACGTTGCCGCCCCCGCCGAGCACCACCACGTTCTCCCCGGCGCGCAGCCGTCCGTGGGTGAACAGAGCGAGATGGGCGGTGGCCGCGGGGTGCGCCACGGCGACGGCGGCGGTGGGGTCGACGCCGGGCGGCAGGTGGTAGAGGCGGTCCGCCGGTACGACGACCTGTTCCGCCGCGGTTCCCGAACGCCCGGCGTGTCCCATGCTGTTGGACCACACCCGGTCGCCGACCGTGAACCCGACGGCCCCCGGGGAGGTCTCGGCGACCGTGCCGACCAGGTCACGGCCTATGACGAACGGCATCGGGACCGGGGTCCGCCAGGCGCCGGAGCGGACGAACGTGTCGACGTGGTTCACGGCAGAGACCTCGACGTCGACGAGGACGTCGGCCGGGCCGGGGCGGGGTGCGGGGAGCTCATCGCAGCGGATCCCGTCGGGGGCACCGAACTCTTCGATATACGCAGCGAACATGACCCGGATTCTTCCAACGGGCCCCGGGTTCGTCTGTATCGGCCGACGCGATCTGTCAGGTCCCGGGGTGGCTGTCGTACGGGTCGGCCGTAGGGTGCGGCCATGCGTGTGAGCTTCGTCGACATCGTGCCCGGGGACCCGCGGATGGACTCCGCCGTCGCTCCGCTCGTCCAGGTGCTGCGCCCGGGTCTGACCGCGGCGGCGTTCCGGGAGTTCGTGACCGAGGCCCACGGTCAGGGGCTCGTCGTCACCGCCGCCTTCGGCACGGACGGGGCCGCTCTGGCGGTCGCCACCCATCGGGTGCTCGCGACCAGCCGGGGCCGGGTGCTGTTCGTGGACGACCTGGTCACCGCCCCGGCGGCGAGGGGCCGGGGCGTCGGCCGGGCGCTGCTGGCGGAGCTGGAACGCCGCGGCGGCGCGGCCGGCTGCGTCCGTGTCGAGCTGGACTCGGGAGTCACCAACCAGACCGCCCACCGCTTCTACCACGCCACCGGCCTGACCATCACGGCCCTGCACTTCGCCAAGGACCTACCAACGCCGTGACGGAGCCCTGCCGGTGGTGACGGAGCCCTGCCGACGGGGTGAGGGTGACCTGCCGGTGAGGTGACGGAGCCCTGCCGGTGAGGTGAGGGCGACCTGCCGGCGGGGGGTGAGGGTGACCTGCCGGTGGGGTGAGGGGGCGTGCCCGCCGGGTGCGGGGCGGCAGCCCGGATGGTGGGGTCCACGCGGCAGCGCTGCTCACTCGCTCAGCATGGCCACCGCGTAGGCCGCGGAGGCCATCGTGATGTGCCGGTGCCAGCCGTTGTAGGAGCGGCCCGTGTAGTCCCGTACACCGACCCGGTCGGCGACGGAGGTGACGGCGTGGTCCACGCGGCCCCGCAGGCAGGTCAGCCGGGCGAGTTCGGCCGGGGCGCCGTGCACGAGGTTGGTCAGCCAGAGTTCGCCGGGCCACGGGCCGCCCCGGCGGCCGGTGCCGAGCAGCAGCAGGTCCTGGTGGCGGGCGGCGAGCCGGCCGGGCAGCCGTACCTTGGTCGCCGCCGCGACGCCGAGTGCCGCGCTGCCGGCCGCCGTCGGAGCCGGCAGGACGACGGGGCGGCGCAGATGGCGAAGGTGATTCATGATGTGCCGGGCCGGCAGAATTCCGCGGCCGAAGGCCTGGTCCACCAGATTGAAGGTGCTGCCGATCTTCACGAATACCGGCACACGCGCGGTGCGGAAAGCGTCCCGGACCGAGGCGAGATCACCGTCCAGTGATTCCATGACCACCGGCCGGGCGGGTACACCCCAGTCGGCGACGACCTCGGCAAAAGCCCGGACCATGCATTCTCCGAGCGTTTCCGGCACAGTTCCCTCGGGAACCAGCGCGCGGTTGCGGCGGTTCTTGTCCGCCAGCCACGACGCCGGTAGATGTAACCGCCAATTCACGGGGTAGCAGTAGTCCTCGGCGACGGCCCAAACACCCACGGCCTGCTGTGCATTGAGCACCTGTCCGAGTGCGGGAAAGAACTGCCGGTCCACCCCGACCGAGTACTCGCCCGCCTTGGGTATCACCAGCGGCTGGACGACCCACGCCTGGGGCGGCGCGACCCTGGCCAGATGGCGGGCGAGGGCCCGCCGCAGGGGTGTCCACTCCCAGGTGGAGTCGGAGATGAAGTGATGCAGACTCTGTTCCGTGGTCGCCCCGCCGACATGCGCCGCGATATTCCTGATCGACTTGCGCCCCCGCGCTCCCAGTAAACCCCTGAGATAGGTCATTCCCTTGTGTCGTTGGTCACTTCGGGCCAGAGAGGCGAAGAGGGTCGAGCCGAACTCGTCCAGTAGGGCGTCCGGCGAAGCAAAGGAAACCCGGAGGTCATCGACATCCGACAGGATCCCGGCGTTCGCCACGGTCACGTTGGCCATCATGCACTCATTTCGTCAGCGCCCAGCCATTACCCGATCCACGATGCAGCGGGGCTCAAGCGATGCCCAGGTGCACCCAGCACAGTTTTGGCAAGCCGGGGGGTGGCTCCGAAGACATGCCCGCTGCCGGGGAATGCGCACGGGGCCGGATCAGGGGTGCGGAAGGGAACAGAAACGGGGTGCGCCCCGCCTGTGACGGTGCCGGGTGCGCTGAATTCGCAGGGAATTCACACAGCACCGCGGCACACCGTCCGGCGGGGTCGCACCCCGTACGTGTGACGTCGGACCTGGGCGGGTCAGGTGTGGGCGGGCTCCCGGGCGCCCAGGAAGGTGGTCAGCTCGTGCTCGTCCTGTGCGCTCAGCCGCAGCCCGAACACCGAGCGCAGGGCCTGCACGGTCTCGGCGGCCGACAGGGTCACCGTGTCCGTGCGACCGCCGGTGCGGTCGGTGGTCAGGACGGTGTCGCGCAGCCGGTAGCGCGCCGACTCGCCGCCGCGCTGGGCGACGAGCCGGCCGACGAACGGTGAGCCGGGGCGGGTGGAGCTGACGTGGTGCGCGGCCAGGAAGTCGACCGCGTACTGCGGTTCGGGCCGGAAGGTGTACAGGTCGAACCAGCCGTCCCCGGTGGCCATTTGCAGCACCCAGTGGCCGTCGTCCCGGGTCAGCCGCCAGCGCCGGCCCGCGGTCTCCAGCTCGGTGTTCTCACGGAGCTCGATGGGTTCGATCAGTCCCGCGTAGCCGTAGCCGGGGTCGGCGAGCCACACCGTGTGCGGCCGGTCGGGGGCGCGCACGAGCAGCGAGGTGTGCGAGCGGAAGCGGCGTTTGCCGCTGCCCTCCCTGATCCGGGAGAGCAGCCGGGTCACGGCGAACCCGAACCGGTCCAGGACCGCCGCGAACAGCAGGTTGGTCTCGTAGCAGTAGCCGCCGCGGCCCGCGTCGACCATCTTGCGCTGTATGTCGGGCAGGCTCAGCGAGACCGGGCGCCCCAGCGCGATGTCCACGTTCTCGAAGGTGAAGGTGGACATGTGGGCGCGGTGCAGCGCCCGTAGCGCCTCGGTGGTCGGTTCGAGGGGGCCGGCGTACCCGGTCCGGCCCAGGTAGGCCGGCAGGTCCAGGTGGCCGCTCTCCCACTCCGGTGAACGGTCGACGCCGTCCGGCAGTCCAGCAGGGTCCATCACGTCCTCCTCAGAAAGGGTGGCCGCGGGGGCCGCGGGCCTACAGCTCGACCCGTACGTCGTACATACGGACCCAGGTGTCGAACTCGACGAGCCGCTCCATGACCGCGCGCATGCCCCACAGGCCGCCGAGTCCCGCGTAGCTCTCGACGGGGTGGTCGAGGAGCTGTCGGACGCCCTCGGCCGGTACCAGCGCGAGGACCGGCGAATCGGGAAGCAGGGCCGCCACCTTGGCGCGCAGCGCCGAGACGTACTCGACGTCCTGGGTGGACGGGTAGGGGCTCTTCTTGCGGGCCAGGACCGATTCGGGCAGGGAGTCGGCGGCCGCCGCGCGCAGCAGGCTCTTCTCCTTGCCGTCGAAGGTCTTCATGTCCCACGGCACGTTGAAGACGTACTCGACGAGCCGGTGGTCGGTGAACGGGACGCGGACCTCCAGGCTCGCGGCCATGCTGATGCGGTCCTTGCGGTCCAGCAGGAAGTTCTCCCACCGGCTGATGTTGAGGTACGTCAGTTCCCGCATCCGGCTCTCGGCGGCGGGCTCGCCGGGCAGCCGGGGCACTTCGGCGAGGGCCTCGGCGTAGCGCTCCTTGACGTACTCCTCCAGGCCGAGCCGGTCCCACAGGCCGATGTCCTTCATGGTCTGGAGTCCGCCGAGGCGGCGCCAGGCGTCGTGCCAGGGGAACGTGTCGCCGTTGACAGCCTCCTCGTCGAAGAACCAGTTGTAGCCGCCGAAGAGTTCGTCGGAGGTCTCGCCGGACAGGGCGACGGTGACGCGTTCCTTGAGGGCGGTGCACAGGTGGAGCAGGGAGTGCTCCATGTCGCCGGTGGAGATGGGCAGGTCCTGGCTGCGCAGGACGCGGGTGCGGATGGACTCGTCGAGGACGTCGGCGTTGTCGAGCTCGACGATGACGTGCTCGGCGCCGCAGTGCTCGGCGACGTCGACGGCGTACGGGGTGTCGGGGTCCATCCAGATGCCGTTGCCCTCGAAGGGCCGGTTCTTGAAGTCGACGGAGAAGGCGGCGAGGGGTTCGGGCCTGCCCTGCTCGCGCAGCGCCTTCGCGGCGAACGCGGTGATGACGCTGGAGTCGAGGCCGCCGGAGAGCAGGGTGCCCACGCGTACGTCGGCGATCAGCTGCCGGCGCACGATGTCCTCCAGGAGTTCCCGCACCCGCGCGATGGTCGTGTCGAGGTCGTCCTCGTGCGGGCGGGCCTCCAGCTGCCAGTAGGTGCGCACGGTGTGGCCGGTGCGGTCGAAGCGCACGACGGTGCCGGGGACGACCTCGTGCATGCCCCTGAAGATCGCGTGGCCGGGGGTGTTGATGATGGCGAAGATCTCCGCGAGGCCCTCGCGGTCGACGACGGCCTCCACGTCGGGGTGGGCGAGGATCGCCTTGGCCTCGGAGCCGAACAGCACTCCGCCGCCGGGCAGCGGGTAGTAGAAGAGCGGCTTGACGCCCATCCGGTCCCGCACGAGCAGCAGCTTCTCGGCCCGCGGGTCCCACAGGGCGAGCGCGTACATGCCGTTGAGGCGTTCGGCGAACTCCTCGCCCCACTCCAGGTAGGCGTGCAGGACGACCTCGGTGTCGCTGGTGGTGCGGAACTCGTGGCCGAGGGCGGCGAGTTCCTCCTTGAGTTCGAGGAAGTTGTAGACCTCGCCTGTGTACACGATGACCGGGAGGCCGTCGTCCGGGCCGGTGACGTGCATCGGCTGCCGGCCGCCCTCCAGGTCGATGATCGACAGCCGGACGTGGCCGAGCACCGCGTGGGGTGAGGCCCACAGGCCCTCGCCGTCCGGTCCGCGGCAGGCCATGGTGTCCCGCATGGCGGCCACCACGGAGTCCTGTTCCGTCAGATCGCGGTCGTGACCGACCCATCCCGCAAGTCCGCACATGGCTGTCCCGCTTCCTTGTCTCGTGTGTGTGGTGTCCTGCTGTCCTCGTGTCCCGCCGGTGCGCTCGGGATCACGGCCGGGGCGGGTGTCCGATCCGGTCCCAGTACCGCAGTTGCCGCTCCTTGACGGGCTCCGCGAGCACCGCGAGCCGCTCACCGCCGATGATCATCGTGTGGCGCCGCGCGGGGGTGAACGCCTTCCAGGCGGGCGCGTGGGGGCTGTGGGGTGTCTCGCCCCGGGCGAACGAGGCGACGAGGTCGATGAGGAGGCCGGAGATCCGGTGCTCCGGCGGACCGTCGCCGTACGCGGGGGCGTTGTGGTCCAGCGTGTGCGAGCCGAACAGGAACTTCGACGTGGCCTCGTGCGGGGTGCCCCGGTGGGGCGGCCGCAGGGGGTGCGCGAACTCGGCGAGGTGGACCGGGGACCGGCCGCGCCGCGCGTGCCGCTCGGTCTGGCGCAGGATCTGGTGGCGGAAGAGGCTGTCGCCCCATATCTCGGTCCACAGCGCGACCGGGTCCTGCGGCAGCCCGTCCGCGACGGCCGCCTCCCGGTAGTGGGCGAGGCAGTTCTCGACGAGTTCGGCGGTGACGGTGGTCCGGCACTTGCGCAGCACCATGGCCACCGCCGCCCGCAGCCCCGCCTCGTCCTCGGGGAGCGGGCCGGGGTAGGGGTAGCCGGGGCCGGTGGTGAAGAACGTGCCTTCGGTACGGCAGTACAGCACCAGGAGCGGGACGCGCGGGGTCGGCAGGTCGTGGTCGAATCCGCGCATCCACTGGCCGTCCGGGACCGGGCCGCGGTACTCGCGCCAGCCGGTGTGGGGCCGGTCCTCGGGGTCGCCGGAGAAGATGTCCTCCCAGGCGTCCTTGAGTTCCACGCCGGGGACCGAGCGCAGGGTGTCCACCGTGCGGCCGAACCGGCGGGCCAGCGCGGCGTACACGGCCCGCGACTCGGCCGGGGTGGTGGAACTCGCCGGGTTCCAGACGTGCTTGGCGCTGATCGGCACCGCGCGCCGGATCACCGACCGGAGTTCGGGCAGCAGGCTCAGCTGCCAGGTGCTGGAGCCGCCGGCGGAGGTGCCGGCCACGGTGATGTTCTCCGGGTCGCCGCCGAACGCGGCGGCGTTGGCCTGGACCCAGCGCAGCAGGGCCGCCTGGTCCTGGAGGCCCCAGTTGCCGAACGAGCCGGTCCGCGGGTCGACGAGGGTCTCGTGCAGTCCCCAGCCGAGCAGGCCCAGCCGGTAGTTGAAGGTGACGACGACCAGGTCGCCGTGGACGGCGGGGCGGGTGCCGTCGTAGTCGGGCTCGCTGCCGGCGCCGACGGTCCAGCCGCCGCCGTGGATGTAGACCAGGACGGGGCGCCGGCCGCGGATGCCGGGTGTCCACACGTTCGCGTAGAGGCAGTCCTCGGAGCTGCCGGGCACGTAGTCGGTCTGGAGGGAGGGGGCGCCGAACCGGGTGGCGTCCCGGATGCCGGTCCACGGCTGCGGCGGGACCGGGGACGCGAACCGCAGCGGGCCCACGGGCGGCGCCGCGTAGGGGACGCCCCGGAAGACGGTCACCTCGTCGAGCCGCTCCCCCGCGATACGGCCCTCCGTGGTGCGGACGACCACGGAACGGCCCCGTCCCGCCGTGCCCCGGGGGGCCGGGACGGCGGAGGGGACTCGGTTGTGGGGCAGGTCGACGGAACGCGTCACGGCAGAGCTCCCCGGAACGTCGGACGGCAGCGGCCTTGGGCCGCCGGGACCGGACCCATGGTGCGGGGGTGTTCCGCCGCGGCCCAAGTCCGGCCGCGAAGTCCATCAGGTCCGGGCCGGCGGACCTGATGGAGTGCCCCGCACCTGACGAACTGCGGATTCTCCCGTTGGCAGCCGCCCCGGCGGCCCCCACGATCGGCAGCCAGTGACGGCTCGTCCCACGGGACGTTCCGGCACGCGGTCCGCACGACGACAGGCCCTGGGCCCGTGCGGACCGGCCGCACCGGCTCCCGGCGGGACCGGGAACGGACGGCCCGGGAACGCCCGTACGGCACCCGTCGGTGCGGGACGCCGGCGCTCCCTCTCTCCGTATGCCGCAGGCCCTGTTCCGGCCGGGCGGCCGACCGCTCTCCCACCGGACGAGTGCGCGGCCGGCGCAGGCCACCGATGTCGTGGAGGACCGAATGGACACTGTCGTGCGCGAGGTGCGCAGCAAACCCGCCCTCCAGCAGCCCCAGTGGCCGGATCCCGGCCATCTGGCCGAGGTGCGGGCCGATCTCGCCGGCCGCCCCGCGCTGGTCGGCCCGGCCGAGATCCGCGCCCTGCGCGGGCTGCTGGCCCTGGCGGCGCGGGGCACCGCCCGGGTGGTGCAGGCCGGTGACTGTGCCGAGGACCCGATGGAGTCGACCGCGAGTTGTGTGGCGCGCAAGGCGGGTGTGCTGGATCTGCTCGCCGGGGCCATGAAGATGGTCTCCCACCGGCCCGTCGTCCGGATCGGACGGATCGCCGGCCAGTTCGCGAAGCCCCGCTCGAACCCCTTCGAGGTCGTCGGCGGCAGTGAACTGCCGGTCTTCCGCGGGCACATGGTGAACAGCGCCGAGCCCTCCCCCGACGGCCGGATCCCCGACCCGGACCGGCTGCGCCTGTGCTACGACGCCGCCGCCGACATCGTCGGCCATCTGCGCACGCTGCGCGGCGGGGCCGGCGGGGCGGCCGTCGAGCAGCCCGTGTGGACCAGCCACGAGGCGCTGCTCCTCGACTACGAGGTGCCCATGCTGCGCCGGGACGGCGGGAAGCTGTGGCTGACCTCGACGCATCTGCCGTGGATCGGGGAACGCACCCGGGACCTGGACGGCGCCCATGTGGAGCTGTTCACGCGGATCGCCAACCCGGTGGCGTGCAAGGTCGGTCCGTCGATGACGCCCGGTCGGATCACCGCGCTGTGCGAGCGGCTGGACCCGGAGCGCGAGCCCGGCCGGCTGACCCTGATCGCGCGGATGGGCGCCGACGCGGTGACCGAGGTGCTGCCGCCGCTGGTGGCCGCGGTCCGGGCCGCCGGGCATCCGGTGATCTGGCTCTCCGACCCGATGCACGGCAACACCGTGACCACCGCCGAAGGGCTCAAGACCCGCTATCTGGAGGCCATCGAGCGGGAGGTGCGCGGCTTTCTGCGGGCCACCCGCAAGGGCGGCGGGGTCACCGGCGGGGTGCACCTGGAGACCACTCCGGACCACGTCACCGAGTGCGTCCGCAACGCCACGCACGCCGGGCTCGTCGGCCAGAAGTACCTCAGCCACTGCGACCCCCGGCTGACCGCCTCCCAGGCCGTCTCCGTCATCGCCTCCTGGCATGAGTGACTCCGCCGCCCGCCGTCCGGGCGCCCGGGACCCCGAGGAAGGAAGGGCGAACCCCATGCACACATCGATCGCACTGGTCACCGGAGCGGCCGGCGGTATCGGCGCCGAGGTGACCCGGCTGCTGGCCTCGCGCGGCACCCCCGTGGCCGCCGTCGACCACGACCAGGACCGGCTGGAGGCGGCGGTGGCCGGGTTCACCGCCGCGGGCCTGCCGGTGCGCGGCTTCCCGGCGGACGTCACCGACAGCAAGTCCGTGGACGGTCTGGTGACCGCCGTGGAGGACACGTTCGGCCCGGTGGACCGGCTGGTCAACGCGGCCGGCGTGCTGCGCATGGGCCCGGTCCTGGAGTTCGGCGACGAGGACTGGGCCGCCACCTTCGCCGTCAACGTCACCGGCGTCCTGCACATGTGCCGTGCGGTCGTGGGCCGGATGATCCCGCGCCGGCGCGGCGCGATCGTGACCGTCAGCTCCAACGCCGCCGGCACACCCCGCGCCGGGATGGCGGCCTACGCGGCGTCGAAGGCCGCGGCCACCCAGTTCACCAAGTCCCTGGGCCTGGAGGTCGCCGCCCACGGCATCCGCTGCAACCTCGTCGCGCCCGGCTCCACGAACACGCCCATGCTGCACGCGATGTGGGCCGACGAGGAGGCCGCGCGCCGCACGCTCGACGGCTCGCCCGAGGCGTACCGCGTCGGCATCCCGCTGCGGAGGATCGGCCAACCCACCGACGTGGCCCACGCGGTGGCGTTCCTGCTGTCCGAGGAGGCCTCCCACATCACCCTGCACGACCTCACGGTCGACGGCGGCGCCTCCCTGGGAGTCTGACGCCCGCCGTCCGCGGTCCACCCCCACCACCGACGTAAGGACGACCCGTGCCCGGCATCCCGCACATCGACCCCTATCCCCTGCCCGAACGCGGCGACCTGCCCGCCAACACCGCCTCCTGGACCGTCGATCCCCGGCGGGCCGTGCTGCTCGTCCACGACATGCAGCGCTACTTCCTCAGGCCCCTGCCCGAGGGGATGCGCGAACAGGTGGTGGCCCACACGGAGTTACTGCTGCGGTACGCCGAGGACACCCGGATGCCGGTCGCGTACAGCGCGCAGCCGGGCGGGATGAGCCCCGAGGAGCGGGGTCTGCTGCGCGACTTCTGGGGTCCGGGCATGCGGGTGGACCCCGCCGACCGCGAACTGCCCGGCCGGCTCGCGCCGCGCGCGGGCGACTGGCGGATCACCAAGTGGCGCTACAGCGCCTTCGTCCGCACCGACCTGCGGGAGCGGATGCGCGCGCACGGGCGGGACCAGCTGATCGTGTGCGGGGTGTACGCGCACGTCGGTCTGCTGGCCACGGCCGTCGACGCGTTCAGCCAGGACATCGAGACGTTCATGGTGGCCGACGCGATGGCGGACTTCTCCCACGCCGACCACCGGACGGCCGTCGAGTACGCCGCGGCGCGCTGCGCGGTTGTGCTCACCACCAAGGAAGTGGTGAACCGGTGACCGCCGATCCGCTGGCCCGCGTCCTGGGCGAGGACCCGCCGCCGTTCGCGCTGCTGCACCGCCCGGGAACCACCGGGCGCGGTGAACTCGACGTCCTGACCGGTGACTTCAGTGCCGTCGAGCGCCTCGCCGACCTGCCGGTCCCCGAGCCGCCGGCCGACGGCACACACGGGGGCGGGCGGCACGACCTGCTGGTCCTGGTGCCGTACCGGCAGATCACCGAGCGGGGATTCGCCGGCCCCGCGGAGGACACGCCCCTGCTGGCCATGGAGGTCGCGGAGCAGCGCCGGTACGCACTCTCCGAGGTGCTGGACCGGCTGCCGGACGTCCCGCTCGGCCTCACCGGCGGTCACTTCGACGTCGACGACGAGCGCTACGCCGAGCTGGTGCGGTCCGTGGTCGCCGAGGAGATCGGCACGGGCGAGGGCGCGAACTTCGTCATCAAGCGCTCCTACCGGGCCGGCGTCACGGACTACGGGCCGCACAGCCCGCTCACCCTGTTCCGCCGGCTGCTGGAGGGCGAGTCCGGCGCGTACTGGACGTTCCTCGTCCACACCGGCGAGCGCACCCTGGTCGGGGCCAGCCCGGAGCGGCACATCAGCGTGCACGCCGGGCGGGCCGTGATGAACCCGATCAGCGGGACGTACCGCTATCCGCCGGCCGGGCCGACCCTGACCGGTCTGATGGGCTTCCTGAAGGACCCCAAGGAGACCGACGAGCTGTACATGGTCGTCGACGAGGAACTGAAGATGATGTCCCGTGTCTGCCCGGAGGGCGGGCAGGTCGTGGGGCCGTTCCTGAAGGAGATGGCCCGGCTCGCGCACACCGAGTACTTCATCGAGGGCCGTACCGGCCGCGATCCGCGGGACATCCTGCGCGAGACGATGTTCGCGCCGACCGTCACGGGCAGCCCGCTGGAGAACGCCTGCCGGGTCATCGCCCGGCACGAGCCGACGGGCCGCGGCTACTACAGCGGGGTGATCGCCCTGCTGGGCCGTGACGCCGACGGCGGCCACGCCCTGGACTCGTCGATCGTCATCCGCACCGCCGACATCGACACCCGCGGCAACCTGGAGATCACGGTCGGGGCGACGCTCGTACGGCACTCCGATCCGTCGTCGGAGGCGGCGGAGACCCGGGCGAAGGCGGCCGGGCTGATCGCCGCGTTCGACACCGGGCGGCCGCACACGCCGGGCGAGGAGCGGACACCGCCCGCCCGGCTGGGCGACCTGCCCGCCGTGCGGGCCGCGCTCGTCGAACGCAACGCCGCCATGGCCGACTTCTGGCTCGCCGCGACACACGAGCGGGTCCGGCACGATCCCGCGCTCGCCGGGCGGCGCGCGCTGGTCGTGGACGCGGAGGACACCTTCACCTCGATGATCGCCCAGCAGCTGTCGTCGCTGGGGCTGCGGGTCACCGTCCGCCGCTTCGACGAGACCTGCGATCCGACGGCGTACGACATCACGGTCATGGGCCCCGGGCCCGGCGACCCGCGGAACTCCGGGCACCCGAAGATCGCCCGGCTCGAACGGCTGACCGGTCAACTCCTGGACACCCGGCTGCCGTTCCTCGCCGTGTGCCTGAGCCATCAGGTGCTCGCCCGCCGGATCGGCCTGCCGCTGACCCGGCGGGAGACGCCCAACCAGGGTGTCCAGCACCACGTCGACCTCTTCGGACGGCACGAGACCGTCGGCTTCTACAACACGTTCGCCGCCGTCTGCGCCGACGACAAGTTCGAGGCGCCGGGTGTGGGGGTCGTCGAGGTCGCCCGGTCCCCGGAGACGGACGAGGTGCACGCGCTGCTCGGCCCGCACTTCGCGTCGATGCAGTTCCACGCCGAGTCCGTGCTCACCCGGGGCGGGCCGCGGATCCTGCGCACACTGCTCACCGAGGTGCTGCGCCGAGGGGAGGGCTGAGCCGTGCCGGACACCGAGGTCGGGCCGGTCCGCGCCAGGGGCGCCGGAGACCTGCCGGTGGTGGCCTTCTGGTCGGACATCGGCTGCCCGTGGGCGTCCCTGGCCCTGCACACCCTGTACGAGGCCATGGAGCGGCTCGCGGCCCCGGTCCTCGTCGACCACCGGGCCTTCCCGCTCGAACTGATCAACCGTGAGCCCACCCCGAAGACCATCGTCGACGTCGAGGTCGCGGCGATCGCGGCGCGGGTCCCGGGCACCGGCTGGCGGCGGTGGTCGGCGCCGGAGTGGACGTACCCGTCGACGATGCTGCCCGCGATCGAGGCGGTCCAGGCGGCGAAGCTCCCGGAGGTGGGCGGGCTCGCGGCGGCCGGGCAGCTGGACGCCGCGCTGCGCCGGGCGTTCTACCGGGAGAGCCGGCCGGTCGCGGTCCACTCGGTGATCCTGGAGGTCGCCGAGTCCTGCGACCTGCTCGACACCCGGGCGCTGTCCGCGGCCCTCGCCCGGGGACTGGGACGTGAGCAGGTGTACGCGCAGCTCCGGGTCTCCCTGACCCCGCGGATCCAGGGCAGCCCCCATCTGTTCACCGCCGACGGGTACGTCGTGCACAACCCGGGTGTGCACAGCAGCTGGACGGACGCGCCGGAGCGGGGCGGGTTCCCGCTGTTCGAGCGGTACGACGCGGACTGGGCGGACGCGCTGGTCCGCCGGCTGCACGACGGCACGTGAACGACCCGTGTTCCGGCGGACTTCGAGCCGCCGGAACACGGGTCGTGGCTTTCCCGCGCCTCGGTCAGAGGAACACGCCCCGCGGGTCCCAGGCCGCCTTCGCCGTACGGGCCTGAAGCCGGCAGGTGGAGACATGGGCCGGTCCCGGCGCGTCCGGCGCGGTACCGGCCGCGGTGCCGTTCGCCCCGTAGGAGAACGCGTCGAGGGCGATCAGGCTGCCGGATGCGGAACCGTCCGACCCGCGCAGGGCGCTGGTGGTGACCCGGCACATCTCGCAGCCGCAGTCGGCGTGTACGGGCACCACACCGCCGGGGTCGGCCACCGCCAGTGACAGGGAGTGCCAGCGGTCCAGCCAGGGCAGCCGGCGCGGTGGCAGTACCTGGCACTTCTCGGTGAGGGTGAGTCCGTCGGTGAGCGCGGCCCGGTCCGCCCGGAGCATCCGTTCCGCGTCCGGTACGGCGGAGTCGACGTGCAGGGCGAGGACGGCACCCACACCGGTGTCGCGCTCGGCGCCGGGCAGGGCGATCCCGCCGAACACGGACCGGTAGACGGCGGCGGAGTTGGTGTGCGAACGCTGCTGCCAGCGGCGGTAGTTGTGGAGCAGGGCGGGCAACTGGCCGTGGCCCAGTTCGCCGTTGGGCATCACGACGAGCGCGCTGAGCAGGATCACCGGCGCCCGCGGCAGCAGCCCGGCGGGGTCGTCGCCGCCGGTGCCGGGGGAACGGAACCAGTATCTGGTCACGAGGCCGAACTGCTCGGCGCCCACGGTGGTGTGGGCCAGCCACAGATCGCGGTGCGGGTCGTCGGGGTCGCTGGTGGCCACGACGGACCGTGTCTGGCCGTAGGCGTTCACCAGGACGATCTCCACCGCGCAGTGGTACTCGTCGGCCAGTCCGTGCGCGGCGCCCGGCCGGTGACAGCCGGGGCCGCAAGTCCGCCTGCGGCCGACGGGCGGGATCATCACCCCCCAGCGCTGGTAGAGCGTGCGCTGTACGTCGGTCGACCGGGCGCCGGCCTCGACCGCGAAGGCGCCGCGGTCGGTGTCGAAGTACACGGCGTTCATGGCCGACAGGTCCACGTACGCGCGCGGTGGCAGCCCGTTGCCGTTCCGTGGTTCTTCGCGGTTGGCTCCGCCGACCGCCACCCGGTCGCCCGCGGCCACGGCGGCGGCCACGAAGCGCCGGGCCTGCGCGGTCGAGGAGACGAGGACGCGCCGGGGGATGCGGACGTCACCGGACGCGCCGGGCATGTGGTCGCACAGATGCTCAAGCATGACAGTCCGTTCGGTGGGGGTGAGAGGGACGGTCGTGGTGCGGCGGACCCACAGGGGGCGGACGGCGAGGGGTGGGGGACCCGGCCGGTCCCCCACCGCCGGGACACGGCCTAGCCGGCGAGCAGGGTGGCGATGGAGGGGCCGAAGGCCGCCCCGAGCAGGTAACAGAGGTTGAACAGGCCGATGGCGGCGGGGCGTTGGTCCTCGTGGACGGCGTCGTTGGCCTGTCCGGCGAGGATGCCCTGGCCGGAGGCGGCCGCGATGGACGCCGAGGCCTGCGCGACGAGCAGTACGGTCCAGGCGGTACCGAGCGCGAGGAGGGGTGCCACGGCGCCGAGCACCACGAGGACGGCGACGACGGGCCGGCGCCCCAGCGGGCCGGACGCGGCGACGACGAACCAGGAGAGCGCGCCGCCGAACAGCAGCGGCCAGACCATCGACAGGCCGATCCGGTCGCTGTCCCAGTCGGTGTGCTCGGTCAGCGCCTCGGGAACCGCGTACATCAGGCCGAAGTTGACGACCGCGAGCGCGAAGGCGATGACGCAGGCGGCGAGGAAGGCGGGATGGCCGACGACGGACGCGGGGACGAATCCCGTGGGCCGCAGCCGCATGTGCCGGACCAGGGCGATCACGGCCACCGCGGCGGCCCCCCCGGCGATCAGCGGGTTCTGCGGGACGAACACCAGCGCGGTGACGAGCGCGGTGAGCATGACGGCGCCGAGGCCGTCGAAGGTGGAGTCCGGTTTACGGTCGCCCGCCGGGACCCGCCGCATGACGGCGAGGACGCCCAGCAGGCTGATCACCGGCAGGGCGAGGGCCGTCCGCCAGGACAGCGCCCCGGTGACCAGCGAGCCGACCAGGGGCGCGGTCGAGCCGACGACGGCGAGCGAGGCGCTGACGATGCCCATGCGCAGCGGGGAGCCGGCGAGGCTCATGGCGATGGAGGTGAGTCCGGCGGTGCCCAGCGCCTGAAGTGCGCAGCCGGCGATGGCCGCCCACAGGACGGGGACGCCGAGGACGAGGGCGGCGCCGAGCGCGATCTGCGCGCCGCAGGCGATCAGGGCCGGGCGGGTGCCCCGGTGCCGCATGAGCCCGGCCATCAGGGGGGTGCCGACGGCGATGCCCCAGCCGAACGCGGTGACGCACCAGGCGGCCGCGGACTCCGAGCTGCCGAGGCCGCGGGCGATGTCGCCGAGGACGAGGGCCGGCCCGGCTATCCCGAAGGACAACGGGCCCGCCATCAGGGCGAGATACAGGGCCGGTATGTGCGGGGGGCGCGGTGAGGCGGCGGGGGCCACGGAGTTGGCGGCGGGCCGCGAGCCGGTGGTGGGTTCTTGCATCAGTCCTCCCGGACATGAGGGTCCGGCCGGGACGGCGCGGCGGTGGCCTCCGCGGGCCACCGCCACACCGGGGCCGGGCGGGTCGTTCAGCCCTTGAGGGTGGGGTAGTCGGTGTAGCCGCGGTGGTCGCCGCCGTAGAAGGTGCCCGGCACGATCTCGTTGTACGGACCTCCGGCCAGGATGCGCTCCGGCAGGTCGGGGTTGGCCAGCCACATCTGCGCCAGGCTGACCGCGTCGGCCAGGTCCTCACGCAGTACCTCGGCGGCGGCCTCGGGCGTCACGGTCGCCTCGTCGCCGGTCTTGTGCGGGTTGAGGATGAGGCTGCCGGGCCACTCGGCCCGCACCATCCGCGTCACGTCCCGGAAGCCGAACTCCATGATGTGGACGTACGCCAGCTCCAGCGGGGCGAGCGAGCGGATCAGTGTGCGGTACAGCCCGGTCGGGTCGCTCTCGGCGATGCCCTCGCTGTTGCTGCCGGGGGAGATCCGGATGCCGACGCGCTCCGGCCCGATCGCGTCGGCGACGGCACGCGCCACCTCGACCGCGAACCGGATCCGGTTCTCCACGGCGCCGCCGTAGCCGTCGGTGCGCAGATTGCTGTTGTCGGCGAGGAACTGGTGGATGAGATAGCCGTTGGCGCCGTGCAGTTCGACACCGTCGAAGCCGGCCCGCACCGCGTGGCGGGCGGCGGAGACGAAGTCCTCGATGGTGCGGACGATGTCCTCCAGCGTCATCTCCCGCGGGGTGGGGTGGTCCACGGGACCGTCGGCGGTGTACATCGTGCCGCCGGTGGCCACCGGCGAGGGCGCCACCGGGAGGGCTCCGTCGGGGTAGAGGCTCTGGTGCCCGACCCGGCCCGAGTGCATCAGCTGGACGAAGATCCGGCCGCCCTTGGCGTGCACGGCCTCGGTCACCACCCGCCAGGCGGCGGCCTGCTCGTCGGAGTGCAGCCCGGGGGTGTCGATGTAGCCCTGGCCGATCTCGCAGGGCTGGGTGCCCTCGGTGATGATCAGTCCGGCCCCGGCACGCTGGGAGTAGTACTCGGCGGTGAGCTGCCCGACGGAGCGGTCCACCGACCGGCTGCGGGTCATGGGCGCCATGACCAGACGGTTCGGCAGGGTCAGCTTCCCCAGACGCAGCGGCTCGAACAGTTCCTGCATGGTGTTCCTCCCACATGAGCAGACCTGGCACGTCCTTCCCATCCGAAGCTATGGAGGCAGGACCACTGACCGAATCCGTAGGGCTACTGGTCGGTCTACCGAGATCAAGGCCGAGTAAAATGCCGGTTACGGTAAGTGCTGCACGACGAGGAGCTCGGTAGAGGGGGCTGCGGTGCTGTACGGCAGGGCCGGCGAACAACAGCGGCTGGACGAGCTGGTCACGGAGGCGATCGCGGGCCGCAGCGGCGCCGTACTGCTGCGCGGCGAGGCCGGGATCGGCAAGACGGTGCTTCTCGACTGGCTGGCGGGCAGAGCCACGGGGCTGGGGATGCGGCTGGTACGGATCCGGGGCATCGAGCACGAGGCGGATCTGCCGTTCGCGGGTCTGGTGCAGCTGCTGTGGCCGCTCCAGCGGCGGCTGGACGCGCTGCCGCAGACGCAGGCGCACGCCCTGCGTTCGGTCCTGGGGACGGGCGAGACCCGGGGTACGGACCGCTTCCTGACCGGTCTCGCGGTACTGACCCTGCTCGCCGATCTCTCCGAGGACGGCCCGCT
Source organism: Streptomyces sp. NPDC088387 (assembly GCF_044753385.1). NCBI lineage: Bacteria > Bacillati > Actinomycetota > Actinomycetes > Kitasatosporales > Streptomycetaceae > Streptomyces > Streptomyces sp. NPDC088387. The sequence goes on from NZ_JBIVNC010000023.1 coordinate 37,338, forward strand.
GCTGTGTCTGGTCGACGACGCCCAGTGGCTGGACCGGGCCAGTGCCGAGGCGCTCGCCTTCGCGGCGCGCAGGCTGGGGGCCGAGCGGATCGCGATGGTGCCGGCCAGCCGGGACGACACCAGTGAGGACAGGCCCGCCTTCGCCGGGCTGACCGAGCTGCGGCTGTCGCGGCTCGGCCACGAGGACGCGGCCCGGCTGCTCCAGTCCAGGGGCCACTCCCCCGCGGTCAGTGCCCGGGTCGTCGCGGAGTCCCTGGGCAATCCGCTGGCACTGATCGAGTTCGCCGCGACCCAGCAGGACGGGCACCACCATCACGCGCCGCTGCCGGTGACCGACCGGGTACTCACGTGCTTCCGCACCCAGATCGCCCAACTCCCGGAGCGTACGCGCCTGATGATGCTGATCGCGGCGGCCGAGGCCCGCGCGGACGTACGGCATCAGGTGCGCGCGGCGGAGCGGCTCGACGTCGGCCTCGCGGACCTGGACGAGGCGGAGGCGGCCGGGCTGATCCAGCTGATCGACGGCTCCTTCTCCTTCCGTCACCCCCTGATCGCCTCCGCGACCTATCAGAACGCGCCACTGGCCCGGCGGATCGCCGTCCATCGGGCGCTGGCGGAGGCCGCCGAGGATCCGGACTGCCGGGCCCGGCACCTGGTCGCGCTCTCCCCGGACCCGGACGACGCCATCGCCGAGGAGCTCGCGGCGGCCGGTGACCGGGCGCGGTCCCGCGCGGCCTACGGATCGGCCGCCCGGTTCTACGAGCACGCGGCGCGGGTGTCCCCGACCACCGGCCGGCGGGCCTCGCGGCTGGCGGTCGCCGCGACGCTGGCGCTGGCCGCGGGCCACTCCCCGCTGGCGGACCGGCTCGCCGCGCAGGCCGAGCAGTTACCGGCGGGCCCCGCCGACCGGGCGCTGCTGGCCCGGGTACGGGCGGCGGTTCTGGTGGACGACGACGATCTGCGCGGTGCGAGCCGCCATCTGCTGGACGAGGCGCAGCGCACCACCGCCGGGGACGCCCCGGCCCTGCTGCTGGCGGCCGCCCACCACGGCTGGCTGGCCTCGGACGCCTCGCTGGTGCGGGCCGCGTCGGCCCGGCTGGCCGCGCTGGACCGGCCGGAGCCGCTGGTGCAGGGGCTGGCGGGGCTGTGCGAGGGCGACGCGGCCTTCGCGCTGCCGATGCTCACCGACTCGCTGAAGGAGCATCTCGCCGCGCTCACCGAGGCCGTGGAGTACGAACACCCGCGCGAGGTACGGCTGTTGGCGGCGACCAGCGCGTCCGCGATCGGCGACGACGCGGCGGCGCTGGCGCTGGCCAGGGCCGAGGTGGCGCGCTGCCGCGACGAGGGCCTGATCGGTGAACTCCCGCATGCGCTGGAGGCGTTCAGCCAGGTGCAGGCGGTGCTCGGCCAGCACCGGGACGCCCGTTCGGCGATCGCCGAGGCCAAGGAGATCGCCGCGGACACCGGTCAACTCCACCGTTTGGCGCGGCTGTTCGGGGTGGAGGCGCGGCTCGCGGCCGTCGAGGGCGACGAGGGGTACTGCCGCCGGCTCGTCGAGGAGGCGCCGCGCCGCTCGCTGGGCGAGATAGAGCGGGCGCTGGTCCTGCTCGACCTGGGGCTCGGCCGGTACGCCGCCGCGCTGGAGCGTGTCCTGCCGCCGGCGCACGGCCCGGAGCGGGTGGCGTGGCTGAGCACGTCGGTGGCCGCCGACCAGATCGAGGCGGCGGTGCGGCTCGGCACCCCCGAGGCGGCCGAGGGCCATGTGCTCTCCCTGGAGGCGTGGGCGTCGTCGGGCGCGGCGCCCTGGGGGCAGGCGGTGGCGGCGCGCTGCCGCGCCCTGCTCAGCGACCGCGAGGACGACTACGCGAAGGCGCTGCGCCTGCACGACGAGGGCGGCCGCCCCTTCGAGCGGGCGAGGACGGAGCTGCTGTACGGGGAGTGGCTGCGCCGCTCGCGCCGGCGCGGTGAGGCCCGGGATCCGCTGCGCTCGGCCCTGGCGACCTTCGACCGGCTGCACGCCGAGCCGTGGACGCACCGGGCGCGCGCCGAACTGGAACTCACCGGTGAGACGCTCAGCGCGGCGCAGGCGACGGCTCAGAAGCTGGTGGACCGTCTCACTCCGCAGGAGCTTCAGGTGGTCCGGCTCGCGGCGGGCGGCAACAGCAGCCGGCAGATCGCCGCGCAGCTCTTCCTCAGCCCGCGCACGGTGGAGCATCACCTGTACAAGGCGTATCCGAAGCTCGGCGTCGGCTCGCGCCGGGAGCTGGCCGGACTGGACCTGAGCTGAGCGCAACCCCCGGGCCACGCGAGGACATAGCCGGGCATACGGGGCGTCAGTTCCGGGTCGCTGTCACCGCGCGGGCACACAGCGAGTTCTTACTTCCGCCCCACGGGCAGTCGTGTGACACTGGCGTCCCGTCCGCAGTGCGGACCCCACTCCGCACCGTCCCCCATGAGAAGTGTGCGCCGTGCGTTCTCTCCCCCTGCCGCTGGCTCTCACCGCGCGACTGACGCCGGTCGTTGTGCTCGCCCTCGCGGGCTGGGCGCTGTCGTCGGGCGCCGAGACGACCCCGGCCGCCCAGGACAAGTCCCCCGGGAAGACCGGCACCCAGTCCACCGGTGGCCCGTCGACGACCGCGGTGCCGAAGACCTACACGGCCGCGCCCCCGCCCTGCGGCAGCGTCGCCGAGAAGACGGTGAAGTCCCTGGTGCCGGACGCGAAGACGGCCGGCAAGGAGATCGCGTCGACGGACTCGAAGATCCGACGTACCTGCTCGTGGAACGCGCTCAAGGGGTTCGACTACCGCTGGCTCGACGTCTCGTACGAAGTGCTGGAGTCCGACGACGCGGCGGAGAAGTACTACGCGCAGCGCGTCGAGGAGAAGAGCGGCGGCGGCGCGGTCCCCGGCCTGGGCGACGCCGGGTACTCGGTCGTCAACCTCACCACCGAGGACGACCAGAAGACCCGGGAGGGTGTGGTGCTGTCCCGGGTCGCCAACGCCCTCGTGGTGATCACGTACAACGGCAGCGACTTCGAGACGAAGGAGGCGCCCAGTTCCGACGAGATCAACAAGGGCGCCATCAAGGCCGCGAAGGAAGCCGTGACCTCATTGCTGGCCGAGGCGGAGTAGCCGGCCGCGACCGCGTACCCGAAGAGGCGCGGGAACCGCGACCGGCCACGACGGACCCGCGGCCGTCAGACCCGCTCCCGTTCCCGGCCCCCCATCAGCACCACGTACAGCACCAGTGAGGCGCCCAGGCCCACGGCCCACCCGTAGTCCGCGAGCGGCTGGAGGAACGGGATCAGGCCGTCCTCGGGGAACGGACCGGACTTCACACCGTCCGCGTTCACCGTGGAGTACGAGCCGCCGACGGCCAGCACCCCGCCGGTCCCGAAGGCGGCCAGGGCACGCCAGTTCCAGCCGGCGTGGTACCAGTAGCGCCCGCCCGGTGTGTACAGGTCCGCGAGATGCAGGACCGTACGGCGCACGATCCAGTAGTCGCCGATGAGGATCCCGGCGACCGTGCCGAGCAGTCCGCCGACCACCCCGAGCCAGGTGAAGATGTAGAACTCGGGTGTCGAGATCAGCTCCCACGGGAAGATCAGGATGCCCACCACACCCGTGATCAGCGCGCCGGTACGGAAGTTGATGAACTTCGGCACGAGGTTGGCGAGGTCGTACGCCGGTGACACCACGTTCGCCGCGATGTTCACGGAGACCGTGGCGACCAGCACGGTGATCAGCGCGTACAGCAGCCCGAAGGCGTTGTCGGCCTTGGCGGCGAGGGCCACCGGGTCCCAGATCGCCTCGCCGTAGACCACCTCGGACCCGGAGGTGACGAGCACGGCGAGGATCGCGAACAGCGTCATGGTGGTCGGCAGACCGAGCGACTGCCCCCAGGTCTGGGCGCGTTGGCTGGCACCGAACCGGGTGAAGTCGGGGATGTTCAGCGACAGCGTGGCCCAGAAGCCGATCATGCCCATCAGGGACGGGAAGAACACCGGCCAGAAGTCGGCGCCCCAGCCCAGCTTGGACTCCTGGGACAGCAACTGGCCGAATCCGTCGGCCTGTACGGCGATCCAGACCAGCAGCGCGAACGCGCCGACGATCACGAAGGGCGCCGCCCAGTTCTCGAAGTGCCGCAGGAAGTCCATGCCCCGGTAGATGATCGCGATCTGGAGCGCCCAGAACAGCAGGAAGCACAGCCACAGCGGCCACGGGTTCCCGGCGATCCGCCCGGCGTTCTCCCACTCACCACCGGTGAGTTTGGAGCCGAGCGCGAAGATGCCGCTGCCGCCGATCCAGGTCTGGATGCCGAACCAGCCGCAGGCGACGGCCGCCCGGATCAGTGCGGGCACGTTGGCGCCGCGCAGCCCGAAGGAGGCACGGGCGAGCACCGGGAACGGGATGCCGTACTTGGGTCCCGCGTGCCCGGTGGCCAGCATCGGCAGCAGCACGATGACGTTGGCCAGGGCGATGGTGAACACCGCCTGCTTCCAGTCCATGCCGAACGCCACCAGACCGGAGGCCAGCGTCCAGCTGGGAATGCAGTGCGCCATGGAGATCCACAGCGCGGCGAAGTTGTACGTCGTCCACTTGCGTTCGGCGACCGGTACGGGCCGCAGGTCCTCGTTGGCGAAGCGGCTGTCGGCGGGGAAGGTGCCGGGCGCGAGCTCTATTCGGCCGTCGGCGTCGGTGGTCTGGGCAGCGGGCGATCCCGTGGGGACGGTGTCGGTCATGGGCAGGCCAATCGGTGGGAGCGGGACGGGATGGCCGTGCGGGGTGGCCGTGCGGTGGAAGGTGACCTACGAGTTGAGGGCTGGGATGACCTGCTCGCCGTACGCGTCGATCACCCGCTCCTGGGCGTCGTGCATGTCGTAGACGGCGAACTGGTCGACGCCCAGCTCCCGCAGGGCGGTCAGCTTCTCGATGTGCCGCTCGACGGGACCGATGAGACAGAACCGGTCGACGATCTCGTCCGGCACGAACGCGGTGTCGGGGTTGTCGGCGCGTCCGTGGTGGGAGTAGTCGTAGCCCTCACGGGCCTTGATGTAGGCGGTGAGTTCGTCGGGGACGGCCGCGGAGTGCTCGCCGTACTTGGCGACCAGGTCAGCCACGTGGTTGCCGACCATGCCGCCGAACCAGCGGCACTGCTCGCGCGCGTGGGCCAGCGCCTCGGGCGAGTCGTCCTCGGTGACGTAGGCGGGGGCGGCGACGCAGATGGTCACCTCGGACGGGTCGCGTCCGGCGGCGACGGCCGCGTCCTTGACGGCCTTCACCATGTACTCGGTGAGATAGAGGTCCGCGAGCTGGAGGATGAACCCGTCCGCCTCCTCGCCGGTCATCTTCAGCGCCTTGGGCCCGTACGCCGCCATCCAGACGGGCAGTTCGGCGCCCTCCCCGATCCACGGGAAGCTGATCACCGTGCCGCCGAGGTCGGCCTCCTGCCCGCTGCCGAGGGCCCGGATGACCTTCATGGCCTCGCTGATCCGGGCCAGTGTGTTGGGCTTGCGGCCGGCCACGCGCATCGCGGAGTCGCCGCGGCCGATGCCGCACACCGTGCGGTTGCCGAACATGTCGTTGAGGGTGGCGAAGGTGGAGGCGGTGACCTCCCAGGTGCGGGTGCCCGGGTTGGTGACCATGGGGCCGACCTTGAGGCGTTCGGTGTTCGACAGGATCTGGCTGTAGATGACGAACGGCTCCTGCCAGAGCACGGCCGAGTCGAAGGTCCAGCCGTACGAGAAGCCGTTGCGCTCGGCGCGCTTCATCAGGCTGATGACCCGCGAGGCCGGCGGGTCGGTCTGAAGGACGAGTCCGAAGTCCATGGACGCCACTCCTAGTTGAGGTACTGACAGGTGGAGCGCGGGGTGTAGACGCCGTGCCCGGCGTGGCCCGTGTACTCCCGCTCGGTGACGACGGGCACCCCGCGCGACAGCACGGTCTCGACCCGTCCGGTGACCCGCTTGCCCTCGTACGCCGAGTAGTCGACGTTCATGTGCTGGGTCTCGACGGACATCACCTGCTCGGCCGCCGGGTCGTAGATCACCACGTCGGCGTCGGCGCCCGGGGCGATGGTGCCCTTCTTCGGGTACAGGCCGAACATCCGCGCCGGACTGGCACAGGCGATCTCGATCCAGCGGCGGCGCGAGATGCGCCCGTCCACGACGGCCTGGTGCAGCAGGTCCATCCGGTTCTCCACCCCCGGCAGTCCGTTGGGGATCTTGGAGAAGTCGCCGCGGCCCAGGTCCTTCTGCCCGGTGAAACAGAAGGGGCAGTGGTCGGTGGAGACGACCTGGAGGTCGTTGGTGCGCAGGCCCTGCCAGAGCATCGCCTGGTGCTCCCGCGGGCGCAGGGGCGTCGAGCACACGTACTTCGCGCCCTCGAAGTCCGGCTCGGCGAGGTTGTCGGTGGACAGGAACAGGTACTGCGGGCAGGTCTCGCCGAACACGTTGAGCCCCTGGTCGCGGGCGCGGGCGAGTTCGGCGACCGCCTCCATCGCCGAGACGTGCACCACGTACAGCGGCGCGCCGGCGACCTGGGCGAGCCGGATCGCCCGGTGGGTGGCCTCCGCCTCAAGGAGCGCCTTGCGAACCTCGCCGTGGTAGCGGGGGTCGGTCTCACCACGGGCCAGGGCCTGTTCCACGAGGACGTCGATCGCGATGCCGTTCTCGGCGTGCATCATGATCAGGCCGCCGTTCTCGGCGGAGCGCTGCATCGCGCGCAGGATCTGGCCGTCGTCGCTGTAGAAGACACCGGGGTAGGCCATGAACTGCTTGAAGGAGGTGACGCCCTCCTCCACCAGCAGGTCCATCTCCTTGAGCGTCTCCTGGTTCACGTCGGAGACGATCATGTGGAAGCCGTAGTCGATGGCGCAGTTGCCCTCGGCCTTCTGGTGCCAGGTGTCGAGGCCCTCGCGCAGGCTCTTCCCGACGGACTGGACGGCGAAGTCCACGATCGTGGTGGTGCCGCCCCAGGCGGCGGCCCTGGTGCCGGTCTCGAAGGTGTCCGACGCGAAGGTGCCGCCGAAGGGGAGTTCCATGTGGGTGTGGGCGTCCACGCCACCCGGGATGACGTACTTGCCGGTGGCGTCGATGGTGCGGTCTGCCTGCCAGGCGGCCGCGGTGGGGGTGCCGGTTGCCGCGAGGGCGGCGATTCTTGTGTCCTCGATGAGGACGTCCGCGTGGAGTTCGTCGGAGGCGGTGATGACCAGGCCGCCGCGGATGAGTGTGCGGGTGCTCATGTCTGGGTCGCTCCTGAGAGTGGGTGCGTGCGGGTTGTGGGAGTTGCTCGCGCAGTTCCCCGCGCCCCTGGCGGCGTTGCCCTCAGGGCGCTGTCAACGGACCGTAGGTGTTCGGCTCGCGGTCCCGGTAGAACTGCCAGCGGTCCCGGACTTCCCTCAGTTTGGCCAGGTCCAGGTCGCGGACGATCAGTTCGGGCTGCTTGTCGCTCGCGACCTCGCCGACGAACTGGGCCTCCGGGTCGACGAAGTACGACGTCCCGTAGAAGTCGTTGTCGCCGTACTCCTCGACCCCGACCCGGTTGATCGCGCCCACGAAGTACTCGTTGGCGACGGCCGCGGCCGGCTGTTCCAGCTGCCAGAGGTAGGCGGAGAGGCCCCGCGAGGTGGCCGACGGGTTGAAGACGAGTTCGGCGCCCGCGAGACCGAGAGCGCGCCAGCCCTCGGGGAAGTGGCGGTCGTAGCAGATGTAGACGCCGATCCTGCCGACGGCGGTGTCGAAGACCGGCCAGCCGGAGTTGCCCGGGCGGAAGTAGAACTTCTCCCAGAAGCCCTGGACCTGCGGGATGTGGGTCTTGCGGTACTTGCCGAGGTAGGAGCCGTCCGCGTCGATGACGGCGGCGGTGTTGTAGAGGACCCCGGGCTGCTCCTCCTCGTACATCGGCAGGACGAGGACGAGGCCCAACTCCCGGGCCAGTTCCTGGAACCGGCGGACGATCGGGCCTTCCGGGATCTGTTCGGCGTACTCGTAGAAGGCCTTGTCCTGGACCTGGCAGAAGTACGGTCCGTAGAACAGCTCCTGGAAGCAGAGGACTTGGGCGCCCTGCGCGGCGGCGTCGCGGGCCGCCTGCTCGTGGGCCTGGATCATCGATTCCTTGTCGCCGGTCCACGCGGTCTGGAAGACGGCGGCACGGATCACTCGGCTCATCGGGACCTCCGGTAGCTCGGTGTCCGGTGAGCCTAGGAAGCCGGGGAGTCGTCGTTGAGTGGCACGGTGTCACGCCTGAGGGGCACCTGCGTGCCACCGTGTCACCCTGCGCCCGCGCCATGTTTCACCGCCGTTCTCCCAGGTCGTCGCATGTTTCACCCCTGTTGCGCGTCGTGCGCGAGGAGTGCGATGTGCACCGAGGCCGCCTGCTCGAAGTCGTCGAGGTCGACGCCGAGCCTGGTCTGTATCGCCTCCAGACGGCGGTAGAGGGCGGGCCGGGAGACATGGTGGAGCTGGGCGGTGCGCGACTTGTTGCGGCCGGTGGCGAGATAGGTGCGCAGTACGGCGAGCAGGTCGTCGTCGCTCGCGCGCAGCAGCCCGTCCAACTCCCGTTCCGCGAAGGACTGGACGTACGGGTCGTCGCGAAGCAGCCGGATCAGGCCGCGCAGATGGACGTCCCTGAGCCGGACCACGTCGGGCAGGTCCAGGACCGTGGACGAGTCGGCCACGGCGTCCGCCACGTGCTGGGCCTCGCGCAGGCCCGCGGGGACGTCGTCCCAGTCGGTGCGCGCGTCCGCGGCGGCGACGACGGTCCCCGAGCCGGCCCGCACCCGGGACGCGAAGTGGGCGGTGAGCGCCACGGCGTCCTGGTCGCGGGGCAGGCTGAGCAGCACGGCGGTGGCCCCGTCGACGAGTTCGGCGGCGATCCCGGGCAGCCCCAACAGGCGCAGCACGCGGTCGAGTTGGCCGGGGGTCCGGTCGCGGACGACGAGCGGGACGAAGGTGCGCCGGTTGACCGGCAGCCCGGCGGCGCGGGCCCGGGGCAGCAGCTGCCTGGCCGGGACGACTCCGCTCACCAGGTCCGTCAGCAGGCCCTGCGCCGACTGCTCCTCCCAACTGCCCGCCGTGCCGCCCAGCATGCGGTGCAGGACGATGGCCTCGGCGGCGCGGTCGGCGAGCAGCCGTCCGGTGGCGGTGTCGCCGCGGTGTCCGCAGAGCACGATCCGGCCCCAGCGCTCACCGCGGCCGCCGAGTTCGGCGCGGATCCAGCCGGTGCCCTCGCTGCCGCCGGCCTGCCGGGAGATGCGTTCCCAGTCGCGCAGCACGTCGTCGACGGCAGGGCGCTCCCCCGCCGTGGCGAGGACGCGGTGCGCGAGGTTGGTGACGACGACGGGGCAGGCGCTGTGCCGGGCCACCTCGTCGAGGAGCCGTTGCAGCGGGGCGCCCGCGGTGATGAGAGCGGTGAGTTCGGTGCGTACGGACTCGGAGAGGCTGACGGCGGCGAACTTCCGCCGCACCAGCCGGGACTGGACCTCTTCGGTGAGCTGGGCGAAGGGGAAGGGCCGGTGCAGGACGACCATGGGCAGCCCGCACCGCTCGGCGACCCGGCGCATCGCGTCCGGGGTGGCCGGGAAGGCGCGGCCGAGGCCGAGGACCACGGCCGCCGCCTCCGCGCGGTGCAACGACCGTACGTACTCGGCCTGTTTGTCCTCGTCGCCGGCGAGCAGCACGCCCGTGGTGAGGACCATCTCGCCGCCGGTGAGCATCACTCCGACGTCGGCGGCCTCGGCGACGTGCACCCAGCGCACCGGCCGGTCGAGGCGGGCCGCGCCCGCCACCACCTCGGGCTCCCCGGCGAGGACCCGTTCCAGGGCGAGGACCTGTCGGACGGACAGGGCCGGCTCCGGCGGCTCCCAGGAGTCCAGGGCGGTGGTCATGGCGCGTCCCCTTGCTGTGGCGTTACCGGCCGCTCCGCAGAGCGCGTTCGAGGATGGCGGCGCCCTCCTCGGCCTCCGCGACCGTCAGCGACAGCGGTGGCGCGATCCGCAGGGCGCTGGTGTTGTGGCCGCCGCCCTTGCCGATCAGCAGCCCGTCGGCGCGGGCCGCCTCAAGGACGGCCACCGCGGCCTCGGGGTCGGCCTCGTCGGTGCCGGGCCTGACCAGTTCGATGCCGATCATCAGCCCGCGCCCACGTACCTCCCGTACGCCCGGGTGCTGGGCGGTGATGGCCCGCAGCCGTTCGATGAGCAGGCCGCCGACCCGGCGGGCGTTGCCCTGGAGGTCGTGTTCCAGCAGGTGGGTGAGGTTGGCGAGGCCCGCGGCCATGGTGATCTGGGTGCCGCCGAAGGTGGAGATGCTGTTGGCGTCGAGGCAGTTCATGATCTCGCCGCGGGCGATCACCCCGCCGACGGACGAGCCGTTGCCGAGGCCCTTGGCGAAGGTGACGATGTCCGGCGGGCCGCTGCGGGCGTGTGCCTGCCAGCCCCAGAAGTGCTCGCCGGTGCGGCCCCAGCCGGTCTGCACCTCGTCGGAGATCCACAGGATGCCGCGCTCGTGCAGTACCTCGCGGAAGGCGGCGTAGAGGCCGTCGGGCGGGGAGGTGAAGCCGCCGACGCCCTGGATCGGCTCGGCGATCAGCGCGGCGGGCGGCCGGGTGTGGCCGAGCAGGTCCTTGAGGTCGTCGACACAGGCCGCGATGAACTCGTCGTCACTGAGCGCCGCGTAGGGGCCGCGGGTGCGGACGCCGCCGTGGACGTAGAGCGTCTGGAGCGGGGACAGCGAGGTCGGTGACCAGCCGCGGTTGCCGGTGATGGAGACGGAGCTGAAGGAGCGGCCGTGGTAGCTGTTGCGCATGGCCAGGATCGTGTTCGCGCGCCGGTAGGTGGTGGCGAGCAGCAGCGCGGTGTCGTTGGCCTCGGTGCCGGAGGTGGTGAAGAAGACGCGGGCGTCGGGGATGCCGCTCAACTGGGCGACGCGCTCGGCGAGTTCGACCATCGGCCGGTTGAGGTAGAGGGTCGAGGAGTGCAGGATCCGCCCGGCCTGTTCGCTCACCGCCTTGGTGACCTCGGGCAGCGCGTGCGCGGTCATGGTGGTGAGGATGCCGCCGAAGAAGTCGAGGTAGCGGTTGCCCTGCGCGTCGAAGACGTGGCGGCCCTCGCCATGGGTGATCTCCAGCGGGTCTTCGTAGTAGAGGGTGAGCCAGTCGGGAAGCACCGCGCGGTGGCGGCCGAGCAGGTCCTTGGTCACGGTTGTACCAGCCCTTCGTAGGCGTCGGGGCGGCGGTCGCGGTAGAAGGCCCACTGCTGCCGCACCTCTTCGATCAGGTCGAAGTCGAGGTCGCGGACGACGAGTTCCTCCTTCGTGTCGCTTGCGGCCTCACCCACGAACTGCCCACGCGGGTCCACGAAATAGCTTGTGCCGTAGAAGTCGTTGTCGCCGTACTCCTCCTGGCCGACCCTGTTGATGGCGGCGACGAAGTACTCGTTGGCGACGGCGGCGGCCGGCTGTTCAAGTTTCCACAGGTACGACGAGAGCCCGCGCGAGGTCGCGGACGGGTTGTAGACCAACTGGGCGCCGTTGAGTCCGAGTTGCCGCCAGCCCTCGGGGAAGTGCCGGTCGTAGCAGATGTAGACGCCGATCCTGCCGACGGCGGTGTCGAAGACCGGCCAGCCGGCGTTGCCGGGCTTGAAGTAGTACTTCTCCCAGAAGCCCCTGACCTGCGGGATGTGGTGCTTGCGGTACTTGCCGAGGTAGGAGCCGTCGGCGTCGATCACGGCCGCGGTGTTGTAGTAGAACCCGGACTGCTCGACCTCGAAGACCGGGACGACGATCACCATGCCGGTCTCCCGGGCGAGTTCCCGCATCCGGCGCACGGTGGGCCCGTCGGGCACCGGCTCGGCCCACCGGTAGTGCTCCGGCTCCTGCACCTGGCAGAAGTAGGGCGCGTTGAAGACTTCCTGGAACCCGATCACCCGGGCGCCCTGCCCGGCGGCCGCACGGGCGTGTTCCTCGTGTTTCGCCAGCATGGACTCGGTGTCGCCGGTCCAGGTCGCCTGGACCAGAGCTGCGCGGACGACGTTCGCCATGAGCTGCTCCTTCGACGGGACGTCAGCCTCTACGCCCGTAGAGCGGGCGGTAGGGGCACGAACGTATGCCCCCGTGAGGGCCTTGCCAAGACCATTGTCGTCAACCCGCGGTGTCGGCGGTGTTTCGCACTCCGGTGGGTGATCGACGCCGGTCGAGGTCGTGTCCGCGAAGTCCCGTCGTCCGCCGGAGGGCGGAGCAGGCGGGACTTCGCGGACGCGGCCTAGCCGCGGTCACGCGCTGAAACCGGCCACTCTCAGGGCGTGGACCAGGTCCCAGTACCGCTCCTCGGAGACGTCTCGCGCGGCCTCCAGCAGCAACGGTACGAGTGTCGGCGGGTCCGCCGCGACACTGCGGGCGGCCTCTTCGGGGGTGCGGACGCGGACGTACGCGTCGAGCAGCGCGGTGACCTCGCGTGCGCGGCCGTCGGCGGCCAGTGCCCGTACGGCCTCTCCTATCTCACCGGCGGGCCGGGCGACGCCCTCCCGCAGGATCCGCTGCCCGTCGGCGGTCCGCCCGGCCGCGACCAGCGCGTCGGACGCGGCCACCAGCCGGTCGGCGGGCAGCGAGGCGGCCTCCCACAGCAGGGTCGCCCAGTCCGCGCCGAGCCCGGCCCGCTCCAGCTCACCGGCGAGCGCCGGGAACCGTGCGGCGGGCCAGTACGCCACCTCGACGAGCAGCGCGTGCGCCTCGCCGGTGCGCCCCTCGCGCCGCAGCCGCACCAGCGCTCCCACGGTCGCCACGACCTCCCGCCGCGCGTCGCCGTCCGTCTGCTCCCCCTGCGGCTCCGCCACCGGCGCGGGCTCTTGCGCGGCCCCGGCGAACCGCGCGCCACGCGGGGTGCCGGACCCGCCGGTCCGGGGCGCGGGGACGGTGGGCACCACGCTCTCCGGTACGGCTTCGGGGGCGGCGTCGGCGTCGGGCATCCCGGCGAACCGGGCACTGCCCCGGCGGCGCTTGCGCTGCTTCGGGGTGCGGTGGCGCGGGTCGGGGACGGCGTCGGCCACGCGTGCCGCAAGGTCCGCCGCTTCCGCCTCCGCCTCCGCCGCTTCCGCCTCCGCCGCTGCCTCGGCCTCCGCGGACCGCCTCAACTCATCGATCCGACGGCGGAGTTCCGCGGTGCGGGCGGTGGCGCGTTCGTGGTCGTCGCGGGCCCAGGCGAGGTCGAGCCGGAGGGCGTCGGCCTGGTCGCGGGTCGTGGCGGTGCCGAGGACCCGGCCCAGTTCGGCGAGGCGCTCGGCGGCGTACCGCTGCTCGCGGAGCATGGCGTCCAGCCGCCGGACGAGGGCGTCGCGGGCGCCGGGCAGGGCGTCGTACGCGGTGAGGGCGGCGGCGTGCAGCGGCCGGGCCCGGTCGCGCTCACGGGCGGCGGCCTCGGGACCGTAGGCGGCGGTCAGGTCCTGGAGGACGGCCTCGACCACGTCCCAGGGCGGCACCTCACGCCCGTCGAGACAGGCCCGCATGCCGTCCGGGTCGCGCTGCCAGAACACACCGCACCACCCGGCGCGCTGATCGAGGCGCGCCAGCAGTCCGCTGAGGTGGTTCCCGAACTCCCGCACCTGCCCCGGGAGTTGTTCCACGGCCATCGCGCAACCCCCGAAGGATCGAAGCACTCAGGCCGTAGCAAACACCAGCCGTGTTACGGGGCGGCTACGGGGAGTTTGCGATGCGAACGCGGAAACCTCCCGGGGGCGCCCGGACGTCTCCTACGCCACCGCCGGGACCGGGGCGATCGCGCACCGGACCGCCACGTCGTCCATGGACAGCCCGAGGGCGCCGGCGAGGGCCGCCACGGTGAAGAACGCCGGCGTCGGCGCCCGGCCCGTCTCGATCTTGCGCAGCGTCTCCGGGGAGATACCGGCGCTCGCCGCGATCTCCGCCATGCTGCGGTCGCCGCGCGCCGTACGCAGCAGCCGGCCGAGCCGCTCGCCGCGTTCGCGCTCTTCTGGGGTCAAGGGGGTGCGCACCATGACCCCATACTAATACCGGTATAGTAATTGGCATGGTTGAGCTGAAGACAGACACATCGATCGACGCCATGTACGCCGCCGGCCAGGTCGTCGGGCGTGCCCTGACGGCCGCCCGCGAGGCCGCCCACGTGGGCGTTTCCCTGCTGGAGCTGGACGAGGTGGCGCGCGGGGTACTGCGCGACGCGGGCGCGGACTCGCCGTTCCTGGGCTACCGGCCGGCGTTCGCGCCGACCCCGTTCCCGGCGGTCCTGTGCACCTCGGTGAACGACGCGATCGTGCACGGCGTCCCGACCCCCTACCGGCTGCGCGAGGGCGACCTGGTCTCCCTGGACTTCGGGGCGGAACTGGACGGCTGGGTGGGCGACTCGGCGCTCAGTTTTGTGGTGGGCCGGGGCAGCCCGGAGGATCTGCGGCTGGTCGAGACGGCCGAGCGGGCGCTGGCGGCGGGGATCGAGGCGGCGGTGGTCGGCAACCGGATCGGCGACATCGCCCACGCGATCGGCACGGTGTGCCGCGAGGCCGGGTACGGCATCCCGGACGGCTTCGGCGGCCACGGCATCGGCCGCCGTATGCACGAGGACCCGGGGGTCCCGAACGAGGGCCGCCCCGGCCGCGGTATGAAACTCCGCCGCGGGATGGCCCTGGCGATCGAGCCCATGCTGATCGCCTCCGGCCGCGACGACTGGCACACGGCCCCCGACGGCTGGACCCTCAAAACCAACGACGCCTCCCGGGCGGCCCACGCGGAACACACCATCGCCATCACGGACGCGGGCCCAAGAATCCTGACAGCAAGGCAAGCCGTGTGAGGGTGCGCCGCTGAGAAACGGCCGGGCAACGCCGAGAAGGGGCGCGGGGAACTGCGCGACGAGCCCCCACCGGCCCGCGCCCGAACGACGGCCTTTCCAGGGGCGCGGGGAACTGCGCGAACAGCCACAACGCACCCGCACCCACCGCCGACGGCAAGCCCCTCCCCCGAACGGGCGTACCCCCAGGAACCGTGCGAAAGTAACAAAAGGCACGCGCCCCATCGTGGAAGGGACCTGCCATGACCAGCGGCTACCCCCCGGAGGGCAACGGCTTCCCCCAGGACGGCGACCCGTTCGGAGAATTCCTGGCCCGCTTCTTCGGCGGCCCCCGCCCCGGCCCCCGCCGAATCGACATAGGCCGCCTCCTCAGCCAACCGGCCAGGGACCTCGTACGCGGCGCCGCCCAGTACGCCGCCGAACACGGCAGCCGGGACCTCGACACCGAGCACCTCCTCAGGGCGGCCCTCTCGGCGGAGCCGACCCGCAGTCTGCTCAGCCGCTCCGGCGCCGACCCCGACTCCCTCGCCTCGGAGATCGACGAGCGGTCGGGCCCCGCCCAGCTCCCGCAGGGCACCGCCGCCCCGTCGCCGACCTCGCTCTCGCTCACGCCGGCCGTGAAACGCGCCCTGCTGGACGCCCACGACCTGGCGCGGGCGAGCGGCGCCGGCAACATCCGCCCGGAGCACGTGCTCACCGCCCTCGCCGCCAACCCGGACTCCGCGGCCGGGCACATCCTGAACGCGGCCCGCTACGCCCCGGACGGTTTCGCGCCCGAGCTGCCGGAGACCGCCCCGTCCCGTACGGACCGGCCCCGGGCGACCTCGACGCCGACCCTCGACAAGTACGGCCGCGATCTCACCGAGCTGGCCCGGCAGGGCCGTATCGACCCGGTGATCGGCCGGGACGAGGAGATCGAGCAGACCATCG
The DNA here is from genome assembly GCF_044753385.1 of Streptomyces sp. NPDC088387. Classification (NCBI taxonomy): domain Bacteria; kingdom Bacillati; phylum Actinomycetota; class Actinomycetes; order Kitasatosporales; family Streptomycetaceae; genus Streptomyces; species Streptomyces sp. NPDC088387. The sequence continues at coordinate 53,075 of NZ_JBIVNC010000023.1, forward strand.
AGGTGCTGTCCCGGCGCGGCAAGAACAACCCGGTGCTCATCGGGGACGCGGGTGTCGGCAAGACGGCGATCGTGGAGGGGCTGGCCCAGCGGATCGCGGACGGTGACGTGCCGGACATCCTGGCCGGGCGCCGGGTCGTGGCGCTCGATCTGACGGGTGTGGTCGCGGGCACCCGTTTCCGCGGCGACTTCGAGGAGCGCCTCACCAGCATCGTCGGCGAGATCACCGCGCACTCCGACGAGTTGATCGTCTTCATCGACGAGCTGCACACCGTCGTCGGCGCGGGCTCGGGCGGCGAGGGCGGCGGCGCGATGGACGCCGGCAACATCCTCAAACCGGCCCTGGCCCGCGGCGAGTTGCACATCGTGGGCGCGACCACGCTGGAGGAGTACCGCAGGATCGAGAAGGACGCGGCGCTGGCCCGCCGGTTCCAGCCGATCCTGGTGCCCGAGCCGACCACCGCCGACGCGCTGGAGATCCTGCGCGGCCTGCGGGACCGCTACGAGGCCCACCACCAGGTCCGCTACACGGACGAGGCGCTCGACGCCGCCGTCGAACTGTCCGACCGCTACGTCACCGACCGCCGGCTCCCCGACAAGGCGATCGACCTCATCGACCAGGCGGGCGCGCGGGTACGGCTGCGCTCGCGCACCAAGGGCTCGGACGTACGGGCCATGGAGCGCGAGGCCGAGCAGCTGACCCGGGACAAGGACCAGGCGGTCACGGACGAGAGGTACGAGGAGGCCACCCGGCTGCGCGACCGGCTCGGCGAGCTGAAGGCGCGGATCGCGCGGGCCGGCGGCGACGGCGAGGTCGACGAGGGACAGCATCTGGAGGTGACCGCGGAGGCCGTCGCGGAGGTGGTGTCCCGGCTGACCGGCGTCCCGGTGAGCCGCCTCACCGAGGAGGAGAAGGACCGGCTGCTCGGCCTCGCGGACCATCTGCACCAGCGGGTGGTGGGCCAGGACGAGGCGGTACGGGTCGTCTCCGACGCGGTGCTGCGTTCGCGCGCCGGGCTGGCCAGTCCGGACCGGCCGATCGGCAGCTTCCTGTTCCTCGGCCCGACCGGGGTCGGCAAGACGGAGCTGGCGCGGGCGCTCGCGGAGGCGCTGTTCGGCAGCGAGGACCGGATGGTGCGGCTCGACATGAGCGAGTACCAGGAACGGCACACCGTCAGCCGCCTGGTGGGCGCGCCGCCCGGGTACGTCGGCCACGAGGAGGCGGGCCAGCTCACGGAGACGGTCCGCAGGTACCCGTACTCCCTGCTGCTCCTCGACGAGGTGGAGAAGGCGCATCCGGACGTCTTCAACATCCTGCTCCAGGTGCTGGACGACGGGCGGCTGACGGACGCGCAGGGGCGGACGGTCGACTTCACCAACACGGTGATCGTGATGACCAGCAACCTCGGGTCGGAGGCGATCACGCGGCGGGGCGCGGGGATCGGGTTCGGTACGGGTGGGGCCGAGGCGGACGAGGAGGCGCGGCGGGAGCAGGTCATGCGGCCGCTGCGGGAGCACTTCCGGCCGGAGTTCCTCAACCGGATCGACGAGATCGTGGTCTTCCGGCAGCTGACCCCCGAGCAGCTGCACCGCATCACGGACCTGCTGCTCGAGCGCACCCGGCGGCTGATGCACGCGCAGGACATCGCGGTGGAGTTCACGCCGGCGGCGGTGGACTGGCTGTCACGGCAGGGCTATCAGCCGGAGTACGGGGCGCGGCCGTTGCGCCGCACGATCCAGCGCGAGGTCGACAACCACCTCTCCCGCCTCCTCCTGGACGGCCGCCTGCCCCCCGGCACCCGGGTGAGGGTGGACGCAACACCCACCACCCTCACCTTCCACCCGGAACACCCGTAACAACGGGGCACGATTGCCCGCGGCTAGCTGAAGAGGCTTTGAGGGGCGCGGGGAACTGCGCGACGAGCCCCCACCGGCCCGCGGCCGAACGACGACCTCTTCAGGGGCGCGGGGAACTGCGCGAACTGCCTCAACCCACCCGCACCCGGAGACTCACCGCGACGGCCGCACCACCATCGCCGACCCTCCACCCCTCCGCACGGTCTCCGCCGCGGCAACCCACTTGCCCCCCGACAGCCGCTGCACGGCAGTCGCCGCCCCGATCTCGGGATTCACCCGGAACGAATGCCCGATCCCCTCCAACGCCCCCCGCAGGGACCCGTCGTACAGCCCGGGCTCAAGCTCCGTCACCGCGGCGTTCCGCTGACTCGCCCGCGGCGCGGCGATCGCGTCGACCAGCGGCAGCCCCCGGTCCAGGAACCCGGTGAGCGTCTGAAGCACGGTGGTGATGATGGTCGCGCCACCCGGCGACCCCAGCGCCACCACGGGCTTGTCGTGCCCGTCGAGCACGATCGTCGGCGACATCGACGAGCGGGGCCGCTTGCCCGGCCCCGGCAGGTTCGGGTCGTGGACGGCCGGGTTGGCCGGCGCGAAGGAGAAGTCGGTCAGCTCGTTGTTGAGGAGGAACCCGCGCCCCGGCACGGTGATCCCGCTGCCGCCGGTCTGCTCGATGGTGAGCGTGTAGGCGACGACGTTGCCCCACTTGTCGGCCACCGTCAGATGCGTGGTGTCCTCGCCCTCGTACGTCGTCGGCGCGGCCGTCCCGCCGCCCGCGCACCCGGCGGGACGACGGGGATCCCCGGGCGCCAGCGGGCTGGTGAGCACCGCGTCGTCCTTGATCAGGCATTCACGCGAGTCGGCGTACCGCTGCGAGAGCAGTTCCCTCGTCGGTACGTCCTCGAAGGCGGGGTCGCCGACCCAGCGCCCGCGGTCCGCGAACGCGATCCGGCCGGCCTCGATGTACCGGTGCAGGTACTCGACGTCGCTCGCCTTGGAAAGGTCGGTCCGCTCAAGGATGTTGAGGGCCTCGGCGACGGTGGTGCCGCCGGAGGAGGACGGTGCCATGCCGTACACGTCGAGGCCGCGGTAGGACGTCTTCGTGGGCGCCTGGAGCTTGGCGCGGTAGCTCTTCAGGTCCTTACCGGTGAGGTCGCCGGGGCGGGCGTTCCAGCCGGAGGCGGGGTCGACGGGCGGCTCGTTGACGGTGTCGACGATGTCGTCGGCGAGGTCGCCGCGGTAGAGCTCGCCGACGCCCTTGCGGGCGAGTTCGGCGTAGGTGCGGGCGAGGTCGGGGTTCTTGAGCGTGGTGCCGACGACGGGGAGCTCGCCGCCGGGCAGGAACAGGTCGACGGTGTCGGGGAAGTGGCGGAAGCGGGACTCGTTGGCGGCGGTCTGGGAGCGGAAGGTCTCGTCGACGGTGAAGCCGTCGCGGGCGATCCGCTCGGCGGGCCGCAGTACGGTGCCGAGCCGCTTGGTGCCCCACTTGTCGAGGGCGGTCTGCCAGGTGGCGGGGGTACCGGGGGTCCCGACGGAGAGGCCGCTGGTGACCGCGTCGTTGAACGGGATCGGTTTGCCGTTCTCCAGGAACAGGTCGGAGCCGGCGCTCAGCGGTGCGGTCTCGCGGCCGTCGACGGTGTGCACCGTACGGGACCTGGCGTCGTAGTAGACGAAGTAGCCGCCTCCGCCGATGCCCGCGGAGTAGGGCTCGGTGACGCCGAGCGCGGCGGCCGTGGCGACGGCGGCGTCCACGGCGTTGCCGCCGTTCTTCAGCACCTCGATGCCGGCGGCCGAGGCGTCCGCGTCGACGCTGGACACGGCACCGCCGTGGCCGACGGCGACGGGGACCTTCTCGGCCGGCTCGGTCCGCGCGCCGGGCGGCGCGGCGGCGCCCACCGTGACGACGGCGGCCGAGACCGCCAGGACCGACAGTTTCCGCACGACAGGGCGACGCATGCGACCTCCAGTCAGGGACCGTCCGCGCAGCCTAGTAGACGGACATGCTCGCGTCAGGACCACACACCCCGGTCCTGCCTCTCCGGACCCCCGCCCGACGCACGCACGGGCTTCGAACACGATTTCCCTCGGCCCGCTACCATGCGCGCCCATGACTGACGACGTGCGCAACATCGTTCTCGCCGTGCTGGCGGTCGCCCTGGGCGCGGCGCTCGGCTGGCTGGTCCGCAGCTATCTCTGGAAGCGCAGGCTCCGCCGCAAGCAGGCCTTCTTCGGGCTGCCCGCCAACTCCGAGTCGCTGCTGGTGGTGAACCGGGACGCGGGCGGGCCCGAGCTGACGGTGACCCGGCACGACGTCTTCGCGCTGCTGGAACTCTCGGCGCTGATCAAGGACTGCAACGCGTCCGCGCAGATCGTCGCGCACGACGCGGCGCAGCAGGGGTTCGGGGAGCGCACGGAGTTCTGCGTCGGCGGGCCGGCGTCGAATCGCCGTATGACCGCCCATCTGGCGTCCCTGCTGCCGGGGGTGCGGGTCAACGTGGACGCGGAGCCGGGCCCGGACCGGGGCGCGTTCCAGATCGGCAGCGAGCGCTACCGGCTGGAGCCGGGGCGCAGCGAGTACGTGATACTCGCGCGGCTGACGGCGGGTCAGCGCGGTGACGTGCGGCCGGTGTTCCTCTTCTGCGGTCAGCGCGCGATCACCAACCAGGCCGCGACCCGCTACCTGGCCCGCAACCACGAACGGCTCACCCGCAAGCACAGCGGCAGTTCCTTCGTACTGCTGCTGAAGGTGGTCAACTCCCAGGCGTACGGCCCCGACGTGGTCGAACTGGTCGCGGACGTGACGAAGGCCGCGCAGGCCCCGCTGCCGACGGCGGCCCTGGAGACGACCACGGCCGCGACCCGCTCGACCCACCGCGCGAAGTCGTGACCCCGGGTCCGGGCACAGTTGAATCCTCGATTGTTACCCCCACGTAACTTACCGACGGGTTACCTACGGTAAGAGCGTGAGGTTACCGTCGGGTCACTTTCCACTTACACGAGTGAGGAGTGGCCCGTGGGACACCGTCGCAACGCCCTGCGCACCACCGCCGTGGGCGCCGTCTCCGCGACCCTGGTCGCCGGAAGCGCCCTCGGAATCGCCCCCACCGCCCAGGCCGCGCCCGGCCCCGTCCGCTTCGTCGACATCACCGGCGACGGCGGTGTCACCCTGAAGGCCAACGTCATCACGCCCGCCGGCGCCGAGCGCACCGCGCGCCACCCCCTGATCGTGCTCCCCACGAGCTGGGGCCTGCCCCAGGTGGAGTACCTCGCGCAGGCCCGGAAACTCGCCGACTCCGGTTATGTCGTGGTCAGTTACAACGTCCGCGGCTTCTGGCAGTCCGGCGGGGAGATCGAGGTCGCCGGGCCGCCCGACTGGGCCGACGCGTCCAGGGTGATCGACTGGGCGCTCGCCAACACCCCGTCCGACCCGGGGCACATCGGCATGGGCGGTGTCTCGTACGGCGCCGGGATCAGTCTGCTCGCCGCCGCGCACGACCCGCGAATCAAGGCCGTCGCCGCGCTCAGCGGCTGGGCCGACCTCATCGACTCCATCTACTCGGGCCGCACCCAGCACGTCCAGGCCGGCGCCCTGCTCAACGGCGCGGGGGTGCTCACCGGCCGGCCGAGCGCCGAACTCCAGCAGGTGTTCGAGGACTTCTTCGCCTCGAACCTGGAGAAGGAACCGGAGCTGATCGCCTGGGGGAAGAAACGTTCACCCGCGTCCTACCTGGACCGGATCAACGACCACGGCACCGCGGTGATGCTCGCCAACGCCTGGGGCGACACCATCTTCCCGCCCAACCAGTACGCCGGCTTCTACGAGAAGCTGACCGTCCCCAAGCGGCTCCAGCTGCGCCCCGGCGACCACGCGACCGCCGAGGCGACCGGCCTGTTCGGGCTGCCCAACGACGTCTGGACCGACACCGCGCGCTGGTTCGACCACTACCTCAAGGGCGCGGACAACGGCGTCGACCGGGAACAGCCGGTCCGGCTCAAGCCCCGCACGTCCGGCGGCTACGAGACCTACCCGGACTGGAAGTCGGTGGCGGCGACCGAGCGCAAGATCGCCCTCGGCGGCTCGACCACGATCCGCACCAACGTCAACTCGGGCGCGGATGGCGGAGTCGTCTTCCTGTCCAGCCTGCTCGACCAGATCGCCCACGTGCCCCCGACGGCGTCGATCCCGCTGCTGCCCCGCCGCTGGGCCGCCGTATGGCAGTCGGAGCGGTACGCCACCCCCCAACAGGTGCGCGGCACGGCCCGGTTGCACACCACGGTCACTCCGACCGGGGCGAGCGGAACCCTCGTCGCGTACCTCTACGACGTGGGCCCGCTCGGCCTCGGCAAGCTGGTCAGCAACGCGCCGTACACCTTCCACGGACGGACGCCCGGAAAGCCGTTCGGTCTCGACCTGGAGCTGTTCTCCACGGCCTACGACGTCCCGGCAGGGCATCGGCTCGCCCTGGTCGTCGACACGGTCGACCCGCTCTACATCGAGCACAACCCGTCCGGCGCGCGGCTGACCTTCTCCTCGCCGGCGAACGACCCGTCGTACGTGTCGGTTCCGCTGCGCGAACAGTGATCACCGGCCGCTGCCGGTCGGGTCTGGCTCGGGGACTGGCATCTGCTGGGTCCTGACACGGCCCAGGTCGTGTCCGCGAAGTCCCGTCGTCCGCCCGGAGGGCGGGCCACGTGGCGTCCGGTGCGTGCTCTCGGCGTGCCGGACGGAGACCCACGTACTGGACGTACTGGACGTACTCGGCGGGACTTCGCGGACCCGGCCCGGGGTCCGTGCGGAGACCTCCCGCCCGGCAGCGGCGTGCCCGGTTCCGCGCCGGTCCGGCGCCGGCGCGCGGTCGCGGGCGGGGTGCCCCGCGCCGGCGGCACGGCCGGGCGCACGCGGAGGGAAGGGAACATGGCGGCCTCCCCGTCAGTGCTTGAGGATCTTGGAGAGGAAGTCCCGGGCGCGCTCGCTCTCCGGGGCGGTGAAGAACTCCTCGGGGCTGCGGTCCTCGACGATCCGGCCGTCGGCCATGAAGACGACGCGGTTGGCGGCGGAGCGGGCGAAGCCCATCTCGTGGGTGACGACGACCATGGTCATGCCCTCGCTCGCGAGCTGGCGCATGACCTCCAGGACCTCGTTGATCATCTCCGGGTCGAGGGCCGAGGTCGGCTCGTCGAAGAGCAGCGCCTTGGGCTCCATGGCCAGGGCGCGGGCGATGGCCACACGCTGCTGCTGGCCGCCGGAGAGCTGGGCGGGGTACTTGTCCGCCTGGTCGGCGAGACCGACGCGGTCGAGCAGCCGCCGGGAGTGCTGGTCGGCGTCGTCCTTCTTACGGCCGCGGACCTTTACCTGACCGAGTGAGATGTTCTGGAGAACGGTCTTGTGCGCGAAGAGGTTGAACGACTGGAAGACCATGCCGACGTCGGCCCGCAGCCGGGCGAGCGCCTTGCCCTCCTCCGGGAGCGGCTTGCCGTCGAGGAGGATCGTGCCGGACCTGATGGGCTCGAGCCGGTTGACGGCGCGGCACAGCGTCGACTTCCCCGACCCCGACGGGCCGATGACCACAACCACCTCCCCCTTGCCGACGGTGAGGTTGATGTCCTGTAGGACATGCAGCTCTCCGAAGTACTTGTTGACGTCACGCAGCTCGATCAAAGGATCGATGGCCATACGCAGCCCTACTCACTCTCAGCTGTGTCGTGGTTGCCGCAAACTATCCACACAAGAACGGACTTAAGTCACGACACGCACTTTTCGGTCAAAAGCCGTATTTAACTCGACCTTCAGGCCAGAGGCTCACTGTTCCGCCTGCTGTCCGAGCCCGGGCGCCTCACGTCTCGGCGACCTCCGCGTACAGCTGCGACAGTTCGGGCACCCCGCTGCTGGCCCATTCCCGGCCCGCGGCGACCACGTCGAACTCCCGTCCCGAGGCGAGCCGTACCACCGGCTGGCCGCTCGGCCAGATCTCCCAGGCCGCGCCCTCGACCGTACGCACGATGACCGTACCGAGGTAGAGGCCGGCGTCGTTGCCCAGCCAGGGCAGGGTCTCCTCGTCGTCGCGCCAGCGCGGCACCAACTGGTCCAGCGCCTCCAGGGACTCCGCCGAGTCGTCGAGCCGGACCCCCGCCTCGGCGGCCTGGGAGCGCAGCAGTTCGCACTCGGCCAGCAGATCGCTGATCCCGGCGGGATCCCGTCGTCCCTCACTCGAGTCCACGGCGACTCCGGCGTCGGTCTGGCGCTTACGGTGTCTGCCGCTGAGAAAAGGGATGTTCATACCTCCAGCGTGTCATTCGCACCCGCGTGCGCACCACAGGCGCGCGGACCTTGGCGTCCGGTCGATTTCACGCGGGCCTGGGGCATGGCGCGTTGACGCGTTCGCGTCGGATGCCTAGCTTCGCGGTGCGTCAGTCGTACCGGCGGCGCGGGGGCCGGTTCCCAGATCTTCGGGAGGGTCGGGTTGGTACGCCCAGGTGTTCGGGGAATCGCGGTGGTGCTGATGCTGATCGGCTCACTGGTGCCGGTGACGTCCGCGCAGGCCGGAGACGGGGACGCGGCCGTGCCGCTGCCGCTGGAGCTGCTGTTCGACAACTCGGCGGTCAGCGACGACGCCCGGCCCGCCGACGCCGACTTCGACGGCACCGGTGCCTCGCTGTCGGCGCAGGACCTCACGGCCGCGGGCTGGACGCCGGGTGCCGCGCTCACCGTGCAGGGGGCCCGGCTGACCTGGCCGTCGCGGGCGCCGGGCATGCCGGACAACGTGACCGCCGACGGCCAGTCCGTGCTGGTGTCGGGCCGGGGGGACGCGCTCGCGTTCCTGGTCGCCGGCACGGACGGCGCCGACGTGACCGGCTCCGGCGTCGTCTCGTACGCGGACGGCTCGGTCGCCCCGTACTCCCTCACCGCGCCCGACTGGCGCACCGGCCCGCTCGCCACCAAGGCCGTGGCCCTGCCGCACATCAACACCACCGGTGGTCAACTCGCCGAGAAGGCGCGGCTGTACGTCGTCACCGTGCCGCTGGCCGCGGACCGTGACGTCGTCTCGGTACGGCTGCCGCAGGCGCCCGGCCTGCATGTGTTCGCGCTGTCGGTGCGGGCCGCCACCACCGGCTGGACCGGCACCTGGGCCGCCGCGCCCTCCGGTCAGCCGGCCGTCGGCCCGTGGACGGACCGCACACTGCGGCTTGTGGTGCACACCTCGGCCGGCGGGAGCCGGGTGCGGCTGCGGTTCGACAACACGTTCGCGAGCGCGCCCGCCCGGATCGGGCGGGCGACGGTGGCCGTGCAGGCGGAGGGCGCCGCCGCGCGGGAGACACCGCTGCCGGTGACCTTCCAGGGGGCGACGGGCGTCACGATCCCCGCGGGGACCCAGGCGCACAGCGATCCGCTGGCCTTCGCCGTGCCCGGGAACAGCAATCTGCTGGTCAGCTTCCATCTGCCGGGGACCGTGAGCGCGGCGTCCGTGCACCGGCTCGCCATGCAGCAGTCGTACGTCAGCGGCGCGGGCGACCGCGCGGCCGACGGGTCGGCGGCCTCGTACACGTCGACGATCACCAACTGGCCGCTGCTGACGGGTGTGGACGTGAGCGGCGGTCCCGGCTCGGTGGTCCTGCTCGGCGACTCGATCACCGACGGGGACCGGTCCACGGTCGACGCCAACCGGCGCTGGCCCGACGCGCTGGCCGACCGGCTGCTCGCCCAGCGCGCGGTCCCGCACTACGGCGTCCTCAACCAGGGCATCGCGGGCAACCGTGTGGGCAGCGACCGCTATCCCGGGGACGGGATCTCCGCCGAGGCGTCCGGTGTCAGCGCGCTTCACCGGCTCGACCGCGATGTGTTCGCACAGACGTCCGTGCGGACGGTCGTCGTCCTGCACGGCATCAACGACCTGCTGTCCGGCGGGACCGCGGCGGCGGTGACCGAGGGACTGCGGGAGATCGCCGACCGGGCGCACGGGCGGGGACTGCGGGTACTGGGCGCGACCCTGCTGCCGTGCGGCGGCAGGGCGGGGTGCACGGAGGCCGTGGACGCCGGGCGGACCGCCGTCAACGAGTGGATCCGCGGCGCCGGTGTCTTCGACGAGGTGCTCGACCTCGACGCCGTGGTACGGGACCCGGAGCTGCCGGCGCGGATGCTGCCCGCGTACGACAGCGGGGACCATCTCCACCCCGGGGACGCGGGGTTGGCCGCGATGGCGGGAGCCGTGGACCTCTCCGTGCTGTGAACCCGGGCGGGCTCAGTCGCGCGGCACGTCCAGGTCGACGACGACCGGCGCGTGGTCCGAGGCGCCCTTGCCCTTGCGCTCCTCGCGGTCGACGTAGGAGTCGGTGACGGCCTTGGCGAACGGCTCGTTGCCGTAGACCAGGTCGATGCGCATGCCGCGGTTCTTGGGGAAGGCCAGCTGGCGGTAGTCCCAGTACGTGAACGGGTGGTCGTACTTCAGGGGGCGCGGGACGACGTCCTGGAGGCCCGCCTCGCGCAGGGAGGTGAGGGCGGCGCGCTCGGCGGGCGTGACATGGGTGAGGCCCTCGAACGCGGCCACGTCGAAGACGTCGTCGTCGGTCGGCGCCACGTTGTAGTCGCCGAGGACGGCGAAGGGGCGGCCGCCCTGGGCGTCGCCGGCGACGGCCGCGCGCAGGGCCTCGAACCACTGGAGCTTGTAGGCGTAGTGCGGGTGGTCCACCTCGCGGCCGTTCGGCACGTAGACCGACCAGACGCGGACCGGGCCGCAGGTGGCGGCGACGGCGCGGGGCTCCTGGACGCCGTCGTAGCCCGGGTCGCCGGGCAGGCCCTTGACGACGTCCTCCAGGCCCACGCGGGAGAGCACCGCCACGCCGTTCCACCGGCCGGTGGCGTGCACCGCCGCCTCGTAGCCCAGCTCGCGCAGCTGGTCGAAGGGGAACGCTTCCTCGGCGAGCTTGGCCTCCTGGAGGCAGAGCACGTCGGTGCCGCTGCTCTCCAGCCAGGCGAGCAGCCTCGGCAGGCGGGCGGTGATCGAGTTCACGTTCCAGGTCGCGATGCGCATGCCTGACAACCTACCGGGCGGGTCCGACAACGCGGCCCCGCCCGGGTCGGGCTCACAGTTCGGCGGAGGCTCCCGACGCGAGCCGCAGGTGCTCGGAGCCGCCGAGGTTGCCGAGGTGGGTGTCGTAGATCGGACGGGCGAGCTCGGTGAGCAGGGCGTCGTGGATGTCGTAGACGCGCTGCGGGGCGACCTCGCGGACGTACTCGATGACCTCGGAGATCTTGCTCCAGGGTGCCTGCACCGGGACGAGCAGCGTCTCCACGGGCTGCTCGGGAACGGTGAGGGCGTCGCCGGGGTGGAAGACCCGGCCGTCGTCGACGAGGAACCCGACGTTGGTGATGCGCGGCAGGTCCGGGTGGATCACCGCGTGCAGCTCGCCGTGGACCTGGACGTCGAATCCGGCGGCGGTGAAGGCGTCGCCGTGGCCGACGGTGTGCACCCGTCCCGGGAAGGCGGCCGAGAGCTTCTCCGCGACCGAGCCGAGCGTCCAGATCTCGGCCGCCGGATTCGCCTCCATCGCGGCCCTCAGGCGCCCCTCGTCGAAGTGGTCGGGATGCTCGTGCGTGACCAGCAGCGCGTCCGCCCCGCCGACGGCGTCCTCCTCGGTGAACCCACCCGGATCAAGCACAAGGGTGCGCCCACCCTTCTCCAGCCGAACACAGGAGTGCGACTTCTTCGTGAGCTTCATGCTCCCCATCCTGCCGCGCGCCTCAGGCGGTTGCGCGGGACGGGGCCGCCGCCGGGCTATTCCGCCGGGGTCGTCTCCTCGCGGATCACCTGTTGGGCGACCTTGAAGGCGCTGTTGGCGGCCGGGACTCCGCAGTAGACGGCGGCCTGGAGGAGGACCTCCTTGATCTCGGCGGGGGTGAGGCCGTTGCGCAGGGCGGCGCGGGTGTGGAAGGCGAGTTCGTCGAGGTGCCCCCCGGCGACCAGCGCGGTCATGGTGATGCAGCTTCTCGTACGGCGGTCCAGGCCCGGCCGGTCCCAGATCTCGCCCCACGCGTACCGGGTGACCAGCTCCTGGAAGTCGGCCGAGAAGTCGTCCGCCTGCGCGAGCGCCCGGTCCACGTGCGCGTCACCGAGCACCTCGCGACGGACCTTGATCCCGACGTCGTAGGGATCCGGCCGCCCCGCGTGCAGCGGCTGGGCCACGGCCGCGGCGATCTCCGCGACGGGCGCCATCGGGACCGGGGCGGTCAGGACCGGCTTGACGGGCGCCGCCGGGATCGCCACCTGACCGGTGTCGTGCGGGTGCTGCCACGCGGTGGAGAAGTGCCGGACCAGCAGGTCGGTGACGGCCGCCGGCTGTTCGACCGGCACCAGGTGCGACGCGCCGGGGACGACGGCGAGGCGGGCGTCCGGGATCCCCGCGACCAGGGTGCGGGCCTCCGCCGGGCCGGTCACCTGGTCGTCGGAGCCGACCAGGACCAGCGTCGGCACCCCGACGCGGCCCAGCTCGGGCCGTACGTCGAAGGTGGCGAGCGCCTCACAGGCGGCGATGTAGCAGCCGGGGTCGGTGGTGCGCACCATCTGCACGGCCCAGTCGGTGATCGCGGGCTGCGCGGCGGCGAACCCGCCGGTGAACCAGCGGTCCGGCGCGGTACGGGCGATGGGGTCGAGCCCGTTCGTCCGTACGATCACCCCGCGCTGGCGGAACTCGTCCGCCGTGCCGAACCGCGGTGACGCGGCGATCAGCGCGAGCGAGGCGAGCCGCTCCGGGTGGCGCAGCGCCAGCTCGACACCGACCGCGCCGCCCAGCGCGCAGCCCGCGTAGCCGAAGCGCTGGACACCGAGGGCGTCGAGCGTGGCGAGCAGCCGCGCGGTCAGCTCGGTGACCGAACCCGCCGGATAGGCGGGGGCACCACCGTGTCCGGGCAGGTCGAAGCGGAAGATCCGCCACTGCTCGGCAAGCTCCGGAACCTGCCGGTCCCACATGTGCCATGTAGTACCGAGCGACGGTCCCAAGATCAGGACGGGAGCGTCTTCCCGCCCGTCAAAACGGTATTGCAGGGGTCCAGAGGGTGTCTCACTCACGCCCTTCACTCTCTCATCTCTCACAATCTCTCACGACGGCATGGCCCTCGATGCTCGCAGACCCGTGCAAGCCGTCCCATCTCGTGTTGACTTCGCGAAGATCCTCTGCATTGTTCTTCACATCCCGCTTCTCGGGCACCCATTGCCCCACCCGGGAGCAGAAAGCAGAAAATTAAGGAAGCCCTAATTTTACGCGACCCGTCGGCCAAGTAATATGCATCGAAACCTCTCACAGGAGTTTCATATGAATGATGAAGGCCGGTCTGCGGGCCGTGCGCCGAACCGTAGACATGCGCTCGGACTCATCGGTTCAGGCGGAATGGGAGTCGCCGCCGCCTTGAGCGGTACGGGCGCCGCAGAGGCCGGTGAAGGTTCCGCCGCAAAATTGCGCGGGGGCGCCCCCGTCGTGCGAACCGGACAGGGTCGGCTTGAGGGTTTCACGGAATCGGGAACAAACAAGTTCCTGGGGGTTCCCTTCGCCCGGCCCCCCGTTGGCGAACTACGCTGGCAAGCCCCCCGTCGACCCGCGGCATGGTCCGGTGTGCGCAAAGCGCAGGCGTTCGGACCGGCGGCGTATCAGTCCGCGGTCCATCCGTCGTTCCGGACCGACCGCATGTCGGAGGACTGTCTCTATCTGAACGTCTGGACGAACAGTCTCTCGGAACACGCGCGGCAGCCGGTCGTGGTCTGGTTCCACGGCGGCGGCTACACCGGGGGCTCGGCCTCGGAGATGTTCACCGACGGGACCAACCTCGCGAAGCTCGGCGTCACTGTTGTCGCCCCCAACTATCGGCTGGGACCGTTCGGTTACCTCAACGATGACGAACTGGGCACCAACTTCGCCGTACTCGACAACGTGGCGGCGCTCCAGTGGGTGCACGACAACATTGAGGCGTTCGGCGGCGACCCCTCACGCGTGCTGGTCTTCGGCTACTCGGCCGGCGCCGGCGTCGTGCGCAACCTGCTGCGGTGCCCGCAGGCCAAGGGGCTGTTCCAGCGGTGCATGATCCAGAGTGTGGGCGGGGAACCGCCGGTGAGTACGCGGGTCTGGACACCCGAGCGTTCCCGCACGGCATCTCAGACGCTTTTGGAGAAGCTGGGCACGAAGGACCGGTCGGAACTGGCGAGGATTCCCAGCAGGGTCATCCATGAAACCGCGCTCACGGGGCCGGTGGTCCGGCCACCGGCGGGCGGCTTCCGTACGCCCCTGGACCTGGTGTGGATGCCGGTACCCGACGACAGGATCGTCATGGCGGACTCCTACCCCGCCTGGAGCCGCAACCTGCCGGTCGTGTTCTCGTCCTGCCAGAACGAGGCGCGTTACTTCATGGATGTCAACAAGGAGTACACGCCCGAAACACTGTCCGTCATGATCGACCATTTGGCAGGACCGAAGGCAGAGCAGGCTCGCAGGATCATAGATTCCGCGGGCAGCACCGAACTCGAAAGTCTCGACCGTCTCTTCACCACCGTGGTGTGGTGGGAGTCGGAATACGCGAGCCTGCGCCGTTTCCTGGAAGAAGGACGAACGCTGTATTCGTATCGCTTCCAACGGATCTCGCAGGGGCGAGAACAGAACAATCGTCTCGCGCTGCACGGCACCGACATTTTCTACCTGTTCGGCAACCTCCTCGACAACGAATTCTACGAGGGGGCTCCGTACGACGAAACCGATCGGCGAATTTCCCACGAAATGCAGCACGCTTTCGTCGAATTCGCCCGGACAGGCGTTCCGAAACGTGTCGATGGCGCGCGGTGGCCGAAATTCGGCGCGTCACGATCACTACAGACGGTGGTCGGCGACGAAGTCTCGTTCGCGCCCTACGACGTGGACCCGCTGATCGAGACTTTCTACAGCTTGCGTCAGCCGAACTGAAGATCTACGCGTGCTCAGCGGTCGACGGGGTCCGCCGCCGGCGCTACTGCGCGCCGAGGCCGGTGAGGGCGCCGACCGGGTCCAGGTCCGGGGTGCCGCGTGGCCACCAGTCGTCGGCGTCCGGTTCGGACTCGTAGGCGTACCACAACCCGTCGTGGCCGAGGCGGAGTTGGACGTGGCCGCGCGGGTGGGTGAGCCGGTTGCGCCAGGGGCGGAAGGCGGGCAGGTCGGCGGCGAGCAGCAGCGGACGGGCCCGGTCGAAGCGTCCGGCGGGCGGATCCCAGGGTTCCTCCAGCACGGCCAGCCCCTCGAACCCGCCCTGCCGCCATGCCGCCACCGCGCGGGCCAGCTCCGGCTGCGGACGCCCGGCGGCGGACGCCAGTGACGCGTACAGGGCACGGGTGCCGGCCGTGAGACCGGAACCGGGGCGGGCCGCCGCCAGCCGTACCGCGTCCTGCCACAGCGTCAGTTCGGCCACCGGGTCCCGGCCCGTGCTGAGCAGGGCGTGCGCGCGGGCCGCCGCGTCGGTCGCGAGCTGGTCCAGCGCGAAGGGGTCGGGGCCGCCGGGGGACGCCGGGTAGGCGGGCGGCTGCTCGGGGTGGGGCGGAATCGGCAACGGTGGTGGGAGCGGCGGGAGCCGGCGGTCGGCCACGGCGTCCGTCGCGCGTACGCCGGACAGCGGGGCCGGTTCGCGCTCCTGGGCGGCACGGGCCGCGCGGGCCGCGCTGCGGCGGGACAGCGCGTCGAGCAGCTCCCGCTCGCCGCGACCGCGCAGCAGAAGCAGCACAAACGGGTCGGCGTCGAGGAGACGGGCCGTCTGGTAGCACAGCGCCGCCGCGTGTTTGCAGGGGTGGGCCCGGTCGGGGCAGCTGCACTGCGGGTCGAGATCGCCGACGCCGGGCAGCAGCCGGACGGCACCGTCCGCCAGGGAGTGCGGCATCTCCTTGTCGAGCAGCGCCGCGATGTGGGCGGGGCGCTCGGCCGCCGCGTCCAGGAAACGGTCCCAGTCGGCGTCGTCCAGCGTCCGCACACGCACCTGCACGCGGTACGGACGCGGCCGGCTGCCCCGCACGTACGCCAGTACCAGCCCCGGCGTCACCGTGATCGCGTCGACGTGCCCCTGCTCGGCGTAACCGCGGCCGCGCGCCAGGCGCTTGACGTCCAGCGCGCCCTGTTCCAGCGCGGCGATCCAGGCGTTGCCCCACCAGGTCTCGGCGAACCCGGAGCCGCCGGCGGGTTCTTCGGTGCCCGGCTGTCGCGGCGGTAGTGGTTCGAAGGCCGGGAACGTGCGGCGGTGGTCGCTGTCGCGGCGGGGGGAGGCCATGGTGTGGCGGGTGTGGGGGGTTGTCCCGGTCTCGGTCCCGGTCTCGGTCTCGGTCCCGGTCTCCCGTGCGGGGGTGTGGTCGCTCGGGGGTTCGGCGACGGGTGCGGCTTCGGGGAGGGGCTCGTCGGGATGGGGTTCGTTGGGGTGGGGTTCGTCCGGGTGGGGAGCTTCGGGTGTCGGGGCGGGGGCGGGCGTCCCCGGTGTGTCCGACGACTCTGCCGGTTCCGGCGATTCCGGGGACTCCGGCGACTCCGGCGACTCCGGCATTGTGAAGGCGCCTGCCAGTAGGGCGCGTACGTCGCGGGCTCGGGCCTCGGCTCGACGAGCGCGGTCGGCGTCTTCCGTACCGGAGGCACGGTCCGTGGGTCCGCCCCGTCGGGCCGGACGGCGGGACGTGCCCGACCGGCGTTCGGCGTCGGAGCGCCGGGGCCCCGCGCTCGCCGTCGCCCCGCCTCCGGCCGCCCCGGGCTCCGCCCGCTCCTCCCGCGCCCGCGCCTCGCTCCGCGCCAGCCGCAACGCCTCCCGTACGGCTTCGGCGGGGCCGCGTGCGGGCCGCCCCTCGCCGGGCGTACCGCCGTCGGCCCGGCTGTCGCGCGTCGGCGCGGTGCTCTCGCCGGAGTCCCGGCCCTCGGGGCTGCCCCCGCCGGTGCCGGTTCCTCCGCCAGTGCCGGTCGTATCGACGGTTCCGCTCTGCTCCCGCGCGGCCCGCAGGGCACGACGGGCGGCGTCGGCGGGACGCGGGGTGTCGGCGGCACCGGGGCCTTCAGACGTGGGGGCCGGGTCGGCGGCGGCAGCGCGCTCCGCACCACCGGCCCCGTCGGACGGGCGAGCAGCGCCCACCATGGCGGCCCTCGCCGCCCGGCGCGCCGCATCGGCCGGTCGCTCTCCTCCCGGCGACCGGGCCTCGTCAGCGGCACCCGTCTCATCCACCACGTCCGCAGCGTCCGCAGCGTCGGTTGTGTCAGGTGCGTCGGTCAGCCCCGCCGCGTCGGCGTCCTGCGACCCCGCGTCACGGGATCCGGTTGCCTCCGGCTCCCTCGTCATGACTCCCTCCGCAGTGACACGAGGTCTGCGAGGTCGCGGTCCGTCAGTTCCGTGAGGGCCGCTTCGCCGGAGCCGAGGACGGCGTCGGCCAGGGCGCGTTTGGCCTGGAGCATCTCGGCGATACGGTCCTCCACCGTGCCCTCGGTGATGAGGCGGTGGACCTGGACGGGCTGGGTCTGGCCGATGCGGTAGGCACGGTCGGTGGCCTGTTCCTCGACGGCCGGGTTCCACCAGCGGTCGAAGTGCACGACGTGGCCGGCGCGGGTGAGGTTCAGGCCGGTCCCGGCCGCCTTGAGGGACAGGACCAGTACGGGCGTCGCGCCTTCCTGGAAGCGGTCGACCATCCGCTCCCGCTCGGCCACCGGTGTGCCGCCGTGCAGCAGTTCGACGGGGATCGCACGGGCGGCGAGGTGCGAGGTGATCAGGCGGGCCATGCCGACGTACTGCGTGAAGACCAGCGCCGAGCCGTCCTCGGAGAGGAGGGTGTCCAACAGCTCGTCCAGGAGGGCGAGTTTGCCGGAACGGGCCGACAGGCGGTCCGGGCTGATCTGTGCGGCGTGGTCCTCCTTGAGGTAGAGCGCCGGGTGGTCGCAGATCTGCTTGAGCGCGCCGAGCAGCTTGAGCACCAGACCCCGGCGGGCGATCCCCTGGGCGGTCTCGATCGCGAGCAGCGACTCGCGCACCACCGCCTCGTACAGCGAGGCCTGTTCGCGGGTGAGCGGCACCGGATGGTCGGTCTCCGTCTTGGGCGGCAGCTCGGGCACGATCCCGGGGTCGGACTTCTTGCGGCGCAGCAGGAAGGGCCGGACCAGGCGGGCGAGGCGCTCGACCGCCTCCCCGTTCTCGGCGTTCTCGCCGTTCTCAGCGTTCTCCACGGCACGCGCGTGCCGGGCGCGGAAGGACTTGAGGGGGCCGAGCAGGCCGGGGGTGGTCCAGTCGAGCAGGGCCCAGAGCTCGGAGAGGTTGTTCTCCACCGGGGTGCCGGTGAGGGCCACGCGCGCGGGGGTCGGGATGGTGCGCAGGGCCTTGGCGGTGGCCGAGTACGGGTTCTTCACGTGCTGGGCCTCGTCGGCGACGACCATGCCCCAGCGCTGCCCGGCGAGGGCCGTCGCGGCCGCGCGCATGGTGCCGTAGGTGGTGAGGACAAAACCGCCGGACAGGTCGTCGAGGGTGCGCTCGGTGCCGTGGAAGCGGCGGACGGGGACGCCGGGGGCGAAGCGCTGGATCTCCCGCTGCCAGTTGCCGAGCAGTGAGGCCGGGCAGACGACGAGGGTCGGCTCGGTGCGGGCCCGCCTGAGGTGCAGGGCGATGACGGTGACGGTCTTGCCGAGGCCCATGTCGTCGGCGAGGCAGCCGCCGAGGCCGAGGGTGGTCATCAGGTCGAGCCAGGCCAGACCCCGCAGTTGGTAGTCGCGCAGCGTGGCGGCGAGGCCCGGTGGGGGCTCGGCGGGGCGTACGCCGGTGGTGAGGCGGTCGCGCAGGGCGGCCAGGGCGCCGACCGGCACCGCCTCGACGGTCTCGCCGTCGACCTCCGCGCTGCCGGTGAGGGCGACGGACAGGGCGTCGACCGGGTCGAGCAGGCCCAGTTCGCGCTTGCGGGCCTTGCGGACGAGGGCGGGGTCGACCAGCACCCACTGGTCGCGCAGCCGTACGACCGGGCGGTGCGCCTCGGACAGCGCGTCCATCTCGGCCTCGGAGAGCGGGTCGCCGCCCAGCGCCAACTGCCAGCGGAACTGGAGCAGTTCCTCACTGTCGAAGAAGCCGGTGCCGTCGGTGGCCGAACCCGGCGCGGGCCGCACCACGGCCGCCGCGGTGAGGTCCTGGGCCAGGTCGCGCGGCCAGTGCACGGCGATGCCGGCCGCCGCGAGCCGGGTGGCGGCGACGCCGAGCAGGTCGCCCAGCTCGTCCTCGGACAGGGCCAGTACGTCGGGTGCGTCGCGTTCGGCGAGCCGCTCCAGTGGCGCCCACACGCGTGCCGCACGCCGGACCGCGAGAGCCGCGTCCACCCGCGCCCGGGGCCCGAACGCGGCGTCCGCGTCCCCCGACCAGAGCGCGGCCGCGTCGGCGACCAGCGTGGGGTCGGCCAGGCTGTGCACCTGGACGACGGCCGCTCCCGCGCCCCGCGCGCGGTCGCCGCCCGAGTGTCCGCCCTCCCCGCTGTCGAACAGGTCGTAAGCGGAGAGGTCGAGCCGCAGGGAGATGCGCACGCCCGCGTCCATCCCGGCGGCGACCTCGGCGGCCCAGTCCTGGGCGCCGGGCAGCCGCTGCGGTCGCAGGTCGGCGAAGGGCCTGCCCGACGCGTAGGGGGCCGCGGGGGTGCGGGGCAGGGTGTCGGCGACCGCGTCGAGGAAGGACCGCATCAGCGCCTCGGGCTCGGGCAGCCGGAGCGGGCCGGAACCCGGCAGCGGGACCGCGTGGCCCTCGTAGGGCAGGGCCGCGGCCACCGCGCGCAGGTGGGCGATGTCCTCCGGTGCGAGGGGGCCCGCGCGCCAGGCGTCGTGGCCGCTCGCGGTGAGGCCGGGCAGCAGCCGGCCGCGGGCGGCGAGGCGCAGGGCGTGCAGTGCGGCGGCGCCCCAGCAGGCGGTGGCGGGGTGGGCCGCTGGGTCGCGGCGGGCCCGCACGAGCAGCGGCAGCGCCTCACCGACCGACAGGGTCAGCGCGGACGCCTGCCGACGCCGTACGGAAGAGCCGTACGGCCGCACCACCGTCAACTCCACAATCCGCCGCCCCTGGTCCCCGGCCGCGCGCCCCCGGTCCTCGACCCGCCGATCCCGGTCCTCGGCCGGCCGATCTTGGTCCTCGACCTCCCGATCCCCCTCCGCGGTCGTGAGCGTGGGCGCGCCCGCGTCCCCGTCCCCCTCCGGGTCCCAGAACGCCAGGCGGCTCTCGCGTGGGAGTGGGGCGGGCAGGAAGACGGCGGCCAGGCGCAGCGGTACGTCGCTCATACGTCCTGTCACCTCCCGCCCGTCCGCCTGATCAGTCGTCCTCGACTCTACGGGCGGGGTCTGACACTCGTCCGCGGCGCAGGCGCCCGGCCTACGGGACCGTGCGTGACACCAGGTAGATGAACGGGTTGTTCGGGTCCGCCAGGCTCACCATCACGTCCTGCGACGGCCGCGGGTCCTTCTGGGTGTGCACCAGCCCGTACCAGGGCCCGGTGGCGTTGAAGTTCCAGCCGGTGACCATCTGGTCGCGTTCGCCGATCGTGAGCTTGTTGCGGAGCAGTTCCGTGCGGCTCGTGCCCATGTCCCGCAGGAACAGGTCGAGGTTCGCGTTCGGGGTCTGGAACTGGACGTAGAGGCGGCTGGTGCGCCAGTTGTTGGTCTCGTAGTAGGCGACCTTGCCCGCGGGGTGCGGGATCGGGACCTGATAGAGACGGCGCTGGACCTTGGAGGGCCAGCCCCAGGTCAGACCGCGTGCCGCGTACTTCTCCTCCTTCTTCTTGCCGCTGTCGCGGCTCTGGTTGGCGGAGATCACCAGATAGCCGGCCGGGATGCCGATGAGCAGCACGATGGTGAGCAGGGTGACGGCGCGGCGGCGGATCTTGTGGCGGCGGTCCTCGGCCGGGTGCTCGGGCGCGTCCGGGGAGGGCGCCTGGCGGGGCAGGGCGGCGGTCACATCGACTCCCCCGGCGTGCGGCGCGCCTCCGCGTACCGCTCGTAGCGCTCGTACCGCTCGACCCGGCGTCGCTTGGCGCGCCGGAAGCGGCGGGCGACCAGACGGGCGAGGTCCGCGGCGCCGACCATGCCGGCCTCGGGGCCGAGCTGGGCGCGGACGATGCGGGCCTCGGGGCGATAGCCGCGGCCGGTGAGGTGCCGTTTGAAGGCGTCCCGCGCGGGGCCGATCAGCAGGTCGTCGGCCGCGGAGACACCGCCGCCGATGACGAAGCAGGACGGGTCGAGGGCGGCGGCGAGGTTGGCGATGCCGACGCCGAGCCACTGGCCGATGTCCTGGAGCAGTTCGATGCACATGGCATCGCCCTCGCGGGCCAGCTCGGTGATCATCGGGCCGGTGATGTCGCCGATGCTGCCCTTGACGTGCTCGATGATCCCGTAGGCGACCGGCGAGTCGGCGGCGGCCAGCTCGCGGGCCTCCCTGACCAGGGCGTTGCCCGAGCTGTACTGCTCCCAGCAGCCGCGGTTGCCGCACGGGCAGCGGTGGCCGCCGGGCACGACCTGCATATGGCCGAACTCGCCCGCGACGCCGTACTTGCCGCGCTTGACCTGGCCGTCCTCCAGGATCGCGCCGCCGATGCCGGTGCCGAGCGTGATCATGACGAGGTGGTCCTCGTCGCGGCCCGCGCCGAAGCGCCACTCGGCCCAGGCGGCGGTGTTGGCGTCGTTGTCGACGAGCACCGGTACGACGAGCCGGCTGGCGAGGCGGTCCCTGAGGGGTTCGTTGCGCCAGGACAGGTGCGGGGCGAACAGGACGCGGTTGCGTTCGGCGTCGACCCAGCCGGCCGCGCCGATGCCGACCGCGTGCACGTCGTGCCGGTCGGACAGGTCGAGGACCAGCTCGACGATGGTGTCCTCGACGACACGCGGGCTCTTGGACTTGTCCGGCGTCTCCGCGCGGAGCTTCTCCAGGATGTTGCCGTCGGCGTCGACGACACCGGCCATCACCTTGGTGCCGCCGATGTCGATGCCGACGGTCGGGACCCGGGGCGCGGTCAGGTGCGAGCGGCGTTCCCGCGTGCCGACCGTTCTGAGTGCGGGTGCTCGTCTTGAACCGATCGGGGCGCTGGGGTTGGTCAGCGCCTTCGGGAAGGCGAGGTCGCGGTAGGTGCTCATCGAGGCCGATTCTGCCGCACGGGCACCTCCGCTGCCGAATGAGGAGCGCTGTCGCAGTATCCCGGCCCGCCCTGTGCGGGGTGTCGTGGCTCCGCGCGCCCGCGCGGAGCCACGTTTCGCGGTGTCGGGCGCCGCTATCGGCGCTCCAGTTCGTGGCGCAGGTCGTCCAGGTCGTTTCCGCCCGCCATCTGGCGTGTGAGTTCGTCCAGGGTGATGTCCTCACGCCGGTGGTTGCCGACCATCGTGCCGCGCTTGAGGAGGACGAAGCGGTCGCCCACGAGGTGGGCGTGGTGCGGGTTGTGGGTGATCAACACAACACCCAGACCCTGGTCGCGGGCGGCCGCCACATACTTCAGGACCACTCCCGACTGCTTCACCCCGAGGGCGGCGGTGGGCTCGTCGAGGACGAGGGCCCGGGCGCCGAAGTGGACCGCGCGGGCGATCGCCACGCACTGGCGCTCACCGCCGGAGAGGGTGCCGATGGGCTGGTCGACGTCGCGCAGGTCGATGCCCATGCGCAGCAGTTCCGCGTGGGTGGTGCGGCGCATGAGGTCGACGTCCATGCGCCGGAAGGGGGCGACGCCCTTGCGGGGCTCGGAGCCGAGGAAGAAGTTCCGCCACACCGGCATCAGCGGTACGACGGCGAGGTCCTGGTACACCGTGGCGATCCCGCGGTCCAGGGCCTCGCGCGGGGAGGCGAACCGGGTCTCCTCGCCCTCGATGCGCAGGCTGCCGCCGTCGTGCTGGTGCAGCCCCGAGATGATCTTGATCAGGGTGGACTTGCCGGCGCCGTTGTCGCCCAGCACGCAGGTGATCTCTCCGGCGCGTACCTCCAGGGAGACGCCTTCGAGGGCGCGGATGTTGCCGTAGTGCTTGCTGATGCCGGTCAGTTCCACGAGGGGCGTGGGCCGGGCCGTTGCGGTCATGTGGTGGCCTCCGCGCGCTTGCGGACCCAGGCGTTGAGCAGGGTCGCGAGGAGCAGCATCGCTCCGAGGAAGAACTTGAACCAGTCGGGGTTCCATTCGGCGAAGACGATGCCCTTGCTGGTCATGCCGAAGATGAAGGCGCCGACCGCCGAGCCGACGGCGCTGCCGTAGCCGCCGGTGATCAGACAGCCGCCGATGACGGCCGCGATGATGTAGATCAGCTCGTTGCCGACGCCCTCGCCGGACTGGACGACGTCGTACGAGAAGAGCAGGTGCTGGCCGGAGATCCAGGCGCCGAAGGCCACACCCATGTAGAGGCCGATCTTCGTCCGGCTCACCGGGACGCCCACCGCGCGGGCGGCCTCCTTGTTGCCGCCGACGGCGAAGATCCAGTTGCCGGTGCGGGTGCGGAGCAGGATCCAGGAGGCGACGGCGACCAGGCCGAACCACCACAGGATGGTGACCTTGAAGTCGACGCCGCCGAGGGTGAGGGTCGAGGCGAACAGGTTGTGGGCGCTCGGGAAGCCCTCCATGTCGGCGATCGACTTGGTGGAGACGGTGCCGCTGATCAGCTTGGTGAAGCCGAGGTTCATGCCGGTCAGCATCAGGAACGTGCCGAGCGTGATGATGAAGCTCGGCAGGTTGGTGCGGGTGAGCATAAAGCCGTTGAAGGCGCCGATGGCGAGGGTCGCGAGCAGGGACACGCCGACGCCGACCCAGACGTTCGCGGTCATCTGGAAGCTGAACATCGAGGAGATCAGCGCCGAGGACGTCACCATGACGCCCGCGGACAGGTCGAACTCGCCACCGATCATCAGCAGGGCGACCGGTACGGCCATGATGCCGATGGTCGACGACGCGTACAGGACGGTGCTGATGCTGGCGGCGCGCAGGAAGCTGTCGGCGACCAGGGCGAAGAAGACGAAGACCGCGACGGCGCCGACGACCGAGCCCAGTTCGGGGCGGCCGAGGAGCTTCCGCAGCGGAGAGGTCTGAAGAATCCTTTCGTCACCGAGTGTGCTCATCGAGTGCCCCGCCTGGTGTACTCCTCCAGCGCGGACGCCTGGTCCTTGGTGATGATCTGCGGGCCGGTGAGCACGGGCTTGCCGCCGCCGAGCACGTCGGCGTTGTAGCGGAACAGCCAGAGCAGGTCGACCGCCTCGTAGCCCTGGAGGTAGGGCTGCTGGTCGACGGCGAAGCCGAGGGTGCCGTCCTTGAGGCCGGCGGCCACCTTGGCGTTGAGGTCGAAGGTGTCGACCTCGGCGTCACTGCCGGCGCCCTGCCTGGCCTTGACCGCGGTGTCGGCGTAGGGGGCGCCCAGGGTGACGACCGCGTCGATGTCCTGGTCGGCCTGGAGCTTGGCCTCGATGGCGGACTGCACGTCCGGCATGCTCGTGCCGGTCACGTAGAGGTTCTGCACCTGGCCGTCGAAGGTCTCCTTGACGCCGGCGCAGCGCTGCTCGTGCCCGACGTTGCCCTGCTCGTGCAGGATGCACAGGGCCTTCTTCCTGCCCCGCCCGTTCAGCTCCTCGCCGACGGCCTGCCCGGCGACGGTCTCGTCCTGGCCGATGTGGGTGAGCGCGCCGAAGGCCTTGGACTCGGCCGACCCGGAGTTCACGGTGACGACCGGGATGCCGGCCTTCACCGCGCGGGCGACCGCGGCCTTCATCGCGTCGGGCTTGGCGAGGGTGACGATGATCCCGTCGACCTGCTTGTCGACGGCCGCGTCCACCAGCTGTGCCTGCTGCTGGGCCTCGTCGTCGTGCGAGTACAGGAAGTTGATGTTGTCCTTGCGGGCGGCTTCCTCGGCGCCGCTCTGGACGATGTCCCAGAAGGTGTCGCCGTCGCCCGAGTGGGTGACCATCGCGATGGTCCAGCGCGGGGTCGTCACCGCCAACTTCCCCCGCTCGGCGGCGGCCTTGCGGGCGTCCTCGGCGCGTTTGCCGCCGGTGCTGCTGCATCCCGCCAGGGACGCGCAGAGCGCCCCCGCCAATGCGATGCCTACCCAGGTCCGAAACCGTGCCACGAGGCCGTGCCCTTCTTGCCGTGTTCTGCGAACGCGAAAGGCCGGTCACCTCACCGGCCACAAACGCCCCAGTATCGAACACGGTGATCGTGCCCCCGGCGGCCGGGGACCGCGACTCGGTCACATTGTCCGGACATTGCGACCTCGTGCGGGCCCGCAAGCGGGGTACGGAAGCGGGCGTACGCGCCCTCAGGGCCGTACGAGCAGCTGGAACTCGAAGGAGTAGCGGGTCGGGCGGTAGGTGTGTGTGCCGTACTCCACCGCGCGGCCGGTGTCGTCGAAGGTGGTGCGCTGCATCGTGAGCAGCGGGGCGCCCTCGGCCTCGTCGAGCCGCTGTGCCTCGTCGGGCGTGGCGCCGCGGGCGCCGATGGACTGCCGGGCGCTGTGCAGGGTGATCCCCGCGGCCCGCATCAGCCGGTACAGGCCGGTGGCCTCCAGCTGGCCGGTGTCCAGGTCGAGCAGCCCGGGCGGCAGGAAGTTGCAGAGGTACGCCATCGGCTCGCCGTGCGCGAGGCGCAGCCGCTCGACGCGGTGCACGTCGCCGTCCTCGGGGACGCCGAGCGCGGCGGCCACCTCGGCGGAGGCCGGGACGACGGTGTTGACCAGGACCGTGGTCGCGGGGCGCTGGCCCGCCGCCTCCAGGTCGTCGTAGAGGCTGCTCAGCTCCAGCGGGCGCTTGACCTGGCTGTGCACGACCTGCGTGCCGACGCCTCGGCGGCGCACCAGCAGGCCCTTGTCGACGAGGGACTGGATGGCCTGGCGGACCGTGGGCCGGGACAGACCGAGGCGCGCGGCCAGCTCGATCTCGTTGCCCAGCAGGCTGCCGGGGGTGAGGTGGCCGTGCTCGATGGCGGCCTCCAGCTGCTGGGAGAGCTGGAAGTACAACGGCACCGGGGAGCTCCGGTCGACACTGAGGTCCAGCCGTACGGTCGGGTCCACATCTGGTTTCGGCACGGCCCGAGCGTAGCTCCGTGAATGGTTGACGGGAAGTTGTGTAGTTCGATTGTCCGGACATACGCATTGACAGCGGGGCCGGTGGGCCTCACTTTGATTCCATGCGCATCGGGGTCATCGGTACGGGCCGCATCGGCACGATTCATGCGAACACGCTCAGCCGACACCGGGAGGTGGGGTCCCTGATCCTCACGGACGCGGACGTCTCGCGGGCCCAGGAGCTGGCGAACCGGCTCGGCGAGACGGCGGCGCCCGGCGTGGACGAGATCTTCCGCTGGGGTGTGGACGCCGTGGTGATCACCACGGCCACTTCGGCGCACGCGGAGCTGATCGGCCGGGCGGCGCGCTCCGGGCTGCCCGTGTTCTGCGAGAAGCCCATCGCCCTGGACCTGCCGGGGACGCTGGCCGCGATCACCGAGGTGGAGACGGCCGGGACGGTGCTCCAGATGGGGTTCCAGCGGCGGTTCGACACCGGGTACACGGGGGCGCGCGAGGCCGTGCGGTCCGGTCGGCTGGGCCGGCTGCACACCGTACGGGCGCTCACCTCCGACCAGGCGCCGCCGCCCGCCGCGTATCTGCCGCTGTCCGGCGGGCTGTACCGGGACACGCTGATCCACGACTTCGACATGCTGCGCTGGGTGACCGGGCGCGAGGTCCTCGACGCGTACGCCGCCGGGTCGGACCACGGGCCGCCGATGTTCCGCGAGGCCGGTGACATCGACACGGCGGCGGCCGTGCTCACCCTCGACGACGGCACCCTCGCGACGGCGACCGCGACCCGGCTGAACGGCGCCGGGTACGACGTCCGTATGGAGCTGGCCGGCGAGCTGGACCAGATCGCCGTGGGCCTGGACGACCGGACACCCATCGCGTCCACCGAACCGACGGGCCCACCGGCCGCCAGCAAGCCGTGGACCACCTTCCAGGAGCGCTTCGGACCGGCCTACGAGGCCGAGCTGGCGGCGTTCATCGAGGTGGTGCGCGGCGAGCGCGCCAACCCGTGCGACGGCCGCGAGGCCCTCCAGGCCCTGCGTATCGCCGAGGCCTGCGACCGCTCCCGCCGCGAGCACCGCCCGGTAAGGCTGGCGGAGATCCTCGGCGGCCCCGAGCCGGTCTGACCCCGGCGTCCGGGGTCGGTCGGAGCGGGGGCGGTCGGAGCGGGGGCGCGCTCAGGGGCCGCCGCGGCGGTCCCGGCGGTCGGGTCCGGTCGTCTCCTCCGTGCCGTCCGCCTCGTCGAGGAGTCCGGCGTCGTAGGCGAGCAGCGCGATCTGCACCCGGTTGTTGAGGCCGAGCTTGGCGAGCACGCGGGAGACGTGGGTCTTGACGGTGGCGACGCTCATGAACAGCCCGCCGGCGATCTCGGCGTTGGACAGGCCCCGGCCGACAGCGACGGCGACCTCCCGCTCACGGTCGTTGAGGGTGGCGATCCGCTCCCGCGCACGTGCCCGGCGGTCGTCGCCCGCGGTGCCGGCCGCGTGTTCCATGAGCTGGCGGGTGACGGCCGGGGAGAGCACCGGGTCGCCGGCCGCGACCCGGCGTACGGCGTCGAGGATCTCGGCGGGCGGGGTGTCCTTGAGGACGAATCCGGCGGCGCCCGCGCGCAGGGCGCGCAGCACCTGTTCGTCCGCGTGGAAGGTGGTCAGGACCACCACCTGGGGGGCGTCCTCGCGGGCCCGCAGCCGCCCGGTCGCGGTGAGACCGTCCATCGTCGGCATCCGGATGTCCATGAGCACCACGTCCGGTCGCACCCGGTCGACGAGCGCCTCGACCTCGGCACCGTCGGCCGCCTCGCCGACGATCTCGATTCCGGCGGCGCCGCCCAGCATGAACGACAGTCCCGCGCGGACGAGCGGGTCGTCGTCGACGAGGATCAGTCTGATCGCAGTCATGGCCCTTACGTAATCACGGTTGGGCGGCACCACCCGCACGGTTGGTCCCCGGTAAGGGTGGAACAGGCCCAAGAAGACGCGCGGAAAGGGGTGTTGGGGTGGGTTGCGGGGCCGGCGGGGAGGCCGGGTGCGGGCGTCGGGCGGTACGGCGGCTGGTCGGGCCGGCGGGCCGTCACCGCGGGCCGCCGTCGCCCCGCGCGGAGGCGTCCTTCGGTACGGGGTCCCCGCGCCGTACGGAATCCCCGTCCCGTCCGGAGTCCCCGCGCCGAACGGAATCCCCGTCCCGCGCGGAGTCCCCCTCCCGCGCCGAGTCCCCCTCCCGCGCGGAGCCGTCGTCCCGTGCGGAGTCCTCGTCCCGTACCGGCCACGGCAGCCACGCCCGTACCTCGAAGCCGGCCTCGGCGGTGGGGCCGTGCTCCAGCCGGCCGCCGGCCAGCGTGGCCCGTTCGGTCAGCCCGATGAGTCCCTGCCCGGAGCCGGGCACGTGCGGTACGTCGCCCTCGGGGGCGGGGTTGCGGATCCCGACGGTGAGCCCGTCGCCCGGGGCGCCGGTGACGGTCACGGTGACCTCGGTGCCGGGGGCGTGCTTGCGGGCGTTGGTCAGGCCCTCCTGGGCGATGCGGAACGCGGTACGGCCCACGGACGCCGGCACGGTGCCGGGGTCGGTGACCCGCTGGTCGAGGTGGACCTTCATCCCGGCCTCGCGCGACTCGGCGACGAGCGCGTCCAGCGCGGCCAGGGTCGGCTGCGGACGGCCCCCCTCGTCCCCCTCCCCGGCCCGCAGTACGCCGATGATCTCCCGCAGGTCCTGCAACGCCTCGTGGGCGCTCTCCCGGATCACGCCGGCGGCGCGGGCGATCTCCGCACGGGGCGCGTCGGGCCGGAACTCCAGCGCGCCCGCGTGCACGCTCAGCAGCGTCAGACGGTGTGCGAGGACGTCGTGCATCTCGCGTGCGATGGCCTCACGGGCGAGCCGCTGGGCGCGTTCGGCACGCAGCTGCGCCTCGGTCTCGGCGCGTTGCGCGCGGTCGCGCAGGCTCAGCATGAGCTGCCGCTTGGAGCGGGCGAGCATGCCCCAGCCGGTGACACCGACGGTGGTCAAAACCGAGAGGCCGACGACCACCCCGTAGGGCAGGTCGGCGTCGGGGCGGTACCAGTAGAAGAACGGGATCTGCGTGAGGTAGAGCCCGCCGAGCCAGGCCACGTACCGGAACGGTCGGTGCACGGCGACGGTGAACAGGGCGACGGCGCTCGCGCCGCCCGAGGTGCTGGAGACGACACTGACCACCAGCAGGGCGACGGCGAGCCCGACCGGCCAGCGGCGGCGCAGCCAGATCGCGCCGCAGGCCAGCGCGCCGATGAGCTGGTCGATGCCGGCCATCGTCTCCGAGATGTCGCGGGCGCCCATGCTGTCCGCGTCCACGGCGCCGATGGACACCGCCAGCAGGAAGAGGGCGAAGTCCACGAACCAGTCCCGCGCGGTACGGCGGGGACGCCCGGACCGGCCCGAGCGCGGGGCGTCCGGATCCAGCTCGCTCACGACGGCGGACGGCAGCTGCCACCGGCGTCGCGCGAACGTGTACGCCGGAGTCGTCTGCGTCGTTTCCTGACCCTTCACGGTCGACAAATCTACGCAGTGCCGGGGCCCGGGACCCTTCCGCGCGGGCGATCGGCTACCAAAGTCGCGGCACGCGCGACCTTCGTTGTGCCGAGTAGTCACAAAGGACGACTTCCGTCGGCCGATCTCCGCCCCGGCGGCCGATGTGCGGGCGGTGGCCGCTCCGGCAGCATCGGAGCCATGAAGGAGCTTATGGAGATTCTCGGATTCCTCGCCCTGGTGCAGGGCGTACTGGGACTGGTGCACCGGTTCACCGACTGGGACTGGGGGTTGGTGCAGTCGCTCGACTTCCTCAACGGCTACGAGATCTTCGCGAGCGTGGTGCTGATCGTGCTGGCCGTGGTCCTGTTCGCCGCCGCGGAGAGCCGCAAGACCCGCTGAACGGTGTCCACCTTCTGAAGTGATGGCACCAGGGGCCGGAAACGACCGATCGTCCGACCGATCCACCGAGGCGCCAGGCCAGGGCCCTGTGGACCTCTGATCCAACTCGCCCCTCCTCAGGGCGCTTTGAAGTCTTGAAGACATCGGCACTCCTCGACGCACCAATGCCGACGAGAACTATTGACAACGCCATGACAGCTGCTTCACTCCCGAAGCAGAACCCGGGTCCGCTCATCCACCACTCCCCGAGGAGGAGTGCCGTGTTACGCAGCTCATCCCGTTCCGGCCTGCCGGCCGTGCTCGCGGCGTTCGCCCTGGTCGTCACCGCGCTGTTCGCGGCGTCGGTGCCGGCCAGCGCGGACCGCTCGGCCACGGCGGACGCCGAGGTCGTCCGTGTCGCGGAGTTCCTGGCCGAGTGCCCCTACAGCCACCGTCTTCCGGACGATCCGATCGTCGCCCCCGGACTGCCCGGCGGGTCCCACATGCACAGCTTCTTCGGCAGCCGCGTCACCAACGCCCATACGACGGTGACGGATCTGCTCGGTTCTTCAAGCACCTGCAACCCGGTCCAGGACACCTCGTCGTACTGGGTGCCGACGATGTACCGCAACAACGTGCCGGTCGAGCCCACCGGCACCACCTTCTACTACCTCGGTGAAGGCGTGAACGACGCCGTCATCCAGCGCATCCAGCCCTTCCCGCTGGGACTGCGGATCGTGGCCGGCAACGCCAGGTCGACCGGCGTCAACGACCCGACCTCCATCGCCCGTTGGTCCTGTCTGCACCACGGCGAGGTCAATCCGTCCAAGGACTTCGTGAACTGCCCGGCCGGCTCGATGCTGGAGTCCTACCTCGACTTCCCGCAGTGCTGGAACGGCAGGGATCTCGACTCCGCCGACCACAAGAGCCACATGGCCTACCCGGTGGCCGGGGCGTGCCCCGCCACTCACCCCGTACCCGTCCCGAAGCTCCGTCAGGTGCTGCGCTACCCCGTGTCGGGCAGCACGGCCGGGCTGCGTCTGGCGTCCGGCGCCGGATACACGATGCACGGGGACTTCTTCAACGCGTGGCCCACGGCCGAGCTGGCCCGCAGGGTCACGAACTGCATCAACGTCATCGTCAAGTGCGGGGCCGACGGCAACCCGTCCTGACGGGTCCCTCTCCGAGGCAGGTGAACCGGCATGGCAGGTCCCGCGGCGGGTGCGGGCCGGGCAGGCGGGCCACGGCTCGTCGTGGCGCTGCTGTGTGTGCTGTTGACCGTGTCCGGGTGTGCCGGCTCGCCGTCGCGGGCCGGCACGCCCCCGCGGACGGCCGGCACCACCGGCTCCCCCGCGGACACCTCCAGCCCGGCGGCCACGGCCACCGGCACGTTCAGCACCACGGACATCGCGTGGCTCCAGCTACTGATCGCCATGGACGACCAGAACGGGCTCGTCCTCGGCCTGGTGCCGCGGCGCGGCGGCGATCCCGCGCTCAAGACCTGGGCCGCCGGTGTGGCCCGCGACAACCGCGCCCAGCTGAGCACCCTCCGGGAGCTCCTCGCCCAGGCCGGGGTGCCGGACAGCAATCCGCACGAGGGTCATGACATGCCGGGGATGGTCACCGGCGACGAACTGCGGGCGCTGGAGGACGCGAGCGGCGCGCCGTTCGACCGGCTGCTGCGCGCCGCACTGCGCGATCATCTCGGTCATGCCGAGCATCTGTCGCGCGCGGAGCGGGCGAACGGGTCCGACACGCGCGTGACGGGGTTCGCGGCCACCGTGCGGGACGCCGCCGTGGAACACCGCGACCGGATGCCCGGGTGAGGCCGGCGGGCGGCCCGGGCGGCCTCCCACGGCTCGTGCTCCAGGCTCCCGTACGGGCGGTTCGGTGTCTTTTGTGGTGCGGATCGGTCCGCGGCCTCCGGGAACGCTCCGCCCGGCCGCCGCGGGGAGTAGCGTGAACGCATCGGGAGCACTTCGCGCACCGGCCCCGATGCCGGTGTCGTTCCCGGCGAGTGACGACATCGGGCCGCCGTGGCCACACGCGCGTCCGGAGACAGGTTCGCATCATGACCGCGACCAGCCCTCATCCCCGGCTTCGGACGGTCCCGTTCAGGGCCCCGACCGCTCGCCTCGCCCTGCGATCCGACCTTCCCGCCCAAGGGCCCGCCCAGGGGCTCACCGAGCTGCACGGCGCCTGGTGGCCCGCCTCGCGTGACCTGACGGACGAGCTGGCCGCCCTCGCGGACGTGCTGGATCCGCTGTCGGGCCGGATCACCCGGGTCGCCGTCAATCCCCGCAACTGGCCGATCCTCCCGCCCAGGATCTTCGTCAACGGCCATGTGGTGAAGGTCGGTTGGTTCACCTCGGAGCTGGATCCGCACCAGATCCTGGTGATGTCCGCGACCGCCGGCCGCTGGAACCTGCTGGTGGTGCCGCCGGAGAGCGACGCGCCCTCGGCCGCCCGGCTGATGGCCGCCGCGACCGGCCCGGCCGCCGCGGGGGCGACCGCGAGCGCGCTGGTGACGACGGAGTGGGCGCGCCACGGAGAGCCGGAGGCGGGCGACCGGAGCGACGCCGCCCATCCCCCGTACGGAGCGCACGGACTCGTCCGGGTCCAGCAGAGCCGTGCGGGGAGGTGACCGCGGTGATCACTGCGCTGGCCGTCAGTGTTCTGCTGATCGTGACCGTTGCCGGGACACGGGTGGTCCGCCGGATCGAGGCGGCCGCCCGGCGCGACCGCACGCCGGCCGGCGAGTCGCCTCAGCCGTGACCGGTGGCCGGTCGCGCGGTCACCTGACGGGTGGCCCGTCGGGCGGTCGTTCTCATCGCACACCGTCCGCCGCGGCCGCCATCAGTGGTTCCGCGGCGTCCTCGGTGGTGTCCGGCGGTACGACCAGCAGGTCCCAGCGTCCCCGGCCGGGGGCGAGCAGCAGGATGGTGTGCGGTGCCGATGCCGCACGGGTTCTGTGCAGCCGTACCTCCTGGTTGGCGACGAGGATCCGGCCGGGCGTCACGGACCAGAGCGAGTCGTTGACGGTGACGCCGGTGATGTGGCCCCACGCGCGCGGCAGACCGGCGAGCAGCCGGGGTAGCTCCGCGAGCAGGTCGTACGAGCGGGGCCACCAGGCCCCGTCGATGGCGCGGGGCATGCCCGCGTGGGGGGCGAGACGCAGCCGCAGCAGCGGGTGCGAGGGAAGCGGGGGTTGCAGTGCCGTGGTCATGAAGCTCCTGCCGGCTGCTGTGCGCGGATGGGTGGTTGACGTCAGGCCCGGCGGTCGGCGACCCGGGCCGGTGTCGGCCAGCGCACGTCGTCGACCCAGCCGAGGCGTTCGAGGAGACGGATGACGCCGGCGGAGGGGTCGATCTGGCCGCGGTCGACGCCGTGGCGGGCGGAGGTGGGATCGGAGTGATGGAGGTTGTGCCAGCTCTCGCCGAAGGACAGCAGGGCCAGCGGCCACAGGTTGGTCGCCCGGTCGTGCCGGCGGGTCCGGAAGGGCCGGTCGCCGATCATGTGGCAGAGCGAGTTCACACTCCACGTCACGTGGTGGAGGAGCGCTATGCGGACAAATCCCGCCCAGAGCAGGGCGGTTGCGCCGTGCACCCAGGTCCCGCCGATGGCCCAGCCCGCGCCGAGGGGCAGCGCCAGGGTGAGCAGGCACAGGAGCGGGAAGGCGCGGGAGACGGCCCGGATGTCGGGGTCGGCGAGCAGGTCGGGCGCGTAACGCTCGGGCGGTGTGGGGTCGTTGCGGAAGAGCCAGCCGACGTGCGCGTGCAGCATGCCGCGCAGTTGCCCGCGCAGATGGGTGCCGTAGCGGTACGGGGAGTGCGGGTCGCCGGGCCGGTCGGTGAACGCGTGGTGGCGGCGGTGAGTGGCGACCCAGCCGATGACGTCACCCTGGAAGCTCATCGAACCGGCCACCGCGAGCGCGACACGTACGGGACGGACCGCGCGGTAGCCGCCGTGGGTGAGTCCGCGGTGGAAGCCGACCGTGATGCCGAGACCGGTGAGTACGTACATGACCAGGGCCAGGACGACGTCGGCGGGGTGGATGAGGCTCCCCCACAGCAGCCATCCGGCGAGTCCGAGCGCGACGAACGGCAGTACGACGATCACCGCGGTCACCGTCACGTACAGCCGGTCCCCGCTGTCGCGCGGGGGCGCCGGTTCGCCGGCCGGGAAGGGCGACGTCCCGTCGTAACCCTGGGGACGCGGCGGTTTCTCCGCCGGTGTGGCCGTCGGCGGCGCGGAGGCACGGGTGGGCATGGGGAACTCCTTGACCTGGTTGCGGATGGCGCGGTGGGGTCACGGACTGCCCCTGAGAGGACCACGGCGTGGTGCGAGAGCGGGAACGCCCGGGCGGACTCGCGCGCACCCGGGACGTGGTCTGAAGCCGGTCCGAAGCCGGCATATGGAGGGTCCTCGTCCCCTCCACCGTACTCCGGGCCGCGTAACAGCCCTCGACGGCCGGAATGTCGTCACGTTGACACGGGTGGACGACGGACGTTGACTGGCGGTACGGCTCAGCGCCACGCCGCTGCGGTGATTCCTTACGACGCACAGGAGAGCGGCACCTGATGATGTACGACCAGACACGCGCCCGGCAGCCCGCGGACCAGCCCCGCGGCAGCAGCGGACGCCGCCCCTCCGGCCCCGAACCGCTGGTCCCTGTGGACGAGCGGGACAAGATCCTCAAGCGGCTCGGCCGGGCCCTCAACACGTTCCCCGACACCCCGCGCGAGGCGCTGGAGGAGGCCGAGGCGGCGTTCGACGAGGCCACGGCTCAGCTGGTGGCTGCGCTTGCCGAGCAGCGGCGAGTGTTGCACGAGAGCTGGCAGGAGCAGGGGGCGCAGACGCATGCCGTCGAGCCGCATCTCGCGTTGCGGCAGTACCGGGAGATCACTCAGCGGCTGCTGCGGCTCTGAGGGGTTCGCCCCCGCCGCCCCTTCCCGTCCCGTTCCTGGGGGCTGTGCCCCCAGTGCCCCCAGACCCCCCTTCGGCCCCTGAAGGGCCTTGTCCTCGCGCGCCGGACGGGCTGCGGGACCGTCCGGCGTTCGAAGGAGTCGCGCTCAGCCGTTCAACTCCTGGTGGCGGGACGTCAGTTCCGTGCTGCCTGCCTGGGTCAGGTCGCCGTGGAGGCGGAGGCGGGAGATGCCGCCGTCCGGATAGATGTCCACGCGCGCGTGGGTGCCCACGGCCGGGGTGTCCAGGACGAAGCGGTGGTTGGTGTCGGGCTGGAGGCGGGTGCGCGGGAGGATTTCGCGCCATTCGCCGTTCTCGCCGTCCTTCACGGACACCGACGCCCAGCCGGCGCTGTTGCCCTTCAGATACGCGGTGTCGATCTCGATCGCGCGGATCCGCGACTGGGCGGCGAGACGGTAGCCGATCCAGTCGTTGCCCCGGTCGCGGCGGCGGCGGGTCTCCCAGCCGTCGTCCATCTTGCGGGAGCGGCCCGGCTGGATGGTGTTGGTGGCCGGGGAGTAGAAGAGGTCGGAGGCGTCCTGCACCTGGCCGCCGTTCTCCAGTGCCACGACGTCGAAGGTGCCGAGCGCGGCCAGCCATGCGGGGTCGGGGAGCACCTCGCCGTGCACCCGCAGGCGGGCGATGCCGCCGTCGGGGTGCTGGTTGACGCGGAGGTGGGTGAACCGCTGTTCCACCGCCACCGCGAACCCGTTCGCCGCGTGCCCGCCGATCGCTGTGCGCGGAACGAGCGTTGTCCACTTCACGTCGTCGGCGAGGAGCTCCTCCGGGGACGGGGAGCCGGGCAGCGAGGTGGCCTCGACCGACACCGCCTGCGGGTAGTTGCCGCGGAAGTGGGCGGTGTCGACGACGATGCCGCGGATCACACCGGGCGCGCCGAGCCGGACGAGCGCCCAGTCGTGGTCCTCTGCGGTCGGCCACGGGTGCCCGGCCGAGGCGCCACGGCGGCGGCGGGTCTCCCAGCCGTCCATGATCTTGCCCTTGTGCCCGAAGTGCTCGGGGTCGAACTCGGCGCGTCCGGGCACCAGGAGGTTCTCGCGCTGGGCGAAGAACTCGTCGTTGGCGGCGACGACCCCGGCGCCGAGCCGGCGGTCGGCGAGGTTGGCGTACTGGGTGAAGGGGAGGTCGGCGGTGCGGTAGTCCGCGTACGGGTCACCGCCTCCGTAGGGGCTCGCGTCGCCGGTGAAAGTCGCCTCCGAGGATGGTTGCTGGGCCGTCACAGTGATCAGTTCTGCCTTTCCGGGCTCGGTGGGTGGGATTCAGTGGGTCCGGGTGAGGAGTCGCCCCCTGGGTTCGGTGAACTCGCCGTCCGAGACGATGCGTTGGCCGCGCAGCCAGGTGGACTTCACCACGCCGTACAGGGTGCGTCCGGCGTAGGCGGTGACCCGGTTGCGGTGCTGGAGGGCGGCGGGGTCGACGGTGAAGGTCTCGTCGGGGGCGAGGACCGCGAAGTCGGCGTCGCGGCCGGGTTCGACGGCACCCTTGGCGTCCAGGCCGACGAGGGCGGCCGTACGCGTGGACATCCAGCGGACGACGTCCTCCAGGCCGTGGCCGCGTTCGCGGGCCGCGGTCCAGACGGCGGGCAGGCTCAGCTGGAGGCCGGAGATGCCGCCCCAGGCCGTGGCGAAGTCGTCCGTCTTGAGGTCGGCCGTGGACGGGGAGTGGTCCGTGACCACGCAGTCGATGGTGCCGTCGGCCAGCGCCTGCCAGAGCAGGTCCTGGTTGGCGGCCTCGCGGATCGGCGGGCAGCACTTGAACTCGCTGGCCCCGTCCGGCACTTCCTCCGCCGTCAGGGTCAGGTAGTGCGGGCAGGTCTCCACGGTGAGGCGGACACCCGCGGCGCGTGCGGCGGCGATCAGCGGCAGCGCGTCGGACGACGACAGGTGCAGTACGTGTACGCGCGCGTTGAGCCGCTTCGCCTGCTCGACGAGGGTGGCGATCGCGGTGTCCTCGGCGTCGCGCGGGCGGCTGGCGAGGAAGTCGGCGTACTTGGGACCGCCGTGCTGGGGTGCCGAGGCGAGGTGGTGCGGGTCCTCGGCGTGCACGATGAGCAGTCCGCCGAACCCGGCGATCTCCGCCATGGACCGGGCGAGCCGGTCCTGGTCCAGGTGCGGGAACTCGTCCACGCCGGACGGCGAGAGGAACGCCTTGAAGCCGAAGACCCCGGCCTCGTGCAGCGGACGCAGGTCCTTCACGTTGCCGGGCAGCGCGCCGCCCCAGAAGCCGACGTCGATATGGGCCTTGTCGGCGGCCACCCGCTGCTTCACCCGCAGGTTGTCGACCGTGGTGGTCGGCGGGAGGGAGTTGAGCGGCATGTCGACGAGGGTCGTGATGCCGCCGGCCGCCGCCGCGCGGGTGGCGGTCCAGAAGCCCTCCCACTCGGTGCGGCCCGGGTCGTTGACGTGCACGTGGGTGTCGACGAGGCCGGGCAGCAGGACGTGGTCGCCGAGATCCTCGACGCGGTCCGCCGTGACGGGGGCGTCGTACGGGAGTACGGCCGTGATCCTGCCGGCCGCGACCGTGACGGACGCGGCGCGCGTCCCCTCGGGTGTGATGACGCGCGTCGAGCGCAGCACCAGTTCAGCGTCGGACACCCGGACCCCTCTCTGCCGCGGATTCCTGCCCCGCATGGGCTTCAACGTTTTGTTGAATCTCCCGTTGGAGTCTTCACTCCCTCCAGGGCTCCGTCAAGGGCACACTTCTCCACAGTGCACCGCGCGCATCCACCCTGGACGTTTCCACAAAGCGGAATTAGAATTCCAGCAGGCAGAACGTAGCTACGCACCACCGGGGAGTCAACCGGCTGCCGGGTAGGCTTCTGCCCTTCCGCCAGCCCGAAAGGAACGCGCCGTGCCGACGTCCAGCGCCAGCACCACCGACTCCGCCAAGTCCGCCAGCGGCGGCGTCCAGTCCCTCGAGCGCGCCTTCGACCTGCTGGAACGGATGGCGGACGCGGGCGGCGAGGTCGGGCTCAGCGAACTCTCCGCGAGCAGCGGGCTGCCGCTGCCGACCATCCACCGGCTGATGCGCACCCTGGTGGCCTGCGGCTACGTACGCCAGCAGCCCAACCGGCGGTACGCGCTCGGCCCCCGGCTCATCCGCCTCGGCGAGTCGGCGTCCCGGCTGCTGGGCACCTGGGCCCGCCCCTATCTCGCCCGGCTGGTCGAGGAGACCGGCGAGACGGCGAACATGGCGCTGCTCGACGGCGACGAGATCGTCTACGTGGCGCAGGTGCCGTCGAAGCACTCGATGCGGATGTTCACCGAGGTGGGGCGCCGGGTGCTGCCGCACTCGACGGGCGTGGGCAAGGCCCTGCTGGCCGGCTTCCCGCCGGAGGAGGTGCGGGCGCTGCTCTCCCGTACGGGGATGCCCGCCGCGACAGACAAGACGATCACCACGGCCGACGGGTTCCTCGCCGCGCTGGAGGAGGTGCGGAAGGACGGGTACGCCGTCGACGACAACGAGCAGGAGATCGGCGTGCGGTGCCTCGCCGTGTCCGTGCCGGACTCCCCCACCGCGGCGGCCATCTCCATCTCCGGGCCCGCGGGCCGGGTCACCGAGGACGCCACCGAGCGGATCGTGCCGGTGCTCCAGCAGACCGCCCTGGAGCTGTCCCGGGTGCTGGCGAGCCAGAACCCGGCGTAGAGGGCGCCGCGTTCACCCCGCGACGCGGGTCAGCCCCTCGGGGTCTCTCCGAAGAGGTCCACCGCCGCCCGCACCTCCGACAGGCCCCTCGACAGGGCGCTGACCGAGCCGATGGCGGCGGCGATGAGAAGCAGGGAGCGGCGTAAGCGGGGGGTTTCCGGGGTGCCGTAGCCGATCATCGCGGCCAGTGCCGCGAGTTCGTCCTCCGCGATGCCGCGGTCGGGGAACTCGGCCGGGTGGGCGGCGAGTTCGCGCCGCAGTCTGGACACCGCGGTCCGCAGTTCCACCACTCTCGGGTCCTCGCCAATGCCCGTCACAGGCCTCTGCCCCAAGCTCTTGAACACAGTTCTCCCCCCACGCACGCCGTTGTGCGCCGTCACTTCGTGTTCCCGCCGAGCATCCCCGCGAGCGAGGTCGGCGCCGGGGGATGCGGGCCAGTAAACGCCACCCCGCGCCACCCGCGCCACCGCGCGGACACAAATTCAGTCCGGCGTGCACGGCCCGGCGGGCCGGCGTCGGGTAAGCAGGACCCATGACGGTTGAGAACACATCCCCGGTCGCCGGTCTGCTGCTCGCCGCGGGGGGCGGACGGCGCCTCGGCGGGCGCCCCAAGGCGCTGCTCCCGTACCGCGAGCGCCCCCTTGTCGAGCACGCGGCCGGTGTGCTGCGGGCGGCCGGCTGCACCCGGGTCCATGTGGTGCTCGGGGCGCGTGCGGACGTCGTACGCGAGCGGGCGGAACTGGCGGGGTGTGTCCTGGTCGACAACCCCGACTGGGAGCAGGGCATGGGGTCGTCGCTGCGCGCGGGGCTCGCGTCACTGGCCGGGACGGGGGCGCGGGCGGCGCTGGTCTCGCTGGTGGACCAGCCCGGGATCGGGCCGGAGGCGGTGGCCCGGGTGCTCGGCGCGTTCCGGAGCGAGGACTCGCTGGCATCGGCCGCCTACGACGGGGTACGCGGCCATCCCGTGCTGTTCGGGGCGGCGCACTGGGCCGGCATCGCGGCGAGCGCCACGGGCGACCGCGGGGCGCGCGCCTATCTGCGGGCGCACGAGCGGGAGATCGCGCTGGTCGAGTGCGGGGACGTGGCCCTCGCGTACGACATCGACACCGAGGCCGACCTGGTCCACCTTGAGTGAGCGGGGTGGCACCGAGCGCCACCTTGCCTCGACCCGGAGAATCTCGACATCAACAGACCATTGAACTTCCACCATGAGGAAACTAGTATCCACTGTTCAGAAGCGCCCGGCCGTTCACCGGGCGCCGGTCGCCCTGTTTGCCCCCATAGGCACGCGGTGCCGTTCACGTAGCGCCAAGTAGCTCGAAGCAGCTCGCTGAAGGAAGTGACAGCTCATGTCCGCACCTGCGCCGTCTGCGCCGGTCATCGTCGACGCCGAGCCCCTGCCCCGGCAGGAGGAGGTTCTCACCGACGCGGCGCTCGCCTTCGTGGCCGAGCTGCACCGCCGGTTCACCCCCCGGCGTGACGAGCTTCTCGCCCGGCGTGCGGAACGCCGCGCCGAGATCGCCCGCACCTCCACGCTGGACTTCCTCCCGGAGACCGCGCAGGTCCGCGAGGACCCCACCTGGCGTGTCGCCCCCTCGCCGGCCGCGCTGAACGACCGCCGGGTCGAGATCACCGGCCCCACCGACCGCAAGATGACCATCAACGCCCTGAACTCGGGCGCCAAGGTGTGGCTCGCGGACTTCGAGGACGCCTCTGCGCCCACCTGGGAGAACGTGGTCCTGGGCCAGGTCAACCTGATCGACGCCTACACACGGAACATCGACTTCACGGACGCGGGCTCCGGCAAGTCGTACGCCCTGAAGGACGAGGCGGAGCTGGCCACGGTCGTCATGCGCCCGCGCGGCTGGCATCTGAACGAGCGGCACATCGAGGTGGACGGCGAGCAGGTGCCCGGCGCCCTCGTCGACTTCGGGCTGTACTTCTTCCACAACGCGCGGCGCCTGATCGACCTCGGCAAGGGCCCCTACTTCTACCTCCCGAAGACGGAGTCGCACCTGGAGGCCCGCCTCTGGAACGACGTGTTCGTCTTCGCGCAGGACCACGTCGGCGTCCCGCAGGGCTCCGTCCGCGCGACCGTCCTGATCGAGACGATCACCGCGGCGTACGAGATGGAGGAGATCCTCTACGAACTCCGCGACCACGCCTCCGGGTTGAACGCCGGCCGGTGGGACTACCTGTTCTCCATCGTGAAGAACTTCCGGGACGGCGGGGCCAGGTTCGTGCTGCCGGACCGCAACGCCGTGACGATGACCGCCCCGTTCATGCGCGCGTACACCGAACTCCTCGTCCGTACCTGCCACAAGCGCGGCGCGCACGCGATCGGCGGCATGGCCGCGTTCATCCCGTCCCGCCGGGACGCCGAGGTGAACAAGGTCGCTTTCGAGAAGGTCCGCGCCGACAAGGACCGTGAGGCGAACGACGGTTTCGACGGCTCCTGGGTCGCCCACCCCGATCTGGTGCCGATCGCCATGGAGTCCTTCGACCGGGTCCTGGGCGACAGGCCGAACCAGAAGGACCGGCTGCGCGAGGACGTCGACGTCAAGGCGGCCGACCTGATCGCGATCGACTCCCTGGAGGCCAAGCCGACGTACGCGGGATTCGTCAACGCCGTGCAGGTGGGCATCCGTTACATCGAGGCGTGGCTGCGCGGCATGGGCGCCGTCGCCATCTTCAACCTCATGGAGGACGCGGCGACCGCCGAGATCTCCCGTTCACAGATCTGGCAGTGGATCAACGCGGGTGTGGTCCTCGACAACGGCGAGACCGTCACCGCCGAACTCGCCCGCAAGGTGGCCGCCGAGGAACTCGCGGACATCCGCGCGGAGCTGGGCGACGAGGCCTTCGCGGCGGGTGGATGGCAGCAGGCCCACGACCTGCTGCTGACCGTCGCCCTCGACGAGGACTACGCCGACTTCCTGACCCTGCCGGCGTACGAGCAGCTCAAGGGCTGAGCAGCGGCTCAAGGGCTGAGCAGCGGCTCAGGGGATGAGCAGGCTCAAGGGCTGAGCCGGTCCCGCCGTCAGCCCCTGTCGGGCTTGTCCGAGTGGCCCAGGGTGCGTCCCGGGGCCACTCGGTCGCGTACGAGGCGCTTGACCGCCGTGGGCTCCGGGAAGCCCTGCTCACGGCGGTCCCAGACCACCTCGTCGTCCACACGGACGACGAAGACGCCGCCGGTGCCGGGCTTGAGCGCCAGCTCGGTCAGTTCCGTCTCGAAGGTCGTGAGCAGCTCCTGGGCGAGCCAGGCCGCCCGGGGCAGCCAGCGGCACTGGGTGCAGTACTCGATCTGTACGCGGTGGCTCATCACGGATGTACCGTCCCGTCCTGTTCCACTGTTGGTCTGCCGTGCAGGTCGGGGACCTGCTGGAGCCACTTCGGCCGCCCCCGCCGGGTCTTCGCCGCCCTGCGGACCTCCTCGGCGGCGATCTCGTCCCGGGTGGGGAAGTCGGTGGGCAGCCACGCGTCCGAGGCCCGCACGCGCGCGTGCAGATGGGCGACGTACGCCGCACGCGCCTCGTCGGCGGTGGCGAAGCCGGGCTCGTCCGTCAGCCAGGGGTCCGGGACCTCGTCGACGATCCGCCGGA
The DNA here is from genome assembly GCF_044753385.1 of Streptomyces sp. NPDC088387. Lineage (NCBI taxonomy): Bacteria > Bacillati > Actinomycetota > Actinomycetes > Kitasatosporales > Streptomycetaceae > Streptomyces > Streptomyces sp. NPDC088387. Next base: position 95,025 of record NZ_JBIVNC010000023.1, read on the forward strand.
GCAGTTCCCCGGTGACCTTCGGGGCCAGTTCGGCGTCGGCGGCGCGCACGTCCGGCGCGTAGCGGCCGAGGGCGTGGTGGCGGAAGTCGTACCGCTTCGCGGGGTCCGTACCGTCCCAGCGGTGGTGGAAGACGAGCGCGGCGCCGTGGTCGATCAGCCACAGCCGCGGCTCCACGGTGCCGAGTGTGGGCCAGACCATCAGGTTGGAGCTGTGGATCGTACGGTCCACGTTCACGGTGAGGGCGTCCAGCCAGACGATCCGCCCGGCCTCCAGGGAGTCCACGCGGAACTCCTCGGCCACCTCGGGCGTGAAGTCCTCGGCGCCCGGCAGGAAGTCCATGCCGAGGTTGACGCCCGCGCTGGCCCGGTGCAGTTCGCGCACCTCCTGGTGCGGCTCACTGTCGGCGATGGCCGGGTCGAAGTGGACGAGGACCAGCTCGGGGAAGCGCAGTCCGAGCGCGCGGGCCAGCTCACCGACGATCACCTCGGCGACCAGTGCCTTGCGGCCCTGCGCGGAGCCGGTGAACTTCACGACGTACGTACCCAGGTCGTCGGCCTCGACGAGACCGGGTACGGAGCCGCCGGAGCGCAGGGGCTCGACGTACTCGGTCGCGGTGACCTCTCTCAGCATGTTCGCGGGCCGTCCACTTCGTTGACCATGCAATCCACGGTTGCCTCCGGAGTCGCCCAACAGCAGGAACTGCCTATCATCAGCCCTGGGGAGAATCTGGGGAGTTTCGACCGGCATGCAGATTTCCCTGCCTCCCCAGCAGTCCGTCAATGGCTGTCCGCCCCTTGCTTCCGGCCTCTGGCATGAAGTGAGCATAGTAACCGAGGGTGATCGCCGGCGAGGAGTGCCCGAGCCACCGGGCCACGGTCACCACAGACTCTCCCGCCTCCAGCATGATCGAGGCGTAGGTGTGCCGCTGCACGTGGAAACCATCCCTCGGCGCAGCCTCCCACTGCCAGTCCTTTGCTCCCTGGGCGCGGGGCGGGATGATGCCGGCCTTGGCCAACGCGGGCTTCCAGGCGTAGGTGTTCCTGCGGCAGGTGGAAGTCGCCGATCTGCCCGCCTACGAGGATTTCCACGCCAACCAGCCGGCTGCCCTGCCCGGCGTCGGTACGGTCAACAGCTTCGTCATCATGAAGACACTCGACACTCCGTGACAACCAGCAGCCCGCGGCCCGGGCGGCCCACGGTGGCGGTCGTCCCATGACCGGAGCCGGCGGGTGCCGCGCGGGCGCGGACAGCGGGAATGTCACGCGGTGATGGAGCCGTGGATGCACACCGTCGTGGCGCCACTGACCCAGACGGTGCCGTCCGGATCGGCGGTGATTTCGATGCTGGCGGCCCGTCCCAGCCGGGTGCCCTGGGAGACCCGGTAGGCGGAGGGCGCCCCGCCGATGGCGGTGAGCCACTGCCCGACACCGGCATTCATGCTGCCGCACGCGGGGTCCTCGGGAACGCCTGCCCCTGGGGCGAAGGTGCGCATCTCGAAGTGGTGCGACGATCCCTCGGAGTGGGCCCCGATTGCGCCGACCATCGCGGTCGGGATGAGAGACAGGTCGGGCTCGAGAGCGAGGACGTCCTGGGCGGTGGCCAGCTGGACCACTGCCCAGCCAGGCCCGTTGTCGACCCACTGGTGGGCAAGCACTCGCTCCCGGGTGATACCGAACGCGGCGACGATCTGATCCAGATAGGCGTCGTCGAGGGCGCCTTCGCGCACCCTGGGCGGGCCCGCGAAGGAAAGCGAGCCGTCCCCGCGACGCACGGAGACCAGGCCCGCCGTGCGCTCCTGCACGATCCGGTCGGCGTGCTGCGGCGTGCCGCCGTCTTCCAGCCAGGCCCGCGCGGAACCCAGGGTGGGATGCCCCGCGAACGGCAGCTCGCCCCCGGGCGTGTAGATCCGCAGCCGGTAGTCCGCCTCCGCGACAGTGGGGGGGCAGCACGAAGGTGGTCTCGGACAGATTCGTCCAGCGCGCCAGACGCTGCATCTCCTCATCCGCCAGGTCCGTGCCGTCCAGCACGACCGCGACCGGATTGCCACCGTAGGGCTGTGCGGAGAACACATCGACCTGCATGAACGAACGGGTTCGCGGCATGGTCATCGAGCCTTTCGCATGGTGCCAGCGGATTCGGTGTCCATCCGAGCTGGCGCCCGCGGGCCGGTACAGGGCCACTCGCACATCAGTGGACTGGGCCTCCGCCAAACTTGAAGTCACAGGTCAAAGGGCTGGTGCATGGTCTGGATTGCGTGAGACGGGCGCCTTGAAGCGCGGGCAGTCGTCGGGGGGGGCAGGCAACCCGGGATACGACTGTCGGCCCGGGTTGTGTCGCAGAGTTGAGTTCACCTGTGCTGCTGGCCAGGCGCTGTCAGCGCTCGCAGAACTCGGCCTCGACGGCCGCGTCCTCCAGTCGCTGTTCGCCCCAGTCGCCGTTGCGGTTCATGGTCATGACGCGCCGGCCGTCCGCCGAGGCGAGCGTCCGGGTTGCGGAGCCGGGGATCATGCCGCCGTGGCCCCAGGCCCAGCAGCCCTCCTTGAGCTTGAAGTGCCGTATGCCGAGGCCGTAGCGGTCCTGCGGACCACCGTGTCCCTTGTCCCCGTCGACGTGGACCGATTCGAGCAGCTGCCGCTGCTGGGCGGGCGGCAGCAGCTCACCGGCCAGCAGCTTGGACAGGAAGGTGTTCACGTCCCTGACGGTCGAGATGATCTGCCCGGCGGAGAAGGCGACGGTGGGGCTGAACTCGGTGACGTCACGCACTTTCGCCTCCGGCCCGTCCTCGAACAGTGTGGAGTAGTGCCTCGCGTGCGGTGCGGGCAGTCGGGGTGAGGCGCCCGGCACGCTCGTGCCGCGCAGGCCCAGCGGTCGGATGACCAGACGCTCGACCGCCTGCGCGTAGGTGCCGCCGGTGGCCCTCTCGACGACCATGCCCGCGAGGACGTAGTTGGTGTCGGAGTAGTCCCACCTGCCGGGCCTGCCGGGCCTGCTGCCCTGCTCCGGCTGGAAGTTGGGCGGGTGGGCGAGCGCGATGTCCACCAGCTCTTCCGGGGACCACCTGATGTGACGGTTCCGGTCGAACGCGTCCCCTGCGTACAGGGCACGGAAGCCCTCGTCCATGTTGTAGTCGAAGATTCCGCTCGTGTGGTTGAGCAGGTGCCGCACGGTGATGTTCCCGGGCCGGTAGCCCTTGCCGTGCACCACCCCGGGCAGCCATTCCGCCACGCTGTCGTCCAGCGAGATCCTGCCCTCGGCTTCGAGCCCGAGCAGCACCGTGGCGGTGAAGGTCTTGGTCACACTGGCGATACGGAACTTCTCACCGGTGCTCCTCGGCCGCTCGGCGACCAGGTCACCGACACCTGCCTGGCCGTCCCACACGCCGCGCGCGTCTCGTACCTGGGCGATGACTCCGGGGGTGCCCTGCGCGACGATCTCGTTCAGCACAGCCTGGGTCTTCGCGTGCGCGGTCTGGGTGTTCGGGTGTAATCGGGGCGGAGCATGGTGGGGTGGCCCGGCCGGTGCGGCGGTGAGCGTTCCCAGGGCGACGGCTGCGACGGCGAGGGCGATGGGGAGTCCACGAGAGGACTGTTGAAAGCTCATGAGAACAGCTCACCAAGTGCCCTATCCCCCACACCACCGGGAACACCCCGGAAATGGGTCCGGGACACGACCTAGGGGTCGCTGGCCACGACCGGGTTCGTTGTCAAACGCCTCGATTGGATGACAAAGGACAACATGGAACATTAGGAAGAATCACGAACAGGCTCAGATGCGCGACCCATAAGACGAGTTGCTACTCATCAACAGTTCGCATTGGGCTACACGATTTCCTTCCATCGCCCCGGCGAGACGGCACCGGTCGTCGTGAGCTTCGCCGCGGTCGAGACCAGACCCCACTTCAGTGGGCCGACCGAAGCGCGTTCGAAGTCCATCAACAATGGCCTGGCCCCCAACTCCTGCCAGTGGTTCGTTACCGTATGCATGGTCACCCGTCTCGCGCGCCCGAGGATTGCCAAGCAGCTTGAAGTACGGTAGGAGCACCATAACCGCGAGCCGCGAGCCGCGAGCCGCGAGCCGCGAGCCGCGAGCCGCGAGCCGCGAGCCGCGAGCCGCGAGCCGCGAGCCGCGAGCCGCGAGCCGC
>NZ_JBIVNC010000024.1:0-99116 GCF_044753385.1 Streptomyces sp. NPDC088387
TGAGTTCTCAAGGAACGGACGCTTCCTTTGTACTCACCCTCTCGGGCTTTCCTCCGGGCTTCCCTTCGGTCTTGCGTTTCCGACTCTATCAGATCCTTTTCTTGATCCGATTCCCTGTCGGCGGGATTGCCTTAAGTGCCTGGGCTTTCGCCCGTCGCCTTTCGACATTCACTACGCTAACCGATTCCCCGCCCGAGTCATAATCGGGGCCCAGGGATTCGAATTCCGGCATGCGGGCACGCCGAAGTCGACCCCGTTGAGGGTTCTCGTGAGCTAGTGGGTTGGCCGCTCCGGCTGCTGGCAAACGCAGTACCCGGTTCAGCGGCTCGGGCCACGTTACGCACCTTCCAGAGCCGAGTCAACTTCGGCGGCGCCTGGGGACATGGGCCCGATAGGGGCTCACCGTAGGGTCGTTGGCGATCCAGAAGCGCCAGGGGTGGAGGTCGCCGTTTCCGCCGTCGCCGGCCACACCGGTGCGCGGACCGTTGCGTACCAGGTCAGATGGGACAGGCGTACCGGTGAGCATCCTCAGCGGGGTCTCGCCGGTGGCGCAGGCGTCCGTACCGTCGAGGGCGCGGTCCACGTCGAGGGCGGTGGCCAGACGTGCCGGTCCTTTGGCCAGTTCCTTGTCATTTCGGGCCGAGAGTCGACGTTTGCGGGCGGCCTCGGCGCCCTCGACGATCTCGCCGGCGCGGAGCAGTACCGCGCTCGCCTTGCCGTCCGGGCCGCAGACGAGGTTCATGCAGTGCCACATGCCGTAGGTGAAGTAGACGTACACGCGTCCGGGCGGGCCGAACATCACCTCCGTGCGGGGTGTGGGGCCACGGTAGGCGTGGGAGCCGGGGTCGTTCGGGCCGTCGTAGGCCTCTACCTCTGTCAGGCGCAGGGCGATCGGACCGTCCGGTGTGGTGCGGACGAGGATGCGGCCGAGGAGATCCGGGGCCACCTCCAGGACGGGGCGGTCGAAGAACCGCCTGGGCAGGGGCGTACGGTCGGGGGTCGCGATCACGCCGTCCGAGGGTAGTGCAGACGGGTGGGCGGCACGGGGTGGGCGGCGAGCCTTCGCCTTGTCAGGGTGAAGGCACGGAACCGGGCACGGCCGGATCGCGTTTGTAGGGGTCAGAGACTGCGGATCCACGCGCAATGGCGCGAAAGGGAGAGACATGGCGTTCAAGAAGCTGCTCGCGAGCCTGGGTGCAGGCGGGGCCTCCGTCGAGACCGTGCTGACCGAGGTCAACGTCGTACCGGGCGGGGTCGTCCAGGGTGAGGTGCGGATCCAGGGCGGTTCCGTCAACCAGCAGATCGAGGCGCTGTCGGTCGGGCTCCAGGCCAGGGTCGAGGTCGAGGGCCAGGACACCGAGTACAAGCAGGACATCGAGTTCACCAAGGTCCGGCTCGGCGGTGCCTTCGAGTTGCAGGCCGGCAACGTGCACACGGTGCCGTTCGGCCTGGAGATCCCGTGGGAGACGCCGATCACGACCATCGAGGGGCGTTCGCTGCCGGGGATGCACATCGGTGTCACCACCGAGCTGGAGATCGCGCGTGCGGTGGACTCCGGTGACCTGGACCCGGTGAACGTGCACCCGCTGCCCGCGCAGAAGGCGATCCTCGACGCCTTCATCCAGCTGGGCTTCCGCTTCAAGAACGCGGACATGGAGCGCGGTCACATCCGGGGCACGCGGCAGAAGCTGCCGTTCTACCAGGAGATCGAGTTCCTGCCGCCGCAGCAGTACCGGGGTCTGAACCAGGTCGAGTTGAGCTTCGTCGCCGACTCCAACGCCATGGACGTGGTGCTGGAGATGGACAAGCGGCCGGGTCTGTTCAGCGAGGGCAGTGACACCTTCCGCTCGTTCCAGGTGGGTCTTCAGGACTACCAGCAGACCGACTGGGCGGCGTACCTCAACCAGTGGCTCTCCGAGGTCGGCAGCAAGCGCAACTGGTTCTAGGGCGTGGCCCGGGGCCGGGCCGGGCCGATCCTCCGGCCAGGCTCTAGGCTCGAAAGTCACTGAACCATCCGATCAGGAGGTACTGAGGTGTCCGAGCTCAAGAGGCGGCCGCTCCCCCACGACTTCCATCCGCCCGTGCCGGCCTTCACGGTCACGAGCGAGGACGTCGCCGAGGGCGCGACCCTCAAGGACGCTCAGGTGCAGGCGGCCGGCAACACCTCTCCGCAGCTGCGGTGGGAGGGCTTCCCGCCGGAGACCAAGAGCTTCGCCGTGACCTGCTACGACCCGGACGCCCCTACGGGCAGCGGGTTCTGGCACTGGGTCCTGTTCGACATCCCGGCCTCGGTGACCGAGCTGCCGGCCGGTGCGGGCGGCGGCAAGTTCGAGGGGCTGCCCGAGGGGGCCGTACACGCGCGGAACGACTACGGGACGAAGGACTTCGGTGGTGCCGCGCCGCCGCCCGGGGACGGACCGCACCGGTATGTGTTCACGGTGTACGCGGTGGACCAGGAGAAGCTCGGTCCGGACGCGGACGTCAGTCCGGCCGTGGTCGGTTTCAACCTGCGGTTCCACACGCTGGCGCGTGCCCGGCTGATCGGTGAGTTCGAGAACCCCGGGCAGGGTTGACCCAGAACCCGGTCCTCTCAGCGTTCACTGAACGTTTGCCCGCCTCTGGTCTTGGAAGTGATCAGGGGCGGGCATTTTTGTTGCCGGGGAAGTTGCGGGGGTCACCCTTCGCGGAGCAGCAGATATTGCGTTGTCCATCTCGGCGTGCCCGGCCAGAGTTGATCCCAGCCCGCCAGGGGGTGGGCCGGTGCACACGGGAGGTGGGCTGGTATGCGGGACACGCTGGTACTCAACGCGAGCTTTGAGCCGCTGTCGACGGTGACGTTGAACCGTGCCGTCGTTCTGGTGCTTCAGGACAAGGCCGTTGTGGAGCAGGCCCACCCCGAGCTGCGGATGCGCGGTGCCGCCGTGGACATACCGGCGCCGCGCGTGATCCGGCTGTGCAGGTACGTACGGGTGCCGTTCCGAAGACAAGCGCCGTGGTCGAGGCGGGGTGTCCTGGTGCGGGACCGGCACAGGTGCGCGTACTGCGGCCGGCGGGCGACGACCGTGGACCACGTGGTGCCGCGGTCGCAGGGTGGGCAGGACAGCTGGCTGAACACCGTTGCCTCGTGCGCGGAGGACAATCACCGCAAGGCGAACCGGACTCCTGCGGAGGCGGGGATGCCGTTGCTTCGGGCGCCGTTCGAGCCTACGCCTGCCGATGCGATGTTGCTGGCGCTGGCCCAGGATGACTACGACGCGTTGCCGGAGTGGCTTGCGTCGGCCGCCGCTTAGGGCCTGGGGACTTTCGGCCGTTCGTCGGGGGCGGGTCGCGTGTGGCTTGTCGCGCAGTTCCCCGCGCCCCTGAAAGCGGCTGTGGCGCGCCTCCGATCATGGGCGCACCACAGCCGCTTTTGAGGGCTTAGTCGATCGACGGCTTTTCTCGGCGTTCCGTTGCCGCGCCTCCGTTGTCCTGGCTGCCGCCGTTGCCCGCGTTGCCGAAGCCGCCGCCGCCGAAGTTGCCCATGGCGCCGGAGAGGCCCTTGAGGGCGTCGCCGATCTCGCTGGGGACGATCCAGAGCTTGTTGGCGTTGCCCTCGGCGATCTTCGGCAGCATCTGGAGGTACTGGTAGCTGAGCAGCTTCTGGTCCGGGTCTCCGGCGTGGATGGCCTCGAAGACCGTACGGACCGCCTGGGCCTCGCCCTCCGCGCGGAGGGCGGCCGCCTTGGCCTCACCCTCGGCGCGCAGGATCTGGGACTGCTTCTCGCCCTCGGCGCGGAGGATCTCGGACTGCCGGACACCTTCGGCCTGGAGGATCGCGGCGCGCTTGTCGCGGTCGGCGCGCATCTGCTTCTCCATCGAGTCCTGGATGGAGGTGGGCGGTTCGATCGCCTTCAGCTCGACGCGGTTGACGCGGATGCCCCACTTGCCGGTGGCCTCGTCGAGGACGCCGCGCAGGGCCGCGTTGATCTCCTCGCGGGAGGTCAGGGTGCGTTCCAGGTCCATGCCACCGATGATGTTGCGCAGGGTGGTGACGGTGAGCTGCTCGATGGCCTGGATGTAGCTGGCGACCTCGTAGGTCGCTGCCCTGGCGTCGGTGACCTGGTAGTAGATGACCGTGTCGATGTTGACGACCAGGTTGTCCTGGGTGATCACCGGCTGCGGCGGGAACGGCACGACCTGTTCACGAAGGTCGATGCGGTTGCGGATGGTGTCGATGAACGGAACGACGATGTTGAGGCCCGCGTTCAGCGTCCGCGTGTAGCGGCCGAAGCGCTCCACGATCGCGGCGCTGGCCTGCGGGATGACTTGGATCGTCTTGATCAGGGCGATGAAGACCAACACCACCAGGATGATCAAGACGATGATGACCGGTTCCATCGACTTTGCCCGTACCCTTCTCCGCCTCGGCAGACCTGCCGTTGCAGATCTTATGTCTGTTGAAGATCTTGTTGGTTGAAGATCTTGCCGGTCGAGTCTGACAGACCGTCGTATGCCTCGGTGGACGTTCGGTTCAGTTGAGTCGTGCGAGGTCACATGACGATCGCCGTGGCCCCTTCGATGTCCACGACGTCCACGGACTGGCCTGCCTCGTAGGCACGGTCGGTGTCGAGGGCGCGGGCCGACCAGACCTCGCCCGCGAGCTTGATACGGCCGCCGGCGCCGTCGACGCGTTCCAGGACGACGGCCTGTCTGCCCTTCAACGCCTCCACACCGGTGGCCAGTTGGGGGCTCTGCCGGCGGTGCCGGGCCGCGATGGGCCGTACTACGGCGATGAGGGCGACCGAGACGACGACGAAGACGAGGACCTGGGCGACGACACCGCCGCCGAGGCCTGCGACGCCTGCTGCGGCCACCGCTCCTACGGCGAACATCCCGAACTCGGGCATCGCGGTGACGACCAGCGGGATTCCGAGCGCCGCGGCGCCGATGAGCCACCACACCCAAGCGTCTATGTCGTTCACATGGTCATGGTAGGTCCGCGGTCCGGTCAGGGACAGGGTGCCCGGGGGCTTCTTACCGCCGCCTTGTGGTGCGGGGCGGCGCGGTTCAGGACAGCGGGAGGCCGTGTGCGGTCCAGCGGTCGCCGACCTGGTCGACGACGAGCGGGAGGCCGAAGCAGAGGGAGAGGTTGCGCGAGGTGAGTTCGAGTTCGAGCGGGCCCGCGGCGAGGACCTTGCCCTGGCGGATCATGAGGACGTGGGTGAAGCCGGGGGCGATCTCCTCGACATGGTGGGTGACCATGATCATGGAGGGGGCGATGGGGTCGCGGGCAAGCCGGCCGAGGCGGCGGACCAGGTCCTCGCGGCCGCCGAGGTCGAGGCCGGCGGCGGGCTCGTCGAGCAGCAGCAGCTCGGGGTCGGTCATCAGGGCGCGGGCGATCAGGGTGCGCTTGCGCTCGCCCTCGGAGAGGGTGCCGAACCTGCGCTCCAGGAAGTCGGACATGCCGAGCCGGTCGAGGAAGGCGCGGGCGCGCTGCTCGTCGATCTCGTCGTAGTCCTCGTGCCAGGTGGCGGTCATGCCGTACGCGGCCGTGAGGACGGTCTCCAGGACGGTCTGGCGCTTGGGGAGCTTGTCGGCCATGGCGATGCCGGCCATGCCGATGCGGGGGCGGAGGTCGAAGACGTCGACCTTGCCGAGGGTGTCGCCGAGGATGGTGGTGGTGCCCTTGCTCGGGAAGAGGTAGCTCGACGCGATGTTCAGAAGGGTGGTCTTGCCGGCGCCGTTGGGTCCGAGGATCACCCAGCGTTCGCCCTCCTTCACCGACCACGAGACCTGGTCCACCAGAGCCCGGCCCTCGCGGACCACGGATACGTCCTCAAGCTCCAGAACATCGCTCATGAGCGCGTAGTCTCCCCTTGCTGTGTGGCCGGTCTCGGCTGTCGCGTACGCCAGTGGCTCGGGCCGCCGCGCCGGTGGGCGCAGGCCCTCAAGGAAATCTACGCCACCGGCCGCCCGGTCCATTCCATCGGTCCGGTCCTTAGGGTGGACGCATGCTTTCGGAACCGCGCTCTGGACGCCTCGCAGCATGGGGAAATGCCCTTCTTGCCGGACTTGTCTCGCCGGACGACGCCGTCCTGGCCATCGTCGGCGGTGACGCCGTGCACCGGGTGGAGCGGCTGCCCGGTGAGTCCGCGCCCGTTGGTCTGACGCTCGCGCTGGGGCGGCTGCGGGCGCTCGGGGCGACGGGGTTGCGGATCGCGCTGCCGGCGCCGGGACACCCGCTGGGGCTGAGCGGGCCGCCGGAGTTCAACGCGCGGGCGCTGGACGCCGAGGAGGCGGTGATCTGTCACGGGGCCGCGCTCGGGCTGGTGCCGGAGGTGTACGAGGCCGGGCCCGCGGGTGATGTGCATGTGGAGGTGGTCTGGCACTGCCTCGCGGTGCGTGAGGCGCCGCCCGCGGACGTGCCGTCGCTCGGGGAGGCGGAGCGGGAGCTGGCGGAGGCGCTGCGGGAGGCCACGGAGGTGTTGACGCGGCTGGACGTCGCGGCGTCGGGGCCGGTGGCCGAGGCGGCGATCGACGCGTACCGGGCTCGGGCCGAGCGGGGGCGGGAGGTGCTGGCTCCCGGGTATCCGCCGCGGGCCGTGCGGGTGCTCGAACTGGCGCAGCGGGTGGGGTTGTTGGTGTCCGTGGCGGATGAGAACGGGGACGGTGGGGCGGTGAGTTCGGGGGAGGTGGCTGCGCGGGGGGCCGCGTTGCGGTCGGTTGAGCGGGTGGCTCGGCGGGCGCAGGTCGCGGCGTACAACTCCGTTGTGGAGGAGCGGGAGAAGGGGGTGCGGTGAACCGGGGGCGGGTTCTGAAGTGCCCGGAGCCGGGGTGGGCCGAGGGCGTCGCGCAGTCCGGCGTGTGCGGGGTGCCGTCCGCGCCCACCCGTGCCGCCCCAGGCGGCACGCATGCCCGCGGACGGCCGCGCGCGTAAGCGGGCAAGCGCGTAAGCGCGTAAGCGCGTAAGCGCGTAAGCGCGTAAGCGCGTAAGCGCGTAAGCGCGTAAGCGCGTAAGCGCGTAAGCGCGTAAGCGCGTAAGCGGGCATACGACGAAGCCCCCGAGTCGAGTTCGCTCGGGGGCCCCACCCTGACCGTGTGGTGTCAGTCGTTGATGCCGTTGCTGCCGAAGGCCGGGTTCAGGAGGCCGACGAGGTTGGCGGTGACTCCGACGGCGTTCACGGGGACGTGGACGGGGACCTGGGCGATGAGGCCCGAGCCGACACCCGGGGACTTCGCGGCCGCGGCCTCGGCGCCCGAGTCGGCGACAGCCGCGCCGGCGGAGGCGCCGGCGGCGATACCGGCGACGGTGACGGCCACGGCCGCCTTCTTGGCGATGTTCATGGAAGCGTTCCTCCTGCGATTGCGTAACCGACCCGGCCGCGGGTCGTACGCTGAAGAACGCCGGAAACATCCGGTTTGACACTGGTCCGCCGGTCGAACTGCCCGTTCGGATCATTGTGCGGACAAGCGCATTGTTCCGACGGGACAGAGGGCGGACCGGCCATGTGCGGAGAGACAGACCGGCCTCCCGGGAGCGCCCGGGAGGCCGGTGGTCAGTGCGGCGCTACGGCACTCAGTGGTTGAGGCCGAGGTTGCCGAACGCCGGGTTCAGCACGCCGATGACGTTCACGCTGTTGCCGACGGCGTTCACCGGGACGTGCACCGGGACCTGGATGACGTTGCCCGAGACGACACCCGGAGAGCCCTCGGCCGCGCCGTTCGCCAGCGAGCCGTCGGTGGCGGAGGCCATTCCGGCCCCGGCGGCCACGAGCCCGCCGGCCACCATCGTCACGGCCGCTGCCTTCTTCAGGTTCTTCACTTCTAAGCCCTCCTTGGCGACTGCCGCGGCAGTCGCCGCAGCACGCAAGGAGAACGGCGGCGCTCCCCGAAGGATGCGCCATCCGGGGGACATTCCCACGACGGTATGAATCTCACCTCGGAACGGAACCTTCCGAATTACCGCACGAGGGGTGTGTGGACCGGTCGTCAACCGTCGCTCAATCGGTCACACCATGACGTACTGCCCACAGCGCGGCCTGAGTCCGGTCCGCCAGGTCGAGTTTCATGAGGATGTTCGAGACATGCGTCTTGACGGTCTTCTCGGAGAGGACGAGGGCGCGCGCGATCTCCCGGTTGGACCGGCCGTCGGCGATCAGGGCGAGCACCTCGCGCTCCCGCTCGGTGAGTGAACCGCCTCTCCCCTGCCCGCTGTTGGACTCCTCCTGGCAGAGCAGGGCGTCGGCCACCTCGGGCTGGAGCAGCACATGCCCGGCGTGCACGGAGCGGATGGCGCCGGCCAGGGCCTCGGGGTCGACGTCCTTGTAGACGTACCCGGCGGCTCCCGCGCGCAGGGCCGGGACCACCGTGCGCTGTTCGGTGAAGCTGGTGACGATCAGCACGCGCGCGGGGTGGTTGAGTTCGCGGAGTTTGCGCAGCGCCTCGACGCCGTCCATGCCGGGCATCTTGACGTCCATGAGCACCACGTCGGGGCTGAGTTCCTCCGCGCGTGCGACGCCCTCGGCGCCGTCGGCCGCCTCGCCGACGACCTCGATGTCGTCCTGGATCTCGAGGAAGGTGCGCAGTCCCCGGCGGACCACCTGGTGGTCGTCGACGAGCAGCACCCTGATTGCGTCAGCCACCGGGGACCTCCATTTCGATCGTGGTGCCCATGCCGGGCGCCGATTCCACCCTCAGCCGGCCGCCGACGCCGCTCGCGCGGTCGCGCATGGAGACCAGTCCCAGATGGCGGCCCGCGCGGCGCACCGTCCGCGGGTCGAAGCCACTGCCGTCGTCCCTGACGCGCAGGATCGCTCCGCCGCCGCGGCGCTCCAGGACCACTTCCACGCGGGGTGCCTCGGAGTGCCGCAGCGCGTTGTGCAGCGCCTCCTGGGCGACGCGCAGCAGGGCCTCCTCCTGGGCGGCGGGCAGGGCCCGCATACCGCGCGAGGTGAAGGTGACGCGTGCGCTGTGGGCACGGTCGAGGACGTGGATCTGGGTGCGCAGGGTGGCGACCAGGCCGTCCTCGTCGAGGCCCGCCGGGCGCAACTCGACGACCGCGGCGCGCAGTTCGTCCGCGGCCTCGGCGGCGAGGGCGGCGACCTGGTGGAGTTCGTCCTTGGCGCGGGCCGGGTCGCGGTCGACGAGTGCGGTGGCGGCCTGGGCGGTCAGGCGCAGGGAGAACAGCTTCTGGCTGACGGCGTCGTGGAGTTCGTGGGCGAGGCGGGAGCGCTCCTGCGCGATGGTCAGTTCGCGGCTGCGTTCGTAGAGACGGGCGTTGGTGAGGGCAATCGCGGCGTGCTGGGCGAGGATCGCCAGGAGTTCCTCGTCGTCCTCGGTGAAGCCGCAGCCGCCTTCCCGCCGGGCGGGCGGGGGTTCCTCTCCGGCGGGGCACACCTTGTTGGCCAGGAAGAGCGCGCCGATGATCTCGTCGCCGTCGCGGATGGGCAGGCCCAGGAAGTCGGCGAGCTCGGGGTGGGCGCCGGGCCAGCCGCCGAAGCGGTCGTCCTTGCGGACGTCGGCCAAGCGCTGGGGTTTGGCGTCGTGGAGCATCGCGGCGAGGATGCCGTGCTGGCGCGGCAGCGGGCCGATGGCCTTCCACTGCTCGTCGCTGACGCCGTCGACGACGAACTGGGCGAAGCCGCCGTGGTCGTCGGGGACGCCCAGCGCCGCGTACTCGGCGTCGAGCAGTTCGCGGGCCGAGGCGACGATCGTCTTGAGGACGTCGTGCACCTCCAGGTGCCTGCTCATGGCCAGCAGCGCGGAGCTGACCGCGGCGAGGCCCGACCCGGGCTTTTGACTCATGTCCTCAAGGTACCGGCGGGGTCGGACAGCCGGATCGGACCGATGACGGCCTCTGCCTAGGCCGCACGACCTAGGGCCGTGGGCCCAGGGTCCGTGGCCGTAGGGCGAAGGGACCGGTGGGGTTGCGGCCGGTGGCCGAGGCGGTGGGGCGGGCGCGGTTCCTACGTTGAGGGGACGCCGGTCAGTACGGCGGCCGAACGACGAGGGGACAGGTGCCATGCCGGTAGCGATCATCACGGGGGCGTCGAAGGGGCTGGGACGCGCGCTGGCGGAGGCCCTGGCCGCGCGGGGCTGGCATCTGGTGCTGGACGCCCGTACGGCCGGGGTTCTGGAGGAGACCGCGAAGGCGGTGGCGGCGCACGGTACGCGGGTGACGGCGCTGCCCGGGGACGTGACGGACGTGGGGCACCGGTCGGCGCTGGTGGCGGCGGCCTGGCGGCTCGGCGGTCTCGATCTGGTGGTGAGCAACGCGAGCGCGCTGGGTGCCGAGCCGCTGGTGCGGCTGGACGAGCTGCCGCTGGACGGGCTGCGGCGGGCCCTGGAGGTGAACGCGGTGGCGGCCCTCGGCCTGCTCCAGGAGGCACTGCCGTTGCTGCGGGCCTCGGAGCGGGGCGCGGTCGTGACGGTCAGCTCGGACGCGGCCTCGGAGGCCTACGAGACATGGGGCGGGTACGGCGCCTCCAAGGCGGCCCTGGACCACCTGGCGGCGGTGCTGGCCGCGGAGGAGCCCGCGCTGCGGGTCTGGGCGGTCGATCCCGGGGACATGGCGACGGACCTGTACGCGGCGGCCGTACCGGACGACGGGGATCCGCGGCCTGAGCCGGCCGATGTGGTGCCGGCGTTTCTGCGGCTGCTGGACGAGCGTCCGGCGAGCGGGCGCTACTGCGCGCCGTCGCTGATGGAGGGTGTGCGGTGACGGGGACCGCCGCGATCGAGGCCGTTCCGGGGGAACTCTCCGCGCGGGTGCCTGCCGAGCAGCGCGGGCCGGGCCGGGGCCGGGACGCCGTACGGCTGCTGGTGTCGCGTGGGACGGAGGTGTCGCACCACGTCTTCGCGGAGCTGCCGGCGCTGCTGCGGGCCGGGGACCTGCTGGTGGTGAACACGTCGCCGACGCTGGCGGCCGCGGTGGACGGCACGGTCGGGCACGCGCGCGTGGTGGTGCACTTCTCCACGCGGGGCGACGACGGGCGCTGGGCCGTGGAACTGCGGGATCCCGACGGGAAGGGCACCTCTCGCGCGCGTGCGGGCGGGCCCGCGGGTGTGGAGGTGGGGTTGCCCGGGGGTGTGCGGCTGGTCCTGGAGGAGCCGCTGAGCGGTGAGGGGCGGCGGCTGTGGTGGGCACGCGCGTCCGGCCCGGGGGGCGCGGAGGGCACGGAGCGCACACCCACGCCGGATGACGTGTCCGCTCCGGGCCGCGTGTCCGCTCCGGACATCCCCGCGCTGCTGCGCGAGCACGGGCGGCCCATTCGTTACTCCTACACGGAGCGGGACCAGCCGCTGGCCGCGTACCAGACGGTGTTCGCGCTGCCGTCGCCCGACGGGACGGGCAGTGCGGAGATGCCGAGTGCGGCGCGGCCGTTCACGTCACGGCTGGTGGCGGAGCTGGTGAGCCGTGGTGTGCAGTTCGCGCCGGTCACCCTGCACACGGGGGTGGCGTCGGCGGAGGCGCACGAGCCGCCGTATCCGGAGCGGTTCGCGGTGCCGGAGGCCTCCGCGCGGCTGATCAACGCGGTGCGGTGCGGGGACGGGCGGGTGATCGCGGTCGGCACGACGGCCGTACGGGCGCTGGAGTCGGCCGTGGGGGCGGACGGGACGGTGCGGGCCGCGGCGGGCTGGACGGACCTGGTGGTCACTCCGGAGCGCGGGGTGCGGGTGGTGGACGGGCTACTGACCGGGCTGCACGAGCCGGAGGCCTCCCATCTGCTGATGCTGGAGGCGGTCGCGGGGCGGGCGGCGATCGGCCGCGGGTACGAGGCGGCGCTGCGCGGGCGCTACCTGTGGCACGAGTTCGGGGACGTCCATCTCATCCTCCCGGAGGAGAACCCTCACAGTGAGCGTTGCACCGGCAACTCCTGGTGAGACTGTTACGCCTCCGATGTGAGCCCGCACATAGGGCGCACATCACGTACGAAGGTACGTAGGAGATAAGGACGTCCCTTTTGAGCGGGGCAGACTGCCTAGTCTGTCCCGTTTTGCCCTTCCGAGATCCACTATCCGGCTTCGTACATCGCCTCTTTGCCTCTCGATTTTGCGGCCGCTAACAATGGCTGCCGTCGCTCAGCGCCGCGGGTTTCGCCCCGCGGCCTTTTTCGCGGACAGCTCCCTGTCCTCCGCGATCGCCGGGCGGCCTCCGCGCTATTCGAAGAGGTTCCATCGCCATGCCGAAGCACCTTCCGATTCCTGGTCGAGATCGTCCGCTGACGAAGTCCCACAAGATCGCGCTCGCCGGTGTCGGCGCGCTCAGCGCCGCCGCGCTCGCGTTCACCGTGGTCCCCGCGGACGGTGCCACGACCACGACTGACGCCTCCTCGGTCGCCCAGGTCGCCTACGGCACCGGACAGGCCAAGGAGCTCAGGGCCAGCGTGACCGACCGGCTCGCCGGCTCCAGCGTCAAGATCGAGGCCATCGAGGCCAAGAAGAAGGCCGCCGCGGACGCCGCCGCCAAGGCCGCCGCGACCAAGCGGGCCCAGGCCGCCGCCCAGAAGAAGGCCGCCGCGGAGAAGGCCGCCGAGCGCAAGGCCGAGCAGGCCGCGAGCCGCTCCGCCGAGCGCCCGAAGGTCAAGCCGGTCGCCGCGAAGACGTACGGCAACAACCTCGACGGCTGGATCCGCGAGTCCCTGGACATCATGAAGTCCAAGGGCATCCCGGGCAGCTACAACGGACTGCACCGCAACATCCTGCGGGAGTCCTCCGGCAACCCGAACGCGATCAACAACTGGGACGTCAACGCCATCAACGGCATCCCGTCGAAGGGTCTGCTCCAGGTCATCCCCCCGACCTTCGACGCGTACCACGTCTCCGGCACGCCGAAGAACATCTACGACCCGGTCGCCAACATCGTCGCCGCCGCCAACTACGCGGCCGACAAGTACGGCTCGATCGACAACGTCAACGGCGCGTACTGAGGCCGGCGCGGGCCTCTCACGCGCACCGCGAACGCCGAAGGGCGGCACCCCGTCAGGGGGTGCCGCCCTTCGGCGCGGTAGCGGAACGTGCCTACTTGCGCATGACCTCGGGCTCGTGGCGGCGCAGGAAGCGGGCCACGAAGAAGCCGCAGATCACACCGAGCACCAGCAGGGCGGCCATGTCCATGGTCCAGGCGCCGACCGTGTGCTCCCACAGCGGGTCGTTGCCGACGCCCTCCTCGGGCGGGGTGATCTTGTTGAAGTCGAGCGTGGCGCCGGCCGCGCCGACCGCCCAGCGCGACGGCATCAGATACGAGAACTGGTTGACGCCGACCGCGCCGTTCAGCGCGAACAGACAGCCCGTGAAGACGACCTGGATGATCGCGAACATCACCAGCAGCGGCATGGTCTTCTCGGCCGTCTTCACCAGCGACGAGATGATCAGGCCGAACATCATCGAGGTGAAGCCCAGCGCCATGATCGGCAACGACAGCTCGATCATCGTGGCGCTGCCCAGGACCAGGCCCTCCGCGGGCAGCTCCCGGTTGGCGAAGCCGATCACGCCGACCAGCAGGCCCTGGAACACGGTGATCATGCCGAGCACGAACACCTTGGACATCAGGTACGCCGAGCGGGACAGGCCGGTGGCGCGCTCCCGCTCGTAGATGACCCGTTCCTTGATCAGCTCACGGACCGAGTTGGCGGCGCCGGCGAAGCAGGCGCCGACCGCGAGGATCAGCAGGACGGTGGTGGCCGTGCCGTTGGGGATGATCCGGCCCGCCTGGTTGGGCGGGTTGGGCAGCAGGCCGTTGTCCGGTTCGATGAGCAGGCTCACCGCGCCGAGGACGGCCGGCAGGATCACCATCAGGGCGAGGAAGCCCTTGTCCGAGGCGATCACCGACACATAGCGCCGCACCAGCGTGATGAACTGCGACATCCAGCCCTGTGGCTTCGGCGGCTTCATGCCCTGCATGGCCGGCATCTGTACGGCCTGCGGGGCGACGGCGTCGATGTCCGCGGCGTACATCTGGTAGTGCTGCGAGCCCTTCCAGCGGCCGGCCCAGTCGTAGTCGCGGTAGTTCTCGAAGGCGGAGAAGACGTCGGCCCAGGTGTCGTAGCCGAAGAAGTTCAGGGCCTCCTCGGGCGGGCCGAAGTAGGCGACGGAGCCGCCCGGCGCCATCACGAGCAGCTTGTCGCAGATCGCCAGCTCGGCCACCGAGTGGGTGACGACGAGGACCGTACGGCCGTCGTCGGCGAGGCCGCGCAGCAGCTGCATGACATCGCGGTCCATACCCGGGTCGAGGCCCGACGTGGGCTCGTCCAGGAAGATCAGCGACGGCTTGGTCAGCAGCTCCAGGGCGACGGAGACCCGCTTGCGCTGACCGCCGGACAGCGAGGTGATCTTCTTGTCCTTGTGGATGTCGAGCTTGAGCTCGCGCAGCACCTCGTCGATCCGCGCCTCGCGCTCGCGCCCCGTGGTGTCCGAGGGGAAGCGCAGCTTGGCCGCGTACTTGAGGGCCTTCTTGACGACCAGTTCCTTGTGCAGGATGTCGTCCTGCGGGACCAGACCGATGCGCTGGCGCAGCTCGGCGAACTGCTTGTACAGATCACGGTTGTCGTAGAGCACCGCGCCCTGGTTCGCCGGGCGGTAGCCCGTGAGCGCCTTGAGCAGGGTCGACTTGCCGGATCCGGACGGGCCGATGACCGCGATGAGCGACTTCTCCGGGACGCCGAAGGAGACGTCCTTGAGGATCTGCTTGCCGCCGTCGACCGTGACCGTCAGATGGCGCGCGGAGAAGGAGACCTCGCCGGTGTCGACGAACTCCTCGAGACGGTCGCCGACGATCCGGAAGGTCGAGTGGCCGACACCCACGATGTCGGTCGGCCCGAGCAGCTGCGAGCCGCCCTTGGTGATCGGCTGACCGTTGACGTACGTGCCGTTGTGCGAGCCGAGGTCGCGGATCTCCATCCGGCCGTCGGGCGTGGAGTGGAACTCCGCGTGGTTGCGGGAGACCTGGAGGTCGGAGACCACCAGGTCGTTCTCCAGCGCACGGCCGATCCGCATCACACGGCCCAGCGAGAACTGGTGGAACGTGGTCGGACTGCGGTCGCCGTAGACCGGCGGCGCCCCCGCGCCGCCACCGGGCATCTGCGGCGCGTTGCCCTGCTGCTGCGGGACCTGCGCCTGCGGCTGCTGCTGGGGTTGCTGCCAGCCGGCCCCCGGGGCCTGCTGCTGCGGCGGGGCCTGCTGGGCCCAGCCCTGGCCCGCGCCCTGTGCCGCGTACGGCTGCTGCTGCGGCTGGGCGACGGCGGCCTCGCCCGTCAGGGCGACCTTCGGTCCGTCGGTCGCGTTGCCCAGGTGCACCGCCGAGCCGGGCCCGATCTCCACCTGGTGGATCCGCTGCCCCTGCACGAAGGTGCCGTTGGTGCTGCCGTGGTCCTCAATGACCCAACTGCGGCCGTTGAAGCTGACCGTGGCGTGTCGCCAGGAGACCCTGGCGTCGTCGAACACCACGTCCCCTTGGGGATCGCGTCCGAGTGTGTAGGGCCTGGCCGCGTCAAGCGTCCAGGTCCGTCCGTTTGCTTCCAGTACGAGTTCCGGCACTCCATGCCCCACTGAGTTGTCCCCCGAATTACCCCCATCGCAGGGAGTCTAGGGATGTCGAACATCGGGGGGAACTATTTCAGTAGCGGCCCCCTGACCGAAAGTCGGGCCTTGTGAAGGCGGCGCACCGGCGCATCGAGGCTTTCTCGTTGACGGGGTTGAAACCGGGCCGGAGAGTGGTAATCCACGCGAGGGGGACATGCGTGGTGCTGTGCCGCGCAGCGGATCGGGGGGTCTGCCATGAGTGTCGAGACCGTGCGGCGAGGTCCGCGGGTGCCGTGGATCGACGTACTGCTGTCCGCGATCGCCGCCGTGAGCTGGGCGTTGATCGGGATGGCGGGCACGGCGGCGCTCGGACTGCATCTCCTGGAGGCCGATTCCGCGGGTTCCCTGGGACCGATGACCGCGGCGGTTGTGGCCCTCGGTGCGGGTGGTTCGGTCTCCCCGTCGGGCGACATGTCCGCCTTCGGCCTGGAGGGCGCCGAGGCCACCACGGCCATCGAGATCACGCCACTGGGTGTCAGCCTGGTCGGTGCGCTCCTTATGTCCTGG
Source organism: Streptomyces sp. NPDC088387 (assembly GCF_044753385.1). Taxonomy (NCBI): domain Bacteria; kingdom Bacillati; phylum Actinomycetota; class Actinomycetes; order Kitasatosporales; family Streptomycetaceae; genus Streptomyces; species Streptomyces sp. NPDC088387. The sequence continues at coordinate 16,066 of NZ_JBIVNC010000024.1, forward strand.
ATTTTCCTGCGGTCCCTGCGGACCGCCGGCCCGGTGATCGCACCGGGCGAACTCCTCGCGCGCGCGGGCGCGGTGGTGGCGCTGTTCGTGGCGACGCTCGGCGGGCTCGCATGGGCGGGACACGATGTGATCACGATCGACGGCGGCGCGCTCGGGCTGGACGACGTGACCGACGGCGGCGGGGCGGGCGGCATCGAGATCCCTGGCCTCGGGGACGTGGGGGACATCGGCGGGCTGCTGCCGGACCGGGTCGGCGATCTGATCGACGCGAAGGCCGCGGTCGGCTTCACCGTCGACACCGTGCCGACACTGCTCGGCGGCCTCGTCTGGTCGGCGGCCGTCCTGCTCGTCGCACTGCTCGCCTCTCGCCGCACTCCCCTGCCCCGCGGCCTCGCCGTCGTGCACCGGGTGGTCAGGCCGGCGGTCTCGGCGCTGGTCACCGTGTTGCTGGTGGCGGTCGCGGCCGGGTTCGCCGCCGCGGGATACGCGGCCGTCGGCGACGACCACCCCAAGCGGATCGCCGGCGCGGCCTTTCTCGGCGCCCCCAACGGTGTGTGGCTCGGCGTCCCGGTGGGCCTGTTCGTCCCCTACGACGGTGAGGCGACGGGTCCGCTGACCCGGTTCCTGCCGGATCCGCTCGACGACCTGCTCGTCGACTCCGACGAGGCGGTGACCCTGGGACGGCTGGCCGAACTGGACGGCCGGGTCTGGCTGCTGGGAGTCGGCGCGGCCCTGCTGATGCTGCTGGCGGGGGTGCTCACGGCGGTACGGACGCCGCTGGCGGAGGCGGTGCGGGTGGGTGCGGGCGCGGGCGCGGGTGCCGGGGGCAGGACCGGGAGTACGGCCGTGGGCGCCGGCGGGGGGACTGCGGCGGGTACGGCCGCGGGTCCAGCCGGGAGCACGGCCGCGGGTCCGGTCGGGGGTATGTCGGGGGTGGCCGCCGCGGGCGGGGCGCGGGGTGGTCACGGCGGGCACGGCGGGCACGGCGGGCACGGCGGGCATGCCGTACGAGGTTCAGGTGTGCTCGGGCATGTCGGGCGGTGTGCGCTGCCGTTGGCGGTCGCCACCGCGTTGACCCTGCCGCTGCTCGGTCTGCTGACGGAGGTCTCCGTGGACGCCTCGCTGTCGGTCCTGGGCTTCGACGCGTTCGGCGCCGGTATAGAGCTCAGCGCGCAGCTGGGCACGGCGTTGCTGCTGGGCGCGGTGTGGGGCGCGGGCGCCGGAGCCGCCGGCGCGTTGCTGGCCTACGCGACGGGCGCGGCGGGCGGGCACGCCACGCGCCTGGCACTGGGTGACGTGGGGGCGGGCGCCACCGGCGTGCCGGGGGCCGCGCAGTCCGAGGGGACCTCGGGGCCGTACCGGCCGGTGATGTCGTACCGGCCGCCGAACGCGGCGACCAACCCCTATCTCCGGATGCCGGCCAACCTGCGGGAGTCGATGCGTGAGCCGGAGGACGCGCGGCCGCAGGAGTGGGAGGCCCGGGGTGACGGACGGTCCTCACGAGGGGACTTCGGGCCTGCCCCGGGTGGGCGCGGTGGGGCCGCCGGGCGTGGCGACGTCTACGGCTCGCCCACGGTGTCGCGGCCTGCCGGACCTCCGCCACGCCGGCGCCCGCCCACCTCGCCGGAGGAGGGGCCACCGCCGCCGCCACCGCCCGCTCCCCCGCCGTCCGGGCGGCCCGACGGGCGCCGGTGACCGGTGGGGGCGGTCACCGCACAGGGTGGGGGCGATCAGCGCGCGGGGTGCGGGCGATCACCGCGCGGGGCCGGATGTCGGGCTGGAGCCATCGACCGGACATCCAGAATTCAGTGTCCGCCAGACGGACCTCAGAGGCAGTGGGCACTGGGTGCCGGATACGGTGGAAGCACCATGAGCGCTTCGCAGACCTCAGACTTCCCCACCCTCCTGGTCAAGATCTTCGGACGGGACCGGCCGGGCATCACGGCCGGACTCTTCGACACCCTGGCCGCGTACTCGGTCGACGTGGTCGACATCGAGCAGGTCGTCACCCGTGGCCGGATCGTGCTGTGCGCGCTCGTGACCGAGCCGCCCCGCGGGATCGAGGGCGGGCTGCGGGCGACCGTCCACAGCTGGGCGGAGTCGATGAAGTTGCAGGCGGAGATCCTCTCCGGCACCGGCGACAACCGGCCACGCGGGCTGGGCCGCTCCCTGGTCACCGTGCTCGGCCATCCGCTCACCGCCGAGGCGACCGCGGCCATCGCCGCGAAGATCACCAACGCCGGCGGGAACATCGACCGTATCTTCCGGCTCGCCAAGTACCCGGTGACCGCCGTCGAGTTCGCGGTGTCCGGCGTGGAGACCGAGCCGCTGCGCACGGCCCTGGTCACGGACGCGGCCGCGCTCGGCGTCGATGTCGCCGTGGTCGCGGCGGGGCTGCACCGGCGGGCGCAGCGCCTGGTGGTGATGGACGTGGACTCCACGCTCATCCAGGACGAGGTGATCGAGCTGTTCGCCGCGCACGCGGGCTGCGAGGACCAGGTCGCCGAGGTGACGGCGGCGGCCATGCGCGGCGAACTGGACTTCGAGCAGTCGCTGCACGCGCGCGTGGCGCTGCTGAAGGGGCTGGACGCCTCGGTCGTGGAGAAGGTCCGCAGCGAGGTGCGGCTGACGCCGGGCGCGCGGACGCTGATCCGGACGCTGAAGCGGCTCGGGTACCAAGTCGGTGTGGTGTCGGGCGGGTTCACCCAGGTCACCGACGATCTCAAGGAGCGGCTCGGGCTGGACTTCGCCCAGGCCAACACGCTGGAGATCGTCGACGGCAAGCTGACCGGCCGGGTCACCGGCGAGATCGTGGACCGCGCGGGCAAGGCGCGGCTGCTGCGCAGGTTCGCCGCGGAGGCGGGCGTCCCGCTGTCGCAGACGGTCGCCGTCGGCGACGGCGCCAACGATCTCGACATGCTCAACGCGGCCGGGCTCGGGGTCGCCTTCAACGCCAAGCCGGTGGTCCGGCAGGCGGCACACACCGCGGTGAACGTGCCGTTCCTGGACACCGTGCTGTATCTGCTCGGCGTCACCCGCGAAGAGGTCGAGGCGGCGGACACACACGACGAGGGGTGAGGGCGCGGGGGCCGGACGGGGGCTGCTCGGGGGCGCCGACACGGGGACGGTGGTGCTTCGGGGGGCGGGCGTCAGCCCGGGGGCGGGCGTCAGCCCGGGGGCGGGCGTCAGCCCGGGGGCGGGCGTCGGCGTCAGCCCGAGGAGCGGGCGTCGGCGTCAGCCCGGGGAGCGCGCGTCAGCAGCCCCGGACGACGGAGACGGGGGTGCTTCGGAGGTCGGCGTCAGCCCGGGGGGTGCGGGCGTCAGCAGCCCCGGACGTGGGCCTCGGCCCGGAGGTGGACGTCGAAAGGGCCCGGCGATGGGTGCCGGGCCCTTTTCGTGTGGGCGGTGGGGGCCGTCCCGTCAGTCGGAGGGTGCCCAGTAGTCGACGAGGGTGGCCGCGCCGGGCTCGACACCCTTCCACTCTCCGTCGAACGACAGTACGGCGAACGCGGCGGCCGGGAATCCGCGCTGGCCCATCCGCTCGCGGGGCTCCGCCTCGGCCGAGCCGGCGAGGATCTCGGCGAGGCCCTGGATGCCGGGGTTGTGGCCGATCACCAGGACGCTGTGCGCGTCGTCCGGCGTTTCGTTGAGCAGCGCGATCAGCTCGCCGGGGGCGGCCTCGTAGATCCGCTCCTCGTAGACCGTCTTCGGCCTGTGCGGGAGTTCCTGGACGGCGAGCTTCCAGGTCTCGCGGGTGCGGGTCGCCGTGGAGCACAGGGCCAGGTCGATCGGGATGCCGGTGTCGGCGAGCCGGCGCCCGGCCTCGGCGGCTTCCAGGCGGCCCCGCTCGGCGAGCGGCCGCTCATGGTCGTTCACCTGTGGCCAGTCGGCTTTCGCATGCCGGAAGAGGACAATCCTGCGGGATTCTGCGACGCTCATGGCACCCAGCTTCGCATGAAACACGCCATGGGGCGCAGGGAGTTGACATGCGGTTTCGCCGATGGTGGAGGGGGTTGCGGCAGCTTGCCGGGGGCACACGCCACGTGCGTCGTACGCCCGGAGCCCGTCGTTCGGATTATCCCCTCACCGCGGGTCCTAGCGCGCGATGAGCTGCTCCAGGCGCTCCAGCACCTGGCTGATCGCGGGGGCGCCGCCGGCGGCGTGGGCGTCGGCCGGGTTCAGTATGAGCGCGAGCAGCGTGATGAACGCGAGGGTCGGCAGGGCGAGCGCCCACCAGGGCAGCCGGGTGGCGATGCGGCCCCGGATCGCGTGGTGGGGCCGGGAGTACGTAGGGGCCGACATGGGTGCCTCCGCGGTCTTCGAATGGTGGGTGTCCGCCGCTCGCGGCCACACTTCGAAGGTACGGATCCGACGGGCCCCAACCCATCCGGTGATCCACCCACTTGACCCTGACCCTCACCCCCTAAGGGATGGTGGGGCTAGCCCCACCACGGGCCTCCCGGGAGGCTGTTCGGATCAGGGCGAGGCGATCGTCGCGATGATGCCGATGATCACGAAGATGGCGAGGAACGAGCCGAAGACGAGCAGCATCTTCTTCTGACCGTTCGGGGGGTTCGGGTCGAGCACCATGCGCCCAGTCTCGCACCCCGCGCGCGTGCCCCCGGCTCCGGGGTGGGCGTCCCGTCCCGTTGCACCGCCCCCTCACCAGGAGCCCCCGGAGTCAGCGTGCCGCCTCCTCCTCCACCGTGCGGTTGCGGCCCGCCAGGAGGCCCACCAGGATCTGCGGGATCATCAGGGCCGTCATGAGGGCGATGGGCAGTCCCCAGCCGCCGCTGTGCTGGTACAGCACACCGACCAGGAGCGGGCCGGGGATGGAGATCAGATAGCCGGTGCTCTGCGCGAAGGCGGACAGCTGGGCCACACCCGCGCCGGTCCGGGCGCGCATCCCGACCATCGTCAGGGCCAGCGGGAAGGCGCAGTTGGAGATACCGAGCAGGACGGCCCAGGCCCAGGCGCCGCCGGCCGGCGCGAAGTACAGCCCGGCGTATCCGGCGAGGCCGCAGACGCCGAGGACGAGCACGATCGGGCCCTGGTGGGGCAGCCGGGTGGCGAGGCGCGGGATGACGAAGGCCAGCGGCACGCCCATCACCATCGTGACGGCGAGCAGCAGTCCGGCGGTGCCCGCGGAGACGCCCGCGTCGCGGAAGATCTGCGCCATCCAGCCCATGGTGATGTAGGCGGCGGTGGCCTGGAGTCCGAAGAACACGGCGAGCGCCCAGGCGGTACGGCTCCGCGTGATGCGCAGTCCGCCCCGGTGCTCGTCGCGCGCGTGCGGCGCGTCACCGGCGGCCTGCGCCGGCGTCGAGGACGCGAACGCCCCCGACTGCCGTACGAACGCGATCCACGGCAGTACGGCCGCCGCGGCGAGTGCCGCCCAGACGGCGAGGCCGGGCTGCCAGCCGCCGCCGAGGGCGTCGGTGACCGGCACGGTGATCGCTGCCGCGGAGGCGGTGCCGAGGGCGAGGGCCATGGAGTAGAGGCCGGTCATGGAGCCGACCCGGTCCGGGAACCAGCGCTTGACGATGACCGGCATCAGCACGTTGCTGACGGCGATGCCCATCAGGGCGAGTGCGCTGGCGGCCAGGAAACCCGCCGTACCGCCCGCGTACGGCCGTATGAGCAGGCCCGCGGTGATGGCGGCCATGCCCGCGCACACGACCGCTCCGGGGCCGAAGCGGCGGGCGAGCCGGGGGGCCATGACGCCGAAGACGGCGAAGCAGAGCGGCGGCACCGAGGTGAGCAGGCCGGCCACGCTGCCGCTCATGCCGAGTCCGTCGCGGACCTCTTCGAGGAGGGCGCCGAGGCTTGTGATCGCGGGACGGAGGTTGACCGCGGAGAGCACGATGCCGAGGACGACCAGACGTACCGCCCACACGCGCGTGCGGTCGTGTCCGGGCTCGTCGGGTCCTGCCAGGGCGGCCGGTCCGTGCACGGTCGGGGGGAGTGTCGTCCGGGTTTCCTCGCTTGCCATGGGGCCCATCATAGAATCATGGGATGATTGGTTGTCCACTCTCCGGCCGTACGCTGCCGGACCTCCCGTGCGAAGGTGTGCCATGCCACTGAGCCACCCCCGGCGTTCGGCGCTGTCCGAACAGGTCATCGCCGAGCTGCGCAACCAGATCGCCTCGGGCGAATGGCCGGTCGGCGCACGCATCCCGACGGAGCCCGAGCTGGTCGAACAGCTCGGCGTCGCCCGCAACACCGTGCGCGAAGCCGTCCGCGCCCTCGCGCACAACGGCCTGCTGGACATCCGCCAGGGCTCCGGCACCTACGTCGTCGCCACCAGCGAGCTCGCGGGCGTGATGCATCGCCGGTTCGCGGGCGCCGACCCCGAGCACATCGCCGAGCTGCGCTCCACGCTGGAGTCGTCCGCGGCCCGGCTGGCGGCGCGGCGGCGCACCGAGAAGGACCTCAAGCAGCTGGACGCGCTGCTCGTGCGGCGCGAGGAGGCCTGGGAGACGGGCGACGCGGAGACCTTCGTCGCCGCGGACGCGACGTTCCACCTGGCGGTGGTGGCCGCGTCGCACAACGAGGTGATGACGCAGATGTACGCCGACCTGGGCGAGGTGCTGCGGGACTGGCTGCGCGAGGACGTCGGCGAGGAGCTGACGCCGGACACGCACATGGACCACACCCGGCTGCTCGACGCGATCCGCGCGGGCGACGCCGACACGGCCGGTACGGAGGCGGCGAGCTACCCCTTCCTGTGCCGCCCGAGCCGGTTCAGCTCCCCCGCCGCTGGTGGCTGACCCACGCCGAGCCGACCTCCTTCCAGCAGCGGCCGGTGAGCCGTACGGTCGTCGCCGGTACCGCGTCGGCCGGTTCGCCGTCGGTGTCGAGGTCCCACCAGCGCGCGCACTCGATGTGCAGCCGGACACGGTCGGTCGCCGGGTACGGGTTGTGGCAGCGGACGCTCACGTGCGAGCCCTGGACCGTGGTGCGGCACTCGGCGCCGAACGGCTCCGGCTTCTGCTCCACGCGCGCGTGCGGCGTCGCCTCGAACGGTGTGGTCAGCACGAGGACGACGGCGGTGGTCAGCACAAGAGCGACGGCAAGGGTCACTGGGGCCATGCTGCGGAACAGGCGCACAAGGGAGACCTCCTCGGCCGGGCTCGGGAGGGACGCGCGAAGTGAACGTGTATTCCAGGGTGCCCAGTTGCGGGCCGTCCCCGCCCGGCCGGATGGGCCGAACGGGGGACACGCCGAGGGCCCGCGCCCCAAGCGGGACGCGGGCCCTCGATGACGGACCGTGGCGGGTACGGGGACCCGCGCGGCGGCGAGGGTCAGGCGCCGATGGCGTGCAGACCGCCGTCGACGTGGACGATCTCGCCGGTGGTCTTCGGGAACCAGTCGCTGAGCAGCGCGACGACGCCCTTGCCGGCCGGCTCCGGGTCCTTGAGGTCCCACTCCAGCGGGGAGCGGTCGTCCCACACGGCGGCGAGGTCGCTGAAGCCCGGGATGGACTTGGCGGCCATGGAGCCGAGCGGACCGGCGGAGACCAGGTTGCAGCGGATGTTCTGCTTGCCCAGGTCACGGGCCATGTAGCGGCTGGTGGCCTCCAGGGCGGCCTTGGCGGGGCCCATCCAGTCGTACTGCGGCCAGGCGTACTGCGCGTCGAAGGTGAGGCCGACGACCGAGCCGCCGTTCTGCATCAGCGGGAGGCAGGCCATGGTGAGCGACTTCAGGGAGTACGCCGAGACGTGCATGGCGGTGGCGACCGACTCGAACGGCGTGTTGAGGAAGTTGCCGCCGAGCGCGTCCTGCGGGGCGAAGCCGATGGAGTGCACCACGCCGTCCAGGCCGCCGAGCTCCTCGCCGACGATGTCGGCCAGGCGACCGAGGTGCTCCTCGTTGGTGACGTCGAGCTCGATGACCTTGGTGGGCTTCGGCAGCTTCTTGGCGATGCGCTCGGTCAGCGTGGGCCGCGGGAACGCCGTAAGGATGATGTCGGCGCCCTGCTCCTGGGCCAGCTTCGCGGCGTGGAAGGCGATGGAGGACTCCGTCAGCACACCCGTGATCAGGATGCGCTTGCCCTCGAGAATTCCGCTCATGGTGATCAGTGACCCATTCCCAGTCCGCCGTCAACGGGGATGACGGCTCCAGTGATGTACGAGGCGTCGTCCGAGGCGAGGAACCGCACCGTCGCGGCGATCTCCTCCGGCTTCGCGTACCGGCCGAGCGGGACCTGCGCGACGATGTTCGCGCGCTGCTCGTCGGTGAGCACCTTGGTCATGTCGGTGTCGACGAAGCCGGGCGCGACGACGTTGAAGGTGATGTTGCGCGAGCCCAGCTCACGGGCGAGGGAGCGCGCGAAGCCGACCAGTCCGGCCTTGGAGGCGGCGTAGTTCGCCTGGCCCGCGGAGCCGAGCAGACCCACCACGGAGGAGATCAGGACGACGCGGCCCTTCTTGGCGCGCAGCATCGCGCGGTTGGCCCGCTTCACGACCCGGAAGGTGCCCGCGAGGTTGGTGTCGACGACCGAGGTGAAGTCCTCCTCGGACATCCGCATCAGCAGCTGGTCCTTGGTGATGCCGGCGTTGGCGACCAGGACCTCGACGGGACCGTGCGCGTCCTCGATCTCCTTGTAGGCCTGCTCCACCTGCTCGGTGTCGGTGATGTCGCACTTCACGGCCAGGAAGCCGGCCGGCGGCTCACCCGAGCGGTATGTGATGGCGACCTTGTCGCCGGCATCGGCGAATGCCTGGGCGATGGCGAGGCCGATGCCCCGGTTGCCTCCGGTGACGAGAACCGAGCGGCTCAACGGATCACCCTTTCGATAGCGGTCTGAACAACCCGCCCGAGCACGTCAATGACAGGCGGCTTCCTCTGAAACCTATCGGTCGTGTTCCGTGGGCGGGCATTCGGGCACCGACAGTGGCACGCGGGGCGCGCTGTCGGATCCCTACAGAACGGCACCGCGCGGGAGAGCCAAACCTGTGGTCCCCGACCCCGTGCACGCGACATGATCGGAGCCGACAGGCGACGACAGCAGGGAGACCTCGGTGCCTCATACCATCGACGAAGCCTTCACGGCACTTCCCCTACGCGCCCTGGCCGACGCCGCGCTCGCACGCGCGCGGGCACTGGGGGCGGACCACGCCGACTTCCGGCTGGAGCGGGTGCGCAGTGCCTCCTGGCGGCTGCGGGACGGCAGACCGTCCGGGTCGTCGGACACGACGGACCTGGGGTACGCGGTACGGGTCGTGCACGGCGGGACCTGGGGGTTCGCGTCAGGGGTGGATCTGACCATGGACGCCGCCGCGCGGGTCGCCTCGCAGGCGGTCGCGATGGCGAAGCTCTCCGCGCAGGTGATCAAGGCGGCCGGTTCGGACGAGCGGGTGGAACTGGCGGACGAGCCCGTGCACACGGACCGGACCTGGATCTCGTCGTACGAGATCGATCCGTTCACCGTGCCCGACGAGGAGAAGTCGGCGCTGCTCGGCGAGTGGAGCGGGCGGCTGCTGGCGGCGGACGGGGTCGACCACGTCGACGCCTCGCTGCTCACCGTGCACGAGAACAAGTTCTACGCGGACACGGCCGGGACCGTGACGACCCAGCAGCGGGTGCGGCTGCATCCGCAGCTGACGGCGGTGTCGGTGGACGACTCCAGCGGCGAGTTCGACTCCATGCGCACGATCGCGCCGCCGGTGGGGCGCGGCTGGGAGTATCTGACGGGCACCGGCTGGGACTGGGACGACGAACTCGCCCGGATCCCCGGACTGCTCGCCGAGAAGATGCGGGCGCCGAGCGTCGAGCCGGGGTCGTACGACCTCGTCGTCGACCCGTCGAACCTGTGGCTGACGATCCACGAGTCCATCGGCCACGCCACCGAACTGGACCGCGCGCTCGGCTACGAGGCGGCCTACGCCGGCACCTCCTTCGCCACCTTCGACCAGCTCGGCAAGTTGCGGTACGGCTCCGAGCTGATGAACGTCACCGGTGACCGCACCGCCGAGCACGGCCTCGCGACCATCGGGTACGACGACGAGGGCGTCGCGGGCCAGTCCTGGGACCTGGTGAAGGACGGCACGCTGGTCGGCTACCAGCTGGACCGGCGGATCGCCCGGCTCACCGGCTTCGAGCGCTCCAACGGATGCGCCTACGCCGACTCCCCCGGCCATGTGCCGGTGCAGCGGATGGCCAACGTGTCGCTCCAGCCGGACCCTGCGGGGCTGTCGACGGAGGACCTCGTCGGGAGCGTGGACCGGGGCATCTACGTCGTCGGGGACCGGTCGTGGTCGATCGACATGCAGCGCTACAACTTCCAGTTCACCGGCCAGCGCTTCTTCCGGATCGAGAACGGGCGGATCACCGGCCAGCTCAAGGACGTCGCCTACCAGGCGACCACCACCGACTTCTGGGGCTCCATGGCGGCGGTCGGCGGCCCGCAGACCTACGTCCTGGGCGGCGCCTTCAACTGCGGCAAGGCCCAGCCGGGCCAGGTCGCGTCGGTCTCCCACGGCTGCCCGTCCGCGCTCTTCAAGGGCGTCAACATCCTCAACACCACGCAGGAGGCGGGTCGATGAGCACGGCTGTGAAGGTCGGCCGGGGGTCCGGGGGTCGTCCCCCGGGCAGGCACAGTCTCAACACCACGCAGGAGGCGGGTCGATGAGCACGGCTGTGAAGGTCGGCCGGGGGTCCGGGGGGCGCCCCCCGGGCAGGCACAGTCTCAACACCACGCAGGAGGCCGGGCGATGAGCGCCGCTGTGAGCAAGCCGTACGAGATCGTCGAGCGGGCCCTCGAGCTGTCGCGTGCCGACGGGTGTGTGGTGATCGCCGACGAGCACTCGACCGCCAATCTGCGCTGGGCGGGCAACGCGCTCACGACGAACGGCGTCACGCGCGGACGCACGTTGACCGTCGTGGCGACCGTGAACGGCAAGGAGGGCACCGCCTCCGGCGTGGTCTCGCGGTCCGCGGTGACGCGGGACGAGCTGGAGCCGCTGGTGCGGGCCGCCGAGGCCGCCGCGCGGGGCGCCGGACCCGCGGAAGACGCGCAGCCGCTGGTCACGGACGTACCGGCGAGCCCGGACTTCACGGACGCGCCGACCGAGACCTCCTCTGCGGTGTTCGCCGACTTCGCGCCCGCGCTGGGCGAGGCGTTCGCACGCGCGCGTGCCGGCGGCCGTGAGCTGTACGGCTTCGCCAACCACGAGCTGGTCTCGACGTACGTCGGTACGTCGACGGGGCTGCGGCTCCGGCACGACCAGCCCACCGGCACGCTGGAGCTGAACGCCAAGTCGCCGGACCGTACCCGCTCCGCGTGGGCCGGGCGCTCCACGCGGGACTTCAAGGACGTCGACCCGGCGGCGCTCGACGCGGAGCTGGCCGTACGTCTGGGCTGGGCCGAGCGGCGCGTCGAGCTGCCCGCCGGGCGGTACGAGACGCTGCTGCCGCCGACCGCGGTGGCGGACCTGCTGATCTACCAGCTGTGGTCGGCGTCGGGCCGGGACGCGGCCGAGGGCCGGACGGTGTTCTCCAAGCCGGGCGGCACGCGCGTGGGCGACCGGCTCAGCGAGCTGCCGCTGACCCTGCGCAGCGACCCGAACGAGCCGGGTCTGGAGAGCGCGCCGTTCGTCATCGCGCACTCCTCCGGCGGCGACCAGTCGGTGTTCGACAACGGGCTGCCGCTCACCGCGACCGAGTGGGTGCGCGAGGGCGAGCTGCGGAACCTGACCACCAGCCGGCACAGCGCCGGGCTGACCGGTCTTCCGGTGGCGCCGAACATCGGCAACCTGGTCCTGGACGGCGGCTCGGACCGCTCCCTGGACGAGATGGTCGCCGCCACCGAGCGCGGGCTGCTGCTGACCTGCCTCTGGTACATCCGCGAGGTCGACCCGGCCACGCTGCTGCTCACCGGGCTGACCCGGGACGGCGTGTACCTGGTGGAGAACGGCGAGGTCACCGGCGAGGTGAACAACTTCCGGTTCAACGAGTCGCCGGTCGGGCTGCTGGGCCGGGCCGTCGAGGCGGGGCGTACGGAGAAGACGCTGCCCAGGGAGTGGAGCGACTGGTTCACCAGGGCCGCGATGCCCGCGCTGCGGGTGCCGGACTTCAATATGAGCTCTGTCAGTCCCGGCGTATAACCTCGTAGGCGTTCGGAGTCGGGTGTCGTCGGACGCCCGAAGATCATTCAAGGAGACGCGAGAACCGTGACGGACATCGTCGACGAGCTGAAGTGGCGCGGGCTGTTCGCCCAGTCCACTGATGAGGACGCTTTGCGCAAGGCGCTCGCGGACGGCCCCGTCACGTTCTATTGCGGCTTCGACCCGACGGCGGCCAGTCTGCACGTCGGCCACCTGGTGCAGGTGCTCACCATGCGCCGGCTCCAGCAGGCGGGGCTGCGTCCGCTCGCCCTGGTGGGCGGGGCGACCGGGCAGATCGGCGACCCGCGCCCCACGGCGGAGCGCACGCTGAACGATCCGGAGACGGTGGCCGCCTGGGTGACCCGGCTGCGCACCCAGATCGAGCCGTTCCTGTCCTTCGAGGGCGAGAACGCCGCGGTGATGGTGAACAACCTGGACTGGACGGCCGGGCTGTCCGCCATCGAGTTCCTGCGGGACATCGGCAAGCACTTCCGCGTCAACAAGATGCTGACCAAGGACTCGGTCGCGCGCCGGCTGGAGTCCGAGGAGGGCATCAGCTACACCGAGTTCAGCTACCAGCTGCTCCAGGGCATGGACTTCCTGGAGCTGTACCGCCGGCACGGCTGCACGCTCCAGCAGGGCGGCAGCGACCAGTGGGGCAACCTCACCGCGGGTCTGGACCTGATCCACCGTCTTGAGCCGCACGCCGAGGTGCACGCGCTGGCGACGCCGCTGATGACGAAGGCGGACGGCACCAAGTTCGGCAAGACGGAGGGTGGTGCCGTCTGGCTGGACCCGGAGATGACCACGCCGTACGCGTTCTACCAGTTCTGGTTGAACGTGGATGACCGGGACGTCTCGACATACCTGCGGATCCTGTCCTTCAGGTCGCGCGCGGAGCTGGAGGAGCTGGAGGAGCAGACCCGGGAGCGGCCGCAGGCGCGGGCTGCTCAGCGGGCGCTGGCCGAGGAGCTGACGACGCTGGTGCACGGCGCGGACCAGACGGCCGCGGTGATCGCCGCGAGTCGGGCGCTGTTCGGACAGGGGGAGCTGGGGGACCTCGACGAGCGGACGCTGACGGCGGCGCTGTCCGAGGTGCCGCACATCCAGGTCGGTGAACTGGCTCCGGTCGTCGACCTGTTCGCGGAGGTCGGGCTTGTCGCCAGCAAGTCCGCCGCGCGACGGACGGTGAAGGAGGGTGGGGCCTACGTGAACAACGTGAAGGTCGCCGCCGAGGATGCCGTGCCGGCCGTGGGGGACTTGCTGCACGGGCGGTGGCTGGTGTTGCGGCGGGGGAAGAAGAGTCTTGCGGCAGTGGATGTGACGGGCGGCTAGCCGCCGTTGGCCGCGGGGTCGTATCCGGGTGCGGGGTCGTACGCCGGGTGCAGGGTCGTACGCCGGGTGCGGGTGCGTGGTGGCTTGTCGCGCCCCGCGGCGGAGCCGCTGATCGATACAGCCCCCCGCCCCTGAGCGGCGTTGCCGTCAGGGGCGGTGGGATGTGCCGTGCCTGTCAGGTGCGCTGTGCCTTGCGTTTGCCCAGCGTTGCCGCGTAGAGCATGTCTCCCAGGAAGACGATGATGATCGCGGCGACCAGCTGGAAGGCGTGGCGGCTCCAGTCGATGCCGGAGGTCTCGTCCACTCCCACGCCCCGGGCGATCGCGTTGCCTGCGATCGCGCCGAGCATGCCGAAGATCGTCGTCAGCCACAGGGGGCTGTGCTGCTTGCCGGGAATGATCGCCTTGGCGATCAGCCCGAGCACGAATCCCACGATGATGGCCCACAACCAGCCCATGGCTGCCTCCTGATACGGCTCGTCCGAGCAATACGGCAAGTCTCGGCCGGTCCGCCGTACGGCGCATGTCGGGCTCGCCCGTACGTGGTACGGCTGAGACCGTTCACGCAGGCCGCAGGGTGACCCGGTCTCGAATGCGGCGGAGGCGCGGCGTAACGTGGAGGCTGTCCGGATCCGGGTTCCGACCTGGTGCGGGCCGGTTCGGGCCGGGTCGAGTCCCATGCGGGCGGGGTGGTGGAGTGTGATGCGGAAGCAGCGCGACGGTGGTGGCGCCCAGGTGTTCCGGATCACCGGAGCCCGTCAGGGACTCCAGGACGACGTCCGCGGCAGACAGCGCCGGTATGTCATCTCGATGTCGGTCCGTACCGTCGCGGTGGTCATGGCGGCGGTGCTCTGGAACGTCGAACGGCACGTCGCCATCGTGGCGTTGGTGCTCGGCACGATCCTCCCGTACATCTCCGTGGTGATCGCGAACGCCGGCCGGGAGAACGCGCCGGGGCTGCCGTCGACGTTCGTGACCGTGCAGCCCAGGCCGATGATCGCGCCGCCGCGGGCGGACAACGACGGCTTCGCGGAATCCGTGACGGACGACGAGACGGCCGGTCCGGGCGAGCGACGGGCCTGAACGAGCAGGTTTCCGGGCCGGGTAAAAGCTCAGATCAATCATGTTGTTCCGGTGCCGGGCGACCGGTGACCCGTGACATACTTCGTACGCGCTCCGCATCCCCCGTCGGAGCGACGGACCGACGCCGGGCAGCTCCCCCCGTGGCTGCTCGGCGTCGCCTTTTGCGCCATGTGATTCCCGTGCCGTGGCCGGGTTAGGGTCGAGCGGTGAACGTCCTTCCGACCCCTGATCCCGTGTCGCCGATCTGCTCGGCGAAGGGCTGCCGCACGCCCGCCGAGTGGGTGCTGGCGTGGAACAACCCGAAGCTGCACACGCCGGAGCGGCGCAAGACCTGGCTGGCGTGCGAGGAACACCGCGAGCATCTGTCGCAGTTCCTCGGCGTGCGGGGCTTCCTGAAGGACGTGGTGCGCTTCGAGGAGTGGGACGGCCCGGCGACGCCCTGAAGTCAGCCGCCGATCGCGGACATCGGCCGGTCCGGCTGGATGAACGACGGGTCGTCCAGGCCCGCTCCGGCCTTCTTGCCCCACATCGCCTCGCGCCAGATCCTGGCGATCTCCTCGTCCGGGGCGTCGGAGCGCAGGGCGGCTCGCAGATCGGTCTCCTCGCGCGCGAACAGGCAGGTGCGGACCTGGCCGTCGGCGGTGAGGCGGGTGCGGTCGCAGGCGGCGCAGAACGGACGGGTGACGGAGGCGATGACGCCCACGCTGTGCGGTCCTCCGTCGACCAGCCAGCGCTCGGCCGGGGCGGAGCCGCGGGCCTGCTCGCCCTCGGCGGTGAGGTCGAATCGGGTGCGCAGGGAGGTCAGGATGTCGCCGGCGGTGATCATGCCGTCGCGCTTCCAGCCGTGCTGGGCGTCCAGGGGCATCTGCTCGATGAAGCGCAGTTCGTAGTCGTGCTCCACGGCCCAGGCGAGGAGGTCGGGTGCCTCGTCGTCGTTGAGCCCCGGCATCAGGACGGAGTTGACCTTGACCGGGGTCAGTCCGGCCTCACGGGCCGCGTACAGGCCCTCGATGACGTCCTTGTGGCGGTCGCGGCGGGTGAGCGTCTTGAAGACGTCGGGGCGCAGGGTGTCGAGGGAGACGTTGACCCGGTCCAGGCCGGCGGCCTTCAGGGCGGCGGCGGTGCGCTTGAGACCGATGCCGTTGGTGGTCAGGGACATCTGGGGGCGCGGGGCGAGGGCCGCGACGCGCTCGACGATGCCGACCAGGCCGGGGCGGAGCAGGGGCTCACCGCCGGTGAAGCGGACCTCTTCTATACCGAGGGAGGTGACCGCGATGTCGATCAGGCGGACTATCTCGTCGTCCGTGAGCAGATCGGGCTTGGCGAGCCACTGCAAGCCCTCCTCGGGCATGCAGTACGTACAGCGCAGATTGCAGCGGTCGGTGAGCGAGACCCTCAGGTCGGTGGCCACTCGGCCGTAGGTGTCGATGAGCACGTGGGCCCCCTCCCTCGTAGCGGATCAGCCGATTGCATACTTTCCGACAACTGCGAGCCTACGTGACCGGACCGACAACGCGGGGGGCCTGATCCGACAAGGCACGCGGCGGCCGCGTCGTAGATCTCTACGATCACGACGCGGCCGCCCCGGGAACCCTTTGCTCAGTGGGCTCCGGTACCGGTCATGGACCGGACCTCGAGCTCGGCGAACTTGTCCTTGTCGGCCTCCTCCTTCGACAGCAGCGTGCCGAGGATGCCGAGCAGGAAGCCGACCGGGATCGAGATGATGCCCGGGTTCTCCAGCGGGAACCAGTGGAAGTCGACGTCGGGGAACATCGACGTGGCCTTGCCGGAGACGACCGGCGAGAACAGCACCAGGCCGACCGCCGAGACCAGACCGCCGTAGATCGACCACAGGGCGCCCTGGGTGGTGAACCGCTTCCAGAAGAGGCTGTAGAGGATCGTCGGCAGGTTGGCCGAGGCGGCGACGGCGAAGGCGAGGGCGACCAGGCCGGCGACGTTGAGGTCGCGGGCGAGGGCGCCGAGCAGGATGGACACCGCGCCGATGCCGACGGTCGCCCAGCGGGCGGCGCCGAGCTCCTGCTTCTCGGTGGCCTTGCCGCGCTTGATGACGTTGGCGTAGATGTCGTGCGCGAACGACGACGACGAGGCCAGGGTGAGGCCGGCGACGACCGCAAGGATCGTGGCGAAGGCGACCGCGGAGATGGTGGCGAGCAGGATCGCGCCCCAGTTGGAGTCGACGCCGCCGAGATGGAGGGCGAGCAGCGGTGCCGCCGTGTTGCCCGCCTTGTTGGACTCGGTGATCTCCTCGGGAGTGATCAGTGCCGCGGCGCCGAAGCCGAGCGCGAGGGTCATCAGGTAGAAGGCGCCGATGAGGCCGATCGCCCAGATCACGGACTTACGGGCGGCCTGGGCCGTCGGGACCGTGTAGAAGCGGATCAGGATGTGCGGCAGTCCGGCGGTGCCGAGGACCAGGGCGATGCCGAGGGAGAGGAAGTCGAGCTTGCTCGTCTCGGTGGCGCCGTACCGCAGGCCCGGCTCCAGGAAGGCCGCGCCCTTGCCGCTCTGGTCGGCGGCCGTGCCGAGCAGGTCGGAGATGTTGAAGTCGAACTTCAGCAGCACCAGGAAGGTCAGCAGCAGCGCGCCGGTCATCAGCAGCACGGCCTTGACCATCTGCACCCAGGTCGTGCCCTTCATGCCGCCGATGGTGACGTACACGATCATCAGTACGCCGACCAGCGCGACGATGCCGATCTTGCCGCCGTCGCTGGTGATGCCGAGCAGCAGGGAGACCAGGACACCGGCGCCGGCCATCTGGGCCAGCAGGTAGAAGATCGACACGACGATCGTCGAGGTGCCGGCGGCCGTACGGACCGGGCGCTGGCGCATCCGGTAGGCGAGGACGTCGCCCATCGTGTAGCGGCCGGAGTTGCGCAGCGGTTCGGCGACCAGGAGCAGTGCGACCAGCCAGGCCACCAGGAAGCCGATGGAGTACAGGAAGCCGTCGTAGCCGAAGAGCGCGATGGCGCCCGCGATGCCGAGGAAGGACGCGGCGGACATGTAGTCGCCGGCGACGGCGAGGCCGTTCTGGAAGCCGGTGAACTGGCGGCCGCCCGCGTAGAAGTCGGCGGCGTCCTTGGTCTGCCGGCCCGCCCACACGGTGATCACCAGGGTCGCGACGACAAACAGTGCGAACAGGCTGATGATCAGCGTCCGGTGCTCGCTCGCCTCGCCGGCCGCGAGTGTGATCTGTCCGGCCTGCGTGATTGCGGGGCTCATTCGCCGCCCTCCATCCGGGACTTGATCGCCTTTGCCTTGGGGTCGAACCGGGTCGCGGCGACCCGCGCGTACCACCAGGCGATCAGGAAGGTGGTGAGGAACTGGGCGAGGCCCAGGATCATGGCGACGTTGATGTTGCCGAACAGCTTGGTGCCCATGAAGTCGCCCGCGTAGTTCGACAGCAGGACGTACAGCAGGTACCAGGCGATGAACGCGATGGTGAGCGGGAAGGCGAAGGAGCGGTAGGAACGGCGCAGTTCACCGAATTCCGCGCTCTGCTGCACCTCGACGAACTCCTCGGTGGACGGGAGCCGGTGTTCTGGGTTCGAGGGTGGCGGTGTCTCGGTGGCCACGGAGTCTCCTCGCTGTGCGGTGCCGACGGGTGTCGGGAGGCGGTCGGGGATCGGGGACGGTCGGGGTACGGGCATTGCGGTGGTGACCTCTTGCTGACGCGAATCCCGCGAACCGGCCGGCGGCGTGCCGGGCCGGGCGCGTGATCCGGCGGGGGGAGCTCGATCGTGCTCGTGCTCCCTGTCCAACGTCACGGCGCCACGCGAGGACCGGTTCAACCGCCACGACTTCTTTCGCATCTCGTCGTCCGAACTGGCCGCCGGTCATTGCTGGCCAGCGAGTTCGGGAGATAGCTTCAGCGGTGCACTGCCCGTCATGTACCTGCCCGAGCACTACCTGTGCTTCGGGCGGCTTCGTTTCCGGATGATGTGGAGACCCCATGGCTCATCTGCCTTCCAGACGCCGGCTCGCGCTCGCCGTGCCCGTCGTACTGTCATTGACCGCCTCGCTCGGCTTCCTGCCCGTGAGCGCCACGGCGGCCCCCCGCGCGGAGGCCGGCGTCCGGGCGACGCAGGAGGCGCCGAACCTGGCGTACGTGGTCAACACCAGGACGGACCGGCGGACCATCGAGTCGGTGAAGAAGGCGATCGCGGCGGCCGACGGCACCGTCGTGGCCACGTACGCGAAGATCGGTGTGATCGTCGTCCACTCGGCGAACCCCGACTTCGGCCCGCAGGTCCGCAAGGCGCGCGGTGTCCAGTCCGCGGGCGCCACCCGCACCACGCCGCTGGTCGCCGCGGGCACCACCGACGAGGGCGCGGCCGACTACCTGACGGCCGCCGAGGCCGCGAAGGTGAAGGCGGCGGCCACCCCGGGCAGCGAGCCCCTCGAGGCCGACCAGTGGGACCTGCGCGCGATCGGCGCCGACAAGGCCGCGCGGATCAACCCCGGCAGCTCGAAGGTGACCGTCGCGGTCATCGACACCGGTGTGGACGACACCCACCCGGACCTCGCGCCGAACTTCTCCAAGTCGCAGTCCGCCAACTGTGTGGGCGGCGTGGCCGACACCAGCGCGGGCGCCTGGCGGCCGTACACCGCGGACGACTACCACGGCACGCACGTCGCCGGTGAGATAGCCGCGGCCCGCAACGGCATAGGCGTCGCCGGGGTGGCTCCCGGCGTGAAGGTGTCCGGCATCAAGGTGAGCGACCCGGACAACGGGCTGTTCTACCCGGAGAGCGTCGTCTGCGCGTTCGTCTTCGCGGCCGACCACGGTGTCGAGATAACGAACAACAGCTACTACGTGGACCCGTGGCTCTACAACTGCGTCGACGACCCCGACCAGAAGGCGATCGTCGACGCGGTCAACCGGGCCCAGCTGTACGCCCAGAAGAAGGGCACGCTGAACCTGGCGTCGGCCGGCAACTCCAACCACGACCTCGACTCCGACGCGATCGTGGACGCCTCCAGCCCCGACGACTCCACGCCGGTCGAGCGCACCATCGACCCGCACGAGTGCTTCGACGTACCGACCCAGCTGCCGGGTGTGGTCACGGTCAGCGCGACCGGGGTGCAGAACCTGAAGTCGTACTACTCGACGTACGGCGAGGGTGTCATCGACGTGGCGGCGCCCGGCGGCGACGGCCGCTACCAGATCCCGGACACGCCGTCGAAGAACGGCCGCATCCTGTCCACCATGCCGAACAACGGCTACGCCTTCCTCCAGGGCACCTCGATGGCCTCGCCGCACGCCGCGGGCGTCGCCGCGCTGCTGAAGTCCGAGCACCCGAAGGCGTCCCCGGCGCAGCTCCAGCGGCTGCTCAAGTCCCAGGCCACCGACACGGCCTGCCCGGACTCCTACGACCAGGACGGCAACGGCACCCAGGACGCGGTCTGCGAGGGCGGCAAGCGCTCCAACGGCTTCTACGGGTCCGGCATCGTCGACGCGCTGCGCGCGGTCAAGTAGCACGTCCCTGGGGCGCGGCTCCGCCGAACCGGGGCCGCGCCACCCGCGTTTCCCGCACGATCCGCTCGTGCCACCAACGAAGTGGAGACACTCTCACCATGACAGCGCCTCACCTGCGTCACCGTCGTGCGCTGGCGATCCCGGTCGGGATGGCCATGGCGACGGCCCTGCTCGTGCTGCCGAACGCGACCGCGTCCGCCGCCGAGCCCCTCGAAGCGGTCACGGCCGACGCGACCTCGCTGAGCTACGTCGTCAACGTCAGCCCCGGCCGCGGTTCGTCGTCGCACGTGAAGAAGGCCATCGAGAAGGCCGGCGGCACGATCGTCGAGTCGTACGACCAGATCGGTGTGATCGTGGTGCACTCGGCGAACGCCGACTTCGCCAAGACGATCCGCAAGGTACGGGGGGTGCAGTCGGCGGGTTCGACACGCACCGCGCCGCTGCCCGCGCAGTCCACGACCGACGTCGGCACGCCGAAGGTGCTGTCGGCCGAGGACGTGGCGGACGTGCAGGCCGTGGCCGGCGAGGACCCGCTCCAGCCGTTGCAGTGGGACCTGCCGGCCATCAAGGCCGACAAGGCGCACGAGAAGTCGCTGGGCAGCAGCAAGGTGACCGTCGCCGTGATCGACACCGGCGTCGACGACACCCACCCCGACATCGCCCCGAACTTCGACCGCAAGGCGTCCGTCAACTGTGTGACGGGCAAGCCGGACACCACCGACGGCGCCTGGCGGCCGAGCGCGGCGGAGAGCCCGCACGGCACCCACGTGGCCGGTGAGATCGCGGCGGCGAAGAACGGCATCGGCATGACGGGTGTCGCGCCGGGTGTGAAGGTCTCCGGCATCAAGGTGTCGACGACCGCCGGCTTCTTCTACACGGAGGCCGTCGTCTGCGGCTTCGTGTGGGCGGCCGAGCACGGCGTCGACGTGACGAACAACAGCTATTACACCGACCCCTGGTACTTCAACTGCAAGAACGACCCGGACCAGAAGGCGCTCGTGGAGGCCATCACCCGGGCGTCGAAGTACGCGGAGAAGAAGGGCGCGGTCAACGTCGCCGCGGCCGGCAACGAGAACTACGACCTCTCCGCCGACGAGATCACCGACCCGGTCTCGCCCAACGACTCCACGCCCTCGGACCGGGTGATCGACCCGTCCGAGTGCCTCGACATACCGACCCAGCTGCCGGGTGTCGTCACGGTCGCCTCGACCGGCGCCAAGAACCTCAAGTCGTCCTTCTCCAACCACGGTCTGGGCGTGGTCGACATCGCCGCGCCCGGCGGCGACTCGACGGCCTACCAGACCCCGGCCCCGCCGGCCACCAGCGGTCTGATCCTGGGCACGCTGCCCGGCGGCAGGTGGGGTTACATGGCCGGTACGTCGATGGCGTCGCCGCATGTCGCGGGTGTCGCCGCGCTCATCAAGTCGACGCACCCGTGGGCCCCGCCGGCGCTGGTGAAGGCGCTGCTGTACGCGCAGGCCGACGCCACGGCGTGCACCAACCCGTACGACATCAACGGCGACGGCAAGGTCGACGCGGTGTGCGAGGGCTCGAAGAACCGCAACGGCTTCTACGGCTGGGGCACCGCGGACGCCCTGGACGCGGTCACCAAGTAGCGGTCGGCACACAGCAGTCGGCGGGTGGCACCCGCCAAGTAGCACGCCGAGGGCCGGACGGTACGCCGTCCGGCCCTTTGCGCGCGGTGCCGGGGGTCGCGACGGCACGCTGTGGGGGTGGGCAACCGGACTTGCCCTGCTGTGCGCGGCTGGTGAAGATCCTGAGGTGACCTTGATACGACCCACCGCCGAGACCTCCGGGACGGGCGGCTCCGAGGAGCGGCGTCGCGGGACGGGCCGGGCCGTCGCCGTTCTCCTCCTGGTGACGGCGGGCGCGCTGATCCCGCTGCTCGGCCCGTCCGCCGCCCTGCACGGCACCGGCGAGGCGTCCGCTCCCGGCGCGGGCGGCATCGGGCTGCTGCGCACGGTGCTGTTCGCTGCGCTGTGCATACCCGTGGGCGAGTTGTTCGTGCACCGGCTCGTCCGGCGGCTGCCGGGTGCCCCGGGGCTCCGGCCGCGCAGCTGGTCGGCGTACGCGGCGATCGCGGGGTTTCTCGCGGCGCTGGGGCTGGCCTCGGTGGTGGCCACCGGCAATCTGGTGCCGGGCGGTCTCGACGAGATCGACGTGGGCGGCCTGTACGAGTCCCGCGACGGAAAGCTCGCCCTTCTTGAGGTCAACGCGTTCGCGCTGGCCGGCCTGTTCGTGCTGGCGGGCTCCCCGCGCGCACAGTGGTGGCCGCTGGCCGCGGTGGCCGTCGCGGAGGCCCTGCGCGCGCACCCCACGACCGAACACAGCCCGCTCGTCGGCTCGGCGCTGACGCTGGTTCACCTGGTGTGCGCGGCGCTGTGGGTGGGCGGCCTGCTGTACGCGCTGCGCGTCCTGCGGCTGTGGGGCGGTGGGTCCGCCCCGGGTGCGGCGCTGCTGGGTCTGTACGCGCGCGTGGCGGCCGTTCTGCTCGCCGCGATCACCGCGACCGGCATCTGGAGCACCCTGCGGCGGATGCCGCCCGAGACGGTGCTGGACCAGCTCACGGAGACGGCCTACGGGCGCGCGCTGCTCGCCAAGGTGCTGCTCGTCGCCACGGTCGCGGCGCTCGCGCTGTGGGCCCGGGTCCGGCTGCGCCGCGCGGCGGATCCCCTCACCGCGTACACGCCCGCGCGGGCCGAAGTCGTGGCGCTGGGTGCGGTGATGGCGGTGTCGGGACTGCTGACGGCTGTGCCGGTACCGATCCGCTGGTAGGGCCTGGGGGTGGGTCGTGCCGATCGGTGAGTCCCTGCCGATCGGTCTTACGGGTGAGTCCTGCCGGTCGGTCCCGCTGGTGGGCCCTCGCTCACCCGGCCGCCGCGCTCACCCGGCCGCCGTGCGCACCGCGTCCGGTTCGGCCGTGCGCGCCGCCGCGGCCGACACACCCCGCGTCAGCAGCACCTGCGCGGCGATGTACGTCAGCATGATCCAGAAGTCCGGCCGGGGCGGCTGCGGCCAGTCGGCGACGTCGGTGGCGATGAGGGTGTCGGAGAGCAGGAAGAGCGCGCCGCCGAGGCCCGCGACGAGGCCGGCGCGGGTGGCCGCGGACCAGGCCATGGCCGTCAGCAGGGCGCTGTAGCAGGCGACCGGAACGCGGAGGTCGGCGGGCAGGTCGGGCCAGAGCAGGGCGACGGTGACCACGAGGGCGATCGCGTAGCCGGGGAGGAGCAGCGCGGCACGCGCGCGTGGAGGGCCGTTTCGCCGGAACAGCACGATGTAGCTCACGTGTCCGGCCGCGAAGGAGGCCATCCCGGCGAGGAACGCGGGCTCGGCGCCGGACAGCAGCAGGACGTCGCCGCCCCAGCCGAACAGCAGGGCGACGACCAGCAGCCGGGGCGCGCCGCGCAGCGCGGCCCAGGCGGCGAGCAGCGGCATGAGAAGCGGCTTGGTGGCCATGTGCCCGGCCTCGGACCCGGCCGCCAGGGAGCCGAGGTCGACGACGGCCGCGAGCGCGAGGAGCGCGGGCAGGAGCCGCCGCAGGGACGCTCTTTGGTCGGTCCGGGGTGTCACGCGGACACGGTCTCTTCGGCGGGTGTCCCGGTCCGCCGTGCCGCCGGCTGCCAGCCCGGCCCGCCGAACACCCGCCCGGCGCGCTCGCGCCAACTGCGGGCCGCCCTGAGGTCCCTGGCGATGGCGACGTACTCGTGGGTGGCCACCTTGACCGGGTTGTACGTGTTGATGTTCTTGGTGAGCCCGTAGACCGGCCGGTCGGTCTCGGCGACGAACGAGCGGAACACCCGGTCCCAGACGATGAGGATGCCGCCGAAGTTGCGGTCGAGATAGCCGCCCTGGGAGGCATGGTGGACGCGGTGGTGGGAGGGCGTGTTGAAGACGTACTCGAACCAGCGCGGCATCCTGTCGATCCGCTCGGTGTGGATCCAGAACTGGTAGACGAGGTTCGCCGAGGAACAGAACGCCAGCGCCGCCGGATGCACACCCAGCGCGATCAGGGGGAGGTAGAACGGCCAGACGGTCAGTGAGGTCCAGGGCTGGCGCAGTGCGGTCGTGAGGTTGAACTTCTTGCTGGAGTGGTGGACGACGTGGCAGGCCCACAGGATGCGGATGACGTGGTGTCCGCGGTGGGACCAGTAGTAGAAGAAGTCCTGCCCGAGCAGGAGCAGCGGGATCGTCCACCACAGCACCGGCACGCGCAGGGGCGTCAGTTCGTAGACCGCCGTGTAGATCGCGACGATCGGGATCTTCCACAGCAGGTCGAAGACCAGACTGCCGAGCCCCATGGAGAGGCTGGTCGCGGTGTCCTTCGTCTCGTAGCCCGCGGCGTCGTCGTCGGGGTGGATGCGCACGCTGATCATCTCGATCACGGCGAGCAGCACAAAGGCGGGTATCGACCACAGCACGACATCGGGCAGGTTCGGCATGCAGGAACCGTAGAGCGGCGAACGGCCCGGGGCTAGACGTTGTTACCGACAAGTATTACCGGCGGTACGAGGAGATTTGTTGGTGATCTCCACCAATGGACCCCTCACACACCGGCCACACCGAGCAGTGTTCCGGCCACATAGGTCACGCCCATCGCCAGCACCCCTCCCCCGGCGTTCCGCAGCACCGCCCGCCCCGGGGCGGCCGCGCCGAGCCGTGCGCTGCTCCACCCGGTGAGGACCAGCGCGGCCAGTACCGAGACCACGGTGACCGGCAGCCGCCAGCCGGCCGGCGGCAGCACGATCGCGAGCAGCGGCAGCAGCGCGCCCACCGTGAAGGAGAGAAAGCTCGCCCAGGCGGCGTGCCAGGGGTTGGTGAGCCGGTCGGGGTCGATACCGAGCTCCACGCGCGCGTGCGCCCTGAGCGCGTCGCGCCGTGTCAGCTGGACGGCGGCCTCGCGCGCGACGTGCCGGGACAGCCCGCGCTCCTCCAGCAGCTCGGTCAGCTCCTCCAGTTCGGCCTCCGGCTGCTCGCGCAACTCCCGCTTCTCCAGGGCGATCGCGGCCTTCTCGGAGTCGCGCTGTGTCGACACCGACACGTACTCCCCCGCCGCCATCGACAGGGATCCCGCGAGCAGTCCGGCCAGTCCCGCGGTGAGCAGGGCCGAGCGGTCGCCGGTGGCGCCGGCCACCCCGACGACGAGTCCGGCGGTCGACACGATGCCGTCGTTGGCGCCGAGCACCGCCGCGCGCAGCCAGTTCAGCCGCTCGCCGAGCGCGTCGCCGTGGGGCTCGTGGTGCGTTGCTTCCGTCACACCGCGAGGATGGCACCCGGGGCACGGCGGTCGGCGTACCGACTCGTCGGATCGTGCGCACTGACCGGGCGTCACCCGCGGGTCGACGGGACGTCACCCGCGGACGGCCCCGCGAAGTCCCTTACCGGCCAACGGTCCTGATGACGAGCCACGCGCGCGTGTGCGACGTTCGCCACCCGCGCGGTGTACCCGCGGGGCGGGCGGACGGGACTGTCGGTGGCGGCCCGTATCCTCAGTGACCATGCTCGAAGACCGTATGACCGCGGGGTCGATCCCCGCACCGTGGCCGGCCGCGTATCCGCGGGGATACGCGGTCGTTGACGTCGAGACCACCGGACTGGCCCGCCACGACCGGATAATCTCCGCGGCGGTGTACCGGCTGGACGCGCACGGCGACGTCGAGGACCACTGGTACACGCTGGTCAATCCGGAGCGCGACCCGGGGCCCGTGTGGATCCACGGTCTGACGAGCGAGCAGCTCGACGGCGCCCCGCTCTTCCAGGACATCGCCGGGGAGTTCGCGAGCCGCCTCGACGGCCGGGTGCTGGTCGCGCACAACGCGGTCTTCGACTGGCAGATGATCGCCCGGGAGTACGCGCGCACGAGCGGCGAGCCGCCGGTCCGTCAGCGGCTGTGCACCATCGCCCTGTCCAAGACGCTCGCGCTGCCGCTGCCCAACCACAAGCTGGAGTCGCTCGCGGCGCACTTCGGTGTGGTGCAGCGGCGCGCGCACCACGCGCTGGACGACGCGCGGGTGCTGGCGGAGGCGTTCCGGCCGAGTCTGCGGACCGCCGCCGAGACGGGCGTACAACTGCCGTTGCAGGAGTGCCGGCCGCTCACCGAGTGGTCGGAGACGCCGGCGCCCTCGATCGGCCGGCAGTCGGGCGGCCCCGCCGGCCACGGCTCGTACGGCGGCTACCGGCCCGGTACTTGGCGGCCCTCGCGCAGCCGCCCCGCGTGCCCGTACCCCAACCCCGGGCGGTACGAGGAGGGCGGGCGGCTCCGGCAGGGCATGCGGGTCGCCTTCTCCGGGGACACCTCCGTCGAGCGCGAGCTGCTGGAGGACCGGGCGGTCGAGGCGGGCCTGCATGTCGCGACCAGCCTGTCCCGGCTGACCAGTCTGCTCGTCACCAACGACCCGGACGCGGGCACGTCGAAGGTCCTCAAGGCCCGGCAGTACGGCACACCGGTGGTCGACGAGGCCGCCTTCGGCCAGCTCCTCCAGGACGTCGAACCGGCCGCGCGGGGGTGACCGTACGGACGGGTGATTGTGCGCGACTCGCCCGGCCGCCGCTCGCCCGCGCCGCGGGGACGCCCCACCCTGTGGCGCATGGCGACATGTGAGGTTTGCGGCAACAGCTACGGAATGACCTTCGAGGTGCACGCGCAGGGCGCGGTGCACGTCTTCGACTGCTTCTCCTGTGCGATCCACCGCATGGCACCGATCTGCGAGCACTGCCGGGTCCAGATCATCGGGCAGGGCGTCGAGGTCGAGGGCCACTGGTACTGCGGCGCGCACTGCGCCCGCGCGGAGGGCCGGGTGGGCATCGTCGACCGCGTCTGAGCGGCGGACGGCGACGGACCCCGTCGAGCGCCCCGGCCCCGTCCCGTGTCCACGCACCACCCCCCTCCCAGCACCCCACGGCCCGAGAGGTACGGTCGTGGGGTGTACCGCTTCCTGTTGTCCCGGCAGTGGGTGATCCTCACGCTGGTCGCCCTCGTCCTGATCCCCACGATGATCCGGCTGGGCTTCTGGCAGATGCACCGCTACGAGGAGCGCACCGCGCGCAACGACCTGGTCGCCGACGCGCTCGGCGCCGACCCGGTGCCCGTGGAGCGGATGACGTCCCCGGGGCACACCGTCACCACCGGCGAGCGGTACCGCACGGTCACCGCCGAGGGCCGCTTCGACACCGAGCACGAGGTCGTCGTCCGGCGGCGGGTGAACGCCGACGAGGAGGTCGGGTTCCACGTCCTCACCCCGTTCGTCCTGAAGGACGGCAAGGTGATGCTGGTCAACCGCGGCTGGATCCCGGCCGACGGCCCGAGCCAGACCGTGTTCCCCAAGGTGCCCGCGCCGCCGGCCGGTGAGATCACCGTCACCGGGCGGCTGATGCCCGACGAGACGACCGAGGCGAGCGGGATCAAGGACCTCCAGGGCCTGCCGGACCGGCAGATCATGCTGATCAACAGCGAACTGGAGGCCCAGCGCCTCGGCGAACCGGTGCTGGGCGGCTACGTCGTGCAGACCACCCCCGAGCCCAAGGGCGACACGCCGGAGCTGATCGGCAGGCCGGGCAACGAGGACGCCGCCCTCAACTACGCCTACGCCATCCAGTGGTGGCTGTTCGCCGCGGCCGTACCGGTCGGCTGGGTCGTCCTGGCCCGCCGCGAGGCCCGCGACCGGGCCCAGGCCGCGCAGCAGGCCCAGGACACCGAGGACGCGGAGCCCGCACCGGTGTAGCGGCGCCGGAGGCACGGAGCCCGCGCCGGTACAGCCGCGTCGGAGGCACGGAGCACGCACCGGTACAGCCGCGTTCACCCGCCCGGCCCGCACGCCCGATTGCGGGCACGTCGGCCAGGGAACCCGGAAGCCGTGCACCCGCCCACCGAGAACGCCGCGAGCCGGCCGGCCGAAGACGGCCGCGACCGACCGAACCGCATCGAGGACTACGCCCTCATCGGCGACGAACAGACCGCCGCCCTGGTCGGCACGGACGGTTCCGTCGACTGGCTGTGCCTGCCCCGCTTCGACTCCGCCGCCTGCTTCGCGAAGCTGCTCGGCGACGAGGAGAACGGCCACTGGCGCATCGCCCCCAAGGGCGCGACCCGCTGCACGCGCCGCTCCTACGAGCCCGGCACCCTCGTGCTCAACACCGAGTGGGAGACGGAGGAGGGCGCGATCCGGGTCACCGACCTGATGCCGCAGCGCGACCACGCCCCCGACGTCGTACGCGTCGTCGAAGGGCTGCGCGGCCGGGTCACCGTCCGCGGCACCCTCAGGATCCGGTTCGACTACGGCTCGATCGTGCCCTGGGTGCGCAACGCGGAGGGCCACCGGGTGGCCACCGCGGGACCGGACTCGGTGTGGCTGCGCAGCGAGCCGCCGGTACACACCTGGGGCGCGGACTACGGCACGCACTCGGAGTTCACCGTCGGACCGGGCGAGCGGGTCGCGTTCGTGCTGACCTGGCACCCCTCGCACGAGCCGCGCCCGCCGCTGACCAACCCCTTCAAGGCGCTGCGCGCGAGCGTCGAGGACTGGCAGAAGTGGCTCGCGCGCTGCACCTACCGGGGTCCGCACCGCGAGGCCGTACTGCGCTCGCTCATCACGCTCAAGGCCCTCACGTACCGGCCCACCGGCGGTGTGGTGGCCGCCCCCACCACCTCCCTGCCGGAGGAACCCGGCGGTGTCCGCAACTGGGACTACCGCTTCTGCTGGCTGCGCGACTCCACCCTCACACTCGGCGCGATGCTCGAACTCGGCTATCTGGAGGAGGCCGAGGCCTGGCGCGACTGGCTGCTGCGCGCGGTGGCCGGCGACCCGGCCGACCTCCAGATCATGTACGGCCTCGGCGGCGAGCGGCGGCTGCCCGAGATGGAGGTGCCGTGGCTGTCCGGCTTCGAGGCGTCGACGCCGGTGCGGATCGGCAACGACGCCGTGAGACAGCTTCAGCTGGACGTGT
This sequence comes from Streptomyces sp. NPDC088387, assembly GCF_044753385.1. Taxonomy (NCBI): domain Bacteria; kingdom Bacillati; phylum Actinomycetota; class Actinomycetes; order Kitasatosporales; family Streptomycetaceae; genus Streptomyces; species Streptomyces sp. NPDC088387. The sequence continues at coordinate 45,045 of NZ_JBIVNC010000024.1, forward strand.
ACGGCGAGGTCATGGACTCGCTCTCGCTCGCCCGGCGCTCCGGCATCGCCGACAAGCACGGCATCTGGGCGTTGCAGGTCGCGCTGATGGAGTGGCTGCGCGAGCGGTGGCGCCAGCCCGACGAGGGGCTCTGGGAGGTGCGCGGCGGCCGGCGCCACTTCGTGCACTCCAAGGTGATGGTGTGGGTGGCCGCCGACCGCGCGGTGCGTGATCTGGAGGCGCATCCGGAGCTGGAGGGCGGTGATCTGGAGGGCTGGCGCGCGATGCGCGACGAGGTGCACCGCGAGGTGTGCGAGCGGGGCTACGACGCCGAACGGAACACCTTCACGCAGTACTACGGCTCCCGCGAACTGGACGCCTCCTCGCTGCTCATCCCGCGCGTGGGCTTCCTGCCGCCGGACGACCCGCGGGTGAGGGGCACGGTGGACGCGGTCCGCGCGGAGCTGGAACACGGCGGGCTGCTGCGCCGCTACAGCGCCGAGCACACCACGGTCGACGGACTGCCGGGCGGCGAGGGCGCGTTCCTGGTCTGCTCGTTCTGGCTGGCGGACGCACTGCACATGACGGGGCGTACGCGGGAGGCGCGGGCGCTGTTCGAGCGACTGGTGGCGCTCGCCAACGACGTGGGTCTGCTGTCCGAGGAGTACGACCCGGACACCGGCCGCCACCTCGGCAACTTCCCGCAGGCCTTCAGCCATATCGGCCTGGTGAACACGGCCCTCGCCCTGTTCGGGGGCGACGGGGCAGGATAGGGGCCATGGATCTTGGACTGAAGGACCGGGTGTACGTCGTCACCGGGGCCACGCGCGGGCTGGGCAACGCGATCGCCCGCGAGCTGGTCGCCGACGGGGCGAAGGTGGTCGTCACGGGGCGCGACGAGGAGCGGGTCGCCGAGGCGGTGGCGGACCTGGGCGAGAACGCGGCCGGTCTCGCCGTGGACAACGCCGACCCGGAGGCGGCGGAGCGGCTGATCGCCACCGCGCGGGAGCGGTTCGGCGGCTTCCACGGCATCGTCGTCAGCGTCGGCGGCCCGGCCCCCGGGTTCGCCGCGGACATCACCGACGAGCAGTGGCAGGCGTCGTTCGAGTCGGTGTTCCTGGGCGCGGTACGGCTCGCCCGCGCGGCGGCCGGCGAGCTGGCGGCCGGCGGTGTCATCGGGTTCGTGCTGTCGGGTTCGGTGTACGAGCCGATAGCCGGACTGACCATCTCCAACGGGCTGCGGCCGGGCCTCGCCGGGTTCGCCAAGTCGCTGTCGGACGAGCTGGGGCCGCACGGTGTCCGTGTGCTGGGGCTGCTGCCGGGGCGGATCGACACCGACCGGGTGCGCGAGCTGGACGCGCTGTCCGCCGACCCGGCGGCCACCCGCCTGGCCAACGAGTCCCGGATCCCGCTGCGGCGGTACGGGAAGCCCGAGGAGTTCGGACGGACGGCGGCCTTCCTGCTGTCGCCGGCGGCCTCCTACGTCACCGGCGTGATGATGTCGGTGGACGGCGGCTCGCGCCACGGGTTCTGAGCGGGGCCGGCACCGGGGCGGGTCGGTGCCGGGGCGGGTCGGTGCCGGGGCGGGTCGGTGCCGGGGGGCCGAGCCGGTCCAGCGCCGGTGGCGCCAAGTCGGTCCAGCGCCGGGCCCGCCCTCAACTCACCCGCTCGGCCCGGTGTTTGACGCCCCGCAGCCGGACCTCCGCCGGCAGGGAGGCGAGGCCCGCCGAGTCCCGGGCGTGCGCGAGCGCCTGCTCGGTCACATGGGCCAGGGCGGTCGCGGGGTCCACGTGCGGTTCCAGCTGAAGGCGTACGCGGGCCCCGGGGCTCGACCGGCGGCCCTTGAGCCGTACGTGGGCCGTCTCGACGCCGTCGAGGGCGGCGGCTTCTTCGGCGAGGACGTGTTCCATCGCGCGTCCCCGCAGCAGGGCGCCCTCGCCGTCGCCGGTGTCGACGAGCACCTCGGCGAGCCGGCGCCGCCGCAGGGCCGCCGTGAGCCACCACAGGAGGAGCAGCAGGAGTACGGCGAGGACGGCGATCACCACGGGCCACCACCAGCCGGAGTCCCGCCAGCGGGTCCGCTCGGCGTCACTGAGCAGGACGTCGTCGGAGCTGTCGTGGATCCACCAGGACGGCGCGTCGAGGCCGAGGCCGACGGCCAGCACCGAACCGCCGAGCACCAGCAGCACGAGGCCGATGACGCCGAGCAGTACCCGGTTGACGGTCCTGAGCACCGTACTCACCCCTTCCGGCCGGGTCGGCGGACGTGCACCGCGAGTGCGGGCGGCCGGGACAGGCCAAGGCCCCGGATTCCCTCGGCGAGGGCGCCGTCGAGGTCGGCGCGCACCTCGTCGAGCGGGCGGAAGTGCGACACCGCGCGGACGTCGGCCCGCCGGCGGCCCATCCGGACCCGCACCGACTGCACGCCGGACACCTCCATCGCGCGGTCGCGCAGCACCAGCGCGGCGGCGGGCCGGTGCAGTCCGGCCCGGACGTCGGTGTGGGTGCGCCGCATCGGGAGTACACCCCGCAGGCCGGGGGTCGCGGCGAGGACGAGCAGCCAGAGGCCGAGGACGGCGGCGACGGCCGCGCCGGCCAGTACCCAGGTGTCGTAGAGCGGCCGTTCGGCGAGTTGCGTGGCCAGTTCGCGGCGCCAGTGCATGGCGGGGCGGCCGGCCCGTACGGCGGCGACGTCGTAGAGGAACAGGCCGACAACGGCCAGGAGCAGCAGGGCGACTACGGCGGCGGGGACGCGGCGGGCCGACCAGAAGCGGTGCTGCTCGCCGTTGTCGCCGTCGAGGACGGGCGGCGGGTCGTAGTCGGCCGCCGACGCGGACTGGTCGAGTGGTGGGTCGGTCTCCTTCTCCAGGACCGGCAGCCGTCTTGTGGTGCCCTCGGAGCCCTGGGACTCGCTCATCGCGTCCTCCCCTGCGCGCCGTGCGCCGTCGGCAGATGCAACCGCTCCACGTCGACGGCGACCTCCGGAACCTCCATGCCCACCAACGCGCCTACCCGCTCGACGACATGCCGACGCACCGCGCGGCAGCGGGCCGCGATGTCGGCGGGATAGCCGAGTTCGAGATGGAGGTGGATGTGGGCGGCGTCGCCCGGCGCCTCGTCGGGGCCGTGGGCGTGCGGGCGGATCACCACGGTGGCGTGGGGGCGTGCGGCGTCCTCGGGCAGCGGGCCGACCGCCTCGCGCGCCGCCTGGGCGGCGATCTTCGCGACGACCCGGTCGGCGATCCGGGTGGCGCCACGCTCACCCGGCGGTACGGTCCCGCGCGGCTCCACGTCCCCGGTCGCACCGGTCACGGACGCACCGCTCACGGACGTCACCGCCGGCGGTCGTCGCGCGAACGGAAGAAGTCACCGAGCTCCAGGTCCCCCTCAAGGAACCGGCCCGCGACAAAACCGATGGCGCCCAGCGCCGCCACCAGCAGAAAGGCACCGAAGCCACCGAAGTACCCGGCGAACCCCAGCGCCATCCCCGCGATCATTCCGACCACGGCCATGCTCATCGTGCGCTCCCCTCAGCGGTGCGTTCGTACGGTCGCCGGGTCACTGGATCCGGGGCTCCGGCTCGTCGTCCTCCTCGTCGGGCAGCTTCACGTCGCTGACCGCGATGTTGACCTCGACGACCTCCAGGCCGGTCATCCGCTCGACCGCCGCGACGACGTTCTCGCGGACGTCCTTCGCGACGTCGGCGATCGACACGCCGTAGTCGACGACGATCTCCAGGTCCAGCGCGGTCTGCACCTCGCCGACCTCGGCCTTCACCCCGCGTGTCACCGCCTTCGAACCGCCGGGCACCCGGTCGCGCACGGCGCCGAACGTGCGGCTCAGGCCGCTGCCCATGGCGTGTACGCCGATGACGTCCCGCGCGGCGAGTCCGGCGATCTTCTCCACGACTCCGTCGGCGATGGTGGTCCGGCCGCGGCCCGCGGGGTCACCGCCACCACGCTTGGTGGTCTTGCGCGTCTGTACGGGCGTCTCGCTCTCGCCGTCGGCGCCCTGGGTCCGGTTGCGGTCCGTCGTATCGGTCATCGCCCTGCGTCCCTTTCGCTCGTCGCCCCTTCGACCACCGTAAGTGGGGTTGCCCGGCAGCGCGCCGGGAATGCGGCAGGCTGGAGCAATGACGGCGGACCAATGGACGCGGGAAGTACGGCACCGGCTGGGCCTGGGCAGACTGCTGCCGCTGGGCGGTGCGCGGGACGGCGTGTGGATCGCGGAGGCGGCGGCCGCGACCGTGTTGCGGCGGGCGGCGGACGCGGTGCCCGGGGTGCGGCTCGGGGCGCTGCGGATCGCGCCGGCCGAGGCGGCCCCGACGCACGAGGCGGCCGTACCGGCCCCGCCGAGCGCGCTGCCTCCGGGGCCACTGCGGGTGACGGCCGACTTCTCGGCGACGGCGGCCGAACCCCTCCCGGCGACGGCGTCGCGGCTGCGCGACGCGCTGGCCGAGGCGGCGACGCGGCGGCTCGGGCTGACGGTGGACGAGGTGGACCTGCGGGTGACCGGGTTGCTGGAGGCGGACGCGACGGCCGGTCCGGAGCCGACGTCGACACGCCCGGGACGGGCCCCGGCAAGTCGGGAGCACACGTTGGCCCACTCGGAGCAGGAGCCGGTCTCCGGCGGCGTACCGCCGTCGACCGCCTCGGCCACCGACGAGGAGCGGGTCGCCGGCGCCGTGCTCGGTGTCCCCGGGGTGAGCCGGCTGACCGGTGCCCTCGATGGTCTGGGCCGTGCGGTGCACATCGAGGACGGCGCCGGCGACGGCACGGCCGTGCCGCGCCGTCATGTGCGTGTGGAGATCGCCGTCGACGCGGACCACCGGACGCTGGACGTGGCCCGCGCGGTCCGCACGAAGGTGGGCCGGCTGTCCGGCCGCCCCTCGGTGGCGGTGCTGGTGACGGCGGTGGGCCCGTCCTAGTCGCCGAGTCCCGGTCCTAGTCGCCGAGTCCCGCGAGGTCGCGCAGGCGGCGGGCCTGTGCCTGGCGCTCGGCGGCGCGCTGCTCCTCGTAGGTCCGGCCGGGTACACCGAGCAGCAGCGCCTTGGTCTCGACGACGGCGTCGCGGGGCGCGGCCAGCAGTGCGGCGGTGAGGTCCTGTACGGCGCCGTCGAGCTGGTCGGCGGGCACGGCGAGGTTGGCGAGGCCGATGCGCTGGGCCTCGTCGGCCTGGACGAAGCGCCCGGTCACGCAGATCTCCAGCGCGCGGGCGTACCCGACGAGGCTCACCAGCGGGTGGGTGCCGGTGAGGTCGGGGACGAGTCCGAGGCTGGTCTCGCGCATCGCGAACTGCACGTCGTCGGCGACGACGCGCAGGTCACACGCGAGAGCAAGCTGGAACCCCGCGCCGATCGCATGCCCCTGAACGGCTGCGATCGACACGAGGTCACTCCGCCGCCACCAGGTGAAACCGTCCTGGTACTCGGCGATGGCCGCGTCGAGTTCGGCGTCGGTGCCACGCGCGAGGTCGATGAACGACGGTTCCCCGTCGAAGCCCTCGGGCGTGAACGCCTGCCGGTCGAGTCCGGCCGAGAACGACTTGCCCTCGGCACGCAGCACGACCACTCGTACGGTGCCCGGCAGAGACCGCCCGGCCTCGGCAAGCGCGCGCCACAGAGCGGGGCTCTGCGCGTTGCGCTTGGCCGGATTGCCGAGCGTCACCGTGGCGAGCGCGTCGTCCACGGTGAGCCGTACACCGTCCTTGTCGAAAACCGGATCGATTGCCGGATCGCTTACCGGGTCGATTGCCGGATCGTTTGCCGGGTCGAGCGAAGCCATGGAACGCCTCCGGTGGGTGCCGTCATCGTGTGTGCCCTACTGGGGCACACATAAGTGACTGCACAGTAACCACCCGGCCGATCGGCCGACCGACCGGGTGACCACCATCGCCATCGGAGCCGATGGGCCGCCCGGGGTTGAGGCCTAGACGGCCTTCTTGCCCCGCGTCGCCCCGCCACGCCCACGGAGCGTGACGCCCGACTCGCTGAGCATCCGGTGCACAAAGCCATACGAACGACCGGTCTCCTCGGCCAAGGCCCGGATGCTTGCACCGGCGTCGTACTTCTTCTTCAGGTCTGCCGCGAGCTTGTCGCGCGCGGCGCCGGTTACCCGGCTGCCCTTCTTCAGAGTCTCGGCCACCCGTGCCTCCTCATGGGAAGTGCGCTCTGGTCTCCTCATGATCACCCCTCCGGGGCTTCATGGCCACCCATTCGGCAAGGTCCGTGGGACATGGTTTTGACGACAGGAGCACATCCCCACAAGCGGAATCAGGGATTCCATGGAATCCGAGCGATACCGCCGAACGGGTTCTTCCGCGAAGTTCCTGGTCAGACGCGCGCCACAAGAGAGGCCTTGTCGACAAAGGGATTCGCCGGGAAATGGATGTAGGACACACCTCAGTACGAGGAGATCTCACACAGATGATGGATCACCGATGGGCCGAATGATCCATACTCAGTGGATCATCCATTCGATCAAGCCCCGGTGACGGCCGGGTGGCCGTCCGCCGGGCTCAGGCGAGCGCCACGAGGTCGGCGTAGTCGGAGCCCCACAGGTCCTCGACGCCGTCCGGCAGCAGGATGATCCGCTCCGGCTGGAGCGCCTCGACGGCGCCCTCGTCGTGGGTGACCAGGACGACCGCGCCCTTGTAGGTGCGCAGGGCGCCGAGGATCTCCTCGCGACTGGCCGGGTCGAGGTTGTTCGTGGGCTCGTCGAGGAGCAGCACGTTCGCCGACGACACCACGAGGGTGGCGAGGGCGAGGCGGGTCTTCTCGCCGCCGGAGAGCACACCGGCCGGCTTCTCGACGTCGTCGCCGGAGAACAGGAACGAGCCCAGCGTCTTGCGGACCTCGACCAGGTCGAGGTCCGGGTTGGCGGAGCGCATGTTCTCCAGGACCGTGCGCTCGGGGTCGAGGGTCTCGTGCTCCTGCGCGTAGTAGCCGAGCCGCAGGCCGTGGCCCTCGATGACCTCGCCGGTGTCGGGCTTCTCGACACCGCCGAGGAGCCGCAGCAGGGTGGTCTTGCCCGCGCCGTTGAGGCCGAGGATGACGACCCGGGAGCCCTTGTCGATGGCCAGGTCGACGTCGGTGAAGATCTCCAGCGAGCCGTACGACTTGGACAGGCCCTCCGCCATGAGGGGGGTCTTGCCGCAGGGCGAGGGCTCGGGGAAGCGGAGCTTGGCGACCTTGTCGGACTGCCGGACGGCCTCCAGACCGCTGAGCAGCTTGTCCGCGCGGCGGGCCATGTTCTGCGCGGCGACCGTCTTGGTGGCCTTGGCGCGCATCTTGTCGGCCTGCGAGTGCAGTGCGGCGGCCTTCTTCTCGGCGTTCTGCCGCTCGCGCTTTCGGCGCTTCTCGTCGGCCTCGCGCTGCTGCTGGTAGAGCTTCCAGCCCATGTTGTAGACGTCGATCTGGGAGCGGTTGGCGTCCAGGTAGAACACCTTGTTGACGACCGTCTCGACCAGGTCGACGTCGTGGGAGATCACGATGAAGCCGCCGCGGTACGTCTTCAGGTAGTCGCGCAGCCAGATGATCGAGTCGGCGTCCAGGTGGTTCGTCGGCTCGTCGAGCAGCAGGGTGTCGGCGTCCGAGAACAGGATCCGGGCCAGCTCGATACGGCGGCGCTGACCGCCGGAGAGGGTGTGCAGGGGCTGGCCGAGCACCCGGTCGGGCAGGTTCAGCGCGGCGGCGATGGTGGCGGCCTCGGCCTCCGCGGAGTACCCGCCCTTGGTCAGGAACTCCGTCTCCTGGCGCTCGTACTGCTTCATCGCCTTGTCGCGGGTGGTGCCCTTGCCGTTGGCGATGCGCTGCTCGTTCTCCCGCATCTTGCGGATCAGTACGTCCAGGCCGCGCGCGGACAGGATGCGGTCGCGGGCGAGCACGTCGAGGTCGCCGGTGCGCGGGTCCTGCGGGAGGTAGCCGACCTCGCCGGAGCGGGTGACGGTGCCGCCCGCGGGCTGGCCCTCGCCGGCCAGCACCTTGGTGAGGGTGGTCTTGCCCGCGCCGTTGCGGCCGACCAGGCCGATGCGGTCGCCCTTGGCGACACGGAAGGTGGCGGACTCGATGAGGATGCGGGCACCGGCGCGCAGCTCGATGCCGGAGGCGGAAATCACGGACAGACTCCAGGGCGGGTGGGTGGCGGGACGGACGGTTCGAGGACGTACCCGCGCCGTCTAGTGCACGAGGAGAATGGCCATGGGGCCAGTCTAACGGGGCCGTGCAACCAGTTTTCCCGGCACACCGGCCCGGAGAACCCGGCGGGTGCCGGGAGGCACTCCGTCCACGCAGGCCGACGGCAATGAGCCGCACGGCCCACACCCCGGACGTGACATACGGCACGCAGGCCCGCGTCTGCTTTAGGGGCGCGGGGAACTGCGCGACCAGCCCCCACCGGGCCCGCGGCCGAAGAACAGGCGCCGTCGCCCGTTCGGACCGCCGACCGGCGTCGCGAGCACCGAGCCGGGTGAGGATGGCCGGAAGAGGCCGGCGCAGTCGCAAGGGTGGTGCCCGTATGCAGTTCGACGACGACGCCCGTCTCGACACCTCCGAGGTGCAGGACGTCCGCGGCAGCCGCATCCCCGGCGGAAGGGCGACCGTCGGCGGCGGCCTCGCGGGCCTGCTCGCCCTGCTGCTGGGCCTGTTCTTCGGCGTCGGCCCGGACCAGCTGGGCCTGTCGTCCGGCGACGAGCAGCCCGCCGCCACCGCGTCCTCGCTCGCGCAGGTCCAGCAGACCTGCCGGACCGGACAGGACGCCAACACGAAGGACGACTGCCGGACGGTGGCCGTCGTCAACAGCGTCCAGGACTTCTGGGACGAGGAGTTCCAGCGCCGGCGCGGCACCTACTCCCGCTCCCCCACCGTCTTCTTCGCGGAACGCGTCGGCACGGCGTGCGGCGCGGCGACCTCGGCAGTCGGGCCGTTCTACTGCCCCGGCGACCGCAAGGTCTATCTCGACCTCGGCTTCTTCGAGGAGCTGCGGACGAAGTTCGGCTCCACCGGCGGACCGTTCGCGCAGGCGTACGTCGTCGCGCACGAGTACGGGCATCACGTGCAGGACCTGATGGGCACGCTCGGCCGGTCGCAGGACGGGTTGACCGGTGCGAACAGCAACGCCGTGAAGGTGGAGCTCCAGGCCGACTGCTACGCCGGGGTGTGGGCGAGTCACGCGACCACGACGAAGGACGAGTCGACGGGACGGCCCCTGATCACCAGCCTGACCGACGCGGACATCCGGGACGGACTGGACGCGGCGGCCGCGGTCGGCGACGACCGGATTCAGGAGCGCTATCAGGGACGCGTGACGCCGGAGAACTGGACGCACGGGTCGTCGCAGCAGCGCCAGGACTGGTTCTACCAGGGCTACCGCACCGGCGACATGGCCCGCTGCAACACCTTCGGCTGAGGCCGGACGGCGCCCGGGCGGCGTTGTCAGTGGCGGGTGCAACACTGAAAACCAAGTCGGATCCGGCGCATCGCGCCCTTTCCGGCAGTACCCCGGCACGGCTTCACAAGGGAGTGATCGGCATGGCAGGCACGAATGGCGGGCGGCCCAGCATCTACCCGACGCTGTTGTACACGGACGCGAAGGCGGCGGTCCGCCAGCTCACCGAGGCACTGGGATTCACCGAACTCGCGCTGTACGAGGGCGAGGACGGCACGGTGATGCACTCCGAGCTGGTGCAGGGCAACGGCGCGGTGATGGTCGGTTCGAAGGGCCGCGGCGGGCTGTTCGACGCGACGATGAAGGGCGCGGGCCCGTGCGGGGTGTACGTCGTGGTGGACGACGTCGACGGCCACCACCAGCGGGCCGTGGACCACGGCGTGGAGATCCTGATGCCCCCGACGGACCAGGACTACGGCTCCCGCGACTACATGGCCCGGGACATCGAGGGCAACATCTGGAGCTTCGGCACGTACGCGCCGGCGATAGAAGGCTGACGCCGGGCGCCTCGCCGGGTCCGCTCGCGGTCGGTCAGCGCCCCCCGGTGTGCACCTGGAAGGCCGCGCGGCGGACGGCCTTGGCCAGGGCCGGATCGGGGTGCGCGGCGGCGAGCGCGACCAGCACCTGCACGGTCCGCGGGTGGCCGACGGCGCGCACCTCGTCGAGCAGCGCGGGCACGGTCGGCTGTACGGCGGACTCCAGGTGCCGGACGAGCAGCGGGGCCTCTCCGTGGTCGGCGACGGCGGCCGCGGTGTCCACCCATAGCCAGGTGGCCTCCTCGCGGGTGAGCACCTCGTGGGCGTCCTCGGGGTCGGCACCGTCGTGCTCGGCGAGCCACAGCAGGGCGTAGGGCCGCAGCGTCGGCTCGTCGACGACCGTGCGGACGCCGGGCTCGGCGGGGGCGCCGACGACCCGCAGCGCCTCGAAGGCGAGGCTGCGCAGCAGGGCGTCCTCGCCGCGGGCGGCGTCGAGCAGTTCGGTGACGGCGCTGCCGACGGGCCGGGCCGCGAGCCAGGCGCGGTACTCGGCGCGGGCGGCGTTGGGGCGCAGCTGGGAGCAGCCGCGGAGCATGTCCTCGGCGGCGGCCTCGATGTTGCCGGCGGGGCTCTGCGCGGCGACGCAGATCTGCTCCAGCTTGACCCAGACCGCCCAGCTGCCGAGCGGGGTGAGGGTGGCCTGGGCGTCGCCGTAGGTGAGGGCGCCGACGGAGGCGAGGGCGTGCAGGGCCCAGTCGAGGAGCGGGGCGAGGGCGGTGTCGTCGCTCGGCGGGGTGGGCTCCGGCTGGGGGCCGTAGGGGATTTCGCAGCGCTCGGTGCGGAGTTCGCCGACCCGCTGCTGGAGGAGGTCCAGGAGCTGTTCGACGGGGACGGAGCCGGCGGAGAGCTGGAGGAAGGAGAGCACCTGGGGCATGGCCGAGACGACCTCGGCGACGGCGGCGGGCTCATGGCCCCGCGGCTCGGGGTGGGCGAGCGACCAGGCGTCGAAGAGGGCGACCCAGCCGCGCAGTACGGCGCTGTCGTCGCGGTCCCAGGCGCGCAGCCGCCAGCCGGGGCGGGCGACGTCGCCGTGCACCTCGACGAGGCCGGCGAGGCGGGCGGTGTCCCAGTCGGCGCTGACCTGAGCCGGGGTCAGGCCCAGCTCGGCGGCGGCCCGTTCGGCGGTGGGGGCGGAGAGGGTCGCCATGCCGTCGGTGGTGGCGTCGTCCCGCCCGGGGCTGAGCGCGGTGTCGGCCCAGCGGGCCACGCGGGCGGCTCCGGCCAGCCCCGAGCGGGCCATTCTGGCCAGCTCCGCGGGTGCCGGGGTGCCCTCCGGGGGGCGGGGGGCGGGTCGGCGCGAGCGCCGCTGGTTCATCGCTCGGGGGGCGGCGGCCAGGGGTCGCGGGCGGACAAGTCGAAGCCTGGAGTCGCGCGGGATACGGGACGTCACGGGTGCAGTCTTCCGGTTGACGGTCGGAAAACCCAAACGGAATGTCACGGCGGGCTACGGGACTGGCCAACGGGCGGGACCTGAAGGGCGGTGAACAGGCGCGATCAGGCCAGTGGTACGGGCTTAAACGGAACCGTCGCGACCGGGTGGCGGGAGACGGGGGTGCGGGACGGGTGGTGCGGGGAAGTCGGTTGGGGGCGGGGGGAGTTGGCGGCCCGGTGTCACTTCGGGGCGTGCCGCGGCCGGCTACCGGAGGGCGCCTCGCGATCCGCCCCGGGTGTGTCGGGTCTCCGCGGGTGTGTCAGGTCTGCCGCGGGGCCCGGCTCACATCAGGGGGACGAGGAAGCGGCGCAGGGTCTCCTCGTAGGTCCCGGGGTCCGCGTTCCACATGGCTGCGTGGGGGGCGTTGTCGACCTCGTGGAGGGTGATCAGGTCGGGGCGGCGGGCCGCGAAGCGGCGGGAGATGTCCCAGGGGGCGACCTGGTCGCCGGGGCCGTGGACGACGAGGGTCGGCACGGTGAGCCGGTCGGCGGTGAGGGGCGCGGCCGGGTCGGTGCCGGTGGCGGTGTGCAGGCCGGTGCGGCCCTGGGCGGCGCGGACCGCGAGCGGCAGCAGCGCGCCCGGGGTGCGGCGGGCCGTGGCGAGGGCCTTCAGCGTGGTCTGCCAGCTGAGCACGGGCGAGTCCAGGACGAGGCCGGAGACCCGGTTGCGTACGGCGGAGTGCGTGGCGGCGTGCAGGGCCATGGTGGCGCCGGTGGACCAGCCGAGCAGGACGACCTGGCGGGCGCCGTAGCGGACGGCGTACCGGATCGCCGCGTCGACGTCGCGCCACTCGGTCTGGCCGAGATGGTTCAGGCCGTCCGGGGAGCGGGGGGCGCCGGGGTCGCCGCGGTAGGCGGGGGCGAGGACCGGGAAGCGCTGGTCGTGCAGGAACCGGATGAGGTTCATGGTGTGTTCGCGGGTGGTGCCCAGGCCGTGCAGGGCGATCACCCAGGTGTCCCGGGCGGCGGGGACGAACCAGGCGGGGAGTTCGCCGAGTTCGGCGGGGACGCCCACGTCGGTGTGGTCCAGGTCAAGGGCGGTGCCGGGGTCGCCGATGTGGAGGCCGGGCGTGAGCCAGACGTGGTCGCCGGCGGCGGGGTTGCCGTGGGTGACGCGTTCGAGGCGGCGTACGACGGTGTCGGCGGAGTGGGGCGCGGCGGTCAGGACGGGGCCGACGACGGCGTGGGAGAGGTCGCCGGTGAGGCCGTAGGTGCCGGGGCGCAGCGAGGCCAGGTGCCGGGTGAGGGTGATCTGGCCGGCGGCCGTGCCGTGCACGGTGAGCCGGGGCTCGGTCGGCAGGGGGCGGCCGGGCGGCGCCTTGAGCGCGGCGTCGCTGGCGAGCCGTCCGGCGGCCACGCTTGCCGCGCCGGCTGCCAGGGCTACGGTGACGGCTGTGGCCGTCGCTTTGACAGTGCGCACGGGTCCAGTGTCCTGGCCGATCTTCTTTGGGGCCAGTGGGAGGGGTGGCCGGGGTTGGTTCGGGCCCGGCCCGTTGCCCCTGAAGGTGTTGCCCTTGAAGGTGTTGCCTTTGAAGGTGTGGAGTGCGGGTGCGGGCTTGTTGTGGCTGGTCGCGCAGTTCCCCGCGCCCCTGGGTGGGCTCGCCGTGCCGTCCGAGAGGATGTGCCGTTTCCTCGGCCGCCGAAAAGATCGCGCAGTTCCCCGCGCCCCTCATAACGATGCGCAGTTTCCCGCGGCCCTGGGTGGGGGCTAGGGGCGGTGTTGGCCGTAGGTGTGCATTTTTTGGGTTGCTTCTGTTAGTTGGGGGGTGGTCAGGAGGGTGGGGGTCCGGTCCGGGATCGCGGAGGCGGTCAGCCAGAGGTGGGACATCCATTCCAGTTGGGCTGTGCGGTCGTAGGCCTGGTCGAGGGTGGTGCCGTAGGTGACGGTGCCGTGGTTCTGGAGGAGGCAGCCGGAGCGGTCGGCGAGGGCGCGGAGCATGTTCTCGGCCAGCTCCTTCGTGCCGTAGGTCGCGTAGGGGGCGACGCGGACGGGGCCGCCGAGTGCCGCGGTCATGTAGTGGATCGTCGGGAGTTCCTGGACCAGGGTCGAGACGGCGGTCGCGTGGACGGCGTGGGTGTGCACGACGGCGCCCGCGTCGGTGGCGCGGTAGACGGCCAGGTGCATGGGCAGCTCGCTGGTCGGGACGAGCGTGCCGAGGACCTGTCGGCCGTCCAGGTCGACGCCGGTGATGTCGTCGGGGCGGAGGCGGTCGTACGGCACTCCCGACGGGGTGACGAGTACGGTGTCGTCGACGCGGACGGAGACGTTGCCGGAGGTGCCGACCACCAGGCCGTCGGTGACCGTGCGGCGCGCCGTCGCCACCAGCGCCTCCCAGGCTTCCGCCTCCGCCTCGTTTGCCCGTCGCGCGTCGTTCCGGTCGCCCCGTGGGTCCCGTGGGTCCCGCTGGTCCTGTCGCTGCTCAGCCATGGCGCGATCCTGCCAGCAAAGGAAAGTGACCAGAGTCTCTTCGGGCGTCCTCGGAGCGGCCGGGGAGGGTCGCGACGCGGGTGTGGTCCGTGCGGCACACGGGGTGTGTGTGCGGTACCGGGTTCGGTCCCGGGAAAACGGAACGTCAACCACCCACCCCGGCAACCACGGATCCCCCTTCAGTTCACCCGTCGTTCATCTGGGTTACTTAGGTTCATCCGGCCGATGACCTTCGAACGAATGCCTGGGTAAATGGAAAGCTTCTCGCTGATCCTCGCGATTGTGGTGGTCACTGCTCTCGCGTTCGATTTCACGAACGGTTTCCACGACACAGCGAACGCGATGGCCACGACCATCTCGACCGGCGCCATGAGACCCAAGATCGCGGTGGCGATGTCCGCCGTCCTCAATCTCGTGGGCGCTTTCCTCTCCGTGGAGGTCGCGAACACGATCTCCAAAGGGCTCGTCGACGAGTCGGGTATCCAGCCGGAGGTCATCTTCGCCGCCCTGGTCGGCGCGATCCTGTGGAACCTGCTGACGTGGCTGGTGGGTCTGCCGTCCTCCTCGTCGCACGCCCTGATGGGCGGTCTGATCGGCGCCACCATCGCCTCGGCCGGCGTCGGTGCCGTGCACGGCGACGCGCTGGTCACCAAGGTGCTGATCCCGGCGATCGCCGCCCCGATCGTGGCCGGCCTCGCCGCGATGCTCGCGACCCGGCTCACCTACACCCTGGGCAAGAAGGCCGACGGCAAGGCCGCCGCCAAGGGCTACCGGGCCGGACAGATCGCCTCCGCGGGCCTCGTCTCGCTGGCCCACGGCACCAACGACGCGCAGAAGACGATGGGCATCATCACCCTCGCCCTGGTCGCCGGCGGCAGCCTCGCCCCCGACTCCGACCCTCCCACCTGGGTGATCCTCTCCGCGGGCCTGGCCATCGCGCTCGGCACCTACCTCGGCGGCTGGCGCATCATCCGCACCATGGGCAAGGGCCTGACCGATCTCCAGCCGCAGCAGGGCTTCGCCGCCCAGACCAGCGCCGCGACGGTCATCCTGGCCTCCTCGCACCTCGGTTTCTCCCTCTCCACCACCCACTCCGTCTCGGGTTCGGTGATGGGCGCGGGCCTGGGCCGCAAGGGCGGTGTGGTCCGCTGGTCCACGGCGACCCGGATGTTCATCGCCTGGGGCCTGACGCTGCCGGCCGCCGCGCTGGTCGGCGCGGTCGCCGAGTGGGTGACCGGCTTCGGGGCCTGGGGCACCGGGTTCGTGGCCGCGTTCCTGATCGGCTCCAGCGCCTGGATCTGGAAGCTGTCCCGCCGCGAGGTCGTCGACCACACCAACGTCAACGGCACCGAGGAGCCGGGCGTGGTCACCGCCGCCATCGCCGCCGTGACCCCGCCGCCCGCGGGCCCGGCCGACGAACTGGCCGCCACCCTGCCCGCGCCGGCCGTCCCGGCCGCCTCCGCCGACGCCGCGGCGCCACGCGCCGGCGTCTGAGCCCGCCCACCCCTCCCCACTCCCCCAAGGACACACCAGCATGAAGATCGACTGGGCGGCACTCGGCTCCGTCTTCGGCGTCAGCCTCGTGGTCACCGTGGCCCTCGTCGGCCTGTTCACCCTCGGCGTGATGGGTCTGTCGCGCCGCGAGCGCGCGGTCGCGCAGGCCGGCGGCGGCGCGGCGCTCGCGGTCACCGGCGCGTACGCGTGCTTCGCGGCGTGCGCGGCGGCGGTGGCGTACGGGATCTATCTGATCGTCGCCTGACGGCACGATCTCGCCCGGCGGCACGATCGTCGCCCGGCGGCGGCACAGCGGCAGACCGCGAGGGCGGGTACGGGACATGGTTCCGTACCCGCCCTCGGCGGTGTTTCCGACAGGGGCGGTGTGGGCCTCAGCACACTCTCCCTTCGCAGGTCAACGGCAAGTTGACGGGTCTTCCAACCCCGTGGTGGACTGCCGGGGCCATGTACGGCGGCAGAAGAGGAAGCCGGTGTGAATCCGGCGCGGTCCCGCCACTGTCACCGGGGAAGAAACCCCCGGGAGCCAGGAACTCTCACCGCCGGTCTCGTCGAATCAGGGCGCGGACACCCTGAGTGAGGACATATCGCCATGCTCGGCTGCCGAACGAGATTCCGTACCAGGACACTTCCTGACCGCACGGCCGGCTGAGCCGATGGGTGCCGATCGCGTCTTCGCGTACGGCGCCGCCGCCGGGCTCCTCGGTGACCTGCTCCTCGGCGATCCCCGCCGCGGGCATCCGGTCGCCGGTTTCGGGCGGGCCGCCGGTGCCGTGGAACGTCTGCTGTGGCGCGACCACCGCGGGTGGGGTGCGCTGCACACCGCCGTGTGCGCGGGCGGTGCCGTGGCTCTGGGTGCCGTCGCCGCGCGCGTTGTACGGTCCTCCCCCGCCGCGTCCGTCGCGCTGACCGGTGCCGCCACCTGGGCCGTCGTGGGCGGGACTTCCCTCGGGCGGGAGGCCCGGGCGATCGGGCGGGCGCTGGAGGCCGGGGACGTCGAGGGGGCGCGGGCACGGTTGCCGCATCTGTGCGGGCGGGATCCGCAGGCGCTCGACGCCGACGGGATCGCTCGCGCTGTGGTCGAGTCCGTCGCCGAGAACACGTCCGACGCGGTGGTGGGGGCGTTGGTGTGGGGGGCCGTGGGTGGGGTGCCGGGGCTGCTCGGGTTCCGGGCCGTGAACACGCTGGACGCGATGGTGGGGCACCGGTCGGTGAAGTACCGGCGGTTCGGGTGGGCTTCGGCCCGGCTGGACGATGTGGCCGGGTGGCCCGGGGCGCGACTCACCGGGGTGCTCGCTGTGGTCGCCGGGGCGGATCGGGTGGGGGCTGTACGGGCTTGGCGTGCCGATGCCGCCGAGCATCCGAGTCCCAATGCCGGGGTTGTCGAGGCGGCGTTCGCGGGGGCGTTGGGGGTACGGCTCGGCGGGACCTTGTCGTACGCGGGGCGGGTTGAGCGGCGGCCTGTGCTGAATCGTTCCGGGCGGGCGGTCGCCATGGCCGACGTGGAACGTGCCGTGCGGTTGTCGCGGCGCGTGCAGTGGATGGCGCTCGGCGTCAGTGCGGGGGCTGCGCTGCTGCGGGGCCGGTTGCAGCGGCACCCGGCGTTGGGGGCTGTGCCCACCCTCCCCGTCGCCCTGCGCAACGCCTGCCCACAGCCGGTGCCGAGCACGCAGCGCGAGCAGACCGCCGGAGGTGCCGCGTGACGGGGCTGCTGGTTGCCGGGACCACCTCTGATGCCGGGAAGAGTGTGGTGACCGCCGGGATCTGTCGGTGGTTGGTTCGGCGGGGGGTCCGGGTCGCGCCCTTCAAGGCGCAGAACATGTCGCTCAACTCCTTCGTCACCCGGGAAGGTGCCGAGATCGGGCGGGCCCAGGCCATGCAGGCGCAGGCCTGCCGGGTGGAGCCGACCGCGTTGATGAACCCCGTGCTGCTGAAGCCCGGCGGTGACCGGAGCAGTCAGGTTGTGCTCATGGGGAAGCCCGTGGGGGAGATGACTGCCCGGGGCTATCACGGCGGGCGGCAGGAGCAGTTGCTCGGGACCGTGCTCGACTGTCTTGCCGAACTGCGGGGCACGTATGACGCGGTGATCTGTGAGGGGGCCGGCAGTCCGGCCGAGATCAATCTGCGGCGGACCGACATCGTGAACATGGGGATCGCCAGGAACGCCCGGCTCCCCGTGCTGGTGGTCGGTGACATCGACCGGGGTGGCGTCTTCGCGTCCTTCTTCGGGACCGTCGCCCTGCTGTCGCCGGAGGACCAGGAGCTGGTCGCCGGGTTCCTCGTGAACAAGTTCCGCGGGGACGTCTCCCTACTCGAACCCGGGCTCGACATGCTCAAGGGGCTCACCGGGCGGCCCACTTACGGCGTGCTGCCGTTCCGGCACGGGCTCGGCATCGACGAGGAGGACGGGCTCCGCGTCTCGCTGCGCGGGACCGTCCGGGAGTCCGTGGTCGCGCCGCCCGTCGGCGAGGACGTGCTGCGGGTCGCCGTCTGTGCCGTGCCGCTGATGTCGAACTTCACGGACGTCGACGCGCTCGCCGCCGAACCCGGTGTGGTCGTGCGGTTCGTGGACCGGCCGGAGGAACTGGCCGACGCGGACCTGGTCGTGGTGCCCGGCACCCGGGGCACGGTGAAGGCCCTGGAGTGGCTGCGGAACCGGGGGCTCGCGCGGGCGCTGGCACGGCGGGCCGCCGAGGGGCTGCCGACGCTCGGCATCTGCGGCGGCTTCCAGCTCCTCGGCGAGCACATCGAGGACGACGTGGAGAGCCGGGCCGGTCATGTCGACGGGCTCGGGATCCTGCCGGTGCGGGTGCGGTTCGCGCGCGAGAAGACCCTCACGCGGCCGGTCGGCGAGGCCCTCGGGGAGCCGGTCGCCGGGTACGAGATCCATCACGGGGTCGCCGATGTCGTGGGCGGGACCCCGTTCCTGGGTGGGTGCCGGGTCGGTCAGACCTGGGGCACGCACTGGCACGGCTCCCTGGAGTCGGACGGGTTCCGGCGGGCGTTCCTGCGCGAGGTGGCCGCCGCCGCGGGCCGGCGTTTTGTGCCCGCACCCGACACCACGTTCGCCGCGCTGCGCGAGGAGCAGCTCGACCGGCTCGGCGATCTCATCGAACAGCACGCGGACACGGACGCGCTGTGGCGGCTCATCGAGTCCGGCGCGCCGCAAGGACTGCCCTTCATTCCACCGGGAGCGCCCGTATGACCACTGGCACTGTGTTGTTGTTGTCGACCGCCGACACCGATCTGCTGGCGGCGCGTGCCTCCGGCGCCCCCTACCGGATCGGCAACCCGACCCGCGTACACGTGACCGAGGAGCTGCCCGCGCTGCTCGACGGGGCGGACATCGCCGTCGTACGGCTGCTGGGCGGGAAGCGGGCCTGGGAGGACGGACTGGCCGCGCTGCGGGCGGCCGGGGTTCCGACCGTGCTGCTCGGCGGGGAGGCCGTGCCCGACGCCGAGTTGATGGCCGAGTCGTCCGTGCCGGCCGGGGTGGTCGCCGAGGCCCTGCGGTATCTGGTCGAGGGCGGGCCCGGGAACCTCACCGAGCTGGCCCGGTTCCTGTCCGACACCGTGCTGCTGACCGGTGAGGGCTTCGAAGAGCCGCGGAAGATGCCCGAGTTCGGCGTCCACGGCGAGCGCGCCCACGAGGAGGGGCGGCCGACCGTCGGTGTGCTCTTCTACCGGGCGCACGAGACGAGCGGCAACACCGCCTTCGTCGACACGCTCTGCGACGCGATCGAGGCGCGCGGCGCCAACGCCCTTCCCGTGTACTGCGGTTCGCTGCGCGGCGCCGATCCGCAGCTGTACGAGATCCTCGGCCGGGCCGACACGCTCGTCGCGACCGTGCTCGCCGCCGGTGGCACGCACGCCTCGCAGGCGTCGGCCGGCGGTGACGAGGAGGCCTGGGACATCGGGGCGCTTGCCGACCTCGACGTGCCGGTGCTCCAGGGGCTGTGTCTGACGTCGTCGCGGGAGGCCTGGGACAAGTCCGACGCGGCGCTGTCGCCGATGGACGCGGCGATGCAGGTCGCCATCCCGGAGTTCGACGGGCGGCTGATCACCGTGCCGTTCTCCTTCAAGGAGCAGGGGCCGGACGACGTGCCGGTGTATGTCGCCGACCCCGAGCGGGCCGCCCGGGTGGCCGGGATCGCCGTACGACACGCGCGGTTGAAGCACAAGCCGAACACGGAGAAGCGGATCGCGCTCGTCTTCACCGCCTACCCGACCAAGCACTCACGGGTCGGCAACGCGGTCGGTCTGGACACCCCCGCGTCGGCGGTGCGGGTCCTGGACACGCTGCGGGAGGCCGGGTACGGGGTGAGCGGATATCCGTCCGGCGGCGACGAGTTGATCCACCGGCTCATCGAGGCGGGCGGGCACGACGTCGAGTGGCTGACCGAGGACCAGCTGGCCGCGGCGCCCGCGCGGGTGCCGCTGGCGGACTACCGGGCGTGGTTCGACAAGCTCGAACCGGCGCTCAAGGAGGGCATGCTGGAGGCGTGGGGCGAGCCGCCGGGCTCGCTGTACGTCGACGGGGACGACATCGTGCTCGCGTCCCTCCAGTTCGGGAACGTCGTGGTGATGATCCAGCCGCCGCGCGGCTTCGGCGAGAACCCGATCGCGATCTACCACGACCCCGACATGCCGCCCTCCCACCACTACCTGGCGGCCTACCGCTGGCTGGAGAACAGTTTCGGCGCGGACGCCGTGGTGCACATGGGCAAGCACGGCACGCTGGAGTGGCTGCCCGGCAAGGGGCTCGGGCTGAGCGGCGGCTGCGCGCCGGACGCGGTGCTCGGCGAACTGCCGCTGGTCTACCCGTTCATCGTCAACGACCCCGGCGAGGGCACCCAGGCCAAGCGGCGCGGACACGCCACCGTGGTCGACCACCTCGTACCGCCGATGG
Source organism: Streptomyces sp. NPDC088387 (assembly GCF_044753385.1). NCBI lineage: Bacteria > Bacillati > Actinomycetota > Actinomycetes > Kitasatosporales > Streptomycetaceae > Streptomyces > Streptomyces sp. NPDC088387. The sequence goes on from NZ_JBIVNC010000024.1 coordinate 65,283, forward strand.
CGCGTGCGGACACCTACGGCGATCTGGCGAAGCTGGAGCAGCTGCTCGACGAGTACGCGCTGGTCTCGGACCTGGACCCGACGAAGGCGCCGGCCGTCCGCGCGCAGATCTGGACGCTGGTGAAGGCCGCCGAGCTCCACCACGACCTGCATGTCGACGACCAGCCGGACGACGACGCGTTCGACGAGTTCGTGATGCACATCGACGGCTATCTCTGCGAGATCAAGGACGTGCAGATCCGCGACGGACTGCACATCCTGGGCGGTGGTCCGGTCGGTGAGGCCCGTGTCAACCTGGTCCTCGCCGTGCTGCGGGCCTCGCAGGTGTGGGGCGGGCAGGCGAACGCGCTCCCGGGGCTGCGGGCGTCGCTCGCCGCGCACTTCGGTCTGGTCGAGAAGGAGCTGCTGGCCGAGCCGGGCGCCCCGGTGAAGGTGCCGGCCGAGCTGACCGGGCTGGTGGACGGGCCGGCGCGGTCGGCCGCCGACGCGATCGACCTCCTTGAGCAGCTGTGCCGGCGACTCGCGGAGGGCATGGAGGAGCGCGGGTGGGCGACCGCCGAGAGCGAGCCCCTCGTCCGTCAGGTGCTCGGTGCCGAACTCCCGGACGCCGTCGCCGTGTTGCGGTTCGCCTGCGACGAGGTCGTGCCGCGGCTCGCGCGCACCACCGACGAACTGGACCACATCGTCCGGGCGTTGCGCGGCGGTTACGTCCCGGCGGGCCCGTCGGGCTCCCCGACCCGCGGTCTGGTCAACGTCCTGCCGACCGGCCGGAACTTCTACTCCGTCGACCCCAAGGCCATCCCGTCCAGGCTGAGTTGGGAGGTCGGGCAGTCGCTCGCCGACTCGCTCGTGCAGCGCTACCTGGACGACAACGGGGAGTATCCGAAGTCGGTCGGCCTGACCGTGTGGGGCACGTCCGCCATGCGCACCCAGGGCGACGACATCGCGGAGATCCTCGCGCTGCTCGGCTGCCGTCCCGTCTGGGACGACGCCTCACGCCGGGTGACCGGCTTCGAGGTGGTGCCCCTGGCCGAGCTGGGCCGGCCGCGCATCGATGTCACGGTCCGGATCTCGGGCTTCTTCCGGGACGCGTTCCCGCACGTCGTCGGACTGATCGACGACGCGGTACGGACGGTGGCCGACCTGGACGAGCCCGCCGACCGCAACTACGTGCGGGCGCACGCCGACGAGGACACCGCCGAGCACGGTGACCGGCGGCGCGCGACCGCCCGGGTCTTCGGCTCCAAGCCGGGCGCGTACGGCGCCGGTCTGCTGCCGCTGATCGACGCCCGCAACTGGCGCTCCGACGCGGACCTCGCCGAGGTGTACGCGGTGTGGGGCGGCTACGCCTACGGGCGCGGGCTGGACGGGCGCGCGGCGCGCGGCGACATGGAGACGGCGTTCAGGCGGATCGCGGTCGCGGCGAAGAACGTCGACACCCGCGAGCACGACCTCGTCGACGCCGACGACTACTTCCAGTACCACGGCGGCATGGTCGCCATGGTCCGCCATCTGACGGGCACCAGCCCCGAGGCGTACGTCGGCGACTCCGCCACCCCCGACCAGGTCAAGACCCGCACACTGGGCGAGGAGACCCACCGGGTGTTCCGCGCCCGGGTGGTCAACCCGCGCTGGATGGCGGCGATGCGCCGGCACGGCTACAAGGGCGCCTTCGAGATGGCGGCCACGGTCGACTACCTCTTCGGCTACGACGCCACCGCCGGGGTCGTGGACGACTGGATGTACGAGAAGCTCAGCGCGGAGTACGTCTTCGACCCGGAGAACCGGGACTTCATGAAGCAGTCCAACCCGTGGGCGCTGCGCGGCATCACCGAGCGGCTCCTGGAGGCGGCGGAGCGTGGGCTGTGGGCGGAGCCGGACGCGGAGACGCTGGAGCGGCTGCGCGCCACCTATCTGGAGCTCGAAGGCGACTTGGAGGGCGAGGAGAAGTGACCACCCCGTTTCCGTTCACGGCCGTTGTCGGCCAGGACGACCTGCGGCTCGCGCTGCTGCTGAACGCCGTGTCCCCGGCGGTCGGCGGTGTGCTGGTGCGCGGCGAGAAGGGCACGGCCAAGTCGACGGCCGTACGGGCCCTTTCGGCGCTGCTGCCACAGGTGCCGGTGGTCGCCGGCTGCCGCTTCTCCTGCGACCCGGCCGCCCCCGACCCGGCCTGCCCGGACGGCCCGCACGAGGCCGGGCCGGGCACACAACGCGCCGCCCGGATGGTCGAACTGCCCGTCGGCGCCTCCGAGGACCGCCTGGTCGGCGCACTCGACATCGAACGGGCCCTCGCCGAGGGGGTGAAGGCCTTCGAGCCCGGCCTGCTCGCCGACGCCCACCGCGGGATCCTCTACGTCGACGAGGTCAACCTCCTCCACGACCACCTGGTCGACCTGCTGCTCGACGCGGCGGCGATGGGCGCCTCGTACGTGGAGCGCGAGGGTGTCTCCGTACGGCACGCGGCCCGGTTCCTGCTCGTCGGCACCATGAACCCCGAAGAGGGCGAGCTGCGGCCGCAGTTGCTCGACCGGTTCGGTCTCACCGTCGAGGTCGCGGCCTCGCGCGAGCCGGACCAGCGGGTGGAGGTCGTGCGCCGCAGGCTCGCCTACGACGACGATCCGGACGGTTTCGCCGGGCGCTGGTCGGACGAGGAGGGTGCCGTACGGGCGCGGATCGTGGCCGCGCGGGCGCTGCTGCCGTCGGTGGTGCTCGGCGACGGTGCGCTGCGGCAGATCGCGGCGACCTGTGCCGCCTTCGAGGTCGACGGGATGCGGGCCGACATCGTGATGGCCCGTACGGCGACCGCGCTGGCCGCGTGGGCGGGCCGTACGGAGGTGCTGGCGGAGGACGTCCGGCAGGCCGCGCTGCTCGCGCTGCCGCACCGGCGCCGCCGCAACCCCTTCGACGCGCCCGGCCTCGACGAGGACAAGCTCGACGAGACGCTGGAGGAGTTCGGTGGCTCCCCCGAGTCCGAGCAGGACGACGACCCCGATCCGGACGGGCCGCCCGACGGCGGTCCCGGCGGTGGCGGCGGACAGCCCGACACCGGGCCGCAGGCCGGCGACGACGCCGGGGCGCGCCCCGAGGAGTCGGGCGAGGGCGAGCAGCGGCCGGCCGGGGGCGGCGAGCAGTCGCCCGTACGGGCCTCGGAGCCGTTCCGTACGAAGGTGCTGAGTGTGCCGGGGATCGGTGAGGGTGCCGCCGGGCGGCGTTCGCGGGCGCGGACCGAGCACGGCAGGACCACCGGGGCGCGCCGGCCGCGCGGTGCGCTGACCAAGCTGCATCTGGCCGCGACGATCCAGGCCGCCGCCCCGCACCAGCGGGCGCGCGGACGGTCCGGGCGGGGGCTGGTGGTGCGGCGGGACGATCTGCGGCAGGCGACCCGGGAGGGCCGCGAGGGCAACCTCGTGCTGTTCGTGGTCGACGCGTCCGGGTCGATGGCGGCCCGGCAGCGGATGAGCGCGGTGAAGGGTGCCGTGCTGTCGCTGCTGCTCGACGCCTATCAGCGCCGGGACAAGGTGGGTCTGGTGACGTTCCGCGGGTCGGCCGCGGAGGTCGCGCTGCCGCCGACGTCGTCCGTGGACGCCGCGGCCGTGCGTCTGGAGTCGCTGCCCACGGGTGGCCGTACGCCGCTCGCGGCCGGGCTGCTGCGGGCCCACGACGTGCTGCGGGTGGAGCGGCTGCGGGACCCGGCCCGGCGGGCGCTGATGGTGCTCGTGACGGACGGCCGGGCCACCGGGGGTCCTGAGCCGGTGGTGCTGGCCGGGCGGGCGGCGCGGCTGTTCGCCGCGGACGGGGTCGCGTCGGTCGTCGTGGACTGCGAGTCGGGGCCGGTGCGGCTCGGGCTGGCCGGGCAGGTCGCCGGCGAGCTGGGCGGGACGGCTGTGACGCTCGACGAGTTGCGGGCCGAGTCGATCGCCGGGCTGGTCAAGGACGTACAGAGGAGGGCCGCGTAATGCCTCAGGGGCAGCCGAGTGTGGTGCCGGACGACGGGCTCACCACACGTCAGCGGCGCAACCGCCCGCTGGTCGTGGTGCACACGGGCGTCGGCAAGGGGAAGTCGACGGCCGCGTTCGGGCTCGCGCTGCGGGCCTGGAACCAGGGGTGGCCGATCGGGGTGTTCCAGTTCGTCAAGTCGGCGAAGTGGAAGGTCGGCGAGGAGCGGGCGCTGCGGGTGCTCGGCGACTCCGGCGAGGGCGGGACCGTCGACTGGCACAAGATGGGCGAGGGCTGGTCCTGGGTCCAGCGGGACGCGCAGCTCGACAACGAGGAGAAGGCCCGCGAGGGCTGGGAGCAGGTCAAGCGCGACCTCGCCGCCGAGACGTACCGGCTGTACGTGCTGGACGAGTTCGCCTATCCCCTGCACTGGGGGTGGGTCGACGTCGACGAGGTCGTGTCGGTGCTGCGGGACCGGCCCGGTCAGCAGCACGTGGTGATCACCGGGCGGAACGCGCCGGACCAACTGGTCGAGTACGCCGATCTGGTCACCGACATGTCCAAGGTCAAGCATCCGATGGACGCCGGACAGAAGGGGCAGAGGGGCATCGAGTGGTGACCTCCTCCGTCCCCCGGCTGGTCGTCGCCGCCCCCTCGTCGGGCAGCGGCAAGACCACCGTCGCCACGGGGCTGATGGCCGCGTTCGCCTCGCGGGGGCTCACCGTGTCTCCGCACAAGGTGGGGCCGGACTACATCGATCCCGGGTATCACGCGCTCGCGAGCGGGCGGGTGGGGCGGAATCTCGACCCGTATCTGTGTGGCACCGAGCTGGTCGGGCCGTTGTTCCTGCACGGGGCGCGGGGGTGTGATGTCGCCGTCGTCGAGGGTGTGATGGGGCTGTTCGACGGGGCCGCCGGGGAAGGGGAGCTGGCCTCGACGGCGCAGGTGGCGAAGTTGCTGCGGGCGCCGGTGGTGCTGGTCGTCGACGCCTCGTCGCAGGCCCGGTCCGTGGCCGCGCTGGTGCACGGGTTCGCGTCCTGGGATCCCGAGGTGCGGGTGTCGGGCGTCATCCTCAACAAGGTCGCCTCGGATCGGCACGAGGAGATGCTGCGGGAGGCGCTGGACGCGTCCGGGGTGCCGGTGTTCGGGGTACTGCGGCGCGTTGCCCAGGTGGGGACGCCTTCTCGGCATCTTGGGCTCGTGCCGGTTTCCGAGCGGCGGGGGGATGCCGTGGACGGGGTTGCGGCGATGGCTTCGCAGGTGCGGGAGGGGTGTGATCTGTCGGCGCTGCTCGCGTTGGCGCGGGGCGCTCCGGCGCTCGGCGGGGGCGCGTGGGATGCGGCTGAGGCTGTGGTTTCCTCGCCCCCGCCGCCCCTTCCCGTTCCCGACCTCGGGGGCTCTGCCCCCGGACCCCCCCTTCGGCCCGAAGGGCCTCGTCCTCAAGCGCCGGACGGGCTGAAAAAGCCCGTGGTGGCTGTTGCGGGTGGGGCCGCCTTTACCTTCTCCTATGCCGAGCACGCCGAGTTGCTCTCCGCTGCCGGGGCCGACGTGGTCGTGTTTGATCCGTTGCGGGACGAAGGGCTGCCCGACGGGACTCGGGGGCTTGTTCTCGGGGGTGGGTTTCCCGAGGTGTACGGCGGTGAATTGTCTGCCAATGTGCCGCTGCGCAAGGCCGTTTCCGTGCTCGCCGGGTCGGGGGCGCCCATCGCCGCCGAGTGTGCCGGGCTGCTGTATCTGTGCCGGGAGTTGGACGGGCAGGAGATGTGCGGGGTGCTGGACGTCTCCGCGCGGATGACCGAGCGGCTGACGCTCGGGTATCGCGACGCGGTCGCCGTGAGCGACAGTGTGCTGGCCGAGGCCGGGACCCGGATGCGCGGGCACGAGTTCCACCGGACCGTCGTCGAGCCGGGGGCGGGCGGTGAGGCCGCCTGGGGGGTACGGGTGCCCACTCGGCGTCTTGAGGGTTTTGTACAGCGTGGTGTGCACGCCAGTTATCTGCACACGCACTGGGCTTCGGCGCCCGGTGTCGCCCGTCGGTTCGTGGAGAGGTGCCGGACGTCATGAGCAGCAGCAAGTTGATCGGAGTCGGGGTCGGGCCCGGTGATCCCGAGCTGGTGACCGTCAAGGGCGTCAACGCGCTGCGCGGCGCGGACGTCGTGGTGGTGCCCGTGATGGACGGCGGGGAACGCGGGCGGGCCGAGGCGACCGTGTTGCACTACGTGCCCGAGGAGAAGGTCGTCCGGGTCGTGTTCGCGCTGAACGAGCGGACGGACCGGGCGCGGCGGGAGGCCGCGTGGGACGCGGCCGGGCGGCGGGTCGCCGAACTGCTCGGTGCGCACACCTCCGTGGCCTTCGCGACCATCGGCGACCCGAACGTGTACTCCACCTTCACCTATCTCGCGCAGACCATCGCCGAACTGGTGCCGGGGACCGTCGTCGAGACCGTGCCGGGCATCACCGCCATGCAGGACCTTGCCGCCCGGTCGGGGGCCGTGCTCACCGAGGGCACCGAGCCGCTGACGCTGGTGCCGGTGACCGCCGGGGCCGGGGTGCTCAAGGACGCTCTGAACGGACCCGGGACCGTGGTCGCCTACAAGTTCGGGCGGCAGGCCGCCGAGGTCGCGGAGGCGCTGCGGGACAGCGGGCGGCTCGACGGGGCCGTGTGGGGGTCCGCTCTCGGACTGGCCGAGGAATCGATTCGACCTGCCGGGGAGCTGGACGGGAGTCCGCTGCCGTATCTGTCGACGCTGATCGCGCCCGCGCGGCGGGACGGCGGACGGGGTGGCAAGTTGTGAGCCGTGGGAGAGGGCCGCGCTCACTCCGCGATGCCGACTACGAGCCAGATGAAACCGGCCCCCGCGATCGTGCAGAGCAGGGTCGGGCCCGCGGGGTGTCTGTGGTGGGCCTCCGGGAGGATCTCCGCCGCCGCGAGATAGAGCAGGGCGCCGCCGAACAGGCCGAGATAGCCGCCCAGTACGGGCTGCGGGATGGTCACGAAGAGCGTGGAGGCCGCGCCCACCACCGGGGCCACGGCGTCCGCGACGAGCATGGCGACGGCTTTGCGGCGGGCGTTGCCGTACAGGCTCGCCAGGGTGAACGTGTTGAAGCCGTCCGCGAAGTCGTGGGCGATCACCGCCAGGGCGACGGCCAGGCCCATGCCCTCGCCGACCTGGAACGCGGCGCCGATCGCCACACCGTCCATCACGCTGTGGCCGACCATCGCGCCGGCCGCCGTGAGGCCCACCTCGGGTGTGCGCCGGTGCTCGTCGCCGCCGTGCTCGTCGCCGCCGTGCTCGTCGCCGCCGTGCGCGGCGGCCAGCAGACGCTCCACCAGATGAGCGACGAGGAAACCGGCGACGAAGAGCAGCAGGGCGGCCGGTACGCCGAACACCTCGCGGCCCGCCGCCTCCAGCGCCTCGGGCAGCAGGTCGAGGCCGACCACACCCAGCATCAGGCCGCCGGCCAGACCGAGCACCAGGTGACGGCGGTCCGTCACCCGTTGTGCCGTCCAGCCGCCGGCCAGCGTCATCAGGAACGCGCCGAGCGCGACGAACACCGCCATGTGCCCTTGCTATCCGAAGCGGGCGCCCGCGCGTGGTTCCGACGCCCCGGACGGCCGTACTCGCCCTGACGTCCACCCCTTGATGTCCGCAATGACCCGTTCAGTACGAGAGGAATCCGAACCCATGGCCGATGCCCCCACCGGCAAAGTGACCTTCGTCGGTGCCGGCCCCGGCGCCGCCGACCTGCTGACGTTCCGTGCCGCGCGAGCCATCGCGGACGCGGACGTGGTGATCTGGGCCGCGAGCCTGGTCCAGGCGGAGGTTCTGCAACACGCGCGCGAGGGCGCGGAGATCCTCGACTCGGCCGTGATGTCCCTGGAGGACGTGGTGGCCGTGTACGAGCGGGCCCGGCGGGACGGGCTGCGCGTGGCGCGGATCCACTCCGGCGATCCCGCGCTGTGGGGCGGCACGCAGGAGCAGGTCGACCGGTGTGCGGAGCTCGGGATCGCGACCGAGATCGTGCCGGGTGTCTCGTCGTTCTCCGCGGTCGCCGCGCTCGCGCAGCGCGAACTGACGATCCCCGAGGTCGCCCAGTCCGTCGTGCTGACCCGGCTCGGCGGCGGCAAGACCCCGATGCCGCCGGGCGAGGAGGTACGGGAGTTCGCCCGGCACGGCACCACCATGGCGATCTTCCTGTCCGCCGCCCGCAGCGGGCAGCTGGTGCGGGAGCTGTTGGAGGGCGGCTATCCGACGGACACCGCGGTCGTGATCGCGTACCAGGCGACCTGGCCCGAGGAGCTGGTCGTGAAGTGCACGATCGGCACGCTGGAGGAGACGGTCAAGGAGCACAAGCTGTGGAAGCACACGCTGTTCCTCGTCGGCCCCGCCCTCGACGCCCACGGCACCCGCTCGCACCTCTACCACCCGGGCCACTTCCACGGTCACCGCAAGGCCGACCCGGCGGCCCGGCGGGCCCTGCGCGAACGGGGTGCGAGCACGTGATCACGGTCGTCGGTACGGGGACGGGGGCGCCGCTGGACGCCGAGGTCCTCGCGGGCGCGGAACTCGTGGTGGGCGGGCGGCGGCACCTGGACGCCGTACGGCTGCCGGAGACGGCCGAGCGGATCGTCCTCGGTCCGCTGGCGCCGGCGCTCGACGCCATCGAGGAGTACGTGGCCAAGGACCGGCCGGTCGCCGTGCTGGCCTCGGGCGACCCCGGGTTCTTCGGGATCGTGCGGGCGCTGGCCGAGCGGTTCGGGTCCGGGCGGCTGGAGGTACGGCCCGGTGTCTCGTCCGTCGCCACCGCCTTCGCACGGCTCGGGCTGACCTGGGACGACGCCGTCGTCGTCAGCGCGCACGGACGGGAGCTGCGGACGGCGGTGAACGTGTGCCGGGTGCAGCCCAAGGTGGCGGTCCTGACCGGACCGGGCGCCGGGCCCGCCGAGCTGGGTGCCGCGCTGCCCGGCGGGCGGATGCTGGTTGTGGCGAGCGCGCTGGGCGACCCGGAGCACGAGCGGGTGGAGCGGGTGACCGCCGCCGAGGCCGCGGGACGCGACTGGGGTACGGCGGTGAGTGTGGTGCTGTGCCTGGACGAGACGCGGGTGCCGGGCGCCGCACGGACAGTGGCGGGGGCGGCCGTTGGGCCCGGTCGATGGGCGCTGGACGAGCGGGAGTTCACCCACCGGGATTCGATGATCACCAAGTTCGAGGTGCGGGCGCTGGCGCTGGCCCGGCTCGGGCCCCGGCTGGGTGAGCTGGTCTGGGACGTCGGCGCGGGGTCCGGGTCCGTCGCCGTCGAGTGCGCGCGGCTCGGGGCGGCCGTCGTCGCCGTGGAGAAGACCGCGGACGGTGTCGAGCGGATCCGCGCCAATGCCACCGCCCACGGTGTCGAGGTGCGGGTGGTGCACGGTGAGGCGCCGGTCGCGCTCTCTCAACTCGACGATCCGGACGCCGTGTTCATCGGCGGGGGCGGGCGTGAGCTGGCCGCCGTCGTCACCGCGTGTGCCCGTCGGGCCCGCCGGTCGGTCGTCGTGGCGATGGCCGCGCTCGACCGGGTACCGGCCGCCCGTCAGGCACTCGTCGGTGCCGGGTTCGACTGCGACGGGGTGCTGTTGCAGTCGTCGCGGCTGGCCCCGCTGCCGGGGGACGTGACCCGGCTCGCGGCCACCAACCCCGTCTTTCTGCTGTGGGGGACTCGAACCCCCGTCACTCGTGAAGGAGTTGCCCAGTGATCGGGCTCATTTCCGCCACCGCGGCGGGGGCGGTGGCGCGGGACCGGCTGGCCGCGGCGTGGCCGGAGCGGACGCGGGTGTACGAGGGGCCCGTCGGGGACGCCGTACGGGCCGCGTTCGCGGAGTGCGAGCGGATCGTCTGTTTCCTGGCCACGGGGGCGGTGGTGCGGTTGGTCGCCCCGCTGCTGGTGGACAAGGCGTCCGACCCCGGGGTGGTGTGCGTCGACGAGGGCGGGCGGTTCGCCGTGTCGCTGCTGGGCGGGCACGGGGGCGGCGCGAACGCGCTGGCCGCTGAGGTGGCGGGGTTGTTGGGGGCGGAGGCTGTCGTCACCACGGCGACGGACTCCGTCGGGGTGTTGGGGTTGGATCAGCTCGGGGTGCCCTGTGAGGGGGACGTGGCGGGCGTGACTCGGGCGTTTCTCGACGGGGAGTCCGTCGAGCTGGACGTCGAAGTGCCTTGGCCGCTGCCCTCGTTGCCCTTCATGGAGCAGAACCCGACATTGGGGGCTGTGCCCGGCACCGGCGCCATCGTGCGGGTCACGGATCGAGCCCTCGACATCGGCGACGGTGAGGTCCTCCTTCGACCGCCTTCGCTTGTCATTGGTGTTGGTGCGTCCAGGAACGCGCCCGTGGACGAAGTGCTCGCGCTGATTGACGGGTGTCTGCGGGAGGCGGGACTGTCGCCTCGTAGCGTCGCTCGCCTCGCGACCGTCGACGCGAAGGCCGATGAGGTGGGGATCGTCGAGGCGGCCGCGCGGCTTGGTGTGCCCCTTGTCACTCACTCCGCCGGGGAGTTGGCCGGCGTGGAGGTGCCGAATCCGTCCGACGCGCCGCTCGTGGCCGTGGGGACGCCGTCCGTCGCCGAGGCGGCTGCCCTGGTGCACGGGGGTGAACTGCTGGTGCCCAAGCGGAAGTCGGCGATGGTGACCTGTGCCGTGGTGCGGCTGCCCGTGCGGGGGCGGCTGGCCGTGGTGGGGCTGGGACCGGGGGCGCGGGACCTCATGACACCCCGGGCGAAGGCCGAACTCCGCCGGGCCGCCGTGCTCGTGGGACTCGATCAGTACGTCGATCAGGTCCGGGATCTGCTGCGGCCCGGGACGCGGGTGCTGGAGTCGGGACTCGGCGCCGAGGAGGAGCGGGCCCGGACGGCCGTCGAGGAGGCGCGCAGGGGACAGGCCGTGGCGCTGATCGGGAGTGGGGACGCCGGGGTGTACGCGATGGCCTCGCCCGCGCTCGCCGAGGCGAGTGACGACATCGACGTGATCGGAGTGCCCGGTGTCACCGCGGCGCTCGCGGCCGGGGCGATCCTCGGGGCGCCGCTCGGGCACGACCACGTGTCGATCAGCCTCTCCGATCTGCACACGCCGTGGGAGGTGATCGAGCGCCGGGTGCGGGCCGCGGCCGAGGCGGACATCGTCGTGACGTTCTACAACCCGCGCAGCCGGGGCCGGGACTGGCAGTTGCCGAAGGCGCTGGGCATCCTCGCCGAGCACCGCGCGCCGGGCACGCCGGTCGGTGTGGTGCGCAATGCCTCACGGCCGGACGAATCCGCCCGGCTGACGACCCTGGCCGCACTCGATCCGGCGACGGTCGACATGATGACGGTGGTGACCGTCGGCAACACGGCGACCAGGGAGATCTCGGGTCGTATGGTGACGCCGCGCGGCTACCGCTGGCAGGAGAGCGCTCGGGAGGGAGTCCGGTGAACCGCGTTGTTCATCCCATCGAGCAGGAGTCGTTCCGGCGGCTGCGTGCCCGGCTCGACACCTCGCACTTCCCGCCGCTCACGAGGGCGGTGGTGGAGCGGGTCATCCACTCCGCCGCCGACCTGGAGTACGCCTCCGACCTCGTGACGGCCGAGGCCGATCTGGTGTCCGCGCACGCGGCGCTGCACGCCGGGGCGCCCGTGGTCACGGATGTCCAGATGGTCGCGGCCGGGATCACGCGCCGCGAGACGGTGTGCCGGCTGAAGGACGCTGTGTCGGGTCCGGGGCTGACGCGCTCGGCGCACGCGATGCGGCTGGCCTTCGAGCAGGTCGGCCCCGGTGCGATCTGGGTGATCGGCTGCGCGCCGACCGCCCTGGAGGAACTGCTCACCCTGGATGCTGCCCCGGCCCTGGTCGTCGGGCTGCCCGTCGGCTTTGTCGGGGCGGCCGAGTCCAAGGCCGCGTTGCGCGGGAGCGGACTGCCCGCCGTGAGCAACGTGTCCGAGAAGGGCGGGTCGGCGGTTGCCGCCGCCGCGCTCAACGCCCTGCTGTACCACCCGATTTCCGCTGAGGAGAAACAGTGACCACCCCGCCGCCCGCCCTGCTCATCGCCGGCCACGGCACCCGGGACGACGCCGGAGCAGAGGCGTTCCGCGACTTCGTCCGTGAGCTGGGCCGCCGCCATCCGGAACTGCCCGTCGCGGGCGGCTTCATCGAGCTGTCGCCGCCGCCGCTGGGCGAGGCCGTCGCCGAGCTTGTGGAGCGCGGTGTCCGGCGGTTCGCCGCGGTGCCGCTGATGCTGGTGTCCGCCGGGCACGCCAAGGGTGACATCCCGGCGGCGCTGGCCCGCGAGAAGGAGCGGCACCCCGGGATCTCGTACACGTACGGCCGTCCGCTGGGCCCGCACCCGGCGCTGCTCTCGGTCCTGGAGCGGCGGCTGGACGAGGCCCTCGGCACCGCGGGCCGTACACCGTCGGACCGTGCCGATGTGACCGTGCTCCTGGTGGGGCGCGGTTCGACGGACCCGGACGCCAACGCCGAGGTGCACAAGGCGGCGCGGCTGCTGTGGGAGGGGCGCGGGTACGCCGGGGTGGAGACGGCGTTCGTCTCGCTGGCGGCGCCGGACGTGCCGAGCGGTCTCGACCGGTGTGTGCGGCTGGGGGCGCGCAGGATCGTCGTACTCCCCTACTTCCTGTTCACCGGGATCCTGCCGGTGCGGGTGCGGAACCAGACGGAGGGCTGGGCCGCCGCGCATCCGGAGGTGGAGGTGGTGTCGGCGGACGTCATCGGTCCGGAGCCGGAGCTGCTCGACCTGGTGTGGGAGCGGTACGAGGAGGCGGTGCGGGGGGATCTCCGGATGAACTGCGACACGTGTGTGTACCGGATCGCGATGCCGGGGTTCGAGGACAAGGTGGGGTTGGCGCAGCAGCCGCACTTCCACCCGGACGACGACGGTCACCACCATCACGGTCACGGTCACGCCCATTCCCCTTCCCATGCGCACTGAGGGGCCCGACCTGGGGCATCACGGGGACGCGGAGGTCCGCGACGACGGTTCGGCGCTGGTCGATCTGGCGGTGAACGTGCGTGCGGACACTCCGCCGGTCTGGTTGCGGGAGGTGATCGCCGGTTCGCTGGACGGGCTCGCGGCCTATCCGGACGGGCGGCGGGCGCGGGCGGCGGTGGCGTCGCGGCACGGACTTCCCGTGGAGCGGGTGCTGTTGACCGCGGGCGCGGCGGAGGCGTTTGTGCTGCTGGCGCGGGCGTTGCGGGTGAGCCGGCCGGTGGTGGTGCATCCGCAGTTCACCGAGCCGGAGGCGGCGTTGCGGGATGCCGGGCACGAGGTCCGCAGGGTGCTGCTGCGTGCGGAGGACGGGTTCCGGCTGGATGCGGGGGCCGTGCCGGAGGATGCCGACCTGGTCGTGATCGGCAATCCGACGAATCCCACGTCCGTGCTGCATCCGGCGGCCTCGATCGTCGAACTCGCCCGGCCCGGGCGAGTGTTGGTGGTGGACGAGGCGTTTATGGACGCGGTGCCCGGCGAGCGGGAGGCCCTGGCCGGGCGGACGGATGTGCCGGGGCTGGTGGTGCTGCGGAGTCTGACGAAGACGTGGGGGCTTGCGGGGTTGCGGGTCGGCTATGTGCTGGGCCCGCCGGGGGTGGTGGCGGAGCTTGGGCGGGCGCAGCCGTTGTGGCCGGTGTCGTCGCCGGCGTTGGTGGCGGCGGAGGTGTGTGTGGGGGCGCGGGCGGTGGCCGAGGCGGGGCATGCCGCGCATCGCGTGGGGGTTGATCGGGGTTATCTGGTGGACGGGTTGTCACAGGTTCCCGGGGTGCGGGTGGTGGGTCCGGCGGAGGGGCCTTTCGTCCTGATCCGGATGCGGGATGCGCTGACGGTCCGTGAACGCCTGCGCGCTCTTGGCTTCGCGGTCCGGCGTGGGGATACGTTTCCCGGGCTGGGGGCGGAGTGGCTGCGGGTGGCTGTGCGCGACCGAGCCACAACGGACACGTTCCTGAAGGCCCTGCACGACGCCCTGCCCGCGGGCCCCTAACCAACCCCTTCGACCGCGGCCCGGTGGGCGCCGATCGCGCAGTTCCCCGCGCCCCTGCGTGCTACCGGTCGCCGGCCGAGCGCGGCCCGGTGGGGCCGTTTCGCGCAGTTCCCCGCGCCCCTTGGAGGGGTGCCGGTCGCTGGCCGGGCGCGGGCCCGTGGGGGTGATTCGCGCAGTTCCCCGCGCCCCTGGGGGTACCGGTCGTCGGTCGGGTGCGGGCTGTTCCTCATGCCCTGGGTGGGTTGCGGGTGGCAAGGCGCCTCCCAACCCGCGCCGAAAGGGGCGCGGGGAACTGCGCGACCAGCCCCCACCGGCCCGCACCAGCCGCACGACGGCCCCCCCTCCCCCCTCAGGGGCGCGGGGAACTGCGCGAACACCCCCACCGGGCCCGCACCCGTCGGCTATCAGGGGCGCGGGGAACTGCGCGAATGCCGCCACCAGGCCGCAGGTGTCAGTTCCTTCTGCGGGTCAGCGCGAAGGCGCCACCGCCCGCCAGGAGCAGCGCCACCGCACCGCCCGCGATGTACGGCGTCGCCGAGCTGCCCCCGGTCTCGGCGAGGTCGGCCTCGACGGGACCACCCTGGGGTTTGACTCCCGGCTTCGTCGGCGCAGCGACCGCCGGAGGCGCCTCGCACGTCGCCTTCACCAGCGTCACCACCCCCCGCACCTCCGCCACGTTCAGCTTCAACGGGTTCACGGACACGTTGAGTTCGAGCGCGGTGGCGGCCGCCGTCCGCGACGTCGTCTCCCGCTTGGACAGGTCGAGGCGCACATCACCCACCCCCGGCACGGTGACCTCCGTCGTACCCCCCGCAGTCAGCGTCACCTTCTTGCCGAGGACCGTCACCGACCCCAGCACATTGGACTCGGCGACCGGCTTCTTCCCCGCCGCACAGGTCGCCCTGGACGTGACGTCCTCGACCTCGATCAGGGACAGCAGCGGCAGACCCGGGACGTGGAGTCTGGCGTGGGCCAGGCGCGTCGACCCCTCCGCCGTACCGTTCTCCACGGTCGCCCGCGCCTGGGCGACCTCCGCGCTCAGGACACTGAAGGGCTTTCCGCCGTCGACACCGTCGAGTTCGACGGTCAGCGCGGTCTTCTCGGCGGACCGTGGTGCCTGGACCTCGTTCAGGGTGACCGCGAGCGGGACGTTCACGGTCTTGTTGAGCAGGCTCACGTCGAGGCCGGTCCGCAGGACGAGCGCGCTCGCGCGGCCCTCCTCGGTGGCGTGCGCGGCACCGGCGCCGCCGAGGACCGCGGGACCGGCGGCCAGGGCGGTGGCACACGCGGCGACGGCGATGCGGCGTGCGGGCATACGGAAGCTGGAGCTGTTCAAGGGTGGGACCCCCATAAGAGACAAGCTTGGGACCCCGTAAGAATTACGCACTGAGAGTGAACGGACGGCGATCCTGCGTCACTTCACCCAAACGTGGGTTTTCCGTCAACAGATTCGATTCTCCTGACACCGGTGTTCCACAACTTCACCGGAGCATCAGATTTCATTCGAGCGCCCGGGGCGGCACCCAGCGTTTGCGCGGGGTGCACAACGACCCGCCACCCCCCTCCGTAACGATCCGTCAAGTCCGGAACTCGCCATACCTTTGACGCGTCATTGACAGCTCTTGGTCAGGGCTTGGGAAGGCGCGCCTGCTGGGCGATTCCTGTGTGCTGACCAGCTTCTTCCAGGCCATGGAACAGGTGATGATGAGGGACGTGATCCGCGCAGCGACTCGGCCGTGGGCGTCCCCGCCGCAATGCCCGCGGGTGGTGGACTTCTTCCACAAGCAATTGAAGGAGCGCTCATGAACACCAGCCCGCCGCCCGTGGCCAAGACCTCAGCGGGTGCGGTACGCGGTCGCGTCGAGGGCGGTCTCGCCGTCTTCCGCGGCATTCCGTTCGGCCGGCCGCCGGTCGGCGAGGACCGGTTCGCGGAGCCCCGCCCCCCGCTGCCGTGGGACGGCGTACGGGACGCCCTCGCGTTCGGCCCGAAACCTCCGCAGACGGCGCTGGCGCCGGGCACGCCGGTGGAGCCGGCCGGCTCACCGGACTGGCTGACGGTGAACGTGTGGACCCCGGCGCCGGACAGGGCGGCCCGGCGTCCGGTGATGGTGTGGATCTACGGCGGCGCCTACGCGACCGGCTCCTCGGCGGAGCCCGGCTACGACGGCGGCCGGCTCGCCCGCGAACGGGACATGGTCATCGTCACCTTCAACCACCGCGTCGGCCTGGAGGGTTTCGGACAGCTGGCCGGCGCGCCCGCCAACCGCGGTCTGCTCGACCAGGTCGCGGCGCTGCACTGGGTGCGGGAGAACATCGCCGCGTTCGGCGGTGACCCCGGTCAGGTCACCGTGTTCGGCGAGTCGGCCGGCGCCGGCTCGATCGCCGCGCTCCTGACGATGCCCCGCGCCAAGGGCCTGTTCCACCGGGCGATCGCGCAGAGTGTGCCCGGCGCCTTCTTCTCCGGCGCGCTGGCCGCCGACATCGCGGGCGTCCTGGTCGAACCGCTCGGTCTGGCCCCGACCGCCGCCGCCCTCGCCGCCGTGGACCCGGACAAGCTCACGGAGTCGGCCACCGCGGCGATGCCTTCGACGCGGCAGCACGTGGACCGCTGGGGGATGGTCGCGTACGCCGTCACGCCGTTCGCGCCGGTGGTGGACGGCGAGATCCTGCCCGAGTACCCCTGGCGGGCGCTGGCCGAGGGCGCGGGCCGCGAGGTGCCGCTGATCACCGGTCACAACCGCGACGAGTTCCGGCTGTTCGTCACGCTCAGCGGGCGGTCGGGGAAGATCACGGCCGAGCGGACGGCCGCCACCCTGCGGCTGTTCGGGCCGGGACCGGAGCCGGAGACCGGCTACCGTGCCGCGTACCCAGGTGCCTCCGACGAGACCCTGCACGAACTCGTCCAGTCCGACTGGTACTTCCGCATGCCGACGCTGCATCTCGCGCAGGCCCAGCTGACCGGCGGCGGGCAGGCCCACCTGTACGAGCTGACCTGGGCCGCCCCGGCGAACGGCGGTGCCCTCGGCGCCTGTCACGCCCTCGACGTGCCGCTCACCTTCGGTGACTTCAGCGGCATCGGCAACGAGTGGTTCGGGGTCGGGTCGGCGCCCGAGGCGGAAGCCCTGTCCGCGCACATCCGTTCGGCGTGGACGTCCTTCGCCGTCGACGGTCTGCCGGGCTGGCCGGCCTACGACCTCGACCGGCGCCTGACCCGGGTCCTGGACGCCGAGCCGGCGACCGCGCCCTACCCGGAGGAGGCCTCCCGGCGCCTGTGGGAGCACCACACCTTCGACACCCTGCCCCTGCTCACCGGGGACAGGTGACCAACACCCGGTTCAGCCGACGATCCGCCCGTTGAGCACCACCCGCCGCGGATCCGCCATCACCCGTACGTCCGCGCGCGGATCCGTCTCGTAGACCACGAGGTCGGCCGGGGCCCCCTCCTCCAGCCCCGGCCGTCCGAGCCACTCGCGCGCGCCCCAGGTCCCCGCGGAGATCGCCTCCACCGCCGGAATACCGGCCGTCACCAGCTCCGCCACCTCGGCCGCCGCCAGACCGTGCGGGAGCGTCCCACCCGCGTCCGTGCCGACGTAGACCGGGATACCGGCGTCGTGGGCGTTGCGGACCGTCTCGTAGCGGCGTTCGTGGAGCCGGCGCATATGGGCCGACCAGCGGGGGAAGCGGGACTGGCCGCCCTCGGCGAGTGCGGGGAAGGTGGCGATGTTGATCAGCGTGGGGACGATGGCCACCCCGCGGGACGCGAAGAGCGGGATCAGGTCGTCCGTCAGACCCGTCGCGTGCTCGACGCAGTCGATGCCCGACTCCACCAGGTCCCGCAGGGAGTCCTCCGCGAAGCAGTGGGCCGTCACCCGTGCCCCCAGGCGGTGGGCCTCCGCGATGCCGGCCGCCACCGCCTCCCGCGGCCAGCACGCCGACAGGTCGCCCAGGTCCCGGTCGATCCAGTCGCCCACCAGCTTCACCCAGCCGTCACCGCGCCGGGCCTCCTGGGCGACGTAGGCGACGAGGTCCTCGGGCTCGATCTCCCAGGCGTAGTTGCGGATGTAGCGGCGGGTGCGGGCGATGTGTCGGCCCGCCCGGATGATCTTCGGCAGATCCTCGCGGTCGTCGATCCAGCGGGTGTCCGAGGGCGAACCGGCGTCCCGCAGCAGCAGCGCCCCCGCCTCCCGGTCGGTGAGCGCCTGCTTCTCGGCCACGTCCGCGGAGACCGGGCCGTGCGAGTCGAGGCCGACATGGCAGTGGGCGTCGACCAGACCGGGCAGGGTCCAGCCCGTCACCGTCACCACGTCGCGGGCGGTGACGGGACGGTCGTAGGAGATACGGCCGTCCACCACCCACAGTTCGTCGCGGACGTCCTGCGGGCCGGCCAGGACCCTGCCCTTCACGTGCAGCACAGCGCCATCGCTCATGCACCGCACACTAGTCAGTCGGCCTTCAGTCGGTCTTCCCCACCCGACCGTCCACCTCGTCGCCGACGGTCTCCTCCTCGACCTCGGCCATCGCCGGGTCCAGGAGGCGGGAGAGGAAGTGGCGGGTGCGTTCGTGGCGGGGGTTGGTGATGACGTCGTCCGGTGTGCCGTCCTCGACGACCACTCCGCCGTCCATGAACACCACCCGGTCCGCGACCTCGCGGGCGAACGTCATCTCGTGGGTGACGACCATCATCGTCATGCCCTCCTCGGCGAGCCTGCGCATGACCGCCAACACGTCCCCGACCAGCTCCGGGTCGAGTGCCGACGTCGGCTCGTCGAAGAGCATGACCGACGGTTCCATCGACAGCGCGCGGGCGATGGCCACCCGCTGCTGCTGGCCGCCGGAGAGGGAGGCCGGGTAGGCGGCGGCCTTCTCCGACAGGCCGACCCGTTCCAGGTTCTGCGCCGCCACCCGCGCCGCCTCCGCCTTGTCCCGGCGCAGCACCCGCCGCTGGGGCAGCGTGAGGTTCTCGGTCACGGTGAGGTGCGGGAAGAGGTTGAACTGCTGGAAGACCATGCCGATGCCACGCCGTACGGCGTCGATGTCGACGTCCGGGTCCGTGATCTCCGTACCGGCGACGAAGACCTGTCCCTTGCTCGGCTCCTCCAGCAGGTTCACACAGCGCAGCAGGGTGGACTTGCCGGAGCCGGACGGGCCGATCACGCACACGACCTCGCCCTGGCCGATCTCCAGGTCGATGCCGCGCAGCACGTGGTTGTCGCCGAAGGACTTGTGCAGGTCCCGTACGAGGATCTGGGGGTTGCTCACTTCACGGCCTCCTGGGCCTTCGCCTCCATGCGGCGTACGACGAAGCCGAGCGGGATCGTCACCAGCAGATAGCACAGGCCGGCGACGAGGATCGGCGTGGAGTTGGCGGTCTGGCTGGCGAGGTCGCGGCCGAACTTGGACAGTTCGCGCTCCTCCAGCGTGACACCCAGGAACAGCACCAGCGAGGAGTCCTTGAAGAGCAGGACGAGTTCGTTGGTGAGCGGCGGCAGGATGATCCGGAACGCCTGCGGGATGATGATCGAGATCATCGCGCGGGCCGGCGAGAAGCCGAGCGAACGCGCCGCTTCCATCTGCCCCTTGGGCACCGCCTGGATGCCCGCGCGGATGGTCTCCGCCATGTAGGCGGCGGCGACCAGGCCGAGCGCCAGCGCGACCTTGCCGTAGGTGCCGCCCGGGATCTCCGTGCCCGGGAAGGCGAGCGGGACCGCCACCCCGATGAAGATGAAGATCAGCAGGGCGGGCAGACCACGGAAGATCTCGATGTAGACCCCGGCGACCCAGCGGTAGGGACCGACGGACGACAGCCGCATCAGGGCGATCACCATGCCGAGCACCAAACCGACGGCGAAGCCGGTCAGGGTGTACAGCACGGTGTTCTTCAGCGCGAGCGTGATGACGTCCGGGAACATCTGCTCGGCGATGTCCCACTGGGCGAACTGGTTCTTCAGCCGCCCCCAGTCAGCACTCAGCCCGAGGGCGACCAGCGCGCCGACGAACACGACGTACTGGGCGCCCCGGGAGAGGCTCCGCCGCTGGGTCCGGGTCAGCCCCGAACGCTTCGGCTGGACTTTCGCCTCGCTCATGAGGAGGCCGACGGGGAGGCGGCGGCCTCGTCGTACGGGCCGATCCACTGCTCGTAGAGCTTCTTGTACTCGCCGTCGGCCTTGGCGTCCGCGAGGGCCTTGTTGATGGCGTCGACGAGCTTGGTGTTGCCCTTCTTCACCGAGAAGCCGTACTGCTCACCGGTGTTGATCTGGTCGGCGACCTCGAAGGCGTCGGCGTTGGCCTTGTCCTTGAGCCAGCCCTGGACGACCGGGTAGTCGATGACGACGGCCTGGACCTGGCCGGTGCGCAGTCCGTTGAGGACGGCGTCGGAGGACTCGAAGGAGACCGGGTCGAGGCCCTGGCTCTTGGCGTAGTCCTCACCGGTGGTCTGCGCCTGCGCGCCGACCTTCTTGCCCTTGAGGTCGGCGAAGGACGTGATGCCGCTCTTCTTGTCGGCGAGCACGGCCTGGGTGGCGTCGAAGTACGGGTCGGAGAAGTCGACGTTCTTCTTGCGCTCGTCGGTGATGGTCATGCCCGCGGCGGCCAGGTCGCACTGGTCGGCGTTGAGGGAGCCACCGGTCTTGAAGTTCTCGAAGGGCTGGTCGACGATCTCCTGCTTCACGCCGAGGTTCTTCGCGACCAGGTCGATGAGGGAGACGTCGAAGCCCTGCACCTTGCCGTCGATCTCCGACTGGAACGGCGGATACGGCAGGTGGGTGCAGGTGGTCAGCTGCCCCGCCTTGACCAGCTCGACACCGCCCGCGGCGGTCTTGCTGCCACTGCCGGCGTCGTCGTCCGACGAACAGCCGGCCACGAGCACCAGACCTGCCGTCGCGGTGATGGCGGCCAGAATGCGGGCGCGGCGCCCGAGGACCGTGTTCACGGAGACCTCCAGTGAGGGAACTGAGTCATCTGATTATAAGGATGGGTTTGAGTCACCCAAAACAAACCCATGGCCACGTGGCCGCCCAGCCTAAGAAGTCACCGGTGCGGGAGCGCCGGGACACTCCCGGTTACGCTCGACTGCGTCGAACCACCCCCGTCCGTGACCGAAAGAGCGCCGCCGTGACCCACCCCTTTCTCGACCTCGCCCCGCTGAGTGCCGCCCGTTTCGCGGCGATCGAGGACCGCGTGGCCCGGCTGCTCGGCACCCGGCAGGACGTGGTGATCATGCAGGGTGAGGCACTGCTGCCGCTGGAGGGCGCGATCCGCGCGACCGCCGGTCCCGGCACGACGGCCCTGAACGTGATCACCGGCCCCTACGGCCAGACGTTCGGCGACTGGCTGCGGGACTGCGGTGCGACCGTGCACGACCTCGCGGTGCCGTTCCACACGGCGGTCACCGCGGAGCAGATCGCCGGGGCCCTCGCCGAGCACCCGGAGATCGACTTCGTCTCCCTGGTCCACGCGGAGGCTGCGACCGGCAACACCAACCCGGTCGCGGAGATCGGCGAGGTGGTACGACGGCACGGCGCCCTCTTCTACCTGGACGCCGTGGCCTCGGTCGGCGCGGAGCCGGTACTGCCGGACGCGTGGGGCGTCGACCTGTGCGTGATCGGGGCGCAGAAGGCGATGGGTGGCCCGGCGGGTGTGTCGGCGGTGTCGGTGAGCGAGCGGGCGTGGGGCCGGATGGCCGCCAACCCGGGCGCACCGCGCAGGTCGTACCTGTCTCTGCTCGACTGGAAGGAGCGCTGGATCGACGGCGGCCGCAAGGCGCTGCTGCACGCGCCGGCCCAGCTGGAGATGCTGGCACTTGAGGCGTGCGTGGCCCGCATCGAGGCGGAGGGCCTGGACACGGTGATGGACCGCCACCGGGCGTCGGCGGCGGCGACCCGCGCGGGGGCGCTCGCGCTGGGCGGGGGTCTGGAGCCGTACGTATACGAGGCGGCGGACGCGGCACCGGTCGCGACGACCCTGCGGACCCCGGCGGGAGTCGTCGCCTCGGAGCTGGTGGCGCGGGCCCTCGCGGCCGACCCGTCACTCCCCCTCGCGGCGGGCGGCGGCGCGCTGGCCAAGGAGATGATCCGCGTCAACCACTACGGCGCCGACGCGACGCCGGGCGCGGTGCGCGGCTGCCTGACGGGGCTGGGGGCGGCGCTGGCCGAACAGGGGCTGGACGTGGACGTCGTCGGCGCGCTGCGGGCGGCGGACACGGCGGCTGCGTAGACCTTTCTCCCAGGTCAGCGGCCACGTACGCGGGTACGGCGTACATGGTCACCCTCTGGACAGTACCCGTCACAGCTCGTGACCATGGTCCGCGGGAGGTGGCTGACAGTGGCCAACGATGCGATCAGCAAGGGCGGCGAACCGGAGTCGTCGGACAGTCTGCGGACGTTCGGCGCGGTGGTCCAGGCGCTGCGTGAACACACGGGGTTGAGCCGGGCGGCGCTCGGAGAGCGTGTGCGGTACTCCGAACACACCGTGGCCTCGGTGGAGTTGGGGCGGCGCATGCCGGACGCGGCGTTCGTGGAGCGCGCGGACGAGGCCCTCGGCGCCACGGGCGCGTTACGGAAGGCGGCGGCCCATCTGGTACGGCAGCCGGGGCTGGCGGCTTGGTTCCGGCAGTGGGCGGGGCTGGAGCGGGTGGCCATCAGTCTGTACACGTATGAATGCCGGGTGGTGCCGGGGTTGTTGCAGACGGAGGCGTATGCGCGGGCCGTCTCGCTGAGTGTGCCGCCGATCCCTGACACCGAGACACTGAACGAGCGGGTCGCCGCGCGGCTGGAACGCCAGACTCTCCTGTCGACGGAGCGTCAGCCGCCGTGTGCGTTCACCTTCATCGTCGAGCAGGCGGTGCTAGAGCGGCATACGGGCGGGGAGGAGGTAACACGCGAACTGCTGGACCGGATCCTGGAGTTGACGGAACGGCGCTGGAACGTGGAGGTGCAGGTCATGCCGTTGCGGTCACCGGTGCACTCCGGTCTGGACGGACCGCTGCGACTCCTGGAGACGCCTGAGAACCGGTGGTTCGCGTACTCGGAGGGGCAGGAGAACGGCCGTCTCATCTCTGACGCGAAAGCCCTGAGCCTCCTCCAACAGCGCTATGCGAAACTGCGCTCGCAGGCCCTCTCACCCGAGGACTCCAGAGGCCTGCTGGAGCGAATGCGAGGAGCGCTATGAACACGTCCGAACTGGCCTGGTTCAAGAGCAGCTACAGCGGCTCGCAGGGTGACGACTGCGTAGAGGTCGCCTCCTGTCCCAAGGTGATCCACGTCCGGGACTCCAAGCACAAGGAAGGCCCCCGGGTCACCGTCTCCGCTTCGACCTGGACGGAGTTCCTGACCCTGGCCTCACTGATCACTTCTGGACGGAGTGCGATCCGGGAGTCCGCCCAGCCAGCGTCCTATCGCAGCGCGGGTGCAGTCATCGACACGCGGTGATCCGGCCATCCATTCCCCATGTTGCCGGAGGGTGTGAGCGTAACGAGCTTCAGGAACGACGCTGAAATCGACTGACGCCTGCCCGAGGTCGCATCTCATGATGACTCGACCATCCAGGGAAAGCATGACAAATGAGGGCCGGCAGGGTGCGTTCCCCAGAATTCCAGACGCCGCACCTTTGCCAGCAATGTCCCACTCATCCAACAACTCGACCCGCACCCACCACCACCGAGGAGAATCCTCGGCGAGACAGTCAACTGCCACCAGAAACTTGGCGCCAACTCCGCCCAAGAGTTCACCCTGCCGCGCCAGTCGATACCATTCAGCGTTCGCCTTGTCCCGCAAGCTGGTGTCATCCAAGCTTACCGAGCCCCCAAAGGCACCATCATCCGAGTCGCAACTAGCGGCAAACGTCGCAAGCGTCGGCGGAATGAGCGGATCCTCCGTGTCGGCGACTCCTTCCAAACGCAACCCGGCCTTGGCGAGCGATTCCGAGAGTTCACGACGATTCATGACTTAAGTCACTGACGGTGGACGCACTGACCGTAGGCACTGGCAGAACCTCACCGCCTTGGACGACTCCTCCTACTCACTTGCCTTGCGCACCACCACACGTCCGCCTCCGCCTCCAGCGTCAGGCCATCGACACCCTGGAGGCGGCTCCCGGCACCGGGGGATGACAACCCTGTCCGTTGACCTTGCCGTCACCGTTGCCGTCAAGACACCCGAAGGCCCCACCGGCACCACCGCCGGTGGGGCTTTTGAATTCGCACTTTCCCGCTATGTCCGTGGCACCAGAAGAACCTTCTGAGCGCTGCGTTCAGAGAGCCACTCCTCGGATTCGTGGAACTCCACAAGTTCACGAATTGACACCCGCACATCCGGATCGACTGCATGCATAGCCTCATTGAAGACATTCACTGCCACGGGACCAGCCTGAGACAGGATTAGAAGGATATTCCCACTCCCGTCCCGGGGAATGGAAAGAAGTTCCTTGGCCGCGCCAGCCACTCCTTGGCCGAGGTCCGAACAAGGGTAGCGACCCAAAGCTGCATGCGCTGCTTGGTAGGCCCCGCAATCCTCCTCAGCCTTCAAGGAAGAAACGATCGCTGCAACACCAGCTGGGCCTTCGTCGCCAGTCACCGAATCAGCCAGCTCGACATATCGATTCCACCGACGCTCAGCCTCGTCGGGAGGAGCGACCTCATCATCGTCTTGCACGAGGTCACCACACTCGACGATCTCAACTTTCCAATCCGACGACACCCGAATCTCATTTCTTTCTGCGCAATATCTAGGGATTCTGCCGATCTGAGGCCTATTTTCGAAGGGCCTTATTCCGGCCGAGGCTCATCCGCATCTCCACGATCACCTCATCGTATTTGTTGCCGAAAGCTGGCACGAATGTCATCTACGTCCATTTTATGACACCTCGGAAATCGCCGGCGTCTATCAGTTCCCTCTGCCTCATGCGCCAAGCCTTCGAGCCGAGAGATAACCTCCGGCACAGCCAGTACGCGGGAGCGCCCTCGTCCACCGACCTTTCCGCCACCCTGAACAGGCAGGCGACCGCGTCCGTTTCCCGGATCTCACCGAGGACTCCAC
Organism: Streptomyces sp. NPDC088387; assembly: GCF_044753385.1. NCBI lineage: Bacteria > Bacillati > Actinomycetota > Actinomycetes > Kitasatosporales > Streptomycetaceae > Streptomyces > Streptomyces sp. NPDC088387. The sequence continues at coordinate 90,237 of NZ_JBIVNC010000024.1, forward strand.
GAGATCCTCTTGAATTCAGACCCCGGTTCCATGATTAGCTAAGAAGCCCGAATAGCCGATCATTGGCCGCTCCCCTCACCCGCAAGCAGGGCCCGGAGTCGTCTAACCTCTTCCACAAGGCGCGGCACAGCCTCCCGCGCCATTGCGATGAAGGCCGCGTTCTCGTCCCAGCGTTCGTCGCCAGAATCGACGTATCGCGGATGTTGAACCAAAGTTGCGGCAATCATGTCTCGATGATCAAAGTTCGGCCACCTCTCGGCAGCACCAGTGTCGGGAGTCGTGCTCACCACCACAAGATTCATGGCAGAGTCATCGTCCAAGGTCCTAACGAACCAAGGCGCCGGAGTCGCCGCAGTGCACAACTCCTCGATCTCCTCGAGTTCATCTTCACGCATGTGGCCACCTTCTACCAGCCTGTTTACCCAGTTTGGTGTGCCCCGCGAGCCAGCAAGTACGAGGCACCCCAAACAGTATGATCAACTAATATCGCTCACGGGGCGATCCACATCCGCGACTCGAAACCAAGAGTGGCCCGCAGTTCACGGTTTCCGTGGCGGCGTGGACGGAATTCCTGCCCCTGACCCACGCCTGAGCCGTCAGTCAAGGGCAGACAGCAGCTCGCCCCACTCCGGATAGACCTCCGGGTCAAGATCTTCCAGCAAGCTCTGGTGCGCGCCCAGGCAGGCCACAACGCCGTTGCCGGTGGCAGCCTCCCCAGCGACTTCCCGGGTTGCTCCGCACGGTCATGCCTCTACCGGGCGGCGGTGAACGGCAAGGATCTCCTGAAGAGCCCCGCCGAGGCCCGGCGCCTGCAAGGGGGCGGCCAGGTTGGCGAACTTGTCGACCCTCGTCCAGTTTCCCGCGCGAGCTGCTTCCCGGATCCAGGAGGCGATCAGCTGAGTGAGCCTTTTCAGCGGTGCCGCTTCAGGGTGAGAATGGCGGCTGCGATTGACGACATGCGGTTGGGACTGCACCGGGCTTTGCGGAAGATGCGCCAGGACTTCAGTCGTGCGATGCCGCGTTCGACCGGGGCGCGTGCTGCCGACAGCGTGCGGTTGACGGTCCGCTGGGTTGGTGTGAGGTCGCGGCTCGGTGGACGTCTGAGGGGTGTTGTCACCCATGGGCCGGCTCCGATGTAGGCGCGGTCGGCGAGGATCGGGATGCCCTGGCATTCGCAGATTCGGATGATCCGGTGGGTGCGGGCCGCAGTCAGATCGTGCGCGCGGCCGGGCAGTGCGGGCGAGATCCACAGCAGTCGTCCAGCTGGATCGGTCACCACCTGCACGTTCACGCCGTGACGTCGGTGTTTTTGGGAGAAGTCGGCGCGACTTTCGCCTACCCGGTCGCACTCCGCGAGGGTGCCGTCGAGCAGGACGTAGTCGGGGTCGGCTTCGCGCAGGCTCCGCAGGAGCCCGGGTGCGCGGTCGGCGAGCAGGGCGATGACGGCTGCGGTGTAGGCGTGGGCGGTGCCGACGGAGATGCCGAAGCCTGCCGCGAGTTGGGCGAGGGTGTCTGGCGGCGCAGGTACACCAGGCCGACCAGCGCACGCTGGTGCGGCGGGAGTTTGCACCGTCGGTCACCCTCGCGGGTGACGATGAGCAGGGTTACCCACTCGACCAGAGCGTGCGGCAGGTCGAGTGCGGCAGAATACGGAACCAACGCTGCTCCTGTGCCTGTGGGTTGAGACTTCGAACACCTCCCCCAACGGCACGGGAGCCTCGTGCGTTGCGCACCCTGTCGGCGTCACCCGATCGGTGGCCGAGCTGAAAGGGCTTAGGGACCTCGGGGGGCACCCGCTTACCGTTCGGGCGCCCCCCGACTGTGCTTCTGTCTTTCATCGCCCACCCGGACGTCGGGTGCTGCGGCGTTCATTAGAACCCGAGTCGTCCGGCGGGGCTCCCATCGATCGCGACCTCTCAGTGTGGCGCCGACGCGGGCGCTACCGCCGCTTCCAACTGAAGCTCTGCGGCAGCACGCCGTCCTCCCACAGTCGGTCGAGTCGGACGAGGAGTCTGGGAAGGCTGTTGTCGAACTCCTCCCACGCCGCGGGGTCCACGTCCCGCCACGGATCCGAGAAGGTCAGCCCGGGCGGCAGCGGGCTGGTCGCACCCGCCGCCCTGCGGCAGGCAGCGCACCACGTGTAGCTGATCACCGCTGGACGATTCGCATGCTCCGTGGCTCTGCAGTAGGAGCGAACCGCCACTTCCCCACATGCCGGACAAGGCCATTCCGACTGGTCCCGCAGGAAGTCCCGCTCCCGCCCGAGCGTCTCGATCTCCGAAGGCATGAAGCGCTTCACCTGAGTCACGAACGCGTCCTCCGTTTGAAGACCCTCAGCATAGCTTGGCCATATGCCTCCGCCGCGCCTTCCTTTCCGCCCATGGAGTTCGGCCAAATGCGATACATCCGGTGGTGGTAGATCTCGTGGTAGATCGTGGCCACGGCCGTGTCCATATCGGCGAGCCCCATGTCGGAGATCTGGATCACCGGACGCCCACGCGGCCCCTTGTTCGACTGCCCTGAACCGTCGTGGGGGCTGTTGCCATAGGCGGGAATGCCTTCAGCGGTGCGGATCTGCGGCACATGCACGATGTCGTACTTCGAGACGCTCATACCGGCTCGTCCCAGCGCCATCTTCACCTGCTTGATGCTGACGCCGCAGTTGTGGACAAGAACCGGCGCCTCTCCCGCCAGCACGTAGTACGTGTGGACGTCAGTGACGGTCAGGTTGTGGACTGTCGCCTTCTTGGCCGTCCACGCCTTGACGGCGCTGATCTGGACCCAGGTGCCCGAGGACGTCTGGACCCACTGGCCGGGCTTCAGTTCGCCCGCGTCGATCCACTCCCGCAAGGACGGCACCCAGAACGGGTGGCCGGCCGTCGCAGTGACCGTGGTGGTGTCGGTCTTGGCCGTGGAGCCGTCGTGGATCTTCAGCGTGATGCGGACGAGGTCCTTGCTGCCCTTGCCGACGATCGTCGCCGCCGCTGTCTGGATGGATGTCCGGCCCGTCTTGGGGTCGGTGGCCACCACCTTGTCGCCGGGTTTGACCTTTTCGATCGGCTTGGTCGAGCCGTCGGCCATCAGGACCTTGGTGCCGGGGACGAAGCTGTTGGCCGTTTCACAGGCCGCACCCTGCGCCTCTTCCTTGACGGTGTCCTTGGCCTCCTCCCGGACCTCCTTCGCGACCTTCTTCACCGCGCGTTGTACCTGGCGCGGCTTTGGTCGTGGCTTCGGCTGGGAGCGGGGCTTCGCCCGCGGCTTCGGGCGGGCTGCTGCCTTGCGGGCTGCCGCACGGCGGGCCGCTGCCCGCTGGGCCGCCGCGCGCGCCGCGCGGGCGCGTGCCTGGGCTGCTGCCCTGCGGGCCGCCGCGCGTTTGGCCGCCGCGCGGGCTGCTGCCCGCTTGGCCGCCGCGCGCTTGGCCGCGGCTGCCTTGCGGGCCGCTTCCCGGCGGGCCTTGGCCGCCGCACGCTTGGCGGCCTCGATGGCGCGCTTGCGGGCGAGGGCCGCGGCGCGGCGGGCCGCCGCCTGGGCCGCCTTGCGGGCCGCGATGATCGCCGCGCGGCGGGCTGCCGCGCGGATCGCCGCCTGGATGGCGATGCGGGCCGCGATGCCGATCAGGATCGGGAAGAACTCCCCGGACGGGTCCGAGAAGGTGGCGGGTGCGTTGTTGCTGTACGCGTACGGGTTCATCGTGGCCGGCTGGCCGTAGTCGACCATCGGGTCGACCTGGATGAACCGGCCCGTCGCCGGGTCGTAGTCACGGGCACCCAAGCGGGTCAGGCCCGTGTCCTCGTCGACCGTGCCGCCGACGAAGCCGCGCTGTCCGGGCCAGGATGTGGGTGTCTGCCCGCGTGCCTCACCGAACGGCATTGACTTGCGCCGGGTGACCCGCATCGCCGGATCCGCCATGTCCACCACTGTGTTGGAGGTGCCGTGGTGGTCGGCCAGCATCAGTTGCCGGGTGCCGCCGGTCGCGCGGACGAACGTGGAGCCGTCCGGGAGCGGGTAGAAGCGTTCCGCCTTCTTGGTGGTGTTGGCCGCGTTGACGGTCAGCTCCGCCTCGCCGAGGTAGAGCGTGCGGCTGCCGTCCGCTCCGGTGCGGATGAGACGTTGGCCGTCCGCTCCGTAGAGGTACGACGTGGTCTTGGTGTCGCCGCCCTCCACCGGCTGGGTCACCTTGCGCAGCTGGCCCTCGATGTCGTACTCGAGGGTCTGGTTGGTGCCGCCGTGCTGGCGTCCGGTGGTGTTGCCGGCCTTGTCGTAGCCGAAGGTGGCCAGCGTCTGGCCCTGTGGGCCGGTGGACTTGACCTCGGCGAGTGCGTTCGGGCCGCCTACGCCCGCCTTCCCGTAGACGTAGTCACGGGTGACGTTCTTCGCGGTGTCACCCGTCGGGTCGTGCTCGACGAGCTGCTTGCGGTTGCCCGCCTCGTCGTACTGGAACGACTGCCAGTACGCCTCCGGACCCCCGACCGTCTCCTTCGTCGGCGCCGCCGCGCACTCGTCCTTCGTCTTCGACGTCCAGGCGGAGGTCATCTGCCTGAGCTTGTCGTAGACGAAGCACTGGGTGTCGCTCTCGCCGCTGCCCTCCACCGCCGCGCCGGGCGCGTCGGTGATCCTGGTGACGTTGCCGGCCTCGTCGTAGCCGTACCGCGTCTCGTTGATGCGGCCCGGGTTGATCGAGCGGTCGAAAGTGGATGTCTGAAGGCGGCGGGTGAACTCGTCGTAGATGTACGACCCGTACACCTGCTTGCCCGCCGGACCCGCGTCCGTGCGGAGGATCTCGCCGAACGCCGAGTACTGGACGTTGGTGAGGTAGTTGGACGTGCCGCCGATGGAGATCGGCAGATCGTCGGAGTTGTAACGGAAGACAACGGGCTCGGTGACCAGTCCGCCAATGCCGGGCACGGACACCCAGGCAAGGTTGCCGGTCGGCGTGTAGGAGTACTGGTACTCATACGTGCCCGCCAGGCCCGTCTCCTCGGCAGGGATCACCGTCTGCGACTTCTTCACCCGGTAGGCGTCGTCGTATGCGGTGACCTCCTCCCGGTACTCACGACCGCCCTCGTAGCGGATCTGCGCGACGGGCAGGCCCTTGCCGAGAGTGTCGTACGTCCATTCCATGCGCTTGGGGCCGGTGGTGCTGCCCTCGCGCAGGGTGGTCGGACGTCCGCCGTCGTCGTAGGTGGTGAACAGGGACCGTTTGAGCGGGTCGATCGTCTCGACCACGTTGTCCGCGTTGTCGTACACCAGCTCGGTGCGGCCGCCGTCGGGGTCCGTCATCGCCGTCTGACGACCGCGCTTGTCGAACTCGAAGGTGGTGGCGGCGCCGCCGGGTGCGGTGACCTTGCGGAGGTTGTCGAGGTCGTCGTACTCGTAGACGGTGTCCCGCCACTTGGTACGCGCCTCGTCGGTGTACTCGCGCAGCCGCTCCACACGGCCCTCGGCGTCCTCGAAGGTCGCCGTGATCGTGTCGCCCTTGGGCGGGGTCGTCGTGGAGACGTCCCCGTCGCGTTCGGTGGTGGTGCGCAGTTTCTCCGTGCCGCGGTAGTAGGTGACCTCGGCGGTGGGCTGGCCCAGGCCGTCGTAGGTCGTGCGGTCCTGGGAGGGGACCTCGTTGTCGCCTACCTGGAGGAGCTTGGGTTCGGGTGCGGCGGTGTTGTAGTAGCCGTCGTTGACCTTCGAGACACGTCCGGCGCTGTCGTAGAAGGTGTCGTTGATGATCCGGCCGTCGCCGATCGCCTTGTCCTGGGTCTGTCGCTCGCGCAGCAGGCCGTCGAGGATCTCGTACGAGGTGGCGTACTGGCCGTTGTCCTTCAGTGTCCGCGTGGTGACGATCGTGGGTCCGTCGCGGCGGATGGTGTAGTCGTAGGTGGCGGTGGGTGTCTCGGTCGCGGGATCGCGGTCGATCTCCCAGACCTTCAGGAGCCGGCCCAGCGGGTCGTACTCCATCGTGGCCTTTTTGCCGTTGGTGTCCTCCTCGGTCAGTGGCAGACCGCGGACGTCGTCGAAGACCGTGGTCTCCGTGTGCTCCAGCGGGTCGTGCGAGATCTGCTTCGTCGGACGGGCACCCGTGGCGGGGAAGTACTCCATCCACGTCTTGCGGTTGTCGGCGTCCCAGGTCGCGAGTTCGCGGCCGTGGACGTCGTACTCCGTCTTGTCGATGGTGACGTAGCCGTCGCCCTTGCCGTTCAGCTCCTGGACCTCGGTGGGCAGTCCCTCGGTGGGGGCCGCGCCGAAGGCCAGGTTGTCGTAGAACGTGCGGGTGTCCTCGACGACTTCGCCGCCCGTGGTGCCGCAGGCGCCCAGGACGGTCTTCTCGCGGGACTCCGGCTCGATCAGGTACGCCGTCGTGTTGCGGGCGTAACTGACCGTCGAGCAGCGGACCTTGCCGCCGGGGCTCTTGTCCTCGACCTGTGTCGGCAGTCCGTAACTGTCGTACGTGGTGGTCTCGGTGGAGGTGCGCCAGGTGTCACCCTTGACACGTTCGCGGGTGCGGACGGTCTCCGGACGGGTCATCCACGCCTCCAGCGGCGTGGTCCCGGCCCGCTTACGCGTCGCCGTCTTCACCGCCCAGGGGGTGGTGACCGTCGCGGAATCGACCGGCCCGCCGTCGGAGGCGTAGGTGATCTGTTCCAGCAACTGGCCCTGGTACTGGCCCAGGTCGTCGTAGTCGGTGCCGTCACTGGTGGTGACGGTGGAGGTCCGGGTCCCGGAGGGCAGCTTGTCGCCGTGCAGGCCGCGGAAGTAGCGGTGCTCGGTGAGCTGCTTGACATCGTTGCCCCCGCCGAGACGGGTGCGGACCTTCTCGTAGCCGCGGAACTGCGACCACGTGCGGTGCTTGTTCTCGGTGAACTCGCTGTCGTCGTACGCCCATCCGGCGCCGCCGAGGAACTCGTACGACGTCACCTTGGCGGGACTGTCCGTGACCAGGTCCTCCTCGCGGACCTCGGTCGCGAGATACTTGTGGAACCAGTCCTTCACCGGGTTCAGGGCGCCCTTGGGCGTCCAGTACTGCGGAAAGCAGCGCATGGTGTTCGACTCGGGCGACGCCGGCATCCGCACCGGGGCCAGGGCCTGGCAGTCACGCGGCGAGTAGGTGACGCCGATACGTCCGCCGGTCTCCGTGTCGATGGCGTGCACCCGCAGGCGGGAGAAGGGCGGCAGGCCCTCCACCTTGTCCACCCGGTTGTCCATCTGGATGCCCGCGAAGGACACCTTCGGCATCACGGCGGTGGCACCGGCGCCGTGACCGGTGCGGGTGATGGAGTCCAGCCACAGCGCCGGCGAAGTCCCGTCACCCGTGGCCGGGTAGGTCTGCTCCAGCGCCCACGAGTCGACCGTCTTCAGCGCGGTACCGGAGAGCACACTCGTGGTGATCTTCGTCAGCCGCTTCGTCGACCAGAACGTCGGCGAGTACTTGTCCGTGCACTTGGCACCGGACGCGCACTCCTGGTCCAGCGGGGTGTCCGGCCAGTTCTTGGCGTTGGCCGCGGTCCGCTTGGACTCCGCACAGTCGAACGAGGCTGTGGCGAGGCAGCGTTCGGCCAGGGTGAACGCGACCCGGCCGGCCGGCTGGACACCGAACAGCTTGTCGGCGCGCAGACCGTAGTCGATACGCGAGAGCTGGGAGTTGCGGTCGTAGGACGCCTGCTGGTCGGCCTTCATGTTCTGGCCGTAGAAGTTGGACCACTTCGTCCACCACAGAGTCATGGCATCGCCGAGCGGGTCGACGACGTAGTCCAGGTTCCACCGGTAGGCCTGCTTGCAGTCCGAATCCATGAACGCCGTCGCATGACACGGTTCGGTCGGGTGGTTGCCGAACACCGGCACCGTGAGCGCCGAATTGGTGACCGTGCCCTCCGGAGCGCCCGGCAGCTTGTTCAGACCGAAGTGATACTGAGTACCGTCCGTCGTGGTCAGGACCCAGTACTCGCCGTCCTTGGACCCGTTGGCCACACCGGACTTACGCTGAAGGCGCGAACCGTCGTCATCCGCCGGACGCCACTCCTCGGTGCCGTCCTTCTTCACGAGTTCGGTGGTGTTGCCGCCCAGCGACATCACGACATGATCCGAACCCCAGCACAGGTCACCACTGTCACCAGTGTTGTTCGGCTTGAGCTCCGTGCCGTCGTCGTCCTTGATGACCGCCTTGTCGTCCGAGCACGAACGGTAACGCCGCTCAATGAAACCAGGCTCGTAGTCCCAGCCCTCGGCAATCCACGACGACTGCGCGTTCGTCGAAGCCGTACGGCCGTCCACCGCCTGCGAGGAATAGGAGAGTTCGACCTCGGGCTGCGGACCGCCGGGAACCTCGGGCGCCTCGACCGGATACGTCCACGCGAAACCACCGGACGACGAACCCGCCATCCAGGAACCGGTGGGCGACAGCGAAGTCGCCTCGTGACTGCCACCGGGACCGGAAGCCGCAGCCGCAGCCGCGAACACCGCAGGCGCAGCCGCCAGATCCGTCGTACCGGTCACCTTCTTCGCCGCCGGATCGTTCGCACCCGGCAACGCGGTACGAGTACGGCACTTCTCCAGCTCCGGCGTGGTCAGCGCACACGCCGGCAGACGGTACAACCGCAGCCGGGAGCCCCAGTCGCCGCCGTAGGTGTCCTTGATGGACGTGTAGTCCAGCTCCAGGTCCACCGAACCCGAAGCAGCGGGTGCCAGATTGCCGTCGGCCGCAGCCGCGGTGAACAGCACACCCTGCACACCGACTTCACGGGCAGCGGCCGGGTTCTTGACCTCGACCTCAACCGCGGTACCGGGATCGGCGGCAGCGCGCTTCGGGGCGACACCGCGGGTACGCAGACCCTTGCCGGTGGTGGCCGGGCCGGTCTCCGTCGGGCCGGTGGTCGCCTGACGAACCTTCACCAT
>NZ_JBIVNC010000025.1:0-78886 GCF_044753385.1 Streptomyces sp. NPDC088387
CTCATCCGACAGCGTCAACTCGGCCATCGGCCGCCCCGTACGTGCCATGCGGCAAGCCTACACATATGAACAGAATTCCCGACTCAGAACACTAGAAGGCGCCCGGGTCGGGATACCCATAGCCGACCCCGGGTGCTTGCGCCGGGGCCGGTGCATGGGCCTCACGGTCGTAGAAGGGGCGGGCGTTCGCCCGCATCCACATCGCCACGGGGCAGTACTCGTCGGACATCGCGACCGTCGAGACCGGCAGCCCGTCCGGGCACGCCCCGATCGACTGCTGCATCATCGCGCGCACCGCGTCGACGGCGGTCGGCGAGGTGTCGTAGACGTCCAGGCCGATGGCGAGATACGGCGCCCCGAGCGCGGGCTGCACCCAGGCGCGGCGCAGCGAGCGCAGCGCGGGCGTGCGGTGCGCGTTCTGCGCGAGCAGGGCGTAGAACTGCGGGATCTCGATGGCGGGCTCGCCGAGCCGCAGCGGACCGGCCGGCTGGCGGTCCAGGCCGGTGGCGATGCGGCGCAGATCCAGCCAGGGGATGCCGACACCGCCGCCCGGCGCGTGCGGGTTGAGCCACAGGCCGTAGTGGTCGGGGTAGAGGGTGCGGGCCACGTCGAGCGCGTCGACCACTTCGTAGGACCGGTTCCAGCCGCTCGCCGACAGCTCTTGGGCGGAGGTGACGCACGGGGCGTACGAGAAGCCGTCGACCTCCATGTTCCCGTACTGGGCGTCGGGCGAGCCGGCCTGACCGTGCCACAGCAGCATCCAGATCTGACCGGCGGACGGTGTTGCCAGCGCGCGCAGCAGCGCCTCGAAGGCGTCGTAGCGCCCCGGCGTCACCTGACGCAGCATGTGCTCGACCGTGCCGGTCGCGGTGCCGGTTCCGCTGGCGCTCACGTTGTGCCGCCCCCCTCTTGATGGTTGCCCCAGATATGAAACCAGCTTAAGGGCCGGAGAGCTCGGGGTGGTTCGCCGTCGCGAGCCCGCCTGGGTCGTGGTAAATCCCGTGGCGTGCACCGAGGTGCTCCTTGTGAGCCCTGACGTGGGCTGATGCCGGGCCGTGAGGCTGGTGGGTTTCGGCCCGGCCGCAACCCAGGCTTCTGTGATGACGGTGAGCTCGCGGGTCAGCAGGGTAGTGAGGGCCGCCCACGGGAACCGTGGAGTGTTGCCGTGAGCTGAGGCGTCAGAATCCTGTTCCCCCCTGGCCCTCCCGGAACGGCGTACTGCTTGACCGTCCGGCATTGCGGGAGGGAGCAAGGCCATGGACGTGCCGCACGAACGATGCGCCGGGCTGGACATCAGCAAGAAGGACGCGAAAGCCTGCGTCCGCACCTCGAGCATGAAGCAACGCGGGACGTTCCCCACCGAGACCACCACCTGGGATGCGACGACGAACGCCGACCTCGCCCTGCGGGACCTGACCCCGGCACGCACCCAACCGGCGGGCTTGGCCGGTCAGGGCGACCATGGGCATCCAGCCGAGCAGATCGAGGGCGGTCCAGACGCTTTCCAGCCAGATCTGGTTCTGTGCGGCGTCGTGGAGGGGAGTGCGTAGGCCGGTGGCGCAGGCGGCGCGGATGGATCCTCGGCACGGGCCCGCCGGCGGTGCCGGAGTCCCAGTGCCGGGATCGGAACGTTTTCGGTATTGGTGGCGAGCAGGTCAGCCGCATCCCGTCGGTGTCGGTCAAGCACAACGGGGCACCGGGTGCGACCGTCCCTTCCGCACGATCAGCGCATCAGCCGCGACCAGGCCGATGCCGGGACCTTGAGGACCGTCTGGCGAATAGGGTGGGGATGGTCGTTCCGACCGAGTAAGGCGGCCACCGGCCGCGGGCGGACGGCTAGTCGACGAGTTCGTGGGTGCCCCGCCCGAGTTGGTGCGGATCAACCTCCGTCGTCCGCGCCGGTACTTGTGCGGCAGCTACTTCAGGACGAGTTGGGCGGCCTCGATGTGGTCGGCAGCGTTGCTGCTGCCCGGGTTCCCGGGCCGCAGCAGGGCGACCACCGGCTCCCGGAGCCCACCCCGGCCGTGGTCGACAAATCCCATCAGCGGATGGTGCCCGAACGTCTCCTTCCAGGTTGCGGCCGCATCCTGCTGCTCGGAGTGCGCGATCAACAGCACCCCGTTCAGCTCCACAACCGCCTGCCCGGCCGCGCCAGCGCCGCGTCACCAGCCAACGCCCACACGTTTCGCGCACTTGAGCGCGGGCCTGGCCCAGTCCGGTCAGCGCACGGTTCCCGAGGCTGCCGACGCGTCGACCACCCGTGACCGACAGATCGGAGGCCACCGGCCCGGACACGGCCAGTTCGGCCCGCAGCATGCACACATCGGCCATGCAGTCCCCGCCGAACACGACCGCAAGCACGACATCCAGCAGGATCTTGCCCGGATCATGCACCGCACGCGGCTTGCGTCACGGCCCCATGCCACCGAAATCGCCTGATCCAGACCGGCCTTACGGATCGTCTCCACCACCAGCACACCGCCCGGCCCGGGAGACCGCCCCACGCCCACCGCCGTCGGTACGGACACCCGGGTAGAACCCGACACGCCTCCACACCTGGAGGGAGCTACCTCCCCGCGACGACCAGGACCCTAGAAAAGCCCCATCGCTACAAGTCAAGAGATGGCGTAGTAGCTGGAACGCCGTTCACTCATGGGGAGTTCGGGCACCGCAGCAGTTGCTGTCGATGTCCTCGTCGCTCACGTTGGTGGGGTGCGGAAGAGTGCTGGGCGCCAGCGTGTGGGACGTGAGGGGGACGGGGTCGCCGTCGACGTGAATGGTGACGTCGGTGGTGATGAGGTCCAAATGGATGTCGGCGTAGTAGTCCACGACATCGAGGGGCTGACCGTGCTGGCCGAATCCGAGGTGGATACCGGGATGACGCTCGTTGATATGGGAATTCATGCCGATGAAGTCGTCGATGCCAGTGTTCGTACCGAAACCGAGTTCACCGACGTGGTTTCCATGGTCGATCTGGATGCAGCGTTCGAAGAGCTTGGCGATCTTCTCGTCCGCACAAGAATAGGAGACGACGTTGCTGTCCTTGAGGTCGACGGTGAGCGGGTTCTCACCTAGGCGTGCATCGAGTTGGACGGCCTTGTTGACGTTGAATGCTCCGTCGGCGACGAGGCGGCCGGTGACCGAGGCCGGGTAGGTGGCGACCTCGCCGGCGGGGAGGATGACGAAGTGGCCGGGGCGCCAGACGCCGCGGTTGCTCAGCCAGCGGTAGCGGTCGTTGTCCAGGGTGATTTCGAGTTCGCTGCCGGAGCTGGTGGTAACCGCGAGGTGCTTGGCGGCGAGAAAGCGGTGGAGCAAGCCGGCATTGATGGCGCTGAGTTCCGCGGGGTCCGGGCCAAGGGCGAGGCGGAAGAAGTCCCAGCCGCCGTTGATGATGCGGATTGGCAGGACCTGGTCGCCGTAGGCGTCGACCTCGTGGCGCAGGATGGGGGCGTGCGACATGGTGTCGCGTTCGATGGTGATGATGACCAGGCGGCCGGTCAGGCTGTCGCGGGACGGCAGGGCGGCCTTGAGGCGCTCGTGGAAGCCGGGGTCCTCGATGGGAGCCATGCCGAGTGCCGTGGTGGCCACCCCTCGGTCGCGGGCGGCGAGAACGAGAAGAGACGCTTGTTCCCGGCAGTCCGGGGTGTAAATGACCAGCAGGGTGTCGGTGGAGGTGAGCTGAGCGTAGCCGTCGAGGAGAGTGTCCACGCCCTTCAGGACGCCAGCGTCGATGGTTGTCTCGGGAGATGCGGTCGTCACGTGTGACTCCTTTGGGCTCGGGGTGTGTGGTGCATCCCGGGGGTGGGGGGGGGGGGGGGCGGGCCCCCCCCCGGGGGGGGGGGGGGGGGGGGGGGGGGGGGGGGGGGGGCCGCCCCCCCCCCCCACCCCCGGGTGTACGGCTGCGTCAGCAGGCGGCCGGCGGGATCTGCCACAAGCCCGGCAGGTTGTCGTCGGACAGGATGTCCCCACCCGTGAGCGCCAGGTCTTGGTGGATCGCGCTCGGCTCGGCCTTTGCCAATTCCTCATTCAAGGCCTGCAGACGCATTTCCAGAGTCGTCATGACAAACTCCCCTTATTCATGGGTTGATTAATACGGAATGGTGCGGGGTGTGCAGTGGTACAGGCAGGTCCTTTCAGAGCCACAGATGAGGCTGTGGTGTCAGGTCTGCCGTGATCCGCGGCCTGGGAGCGGCGGATCAGTCTGTGGGCAGGAGCGCGGCGGGAAGCCCCGTCACGCCGCGCTCGGCATCGGATGCCAGCATCTGGGCGGATTCGGCCCTGCCATGGAGCCACCAGGGCCAGCAGGAGTAGGCGACCGGCGAGGGCGTAGACGGTGCGGGCCTGTACCAGCGTGGCGACGAGGCCCGCGCTCATTCAGTGCCAAGACGGTGGCGGTGTTCAGAAGCACGCATTGCGCGGCTGCCGCACTCCCCTGGCCGGCGTGGTCGATGACGGGCCCGAGAGTGGTCTGGCGGGTGACGCTGAACTCCCTTTCGGCGGCACGGGCCAGGGAGGTCAGGACGAAGAAGCCGGACAGATTATCGATTGCGGCGATGGCAAGCAGCGCCGTTGCCACTACTAAGGCGGTGAGCACGGCCGCCCGCGCGGTGCGCCGTTCGGAGATACGGCGTCCGGTGATTCCGGTGCCGACGATATCTCCGCCGGCCCATGCTGTCGTCACCCGGCCGAACACGGTCGCCATGGCGCCGTAGGCCTGCATCGCGTCGACGAAAGGCACCGCCGCGTCAAGGGCTCCGGCCGCCTCGGCCCGCGTGCGGCCCCTCTCCGGGACCGTGACCTCAGGATGCACTGGTCCGGCGCAGCCAGCCGTTGATGGCGAACCGGCTCTCGGAATAGCCACCACTGAGGCGGACGATGTGTCTGACCTCATGCAGCGTGTGAGGCAGGAGGAAGACGATGCCGTTGCGCTCCGGGGCTGAAGTCCCGGTAGGTGCAGTCCTGTTGCCTCGCCCGGTAGAAGTCACCGTCGTTGTGGACATTCAGCGTGTGCGAGGGTTCGGTATTCGCGCAGCTAACACCGCGTGCTCCTTCGATCTGGCCCACGACGTCACCAATGGCGGCCAGCAATTCCGGAGCCGAAAAGCTTTGGCGGGCAGGTGAGCGGCGCGTGTGCGCATCGAGCTGGTTTCCACCCAAACCCGCCGGGAGCCAGTCGCCCCGAATGGCGGAAATGGCGCGCTCCAACAGTTCGTGGTCCGCCTTCGAGGGCAGGAGATTCGTGATTCGGCAGACCTTCGTCAATGACTGCCATATCACGTCCGGGTCCATTCGCACTCCCCGCGCCGCCATGATCCCAACCCCCTCGGCCATCCACATTCCCTCATACTTGTTCACGCAATTTCCGGACCATTCCTTGTCCGCATACGCAATCGAGTTCGAAGCTATCCGAGCCACCAGACGACTGTCTATCAGATTTGCGAACCGAGTACGGAAAGCGTATGCCGTTCGTATCCGGAGGGCGACGTTCATTGCACGCTGATGGCGGGGTTGCGCAGGGAGGCCATGGCGCGGCGCGGGGTGTCAGGGCGGACCTCGGAGTGGGCCTCGCGGAACGTGCGGCCCCGCACGTGGTGAGGTTCCCGATACCCCAGTGGCCTCTGATCCAGGTGGTGAGCTCGGTGCAGGTGGCGTCGAAACCGCTCGGGCTGGTGATCAGGTAGACGCGCTCAATGGTCAGCTTTCCCGGTGCTCACGTCGCGCCGCCAGCGTACGACTTGGGTCGTCTGACGGGCGGCGGTGTAGTCCAGTTGGCTGAACGCGGCGACCTTGAGCCGGCGGATCTCATCACCGGTGCTGAGCGTGCTCGCGAGAGCGGTGCCCGAGTGGGATGTCCCGCCCGGCAGCTTCCTGACTTTGGCGTACAGACCTGGATGGTTCTTCTTCACGAGGGCCACGTAGTGCGCGCCGCGACTGGTCAGATAAGCCCCGCGACCGTGCTGGGTGTGCAGGGCATCGGCGATCACCACTGCGTTCTCCAGCTCGAGGCCGCCCAGCAGCAGCGCAAAGGCGGGGATCTCGTTGCTCTTGGGAGCGCCCTGCCACTGGGCCAGGACCACGCCGGGTGGTCCATCACCGCCAGCAGTTGGATCGCCACGACCGCCCGGGGTCGCGATCCGCAGACCCGGTTACCGTCGCCCGTGATCTCCCGTCGTACTGGCTTTTTCTGAGCCTCCGGCTCGGCCGGGGAGTTCCGGCCTGCAGATACGAGCTGATGGCCGCGTCCAGCGCGTCACCGTCCACATGCTGCAGCAGGCACGCACGGTCGCGGCGTGCGGCACCGGTCACAGACCGGTGAGTGGATCGGCAGCGAAGCCGGCGTCCGTGATCCACTCTTTGATCGCGATGAGCGAGCGAGCTCCGGTCAACAGCGCCGAGACGGCTGCGCACAGTACTGCGAGCGCCGAACCCCACAGTCCTCGCGCATCGCGGGATTCGACGGCCAGGATCAGGAAACGTCGCAGTTCAGCGACATCGTGTGAGGTAAGAGGAGCAGTCGCGGAGCCCAGTTGCTCCAGCACCGTGCCTGCTCTGCGTTCCCGGACCCCTGCCGCGCAACGGATATAACGCCACGTCACTCACAAGGCCAGCGAACCGGACTAATCAAAATCAGGCAATGCCCTGGATCTGCTTCGCCGAGGCCAAGCAACACAACCCGTGATCGGCCGTCAGTCAAACGGGGTTACCAGGGACTATTTCGCTGGCGCACGCTCACGAGCACAAGCACGGATCTAAACTCGCGCTTTCATGAGCGTGCCCGTCCACTCTTGATCAAATAAGCGGAGACTGCCTCTGAAATGCAACGATGTGACTTGTCTAGAATACTGTTGGCTGCACGGAAAGAAGCACTCGCCAGGTGAGTAAGCGTATCGGGATGTACCCGCGTGTCCGCGTCGAGGGCGGTGGCAGCGGAGTGGTCTCACAGGCCGGGTCGGTGCTGCTGGTCGAGACAGTCCGCAAGTCCGGCCTGGACACTGCGATATCCGCGGCGCTGACGCCATGGCGCAAGCCGCGGACGGTGCACGACTCGGGCAAGGTCCTGCTGGATATCGCGCTCGCGACGGCTCTGGGCGGGGACTGCCTCGCCGATGTCGCCATGCTGCCGGCCGAGCCCGACGTGTTCGGCCCGGTGGCATCCGACTCGACGGTCTCCCGGCTCATCGACGCCCTCGCCGCAGCCGGGCCGAAGGCGCTCCCCGCGATCCGCGCAGCGCGAGCCGAAGTACGGACCCGAGTCTGGGAGTTGGCCGGTGCGGACAGTCCAGCCGCCGACGGCAGGTGTGCGGGATCTTGTTCGTGCTGTACACGGGGATCCGGTGGGCGATCCTGCCGCAGGAGCTGGGCTTCGGCTCCGGGATGACCTGCTGGCGTCGGCTGCGCGACTGGAAGGAGGCCGGCGTGTGGCAGCGGTTGCGCGATCTCCTACTCGCCAGCTCCGAGCTCCGAGCTCCGAGCTCCGAGCTGGCGACGCCTTGGACCTGTCCCGCTCCTCCGTCGACGGCTCCCACCTTCGGAACCTGAAGGGGGGACGCCACCGGGCCCTCGCCAGTGGACCGGGGCAAGACGGGCAGCAAGCACCACGTCATTGTCGACGTCTACGGCATACCCCTGGCCGCCACCGTGACCGGTGGCAACCGCAACGACGTCACCCAGCTCCTGCCCCTGCCGTACCGCCCCCATCCGCGGCAAGCGCGGACGTCCCCGCCAGCGCCCGGCCATCCTCTACGCCGACCGCGGTTACGACCACAACGTCTCCCGCCGTCAGGTCCGTGAGCTGGACATCCGCCCGCTCATCGCCCGGCGCGGCACCGAGCACGGAAGCGGCCTGGGCAAGAACCGCTGGGTCGTCGAAGCGGCCTTCGCACTTCTGCGCTGGTTTCGCCGACTGCGTGTCCGCTGGAAAATCCGCGCCGACATCCACCAGGCCTTCCTCACCCTCGGCTGCGCAGTCATCTGCTGGCGGCGCCTTAAAAAAACAGTGCTGATCTCAGCCCTCAGCCCGTACCGCCGACCAGTGCCTCGCCGAGCGGGGTGCGCCGGTAGAGCACCGACCGTCCGGACCGGGCGCGGACGAGCAGTCCCGCGCCTCGCAGGATGGCCAAGTGGTCTCCTACCGCACCGGGTGTCATGGCGAGGCTTCGGGCGAGGTGGCTGGTACTGGCCGGGGCGTCCAGCGCCAACAGCAGCCGGGCTCGGGCCCGGCCGACCAGGGCGGTCAGCGCATCCGGTCGGGGGACGCTCTCCTGTTCGCCCCACAGGGCGGCGGTGCCGCGGGCACGATAGATCAAGGTCCTGGGCCAGGGGTCTTCCAGGTGGGCGGCGATATTCGCGACGAAGACCGAAGGGATCAGCAGGAGCCCGTCGTCGGCAAGGCGAACTGTTCCGACTTGGGGGAAGTGGACGATCTCGATACCGCCGGCTTGCCAGGCGATGCTCGGGTGCAGGCTCTCGATGGTCGTGACCCATCCGTGTTCGCCGATCACCCCCACCCGGTGCACGACGTCGCGCTCACAGATCGCGCGCAGTTGCGGCCAGTCCGTGGCGAGCAGCTCGTGCCACGCCTGGTCCATCGCCTCGGCGATCCTGGAGACGGCGTCCGTTGAGTCCAGCACTGCGCGTACGCGTGGATCGCGGGCGGACGGGCCGGTTGCAGTGGTGACGAATTCGTGGCGGGCCGCTTCCAGCGGTGTGGCCCGGATCATGGCCAGGTCGTCTGCCCAGGTCTGGTTGAGGCCGCGCGGGGGCGGGGCGACGAAGTTCGGTCCGGATTGGGGGCTGTGCAGGGCGAGGACGGCGTTGAGTTCGGTCTCGCGGCGAAGCCGTTCGAAGGCCGGTAGGAGCCGGGTGGCCCAGGCTCGCGGCAGTGGCCGGTCTTGGCCGGCGAGCGAGCGCAGCAGGAAACAGAGGTCCATCGCGGGGGAGAGTGCGAAGCGGCTGCGCAGCAGGGCCTCGACGGAGACATCTAAGCGGAGCACCCTGCGACGTTACCGCAGGACGTCCCTTCCGATTCGTCGAGCGACGAATCATTGGTGAGTGGTGTGGGCGCACGGCGAGGCTGAGCGTCATGACCCCAACCGCCGAACCCGCGCAGGGCAACCACCGTGCCACCTACCGGGAGGTGCTGGCCGAGCCACGATTCCGGCTGCTCTTCTCAACCCGCATAGTCGCGATCACTGCGGATGCGCTGCGGATCACCACGTTCTCAGTGCTGGTCTTCTCGGCCACCGGCTCCGTGCTGCTGAGCGCACTGGCCTTCGGCATCAGCTTCATCCCGCAGCTGTTCGGCTCGCTGCTGCTGGGCTCACTGGCCGACCAACTGCCGCCCCGCGAGCTCATCACCGGCGGCTACACCTTGACGTGCGCCGCCGCCCTGCTGCTCGCCCTGGTGCGGATGCCGATCGCGGCAAGCCTCAGTGTCGTGGCGCTGGTCGCCCTCGCTACACCGGTGTTTCACGGCGCATCGAGTCGGCTGGTCGCGCAGTCGCTGGAGGGCGACGCCTATGTACTGGGCCGTTCACTGAACAACATCGCTGCCTCCGGCGCGCAATTGTTCGGTCTGGCGCTGGGAGGTGCGGTCGTCGCGGTACTCGGCCCGCACCGAGCGCTCGCGGTAAGCGCCGCCCTCTACCTCGGCTGCGCGCTCGCTATCCGCATCCGGCTACCCCGGCTGCAGCTGGGAGAGTTCGGCGGCACACCCGGCAGCGCTCGGGGCGATGACGGGGCCGTCCGGGCAAGCCTGCACGGTGCCGGCCTGCTACTGCGCGGACGCACGGTGCGACGACTGATGCTGGCGCAGTGGCTACCGCCCGCTTTCGTAGCGGGCGCGGAAGGCCTGCTCGTCGCCTACGCGGGAGGACGCCACTTCGCGCCCGGCTGGTACGCGGTGCTGATGGGAAGTCTGCCGGTCGGCATGCTTGTCGGTGACCTTCTGGTGGGTCGACTGCTACGGCCGCCCACCCGGGAGCGACTGGTAGTCCCGTTGATTGCGCTGATGGGACTGCCGTTGGTCGGCTTCGCTGCCGAGCCCGGAGTGGGCGTCTCGTCCTGTCTGCTGCTGCTCTGCGGCTTCGGATTCGCCTACGGTCTCGGCCTGCAACGGCCGTTCCTGGACGCCCTGCCGCAGGATGGCCAAGGCCAGGCCTTCGGTCTGCTCGGCTCCGGCAGCATGACGCTGCAGGGCGTCGGGCCGGCCTGCTTCGGCGCGGTGGCCGCAGGTATCGGAACAGGCGGCGCGATCGCCCTCGCAGGTGGCGCGGCGGCGCTGACCGCCAGCTGGATTCTCACCTGGCACCCACCCGCCTCCCCGGTCCCCGTCCCGAACTACTCAAAGGGATCAGAGAACGGCACCGAACAGCATGCCTGTGGTTCTCCTGCGCAGTAACCGTCGCAAGCGGGTCGGCCGCGAGTCGTCACGCACGCCACCCTTACGTCTCTCTGACAGGCAGCCATTCCCGATAGCTCATTGCGTTGAGAGTCCTAAGGGCGTGCAGATCTTTAACTCGTCTTTTTGGCCTTGGTTTGGGTGGGGTCGGAAGCGTGGAACGTCGCGATGTCGGCTGGTGTGCGGAAGCGGGCGGTTGAGGGGTTGATGTGTTGGCCGTGTGCTTCCAGGAGTGGGCGGACCTCCTGTTTCGCGCGGCTGATGGTCATCGCGGTGGCGCCGAAGAGTTGGCCGAGGAGGTCCATGGTGGCGAGTTTACGCAGGTGGAGCGCGGTTGCCAGGATCCGGTCGGCTGGGGTGAGCTTGGCTTTGGCGCCTGTGCCGGGGGCCACCAGACGCTCGTGACCGCGACGCGCGCGGAGCACACACTCGCGTTGAACCTCCAGCGCGGGAGTCAGCGTCGATGAGCTCGCTGAGCTGTTGGCGGGTCATCCCAGTGAGTTCAGGGTCCTGCAGCGAACGCTTCGTGAGGCGATGCGGCCTGTTCGCCGGGGCCTGGTCTGACGTGGAGTTGGCCGCCGTCGCGTCCAGCGGATGCTGGGGGTGGTGGGTGTAGTTCCAGTCGCCGTGGAAGCGGTGCCGGGTGCAGGGCAGCGATCTCGTCGTCACTGATCTGAATGCCGGTGGGGTAGGGATTGGTGTCGAGTTCGGCGTGCACGGTCAGGCCGGTTTTGGTGGTGGTCGCGGCGATGCTCTCGGCGATGACTTCGTGGCTGGTCAGGGACCTGCCACGCCAGTTCATAGTGATGTGGGAGAACAGCCGGTGCTCGATCCGGTTCCACTTCGAAGTGCCGGGAGGCAGGTGGCAGACGGTGAGCGCCAGGTGGGCCTCGGTGGCGAACCGGGCGAGTTCGATCTTCCAGGTGCGGGTGCGATACCCGTTGGAGCCGCCCGCATCGGCGGTGATCAGCAGCCGGCCAGCCGCGGGATAGGCGGCCTGCCCGGCTCCGTTCCACCAGCACCGGATTGACTCGACAGCGAACGCGCCGGTGTCGTGGTCGGTGCCCACGTTGACCCAGCCGGTGTTTGCGGCGACGTCGTAGATGCCATAGGGCACCGCCCTGCCCAGCTGGCCGTCGGGGAAGTCGTGGGGTGTCGACCCGCACCGGCTCGCCTCTCGGCTCCCATTCACGGCCGCTGTTTTTGAAGGAGCCGACCAGTTCCTTCTTCTTCGTGTCCACGCTGATCACCGGATCCCTGCCGTCCTGGTGATCCCTGGCCTGCTCATTGAGGTAGTGGAACTGTGCGTCCCGGTCGGGGTGCTGCTTGCCCTCCAGGGTCTTGGCCTTGCTCTGCAGGCTGAAGCCCTCCTCGCGCAGGAGATCGCCCACCATATCCGCGCAGATCCGGTGGCCCTGCCGGGTCAGCCGCTCGGCGAGCTTGCGCATGGATATGGTGGTCCAGCGCAGCGGCGACATGGGATCTCTACGGACATCGGGCTCGACCAGCGTGAGGAGTGCCTCCCGAACGGCTGGGTTCCGGTCGACGACGCGTTTACGGCCGGCGCCGGGCCGGCGAATGCGTCCCAACGGAGCCTCTCCCGGAGTCGAGTTCCCGCATTCCCGCAGACACTGTGGCCTCACGGACACCGGCGGCACGGGCGACCGCTCTGATCCCGCCGTGACCGAGGGACTGGGCCTCCGCCCCTATCAACAGACGACGCTGCCGCTCGTCGAGGTGCGGCAGAATCGCCCCGAACTTGCCTGCCAGCACGGCCCGTTGCCCCTCCAACTCGCTCATGCCAGACCAACGAACCACCGAGCGGAAAGCTACGAGTTAAAGATCTGCACGCCCTAAGGTAGCCACTCCGCGTACCGGGCCCGCACGGTCCGTGCCATGCTCGCCGGTCGCCGCGACCGCATCGAGCTGTCCTCCTGCCGTCGCACTTGCCTGAACCGAATCCCCGAAGAAACTGGCCAGCTTCCCCCTCAAACGCGGCCCTCCGAATACACATGCGGACCCGCGGCCCGGCCGACACGCCTTCGAAACCCGCGGGCTCTTTCGCCGCCGATGACAGCCGTACATCGTCCACGGCTATTTCTGCGGCACATACGTTCGCTAAATCCTCGAATAGAGCCCCTTAATTTTCGGTTCAAAATGCCCCGGCTGCTCGTGCATGCCCTTGCGAATGATCACTTGACGGGCCATGATCGCCAAATGGATCTTAGCCGGGGAGACTTCAAACTACTAGGGCGGATAGACGTCCGCCTAGATGGTGTGCCAGTCAAGATCGGTCGGCGGCGGGAGCGCTTGCTGCTCGGGCTGCTCCTCCTCGACATGGGACACTCCGTCCCGACGCGCCGGCTGATCGAACTGCTGTGGAGCGGTGAAGTGGTGCCGACCAGCGCCAGGGCCAGTCTCCACGCACACGTCTCACGGCTGCGCGGACTATTCCAAGGGATCAAAGCCGACACCCAGGAACCGACCATCGTGTCCGAGGGTTCCGGGTACGCGCTGCACGGCGATCTCCAGCGCGTCGATGTCCACCGTTTCCGATCTCTCGCTCGCCGTGCAGACCTCGCGTCCAGCGCTGCGGAATGCACCGCGCTCCTCGACCGCGCCCTCGGCGAGTGGCAGGGCCCCATCTTGGGTAGCGACGGGCCGCAGGAGCTGGTGAACCGTCTGGGGAGGGGGCTGAACGACATGTATTTGTCGGCGGTCACTCTGCGGGCGGAGGCAAGGCTGACGCTGGGTCAGCACAGCGGCCTGCTGGAGGACCTGGCCCAGCTGGTGCAGGAACACCCGCACAACGAGAGCATCGCCCTGTTACGCATGGGGGCGCTGTACCGCTCCGGGCGGCGGAGCGAGGCGTTGGGTGTCTACGAGGAGACCAGAGCCCGGCTGGCCACCGATCTCGGGCTGGAACCCGGTCCCGACCTGCGGCACGCGCAGGAAATGATCCTGCTGGCAGACGGGACACCGGAGGATTGGCTGCGCGGTCTGATCGGTGCTCGGTGGCGGCAGACGGTCACCATGTCTGCGGAGCGGAGCAGACACCCGACGACAGCCGACGCGGCACCGCCCGTCCCGTTCCTCCCGTCCTCGGCTGCGGGGTTCACCGGCCGGGAAGCCGAGCTGCACCGGATCCTGGAACTGTCGCAAGGCGCCCGGCACTCTGTCTCCGCGGTCGCGATCGTGGGCGCCGCCGGGCACGGCAAGACGGCACTCACCCTGGAGTGGGCCCGCCGACACCAGGGCCGCTACCCGGGCGGGCTGGAGATCGTCGACCTGCAAGGCTACTCGACCCGCCCCGTCCTCTCCCCGGCCGAGGCCCTGCGCACCCTGCTGACCCGGCGCGGGATGCCCCCCGACCGGATACCCCATGGTATGACCGAGTTGACATCGCTTTATCACAGCAAGCTGTCGGGCAGTCCGAGTCTGCTCATCCTCGACAACGCTGTCTCCGCGCAGCAGGCGCTGTCCTTACTGCCCCTTGCTCCCGGTTCCCTCGCCCTGGTCACGAGCCGCAACCGGCTCAGCAGCCTACTGGTGACAGCCGACGTAGGGATGGTTCAACTCGGCCCGCTGCCACCCGGCGACGCACACCAGCTGCTCCGACACGTCATCGGTGCCGACCGTACCGAGGCGGAGCCCCAGGCCACCGCGGCCCTTGCCTCGCTGTGCGGGCATTCGCCGCTCGCGCTGCGCATCGCCGCGACCAACCTGCTGATGCACCCACGGTGCCGGATCGCGGACCATGCCTGGGCGCTGCGGACCGACAACCGCCTGGGGTGTCTGGCGATCACCGGCGACCGGGAATTGTCGGTGGGGTCTTCACTCGACCTGTCCTTTCGACGGCTCGGGTACGAGGCACAAGTGTGCTTCCGCGCCCTCGGATCGCTGTCCGCTCCGGTGGCCGACCGGTCGGCGTTGGAGCAGCTGACGGGTCTGCCCCGGGGGCGGGTGTCTGACCTGCTCGACCTCCTCTTCGCGGAACACCTGGTGCATGTCGACGGAGCAGGCCGTTTCCATCTGGACGAACTGACCTGGCAGTACGCGCGGCTCCTCGCCACGGACGACACCCATACGGCCAGGGGGATCCGGACCGTACAACCTGATCCCGGGCAGCTTGCATCACCCGGTGTTCAGCCTCGATCCACCGCATGATGGTGGGACTGTGGACGGAGTAACAAGAAGAGGTGGCCGCTGACCTGTGATGATGGGTGAAGTGAAAGTGTCCCGCAGCCCATGGAACTGTTCGACGCGTTCGATGATCCGATCTGATCGCGCACGCCGGGCTCATCCCCATGACCCGGCTGACCGAACGGTGCGGCCTGCCCGCCCTGGTGGCCCGCGCACGCCGGATACGTCGCCCCAGCGCTCACGGGTCTCGCCGATCAGAACAGGGGAGAAGCCCACATCCACCGAATGGGCGCCGCGGACCGCCAGGCGCCTGGTGTCGCGTCCGCTTCCGTCGAGCACCGTGCGGGGCTCGCCCGGGAGTCCGGGGCCCGGCCCGTGATCGGAGTACTGTGCCCCGTTGAACCAGGTGGTCTCGCCGGTCGCGTTGCGCAGGCGCGGGCCGGGAGCCGGAGAACACGGTCCAGGGGTCGCGGTGTTCAGCTATCCCGGCCACTCCTCTTCGCGACCATGAAGTGGCCCATGACCAAGTGGTCGATCTCCGTTTTCAGGAAGCATCGCAGCGCGTCCCGCGGAGAGCAGACGATCGGTTCCCCGGCGACGTTGAACGACGTATTGAGCAGACACGGCACACCGGTGCTCGCGGAGAAGGCGTGCAACAGGGCCGCGAGTTCGGGGTTGGCGGCGTCGTCGACGGTCTGGATGCGAGCGGTGCCGTCCACGTGACAGGCGCCAGGGATGCGGTCCCGGTACTCGGCCCGTACGGGGAAGACGAAGGTCATGTACGGGGACACGGTCTTCTTGCCCAGGTCGAAGAGGCGCGAGGCCTCGGATGCGAGCACGACGGGAGCAAAGGGCCGGAACGGCTCGCGGTGCTTGACCCTGAGATTGATGACGTCCTTGATGTCGGGGAACCGCGGGTCGGCGAGGATGCTGCGGTTGCCCAGCGCGCGTGGCCCGTACTCCGTGCGCCCCTGGAACCAGGCCACAACCTTCTTCCCGGTCAGCAGCTCGACCGTCCGCGCGGTCAGCTGCGCCACGTCCAGCTCGGCCCATTCGACATCGTCGTGGTGCTCGGCTAGAGCGGCAAGGATCTCCGTGTCGTCGTACGAGGGGCCGAGATAGGGGGTGCGGGTGGCCGCGGAATGCTCCGGCAGGCCCGCCACGTGCACCGCCGCGCCGATGGACACGCCCGGATCGCTGGCACCGAAGCCGACTTCTATCGCCGCGAAGGACGATCTCTGCAGCATCTTCGTGCCGGCGACGCAGTTGAGGGCGAGGCCGCCCTCGAAGAGCAGCGTGTCGAACTCCGTGGCCGCCCCGAGCACCCTGACCTGGTGCGCCGTCACGGCCTCGACCATGTGCTGGGCGAGCCCGGCCACCTTGACTCGGAATTCGAAATCCTCGCGTTTTTCGCTGTCGCCTCCGAAGAGGGCGTCGAAGAAGGAATAGTACACTTCCTTATCCCCCGGGATGAATATGCGGTAGGAGCCGTCCTCGTTCAGTTGTACCGCGTTCACCAGGAGGGGATTGTGGGTCGGCGGGGGTGCGTAGGCCGCGAGCCCCATCACCTTGTATTCGTCATTGTTGGGGACGAAACCCAGGTAACGGGTGATTTTTCCGTAGGCCATGGCGAGGGAATCGTCCATGCCGACGGAGCCCCGTTCGAAGACGCGCATGACGCCGCCTCGCAACTCACCCATGACCGCGGAGTGGGTCTCGGCCCGGCCGTCACTGATCAGGAAGGCCGCGTCGCGCACGGCGGCCAGGTAGGCGCCGCACATCAGGTGCGCCGTGTGGTGCGGGACCAAGGCGAGACGGTTCGGGTCGAGCGGGTAGTCCATCCGCCTCATGAAGTCGGCGTGCACGGCAGCCCGGCCGAGCATCCCCGTGTAGAGCTCCCCGACCCGGCCGAGCTGGTCGAGCTTAGCCACGACAGGCATTCCACCGTCCGCGATGTCCCGGATCATCCGGTCGACGACCTCCGGGGCGAACCGCCACGGGAAGGCGAAGACATCGACGTCGTCGAGGCCGATTCCGGCCTGCTTCAGGCACCAGCGGATCGCGTGGACGGGAAAATCGGAGGTCTTTTTGGCACGGCTGATCCGCTCCTCCTCGACAGCTGCCACCACCTCGCCGTCCACCACGAGGGCAGCGGAGGCATCGTGTCCGATCAGCTGGTGGCGGTCCACGCCTGTGGCTTCGTACAGCTTCGCGAAGAGTTCCGCGCTCCTCGTGAATCCGTTGTAGCCGACCACGATCACCGAATTCCGCCCCCTCTCGGACCCCTGACGGCACGTTCCCCCAATTCTCTTCACGTGATGTACGTGGCGCATACGAAAGAGGTATCGAAAGGAAATGTCGCCATTTCTGAGGCGCATCCGGCCTGACATAGTAAGGTGACCTGTCACGGTCGCGCATTCCGTACGTCAGGAGTCCGGGCCGCTGCTTCTCGACGCTCAGGGGAGAATTCCGGTGCCGATGTCCGTCGCCGAAGCCGGCGTGGCCCTCGCCGACCCGACCGCCTACGCCGACGAGGACCGTCTGCATCAGGCTCTGGACCTGCTGCGCCGAGAGGCCCCGGTCCACTGGGTGACGGCTCCCGGCTACCACCCCTTCTGGTCCGTCACCCGCCATGCCGACATCCGAGAGGTGGAGCGACGCAGTGATGTCTTCCTGAACGGGCCCCGGCCGATGCTGGCCCCGGCCCGAGCCGTCGCCTCCGGCACCGGAGGCGGGCGGAAGGAGCTGCTGCGCCCGTTGGCGTACCTGGACGAGCCCGAGCACCAAGCGATGCGCGCGGTCACCGTGTCCAGGTTCACCCCGCAGGCCGTCGCCGCGTTGCGGCCACAGATCCGGGACCTGGCCCGGGGGGTTGTGGACCGGATGGCAGGGCGGCAGGGGGAGGTCTGCGAGTTCGTCGGCGAGGTCGCGGACGTCTACGCACTCGGCGTGCTGCTCGTCCTGCTAGGGCTGGACGACTCCGAGGCCGCCACGGTACGCCGCTTCACTCCCGCGGCACGCCGGTCCATGGCACAGGAGCAACGCACCGCGGCCATGCGCGAGTTCTACACCTACTTCCTGGCTCTGACGGCGGACCGACGCGCGCGCCCCAGGGACGATCTGGCGTCGGTCATCGCCAACGCACGGGTGGACGGACGGCTGCTCGACGACCACGAGGTGCTGTCGCAGTTCGTCATCCTCCTCATGGCCGGGCACGACACGGCGAGCGTCACCGTCGCCGGTGGACTGCTGGCCCTGACCGAGCACCCCGGTCAGCTGAATGCGCTGCGCCACGGTGCGGCCCGGCTGCCCGACGCCGTCGAGGAGATGATCCGCTGGGTCACCCCCGTCAAGGCGTTCATGCGTACGGCGCGGGTGGACCACTCCCTTCACGGCGTGCTGATCCGCGCGGGCGAGGCCGTACTGCTGTCCTATCCGTCCGCGAACCGCGACGAGTCGGTCTTCCCCGATCCCCACCGGTTCGATGTGCACCGGACGCCGAACCGGCAACTCGCCTTCGGATACGGCGTACACCACTGCCTCGGGGCCTCGCTGGCCCGGCTGGAGATCGAGGAGTTCTTCGCCGCCCTGCTCCCCCGCATGGTGTCGGCCACCGTCGCGGGCCCGCCGGTACGGCTGACGACGACGTTCTCCGGAGGGCTCAAGCGTTTTCCGGTGCGCTGTGTCCTGAAGGACTGAACCCGGCCTCGTACAGGCCCGCATAGACGCCCCCCGCGGCCAGCAGTTCGGCGTGCCGGCCCCGTTCGACGATACGGCCGTCCGTCATCACCAGGACGGTGTCGGCGGCGCGGACCGTAGCGAGGCGGTGCGCGACGATCAGACTCGTGCGTCCCGCGCGCAGTTCTCGCATCGCCTCTTGGACCAGCGCCTCGGTGCGCGCGTCAAGGGCGCTGGTCGCCTCGTCCAGGACCAGAACGGGGGCGTCGGCCAGGAAAGCGCGGGCGATGGTGATGAGCTGTTTCTCTCCCGCGCTGAGCTGTGTGGCGTGCTCGCTGATCAGCGTGTCGTAACCGCGCGGCAGGGTGCGCACGAGCCGGTCCAGGCAGGCGGCGCGGGCCGCCGCGACCACCTGCTCCCGGGTAACCTCGCGCGGGCCGCCGTACGCGATGTTCTCGGCGATAGTCCCGGTGAACAGCCAGGTGTCCTGCGGGACCGTGCAGATGTGCCCGCGCAGTTCGCCGCGCGGCATCCGCGAGGTGTCCGTCCCGTCAAGAAGGATGCGCCCGTCGTGCACCTCATGGAAGCGCAGGAGCAGGTCAACCAGGGTGCTCTTGCCGGCTCCGGTGGGCCCGACCAGGGCGGTCGTGGTGCCCGGTTCGGCCGTCAGGGAGAGGTCCTGGATGAGGGGGCGTGCGGGGTCGTAGGAGAAGGTGACACGGTCGAAGACCACGTGGCCGCGCACCGGCCGCCGGGGCAGGGCCGCCGGCCGCGGATCAGGCAGCTCCTCCTCGGCGTCGAGCAGTTCGAAGACCCGCTCGGCCGAGGCCACCGCCGACTGCACGAGATTGGCCGTGCCGGCGGACTGGCCGAGCGGCTGGCCCAGCAGCCGGGCGTACTGTACGCACGCCTGGACCGTGCCGATGGTGAGGGCACCGGCGGCCACCCGCAGCCCGCCCACCACGGCGACGGCGACGAAGGTGAGGCTCCCTGCCGCGGCCATCGCCACCGGGATCAGGCCCGAAACGTACTGGGCCTTCAGGCCGGCCCGGTGGAAGTCCGCGTTGTGCCGGGCGAATCGCCGCTCTGCCTGTTCTCGGCGGTCGAAGACGGTGACCAGAGCGTGTCCCGAGTACGTCTCCTCGGCGTACGCGGTCAGCGCGCCCATGGCGGCGCGCTGAGCCTTGAACTGCCGCTGGGCGCGCCGGGCCAAGCGTGCCACGACGGTCGCGGAGAGCGGCACCGTGACGAGGGCTACGAGGGTGAGCAACGGCGACGTCCAAGCCATCATGACGACGACACCCACCGCTGTCAGGGTGGACCCGACGAACTGTCCGAGCGTCTGCTGCAGGGATTGTGCGATGTTGTCGACGTCGTGGGCGGCCCGGCTGAGGGTGTCTCCGCGCAGCCGACCGTCGTGGTGGCTCAGCGGCAGGTGCGCCGTCTTGCGTTCCACGCGGGCGCGCAGGTCGTGCACGAGGTGGCCGATGATCCGGACGCCGACCCGGGCCTGCAGCAGCGCGCAGACCGCGGCGGCGGCATGGACGAGAAGCGCCCAGCCCAAGATCCGGACCACAGACCCGAACGGGACGCCGACGGCAGCCTGGGCACCGAACGATCCGTCGACGACGAGGTCGGTGGCATGTCCGAGAAGCCTCGGTCCGAGCGCAGTGAATCCGGCCGTGGCGGCACCGAGGACCAGCACGAGCAGCACCGGCCGTCGCCGCAGCGCGAGCAGGCCGAGCAGGCGGATGGCGGTCCGCCGGAACGTGGGGGACGACGCCTGCCCCGCCGCTCGGAAGCGGGAACCGTCGCTGCCAGCGGCCACTAGACGGCCTCCCCGCTCGTCGAGGCCAGCACGATCTCTCGGTACGTCGGGCAGGAGTCGAGCAGGTCGCCATGCGGGCCGACGCCGACGAGCCGGCCCTCGTCGAGCACCGCGACGCGGTCGGCCGCCCGCAGAGCCGAGACCCGCTGAGTGACAACCACTGCGGTCATCGCCTCACCGGCCAGGGCCGTCCGCAGCCGCGCCTCCGTGGCCTGGTCGAGCGCCGAGAAGGGGTCGTCGAGGAGGCAGACAGCCGGCCGGTGCACCAGCGCCCGGGCGACGACCAGCCGCTGCCGCTGTCCCCTTGAGAGGTTGGTCCCGCCCTGGAGCACCGGGGCGTCGAGGCCGCCCTGCAGCCCGGTCACGAAGGCGTCGGCGCAGGCCGTGCGCAGCGCCCGCCACAGTTCCTCGTCGCCGGCGTCGGGCTTGGCGTACCGGAGATTCGAGGCGACTGTGCCCGAGAAGAGGTGGGGCTGCTGCGGCGCATAGCCGACGGCGCCCGCCAACTCCGCCCGGCCGAGAGCACGGACGTCCGTGCCGCCGAGCCTGACGGCGCCGGATGTCGGGTCGAACGTGCGCACCATCAGGCCGAGCAGCGTGGTTTTGCCGGCCCCGGCGGATCCGGTGACGGCGATCACTTCGCCGGGCCGCACGCTCAGCGTGACGTCCCGAAGCACCGGCTCCTCGGCACCTGGATAGCGGAATCCGACGCCGCCCAGCTCCAGAGCCTGTGTCGTGTGCCCGGTAGGAGGGTGGTCCCGAGCCTTACGATGCCCGGCGCCGGGCGGGGCGATGCGGTCCGACGCGGCAGGGGGAACCGGCCCTCGCGGTCCGGTCCGCGGGAGCCGTGTGCCGGGTCCGGCGGTCTGGGACGGGCCTGGTGCCAGGTCCAGTACCTCCCGTATCCGTTCGGCACTGACCTCGGCACGGGGCAGCAGGACGAACAAGGAACCCGCCGCCATCACCGAGGTCAGGATCTGGGCAAGGTAGGTGAGGAAGGCGGTCAGGGCGCCGACCCGCAGGGTGCCGTCGGCTATGCGGTGTCCGCCGGCCCAGACCACGACGACGGTGGAGGCGTTGACTACCAGCTGGACGACGGGGAGCAGGACCGCCATGAGACGCCCAGTCCGCAGCGCCGCGTCCAGCAGGCCGGTGTTGGCCCGGTCGAATCTCGCGCGCTCGTGGTCCTCCCGGACGAAGGCCCGGATCACCCGCACGCCGGTGATCTGCTCGCGCAGGAGGCGGTGAGTGACGTCGAGGCGGTACTGCAGATCCCGGAAGAGCGGGCGGGTCCGACGCACGGTCAACGCCACCGCCAGTGCCAGCAGCGGTGCCACCACCGCTACGACCCCGGACAGCGCCACGTCCTGCCGCAATGCCATCACGATCCCGCCGATGCACATCAGGGGTGCCGTGACCATGACCGTGCACGCGGTGAGGCAGAACATCTGGACCTGCTGGACGTCACTGGTGGTGCGCATGACGAGGGAGGACACACCGATGCGGTCCACCTCGTGCGCGGCGCCGGCCAGGGCCCGGCCGAAGACTGCCGCGCGCAGCTCCCTGCCGATGTCCAGGGCGGCACGGGCGCTGAGCCCGGCGGCACCGACGGAAGCCACCAGTTGCAACACAGTGGCAGCGGCCATCCAAGCCCCGGTGCGCAGGATGTGGCCGACGTCACCGGGCACCACACCCCGGTCGAGCAGGTCGGCGTTGAGGGTCGGCAGCAACAGGGCGGCCGTGGTCTGGGTCAGCTGGAGCGCCAGGATCAGGGCGAGCGAAGGGAGGCGTCGGCGGACTGGGGTGTACAGCAGGCTCGTCAACACAGCGCTGTTCCGCCCTCTCCGCCCTCAGCGCCGCCGCGCGTGTACCGGACCGGTGAGGTGGTCGTGCAGTGCCGGGTGCGGGACCGGTGCACTGCTGAGCATGTGCTGTTGCAGGTCGCGCAGTTCCGCCAGGGGCTCCATGCCCAGTTCCCGCACCAGCCGTCTGCGCAGCGAGCGGTACAGATCCAGCGCCTCACTGCGGCGTCCACAGTGGTAGAGGGCGGTCATGAGTTGGGCATGCAGGCCCTCGCGCAAGGGATGGAGGAGGACGAGTCGGCTCAGGTCGGTCACCACTTCGGCGGGGCGCCCGAGTTGGAGCAGAGCACCGAAGCGTTC
This sequence comes from Streptomyces sp. NPDC088387, assembly GCF_044753385.1. NCBI lineage: Bacteria > Bacillati > Actinomycetota > Actinomycetes > Kitasatosporales > Streptomycetaceae > Streptomyces > Streptomyces sp. NPDC088387. The sequence goes on from NZ_JBIVNC010000025.1 coordinate 22,211, forward strand.
TTCCATCACGGTCATCCGGACTTCTTCCAGACGAGCCGTCTCGGCGTCGACGAAGGGACCGCTCGCCCCGGTGAGGGCGGTACCGTGCCACAGCGCCAGGGCCTCGTCGTACGCGTGGAGGGCGGCGTCCGGAACCCCGTTGCTCGCTTCCTCCCGCGCCTGCCGGACCTTCGCGAGGAAGACGCTCAGGTCGAGTTGGCCCTCCTCGACGCGGATCACGTATCCCGAGGGCTTGGTCTGGATCCCGTCGAACCCGTGGCGGGACAGTGCTCGCCGCAGTTCGGAGACGAGGGTGCGCACCCGTGTCTCCGGGGCCACAGGCAGCGGTCGGCCCCAGACGGCGTCCATGAGGCGCGTGTTGGTCACCGTACAGTTGGCCTGCAGCAACAACACGGCCAGAAGAGACCGCTGTTTCCCGCTGAGCCGGACGAAATCAGCGCCGATCCGCGCTTCGACCACACCAAGAATCTCGAACGTCAAGTTCCTTGACACCGAAAAAACCTCCCCGCTGTTCGCGAAACGGTCTGCACGCCCTGCCGTTCCGAAGCGCTCAACACGCCGATTCGGCAAATAGATTCAACGGCCGCAATGCTGGCAGCACGCTCTAGCCGTCGGCTTGCCGTCCCCTTGCCACGGCACCGTGAACAACACAGCGGAGCGCGGTATTCCAGATCCCATGAAATCCGGAATACCGCCCCTATTCAGTGCATGGTCGCTCAGACGCCTGGCTCGGGCGCAGCCGGCGATGTCGTGCAGCACGCACCGCTGGTGCCACCGGTCGGCCAGCAGTCGGTCCAGCCAGGACTGTCCTCGATGCCCGTCAGGGCGGTCACCACGAGCGACTCCCAGCCGGACTCGGACACATCACGGATCGTGAACTTACCCACAGAAATTCCCCTTTCCAGTCTTTTCTTCTCGGACCGGTCCGATCCCGCCGCCGGGCGGAGACCTGACCGGCAAAGAGCGCCGGGACTTCATCCGATATTTCCTTTCTCTGGCGAGCGAGCTCAGTAGCCCAATTCGTGTGCCAGCGCTGCCATTCGCTTGTACATCTCGTCTGGCAAGTCCCACCCCAGGTCGAATTCAACCGGCCCGGGATCCGGGACCGGCCTGAGCTCGGGCGCGCTGAAGAACTTGTGGTCGCCGCCGAACAGCCCTCCCTCAGGGCCGTTGTTGGCGAACGGCCACGACTCGGGGTGCACCATGCGGTCGAGGACCGCCTCGTCACTGTCCAGTTCGAGCCAGTCGAGGATCCGGCGCAGCCACACCCGGGGCTCGTTGACCAGGTCCTCGCCGCGGATCCGCATCCATTGCCGCTGGGGGAGTTCGCCGAGCGTCCGCATGATTCGCCGGTGCGACAGGTACCAGGAGGAGGCAGCTCCGACCACGCGCACCTTCCGGTGCGTCAGGTACTGCTCGTTCTGGCTGTGCATCGAGCGCTGAGTTGTCACGGGATGCCGCGTCAAGTGGATGTACCGGGCGTTCGGATAGCTGCGCAGGCACTGGTCGAGGGACTCGTCCGTGGCCACCGTGTCGGGCGTCTTCTCCACTCCGATCAGCGGACTGACCAGGTCCAACAGGTGATCCAAGACCCAGGGCATCGGCCAGTCGGGGCGCTTCCTCAGCCACTCCTCGGCCCGGGCAACAGCGTCCGCCGTCTGTTCTCCCTCGTGGACCTGGGCGAGTGCGCGGCAGACCCCGCTCAGGCGAGTCCTGCGGTACGCCGGCGGGAACCGCTCCGCCTCCGCGCCATCCTCTCCGACGAGGTCGCCCACCGTGTCGTTGGCAAAGACCAGCATCTCGGGAAAGCCGAAGATCCGCGGGTGTCCGGCCAGAAGAGCCAGGGTGATCGTGGAGAACGAACGGGGTGGGGAGAGGATGAAGAGGGGATCTGGGTGTCCGGCGCCGGCGGGTTCGGCACCCTGGGGCACTCCGCCTGCGGAAACCGTCGCGGTCATGTGGAGCTCCCATCGAGAGGGCCGGCGGAGACAGTGACCAGGTGGCGCATCCCCGGGTACCGTCTTCGGACGGCCGAAGTCACGGCGGTGTGGCTGCCGATGTGGATCCGGGCACCGGGCCACGGGTGAGAGGCCGCGAGCCGCAGACTGTGCGCGAGGGCTCCGGCCCCTACCAGCGATTCCGGGTAGGCCGCACCGGCCCACGGCCCGGGTGCTCTCCCGAGATCGGCGCAGACGAGGAAGAGCCGGCCCACATCCGGGTACGCCTCGGCGAGCACGCCCGTCCAGGAGAGCTCCGCCTCGAACGGCACCACGGTGTCGGCCATGGCGAACACGGCATGCGCCGTACCCGGTCCGGCGTGGCCCGTCACCGCGAGGACCGCGTACGGGGTCTGGTCCGGGACGGCGAGCCGCTGGGACAGGAACGCAATGTCCAGCAGGGCCGCAACCTCCCTCGCGGCGCCGGAGGCCTCCATTGCCCTGGGCCGGCGCTCCGGCTCCGCGCGCTGGGCGGGTCGGTCGCCACGGCATGCGTGTTCCACCGCGGCGACCGCGTCGGCCATCGAAGGGGGCGTCATACCTGCACCTCCTGTGGTCTCGAACCGCCCACCAGTCCGGCCACCGTGCCCACGCTCTCTCTCGTCGGGTCGAGTTCGAGGACCGCCGACAGGTACTCGCTCCAGCCGAGTCCGAAGGCGAGCGGAATCTGATCCTCCTGGGCCGCGCGGGCCAGTCGCATCGCCGCGACGCCGACGTCCAGATGCGCCAGCCGCCAGGCGCTGTCCCCGAACTCCGCGGCGAGCGGACCGGCGTCCGCGACGAGAACGATCACCGCGTCCAAGTCGGCGACATCCAGGACGGAGGACAGCACTGCCCGTCTCCACAGCGGGGAGTCGGCCCGCAAGGACAACAGCCGGTGGCCGACGTCGTCGTACCGGAAGACCTGACCGGGCAATTCCTGGCCGACCAGATCCGTCAGGACGTACGTATCGACGGAGACCGGGCCGTTCTCGTCCTGGCCGCGGCCTGCGTCGTACGCGGCGGTCGGGCCCGCCGTGTGCGGCAGGATCCCCGCGAGCGCCATGACCGGCCCGGCCAGGTCGGGATGTCCGCCGTGCCGGTCGGACTGTGAGGGGCCCGGCAGCCGCACCGCGGGTGACGTGTACGGCAGGACGCGGCGCCGCAACGCCTGACGCACCTGATGACGTTGGGGAGCGAGCAGGCGCGGCATGCGGGTCAGTCGACCGGGCGGGAGCGCCAGGTGCCACTCATACGCCTCGATGAGCCATAGGGCGTCGTCGACGGCCCCGTCACGGCCGTCCCCGCATACGGTGCACGAGGGGTCGGGCGCGAAGAGGTGACGCTCCGTACGGTCGCCCCCGGTCGCGGTGCACACTCGAGTGCCAAGGGTCGTCACCGGTGTGGTCCGTGCGAGAACGGCCAGCACTTCCATGACCGCGGCTGAGGCCAGCAGCGTCTGATCGCCACCCGCGACGCCCACGGGCCCGCCGCCGCGGCGGAAGCAGTCGACGCATGCCGACCCACCCGGCCAGAACAGCGGTCCCACCTCGACCGCGCCGTCTCCCGTCGCGAGCCGCAGGACAGGGACGCGGTCCGCCCAGGCTGCGGCCACCCAGTCCGCCAGGTGCCCCGGAGCACCAGGCCGGTCGGCCACCACGACAAGGTCGCAGTCCTTCGGTACTCCGCCTCCGCCGCGTCCGCTGGACACCCTGCCCACCCCGCTGACGGTCAGATCCTCCGTCAGCATCCGGATCAGCGGCTGCTCGGCGACCAGCAGGACATGAGACCGGGAGAGCTCGGCCAGCACGGACTCGGCCGACGCATGTCCACCCATGAGGGCGGCCGTACGGGAGTAGTACGCGAGGGTCTCTTCCGGCACGCCCTCTCTCCGTCCCTCCTCCGTGGGGCTGCCCGGTTCCAGTACGCCCCAGTCGTCCAGCAGCTCCAGCGCCTGGGTGACGTCGGCGGGCTCGGCGGCGAGCAGAGAACACAGTTCGTCCATGTCATGCCGTCCGTCCAGCAGGCGCAGCAGCGCCGGAAGGAACCCGGCGGCCGCCTCGCCGCTCAACAACATCCGATGCGGGCCGCCTTCGACCACAAGCCCACCGGGAACTTCCACAAGCACCAGCCCACGACACAGGGCAGGCCGTGCCCGGTCACGGTCCAGCACAGCTCTCAAAGCCGACACACCCTGGCTTGTCACCGCACCTCCAAGGGGTCGCGACGCGGCGGCAGGGCCGGCAGAGCCGCTCTGAGGCGGTTCAGCTCCGGGTCCGGGGTTCCGCGGTCGCCGCACCGCGTACACCCGTGACACGGCACGACCCCGTGTGCCTCGACGTCCCACCGACGGAGGCGAACCGTGCTCACCTGCCCCGCACCGGTACCGGGCGCGCCGTCCGCGTAGGCCGCGGCGACGGCGGCGGCGGCCCTGACGTGGTGGGGCAGGAACCCACCAGGGCCGCAGTGCTCATCCCGGTCGTAACGGCGCGTCAGGAGCGAGGTCGTCCGTGCCTGGAGGTCATGCTGGCTGCGCCTGAGCCGGTAGCAGCGGAAACAGGGGGCGTCCGGGGGGCGGATCAGAGGGCCGACCCGGACGGCCGCCGTCTCCAGGACGACCGGGAGCCAGGGCCGTCCGGTGTCATGTGCCAGCGCGTCGATCTCCTCGCAGAGAGCGAGCTCGGGCCGCCAGGAGGCCAGGATGACAGGCCCACTGAACTCGCTGAACGCGTGGGCGAGCCGGGACACGGAGAGCACTTCGGTTCCGGGCCGGTTCTCCGCCAGCAGCCGGCCGACCCGCTCGCCGAAGGCTCCCGTGGCGATCACTGGAAGGGCTGGGGCCACGGATTCAACTCCTCCTCCGGCCGGCTGGGGTATCCCATGGCGACGGGCACCGAATACAGGCGCGGATGAGCCCGATACTGCCCGTATCTGTGAAACGTCAGGGGCTGCAGCCCCGGTACGACGACGCATACGGCGGTCAGTCCTGCCGCCGCCAACTCGCGCGTGGTCCGGTCCACGGCCACGGCCTGCATGCCCCGCTCCGCAAGGGCACCGACCACCCGCGCCAGGGCCTCCCCGGCGTCCCGGGGCAGCCGCGCACCGTCCTCCGCCCGGCGGGAACGGCGCTGCTTCAGCAGGAAGTCGAAGGCGTGCCGCCGCTCCGGCGTGCCCATGAACTGCGCTCCGGCCATGACCAGGGCGTGGCTTCCGGGGTCGGCACGGTGGAACAGCGCACGCGCGGGAACGGCTTCGAGCAGGGCCTTCTCCGCCGCCTCGGTCAGGTCGCGGCCGACGGCACAGCTGACCGAGCGGCGGCAGGAGTCGTCGTACTCGGCGACCTGCACGCAGTAGACGGCAGGCACTCCGATGTCCGTCGTCGCGTCATAGAAGTGCGTCGTGACGAAGTGCCGTGCGCAGTGGTCCAGCAGGGCGGAGAGCGCCGCCGTGGGACGTGTGAACCCGAGGCGCGGCAGGGGCAGCATCTGCAGCCAGACGAGCGCGGCCGAGTCCCGTTCGCACACCTCGCTCAGGCCGCGCAGGAGGGCCTCGGCCGGGTCGGAGTGCACCGCGTAGCCGGTGGAGATGCGGTTCCAGAACCGTTCCGCGTTGGCGAGGCGGCGTATTCCGTGCCGCGCCATGACCGACGGCACCCACACCGCCTCCCCCGACGCCATGTCGAGCCCTCGCTGCCATCGGATGGGTTCCTCGGCCCGGAAGGGGACGACCGGGCAGTGACCACTCGAGTACTCGGTCTCCGAGCAGCGCGGCACGGCCGTCATGTCCAGCACCGGCCCGTCCAGTTCGGCGAGCGTTGCCCACCGTTCGCCGCTGCCGGGAAAGTCCGCGCCCGCGTAGCGTTCGGCGGCCTCCGCGACGGCGATCAGCTGCGCGTCGTCCGGGCCGGCCAGGCTGCGGCCCGCGCCACCGAACTCCTCGGGCCGTTCGACGCCTGGCGCGCCATTCACCCGGGCCGAGGCGAGGGACAGCCCCGCCAGGCCCCGGACCGGCGCTCCGGGCAGCACCTCGCTGACAACACCGTACGGAGACACGAGCGCGCGCAGCCCCGCTGCCAACTCCGATGAGAACCCGCCCACGTTCCTCCCTCCTGCGCTCCTTCCGGGCCGTCGGTCAGCTCAGTACGGACCGCTGGCCCCTTCGGGCGAAGTCCAGTTCCGGTGAGTCGTCATGGCGGAAGGGGTCGGCAGGGTCGATCCCCGCCTCCCGCATCGCGTCTGCGACCGCCTCGGCGCGGGATCTCGCATCGGTACCGATGACGTGGTCGACGAGTCCCTGGGCCACGGCCGTAGCCCGATGCTGGCCGAAGCTCAGTCCGGCCGGGCCACGCGACCGCCGGGCGAACGGATGCCACGCCATCGACACACCCGGCGCGAGCCGCCGGGCGAACACGGACACCTCGTCCCCCAGTCCCGGCAGGCCGTTGAGCGCGTCCACGATGTCCGGGGCCGCGTCCCAGCCGTCCGGGCCCAGGAAGACCACCAACGCGTCTCGGCGCGGAAGCAGCAGCGGGGAGGAGGCAACCTTGGCGCGGTAGCGGACGCCTTTGTCCTCCAGACAGCGCAACGCCGCCGCCCAGACACCCGGCACGGCGTCGATGCTCCGCACGTGCGCGTACACCCGCAGGACCGGTTTGCGCACCGAGCGCCCACGGCTGCCGTCGGCGAGAAAGAAGCCGGGCGAGAGAGCGGGACGCGCGGCCGGCATCGACAGGTAGACCACCTCGCCGTCCCCCGGGGGGTCGGCGAGCTTGCGGTGCTCCGGCACCCATACCCGGGTGCCGTCGATGGAGGCCAGCAGCTCACCGTCCCTGTGCCCGTCCACCCGGGCGCTGGTGATCGTCTCCTGGTGCGGCATGACCCGGGCGAGTTCGGCTTCCAGAGCGGCGTCCCTGACGACATCCTTCGATTTGTAGGTGTCCGGCCCGCGCCCGGAATGCAGGAAATCGTAGAGACTCCATCGGAGCAGGACCGAAAGATGCCTCGGACTGTTCGCCTCCAGTTTATGGCCGTCGACATGGGCGACCATTCCATCGGACCGCAACTCGATCTTTCCCAGAGCGCTTTCGAGTTCCGGCAGCAACAGGTCACCTGCGTGTGGCATCGATCTCCCCCATCTCCAGAATCCCGGCGATCTCATGGGGATTGAGCAGCGCTCTGCGTCCGATTCCATTGGCCACGTACTGAGTCATGCTGAGCACCATCATCTTGGCCACGACACTGAACATTCGGTCGTAGAGGTGCCAGCCTGCGAATGCGGCGGTCCGCCGCGGCAGATCGGGGTCGGTCGTCGTGCGCACGGACCGGTAGCCAGACCAGAACTCCCCCACCATGGGTTGCACCGCCTGCAGTTCGACCGCGGTCCGGGCGATGACCTCCTCGCGGCTAACGCCGAGCACGGTACCGGAATCGCCCACGGGCCCCGTGTGCAGTCCGCGGGCCGCCCGGTCCGCCGCCAGGTAGAGCCACTCCCCCACGAACATGCCCACGTCGTGGGCCGGGTCACCGAGGCGGAACTCCTCCCAGTCGATGATGTGTCGCCGTCCGTCGGCGACGAGGACCTGATCGAGCCGGAAGTCGCCGTGTGTGGGCACCTTCGACGCCGTGTCCTCGTCGCGGCGCAACGCGCGCAGTGCCTCCTTGACTTCCTCGTCCTGCTGCAACAAGCGCCATCCCTGAAGCACGGCCGAACTTGCGGCCTGGTACTGGGTGAGGGTCAGCCCTTCCAGCGACCCCAGGGGCGGGTACCGCGAGGGAGAGGTGTCGATGGAGGCGTTCGCCGAATCGACCGGCAGTTCGTGTAGGGCGCCCGTCATCTCGCCCAGGCGGCGGGCGAGCCCGGCGTCGAACCGGCCTTCACGCGCCAGCAGGTCGGCCGGCTCGGCATCCTCGATCAGCTCGAAGACGAGCAGGTTGCGGTCGTCGTCCGCGCCCAGAAGCGCGGCCCCGGACAACTCCGGCGTCCGCAGTTCCTCGAACGACCTGGCCCTCCCGACGCCCGGGGCCGGGCAACCGAGCGAATCGTTCAGCTGCTTGACGAACACTCCGCGCCCGGTGGTGGTGATGCCCGAGCACTTCCGGTGCCGCCCCGGATGCGTGACCACCTGGTCAGGCGACAGCTTGCCCAGGCCCAACCGTTCGAGGAATGGGTTGACTATGGCGAGGTCTGGAATTCTCACACCGTTCGGCGGAAGCATGTGTCGAGTCTTGCCGCCACTTGCACGAAGCACATACGCGCCCTGCACGTAAATGCCGTGTCAGCGGTGGGTACGAGCAACATACGCGCCCCGCACGTCGTCCCCGAAAGCAATTGACGCGCCTTCCGGAACTTCACTAACTTCGCCCCCATCGGCTGTGTTCTGCACGTACAGACCAACTGTAGGTGAAACGGCGCGGAGGAATGCGATGACCGAGACGGTGGACACCACAGCGGCACTGGAAGTGCCGGTGGGTGCGCATGCGATATGGCAGTCGCCGACAAAGGTCTGCCGCGTGACGGATTTTCTGCCCGCCCCGACAGCCGACGAGCTGCTGCGACGCGCCACATCGGCCACACAGGACGACCTGCTCCCCGCACGCGTGCGCGACAACCGGCTGGACACGCGCATGCGCAGTTCCCTCGCCCACCGCGGCTTCTACGCTCCTGAACTGCTCGCCGCGATCGACGCCGTGGTCGGCCAGGTCGAGAGGGCCCTCGGGGTCTCCTGCGCCGGAACGCGGCCGGCCTTCACGCTGAACGTGCACAACGACGGTGACTTCTACCGTGCCCACCAGGACGTCAGCTCCCACGACGTGGCCAAGGGCGTACGTGCCGCCAAGCGCGTGGTGACCTTTGTGTACTACCTCCACCGCTCCCCTGCCGCCTTCACGGGCGGGGACCTGCGCATGTACGATTCCGCCCTGCCGCTGAACGCCGAGCACGACGGCCTGTCCCGCGAGGACTGCACGTACCGGGACTATGCCCCGGACCACAACAGCGTCGTATTCTTCCTCCCCTCCGCCCTGCACGAGGTCAGGCCCGTCAGCTGCCCCAGCGGCCACTACGCGGACAGCCGGTTCGCCATCAACGGCTGGCTGTGCCGGACCGATGCGTCCTGACGTTGTGGTCGGCGACGCCGCGACACGCTTCGTCGACGCGATGCAGGCCGAGGCACGCATCGCAGCGGTGGCGGCCTACACGCCCGACCGCGTGACACTGCGGGTGGACGCCCTCGACGGCCAGGACCATCTCGTCCCTTCGCTGGTGTGTCACCAGCGGGACGCCGAGGGCACATGGCGGTCGGTCTGGTCGGTGTCCGGCGCGTTCCAGGCGCTCCCGGTCCCGGCGGGGCTGGTGTACGTCCGGCGCGGTGAGGACGGCCGCCAAGTCGTTGCCCTCCGCGCGGACACGGGCGCCGGCACCGAAACCGCACCGGAGCGCGTCCTCGACATCCGCCCCGGGATGGTGGGCGCGCTCATGCTTCGGCCCGGGACCGGCACCCTCGTCTATACAGTGGAGGGGCCCTCGGCCCCGGGTGACCATCCGCAGCACGTCCTGCGGGACTCCGACGCTGTGTGGTGGGACGGTCCCGACGCCTCGTTGGCAGGTGCCCGCCGCCCGGTGGGCGACTGGCAGCTGTGGCAGGTGCCCCTCGGCGGAGAGGGGGACGCTCAGCAGGTCGGCCTCACGCTGCCGCCCGGCACAGCCCTCACCGGGGAGGCGGCCTGCATGGCCGAGGCGGTGGTGCTCGGAACGCGCGAACACCGGCCGGACGGCAGCCGCCGCTTCGGCCTGCTCGTCGTGGCATACGACGGATCATCTTCCCGCCACCTGCAGCCCACCGGATACGACATCACGGCACCCGTGTCCTGCCCGGACGGGCTGACGGTTGCCTGTCTGGCCGCCTCGCTGCCTACCGAGGGCGAGGCACCCGTCCAGTACGCGGCCCTGGTGGCAGCCCCGTCGTGGGAACCGCAGATCCTGAAAGCACCGGACGACACCTGGCAGCAGCCCTGCGGCTGGGACGGCCCGGACCGCCTTGTGTGCAGGGGCGCCGAGGGTCCGCGCAGCGTGCTGAACACCTACCATCTGCGCACCTTGAACTGGACACGCACGGAAGCCTCCGCCTCCGTGCTGCATGCCCAGATCGCCGCCGGGCAGGCGGCCACCGTCGTGGCGGCGATCGCCACCCCGCCGACCGTCGAGGTCGTCCACCTCTCGACCGGGGCCGTCGAACCGGTCACCGCCACTCGGCTCACCCTGCCCGCGGGTAGAGTGAGCCACCACCCCCAGCGTCTGCCCGACGTACCGGGAAACCTCGCCTCATGGCTGTGCACGCCCGAGGACGGGCCCGCCCGCGGAACGGTCGTCCTGCTGCACGGTGGGCCGGTCCGCAACTGGTCGGAGTGGCACTGGCGCTGGAATCCGTGGCCGTTCGTCGCCTCGGGCTTCGCGGTGATCCTCGTGGAGCCCCCCTTGTCTCTCGGTTACGCGTCCGGAATGAGCAGCGGGTGGCGACGCTGGCGCACCGGTATCGCTGCCGTCGCCGCCCGTCAGGTCGCCCAGCTGCGGGCCCGCACCGGCCTGGCGGACACGCCTCTTGCGGTGATCGGCCCCTGCGTCGGCGGACTCCTGGCCCTGTCCGTCGCCCAGGAACTGCGCCCCCGGCTGGTGGTGTCCTACGGCGGCACCATGGACCAGGCCCAGATCGTCGGCGGCGGTGACGGGAGCTGGCTGTGGGCGGGCGAGTTCGGCTCGCCGGACACCGAGCACGCCCGGTACGCCGCGGAGAGCGTCCAGCCGCACTCCGTACCCGCCGGCACCCGTGTGCTGCTCTCCCACGGGCTGCACGACGGCTGGGTGCCTCCGACCGAGAGCCTGCGCGTGCACCGGGCGCTGCTGCGCGACGGCGTCCGCAGCGAGCTGGTGCTCTTCCGCACAGAGGGCCACCAGCTGGCTCGTCCCTGCAACGTCCGGGCCTGGTACCGCTGGACGCTGACCGCCTGTCTCGAAGAGCTGGGCGCCCCGGCGGCCGCGGAGCGTGCGGCATGACCGCAGAGGACTTGCCCGGGCGCGCCGTTCCCGGAGACGTACGCATGGCGCGCCCGCTGCTGCGCCGTTTCGTCGCGGCGACCCAACAGGCCTTCCCTGCCAAGCAGTTCGGGTACTTCCTCGCTACCCGCCCGGGAGACCCGCCGGTGGAGTTCGTGCTCATGGCCGACAACGTCCGCGACACCTGGACCGACCGCTTCTCCCGCTACGGGCAGTACTTCGAGGACCACGCCGACGCCGGCTTCGTCGGCAGCCCCCAGGAGACCTACCGCGTCCAGCGTTACATCCGCGAGCGAGGACTCCACGCGGTGGGCGTCTTCCACAGTCATCGGCGCCACCCCGCGCTGCTCACCAGCGTGGACGCTGATCTGCACCCGTCCCCCGACTTGTGGCACCTCATCGTGATGCTGCGCAACCCCCGCTACCCGCAGGTGCGCGCGTTCCGCGTCCAGCGGGGGAAGCGCGTCCGCGAAGTCGACGTGATCACGTACGAGGAGGCCCGGGGATGTCCGTGACACCGCAGGAAGGCGTACGGCCGCGACGGTTCACGAACCCGCGGCCGGAGGAGCTGGCACGGGTCCGATCGATCCTTGCCCTCCATCCCGACGGTACGCCCCGGGAGACCAAGGGCGAGGTCCTGTACCGCGCCTGGCAAGCGTGCCGGGCCTGGGGGCCGGACATCGAGGCGGAGCTGATGTACGACCGCTTCGACACCGGCCGGGAGGAACTGCTGGCCGCCATGGACCTCGTACCGGTCGGTCCGGCCCGTTTCGAGATGGGCGGCGGCCCCTCGGACGGCTACATGTACCACGGCGAGGAACCGGCGCACCCTGTCGTGCTGAAACCGTTTCTGCTGGGCCGGACTCCGGTCACCAACGCACAGTACGCGCAGTGGAGTCCCGGGCACGCCGCCGACGCGGATCCGCAGCTGCCCGTCACCGGCGTCACCTGGTACGACGCGGTGGTGTTCGGCCGGCGGCTGGGGCTACGGCTCCCCACGGAGGCCGAGTGGGAGTACGCGGCGCGCGGCGGCAGTGCCACGGATCCCGCTCCGGCGGACCTCGCCGGATACGCGTGGCACGCCGAGAACGCGGGCGGCCGGCTCCGTGCGGTCGGGGGCCTGCTGCCCAACGCGTTCGGTCTGCACGACATGCAGGGATCCGTGTGGGAGTGGTGCCAGGACACGTACAGCGCGGACTTCTACACCGTCTCCCCCCTGCGTGATCCGCTCAACGAGACAGAGGGGGCGCACCGCGTCTGCCGGGGCGGCAGTTTCCACGGCTTCCACGACATGTGCCGCAGCACTCTGCGCTACCACGAGCCCGCCGATTACTGGGCCCCGGACCTGGGCTTCCGCTGCGCCATGGACACACCACCGGTGGCCGAACCGAAAGGACAGTCCCGCCATGTCCCGTGACGTGCAGGTCATCGTGCCTGAATTCCTCATCGGCGCCGAGTCCTTCTCCCGGCACGGCGAACGGCTGAGCGTTGCCGACCTCGGGCAGTTGCGCACTGTCCTGAGCTCGTGTCACTCCCCCACCGCGGCACAGCTGTGGGACGAGAGCGGCACGGTGCGCCGCAACGTAATCGTCGTACGCAATGGAGAACTGGTACCACGGGCGGAGTACGGCGCCCTGAGCTTCGACGACGGGGACGAGATCGAGTTCCTGCTCCAGTTCGCCGGCGGCTGACCGCCGCCGGGGCCCTCTCGCTTCCCGGAAAGGACGCCGCTTCATGACAGCCGGAGCCGTCGACCAACTCCCGCACGCCGCCGCACCGGCACCGCTCTCCCTGCGCGAGGCCGCCGAACATACCTCCCTCTCACCCGCGTCCGCCGAACAGGTACGACTGCTCGGAACGGCCTGGACCGGTCGCCTGGCTCTGTTCGTCAGAGCGTACGCCGCCTCCACGGGGCATCCCGTGGGCATCCCCGCACCCGTCGCCGACACGCTCGAGGCCGAGTTGCGGAAACTCACGGGCGAACCCGGTCCCGTGGTCACGGCGGTCTGCGTGGAGGATGTCTTCGGCGAACTCCGCTGGGACTCCTCCACACCGCTGGATGCCGCGGCGCTGCAGGAGCTGCTCGCCGGCGCCGATCGTCGTATCGCGGACTTCGCGGCACGACTGCGCGGGCAACTGGCCCTGCACGCCACTCGGTACGTGGTCGTGCCGCCCGTTTTCCCGCCCCTGCCCCTGCCCGTGGCCGAGCGCTCGGTGGCACTCCGACTGGCCCGGCTGGCCGGGCGCATCACCGATGCCCTGGTGGAGACCCTCACGGACCTCCCCCACGGCTCCGTTCTCGACACCGACCGAGCGCTGGAAACACTGGCTCGGGCCGCCTGGGCAGACGGCACCGCGCCCCAAACCCCCGGTCCCGTCCTGTCGGAGGAGGCGGCGTCGCTCATCGCTCGCGTTCTGGCGACGCGACTACGCCTGGTCTGGCAGCCCAAAGTGCTGGTGACCGACCTGGACGGGACGCTGTGGCGCGGCATCCTCTCCGAGGACGGCCCGGCGGGCGTTCGCTCGCACGCCGTCGCGGGAGAGGCGGCGCACCGCTGGTGGCAGCGGATGCTGCTGTGCGCACGGGGGCAGGGCTTCATCATCGCCGTGTGCAGCAAGAACTCCCCAAACGCACTGGAGGCGTTCACCGATGCCGCGCTGCGCGAGCACGTCGGACTGCTCGTCCCGCCCGCGGGTTTCGCCGCCGTCAGTACCAGCTGGGCGCCCAAGAGCGAACAGCTCGCCGCGATGGCGAAGGCGCTGGACCTGCCCACGGACGTGTTCGTCCTGGTGGACGACAACCCGGTCGAACTGGCCGAAGTCGCCGCCACACACCCGGACGTCACCACACTCCGTTTCCCGGGCCCTGGTGAGGACTGGTCGGGGCTGTGCCGGACACTCCAGGACCTCACCGCCGTGGGTGACAGCCAGCTGACCCATGAGGACCGCGAGCGTGCCCACTACTACGGGCTCCGCTACCGGTCGGAGGCCGCCCGTGCAAAGGCCACGTCCGTCGACGACTTCCTCGCCTCGCTGGGCATGCGCCTCGAACTCGCCCCGGTCGGCCCCGAACAGGCCCCGGACCGCTGTCTGCAGCTCCTCAACCGTGCCAACCGCTTCCACCTCACCGGCCACCGGTTCGACGACGCGTCCTGGCTGCAGCTTGTCGACGACCCCGACAGGCAGGTCTTCACCGCCCGGCTCGTCGACACGTTCGGCGATCACGGTATCTGCGCCGTCATCGTCACCGAAACCGCGAAGGACCGGGTGCGGCTGCGGGAGTTCGCGATGAGCTGCCGGGTCCTCAACCGGACGCTGGAGGCCGCCGTGTTCGGCTGGCTGATCGGCAGGTCCCGGCGTCCTCTTCACGTCACGTGGTGTCCGACGGGCCGCAATGACACGGTCCTGGAGGCGCTGCACGGGCACGGATTCTCGACAGTGACGAGAGCGGCGGCGGAGACCGACGGGGCCGTAACCGTGGTGTTCGACCCCGCGGTCGACGAGCCCCGCAGCAGGAACTTCGTCAAGGTCCAGCTCTGCCGGACATCCTGAACAGCGGGGAGGGGACTTCGTGCATGAGCGCACACTCGGCGGGTCGCTTGTCGGCTCGGTGGGACTCGGCTGTATGGGCATGAGCTTCGCCTACACGACGGGGGGCTGGGACGACGCGGCTTCCCTGGATGTCGTGCGCACCGCCCTCGATCTCGGGGTGACGCTCGTCGACACAGCGGACGTGTACGGGCCGTACGCCAACGAAGTCCTGATCGGGCAGGCCCTGCGCGGACGTCGGCACGAGGCGTTCCTGGCCAGTAAGGGTGGCCTCGTCGCGGGAGAGAGGGGCGGACTCGTACCGGACGGCCGACCCGAGCGGCTCAAAGCCGCGGCCAAGGCTTCGCTCCAGCGGCTGGGCACGGACTACCTGGACCTTTATCAGCTGCACCGTGTGGACGCGAGGATCCCCCTGGACGAGTCGTGGGGCGCTCTGGCCGAGTTGGTCGGCGATGGCCTGATGAAGCACATCGGGCTGTCGGAGGTCGGTGTCGGGGAACTGCGGCGGGCCCATGCCATCCACCCTGTGTCGTCAGTGCAGAGTGAATTGTCCCTGTGGACCCGTGAAGCCCTGCGGGACATTGTGCCGTGGTGCGCCGCTCACGGTTGCGGCTTCATCGCCTACGCACCCCTCGGCCGTGGCTTCCTGACGGGTACGCACCGGTCGCGCAGCCAGTTCAAGGAAGACGACCGCCGCCTCCGGCTGCCCCGCTTCACCGAAGCGGCCATGCGGGAGGAGCTGCGGGCCCTCGAACCGCTGCGAGCCGTGGCCGCGCGCCACGGAGCCACCCCGGGACAGGCCGCGTTGGCCTGGGTCCTTTCCAAGGGTGAGCACATCGTGCCCATCGCCGGCACCAGACGGCGGACGCACTTGGTCGAGAATGCCGCCGCGGCGGACATCACCCTCACGCCTGCCGAGGTCGAGGCACTGGACGCGATTCCGACGCCGTCCGCGCCACGGTACTGACATTCCGACGAGACCATTCACTCTCTTGTGGAGGACTCATGGAACAGTCCGCACCGGACGCCACAGCACGTCACCACACGAACGCGGCATGTCTCCGACGCCATCGTCGTCTAACCGCCGGCCCCTCGCTCGGCGCCGAGATATCGGGCCTCGACGTGTTCAAGGAACAGATGCCCGAAGAGAGCGGGGAGGTCAAACACACCTTCTCACTCCCGTGCTGCAATACCGGGTCCGCCGGCAGCCAATCACACCGGTGTTCTGGACAACCGCTGGGTCCAACACCATGCCGTCTGGGACTGCTTCCCCCGCGGGCACCACGGCCGACGAGTCTCCCTCACCGGTACCCGCCCCCGGGCATGCCCTCGGCGCCCAGCGCTGATCCGTCTCGCCCGTCCTGCTTGCCCAGCACCGCCGTGTACGACAGCGGGGCCGCGTCGGACGGAGCGCCCGGGTAGTGGAAGTCCTGGACGTCGCACAGGCTCCAGCCGGCGGCCTTCGCGATGCGCTCCAGTTCCTCCGGCCCACAGAACAGGTATGGGAACCAGTGGGTTGCCGTCGTGCCGTAGCGCAGCCGCATCAGCAACGCGCCCGGCAGCCTGCCCCGAGAAAGGTTGCCCTCGACATAGGCGCGGTTCTCCGCGGTGCCGGCCACGGGACGCCTGCCCTCCGCGATGATCAGTGCGTCGTCCGAGGTGACCGCGTGCACCTGCCGAAGGATCTCGGTGCCGCGGGTGACGGAACCGAGCAGCCCGACGTTGTTGCCGAGGAACAGCACGGTCCGGAACAGCGGCTTCCCCCGCAGTCGACGCTCCAGCTCCGTCACGTCCGCGCACAAGGTCTCCTGCACCCCGGCGTCCCGACAGATGCCCAGGGCCAGTTCCGAGGTGTCCATCGCCGTCACCTGCATCGGCTTGCGGGCAAGATACGCACTGTGCCTGCCACTGCCGGCACCCACGTCGAGCACAGGGCCCCGGGCTCTCGCCAGCGCCTCCCGGACCGCAGAGGGCCACTCGTTCTCTCCGCTGAGCCACTGGGCCGAGCCGGACGGCACGATCAGCCCGTCCGAGCGCTCGACGAACGCGGTCACGGGCCGCCGCAGGCGCACCGCGTCCGAGAGCTGCAGTCCGAACGCGTCGCCGATCCGCGGGCCCGGAGAACCATGCGTCGTCACGGGCTCTCCTCTGCACCAGCGCACACAAACCGATGAACCCTCGCCAATATTGCAGGGCTCGGATACAGGGCACATACGCGTCGCGTACGACGGGGGCCGGCAGGCACGGTGTGTGGTCGATCGCCTGTGCCGAACCGCGGGCCGGTGGGAACCGGTCGCGCGGTTCCCCGCGCCCTTTTGCGGGCGCGGTACCGCACCGGGCTTCGCCGGGACCACTCAGAAGTGCCGCTGGTAGAAGGGACGGACCTCCTGTCGCATCCAGTCGATCAAAGGGTCCTGGGCCGCGCCCAGCAGTACCAGGTTGACCGGCCACTGGACCGGCATGCAGCCCAGGGCGCGGCCCAGCGCCTCCAGCGGCTGGGCCCTGAAGTCGCCCTCCCACTGGGAGAGTTCGACACCGACGAACATGACCGGGGCGGCCGTCTCGATGGCGGCGAGGCAGCGGCGGGCCGTCAGGACCACACCCAGCGCCTCGAATTCGGCGGCCGCGGCGGCCAGGAACTCCACCGGGTCGTCCTGCCAGTCGGGTTCGAACAGCCGCACCCGGCCGCCGCCCGCGGGCCCGTCCAGCGGGGTGCGCCCCGCCCGGCACAGCTCGGCGACCGCCGGCGGCGGCAGCGGCATGCCCACCACACCACCGGGGTTGAGCACCAGCCCCGCCATCGGCGGCAGCCCGCGCGCGAACTCCACGGCGGGCGCGATCGTGTACGACATGTGCGGCCCGGCGACCTGGCGCAGCTGCTCCTCGGAGCTGAACACCGGGACGTACGCCTGGCCGTCGATCTCCGTGCTGGGCAGGTCCAGCGGACCGCTGTGCGGGCCGCCGCCGTTGGGCAGCGGCACCCACAGGAAGCTGCGGCCCAGCACCTCGACGACGCGCGGGCCGGCCGACGGTACGCCGAGGGCGGCGGAGAGCACCTCCTCCAGTTCGTTGCCGGGCCAGCCACCGTGCGGGTGGGGGTGCGCCTGCGCCGGAAAGTTCGCGGGAAGGTCCGCCGGGAAGTCCATCTGCCTACCGCCTGCCGAGTACCTCTGCTGTGGCTGAAAAGGCTAACCGGTACGCCCCTTGAGCCGCCTGCGACCTGTGACTAACCGGTGAAGCCGATCCGCCGCAGGGTGTCCGCCGCGTCCCGGTCCAGCAGCACCGCCGAACCGCAGCCGCTCGGCAGGTCGCCCTTCTCCACCCGGCGCAGCAGCCGCGCGGCGACCCCGCGGTGGCGGCGGAACGCGAACCGGGACACACCCCGGCCGCGCTCGCGCTGTCCCTCCAGGGCCTGCTGCGGGGTGACGTCCAGCAGCAGCACGTGCAGCTTGCCGCCGCGCCTGCGGGCCTCGCGGGCCAGCCAGGCGCGCACCCAGGCCTGGGTGCCGCAGTCGTGCACCACCACGCCCTTGCCCCGGCGCAGCGCGCGGCGCAGTCCGACGTAGTGCGCGAGACGGACGAGCGGGCGGTAGACCGCGTACGGCAGGAAGCCCGGCACCAGGCGGTCGAAGCGGTCACGGGTGTCCTGCGAGTCGATCCGGGCGGCCTTGACCGTGCGCCGCATCAGGGTGGACTTGCCGCTGCCCGGCAGACCGGTCACCACGACCAGGTCACGGGGCCCGAAGAGCAGGGCGTGCGGGCTGCGGCCGCCCCGGTCGCGCAGATCGCGGAGGACGGGGGACGGCACCGGGCCGCATGCCTCCCTGGCCTGGGCGGCCGGCTGCTCGGGCAGCGCGAGGCCCGTGGTGGTCGCGTACGCCGTGGTCCTGTTCACCGTGATCGTCCTCCCCTGGGGCGGTTCACGTCGTCCCCTCCCCGTCGAGTGTAAAGAGAAGGTAATCCGCGGTCTCCCGCCTTTCTGTTCGCATCGCGCAACAAGCTCGCTACAGAGCGCTGCCGATGTCCGTTACGTCTACCCCCTCGGCGAAGAGACTCCCCCTGCCGCGCCGAACCGATGCGTGCAATGATGGCCGCGCCAACTGCATACCGGCCGCTTGAATCCGCGCGGGAGAGTCCCCGGCGCCGCAGTCGAACGACCGCGGTACAGGGGCGCCGAAGGAGCAAGTCCCTCCCTTGAATCTCTCAGGCCCCGTACCGCGCGGGCGAGGCACATCTGAAAAGCGGGCCGCTGTCGCAGTGGCCCCACCCAAGGTGCAAGCCGTGATCGTCTCCGGTCAGGGTGAACCTCTCAGGTTCCGATGACAGATGGGGAGGAACGACCTCGCCCTTCCCCACGCCTTGGGAGACCGACCGATGAGCAGTGCCGAACTCCGGCATACCGCCCTCGATGCCCTGCATCGCTCGCTGGGCGCGACCATGACCGACTTCGCCGGCTGGGACATGCCCCTGCGCTACGGCTCCGAGCGCGACGAGCACACCGCCGTACGCACCCGGGCCGGCCTGTTCGACCTCTCGCACATGGGCGAGATCACCGTGACCGGCCCGGACGCCGCCGCCCTGCTGAACTTCGCCCTCGTCGGCAACATCGCCGCCGTCGGTGTCGGCCGCGCCCGCTACACCATGATCTGCCAGGCCGACGGCGGCATCCTCGACGACCTGATCGTCTACCGGCTCGCCGCGACCGAGTTCATGGTCGTCGCCAACGCCTCCAACGCCCAGGTCGTCCTGGACGCCCTCACCGAGCGGGCCGCCGGCTTCGACGCCCAGGTCCGCGACGACCGCGACGCCTACGCGCTGATCGCGGTCCAGGGCCCGGAGTCCCCGGACATCCTGAAGTCGGTCACCGACGCCGACCTCGACGGGCTCAAGTACTACGCCGGGCTGCCCGGCACCGTCGCCGGCGTCCCCGCCCTGATCGCCCGCACCGGCTACACCGGCGAGGACGGCTTCGAGCTGTTCGTGAAGCCCGAGCACGCCGTCACCGTGTGGCAGGCGCTCACCGAGGCCGGCGCCGGCGCCGGGCTCGTCCCCTGCGGGCTGTCCTGCCGCGACACCCTGCGCCTGGAGGCGGGCATGCCGCTGTACGGGCACGAGCTGACCGCCGCCCTCACCCCCTTCGACGCCGGGCTCGGCCGGGTCGTGAAGTTCGACAAGGACGGCGACTTCGTGGGGCGCGAGGCGCTCACCGCGGCCGCCGCGAAGGCCGAGTCGAACCCGCCGCGCGTCCTGGTCGGCCTGATCGCCGAGGGCCGCCGCGTCCCGCGCGCCGGGTACAAGGTGACCGCCGCCGGCACCGAGATCGGCGAGGTCACCTCCGGCGCCCCCTCCCCCACCCTGGGAAAGCCGGTCGCCATCGCGTACGTCGACGCCGCGCACGCGACGCCGGGCACCTCCGGGATCGCGGTCGACATCCGCGGCAGCCAGGAGCCGTACGAGGTCGTGGCGCTGCCGTTCTACAAGCGGCAGAAGTAGAGACTGGGCTGTGACGTCGGGCACATCTGCCCAGGTCACGACCGTCTTCCGCAGTCCCCCTTTCACCAGCACTCCCCGCGTACAGGAGAATTCAGGCCATGAGCAACCCCCAGCAGCTGCGCTACAGCAAGGAGCACGAGTGGCTGTCGGCCGCCGAGGAGGGCGTCTCGACGGTCGGCATCACGGAGCACGCGGCCAACGCGCTCGGCGATGTCGTCTTCGTCGACCTCCCGGCCGTCGGTGACACCGTGACCGCGGGCGAGACCTGCGGCGAACTGGAGTCGACCAAGTCGGTCAGCGATCTGTACTCCCCGGTCTCCGGCGAGATCACCGAGGTCAACGAGGACGTGGTCAACGACCCGTCGCTGGTGAACTCCGCCCCCTTCGAGGGTGGCTGGCTGTTCAAGGTACGCGTCGGTGACGAGCCGGCCGACCTGCTCTCCGCCGACGAGTACACCGCCTTTTCCGCCGGCTGAGGAGCCCTCCAGATGTCCGACTTCAACGCCCCCCTGCACGACCTCGACCCCGAGGTCGCCGCCGCGGTCGACGCCGAGCTGCGCCGCCAGCAGTCCACGCTGGAGATGATCGCCTCCGAGAACTTCGCGCCGGTCGCGGTCATGGAGGCCCAGGGCTCGGTCCTGACCAACAAGTACGCCGAGGGCTACCCCGGCCGCCGCTACTACGGCGGCTGCGAGTACGTCGACGTCACCGAGCAGCTCGCCATCGACCGGGTCAAGGAGCTGTTCGGCGCCGAGTACGCCAACGTCCAGCCGCACTCGGGCGCCTCCGCCAACCAGGCCGCGCTCTTCGCCGTCGCCCAGCCCGGGGACACCATCCTCGGCCTGGACCTGGCCCACGGCGGCCACCTCACCCACGGCATGCGCCTCAACTTCTCCGGCAAGCAGTTCAACGTGGTCGCCTACCACGTCGACAACGCCGGACTGGTCGACATGGCCGAGGTCGAGCGGCTCGCCAAGGAACACCGGCCCAAGGTGATCATCGCCGGCTGGTCGGCGTACCCGCGGCAGCTGGACTTCGCCGAGTTCCGCCGGATCGCCGACGAGGTCGAGGCACTGCTCTGGGTCGACATGGCGCACTTCGCCGGGCTGGTCGCGGCGGGGCTGCACCCGAACCCCGTACCCTTCGCGGACGTCGTCACCTCCACCACGCACAAGACGCTCGGCGGTCCGCGCGGCGGCATCATCCTGTCCCGTGACAAGACCTTCGCGAAGAAGCTGAACTCCGCCGTCTTCCCCGGCTTCCAGGGCGGCCCCCTGGAGCATGTGATCGCGGCCAAGGCGGTCTCCTTCAAGGTCGCCGCGTCCGAGGAGTTCAGGGAGCGCCAGCAGCGCACCATCGACGGCGCCCGCATCCTCGCCGAGCGGCTCACCGCGCCGGACGCCCGCGAGGCCGGGGTGAACGTGGCCAGCGGCGGCACCGACGTCCACCTCGTCCTCGTCGACCTGCGCGAGTCCGAGCTGGACGGCCAGCAGGCCGAGGACCGCCTCCACCAGGTCGGCATCACCGTCAACCGCAACGCCGTCCCGAACGACCCGCGCCCGCCGATGGTCACCTCCGGCCTGCGCATCGGCACGCCGGCGCTCGCCACCCGCGGCTTCACCGCCGAGGACTTCGCCGAGGTCGCCGACGTGATCGCGCAGGCCCTCAAGCCCGCCTTCGACGCCGATGCCCTGAAGGCCAGGATCACGGCCCTGGCCGACAAGCACCCCCTCTACCCCGGTCTGTAACCCCGGACCCGGGTTTCCCGGGGCACCGCGCACACTGGAAGACACACCCCTTTTTCCGAGAGCGCGGTGCCCCACCGCCCGTACCCCCTCGCACCACCCCGCACTGAGGAGTTCCCGTGGCCATCTCGGTCTTCGACCTGTTCTCGATCGGCATCGGCCCGTCCAGCTCCCACACCGTCGGCCCGATGCGCGCCGCCGGACTCTTCGTCCGCCGACTGCGCAACGAGGGCCTGCTGGAGTCGGTCGCGGCCGTCCGCAGCGAGCTGTACGGCTCCCTCGGCGCCACCGGCCACGGCCACGGCACCCCCAAGGCGGTGCTGCTCGGCCTGGCCGGGGACTCACCGCGCTCGGTGGACGTCGAGACGGCGGACGACCGGGTGGCGTCGATCAAGGACTCGGGCCGGATCCGGCTCCTCGACGAGCACGAGATCCCGTTCGACTTCGACGCCGACATGATCCTGCACCGCCGCAAGACACTGCCCTACCACGCCAACGGCATGACCCTGTGGGCGTACGACGCCTCCGGCGCCGAGCTGCTGACCAAGACGTACTACTCGGTCGGCGGCGGATTCGTCGTCGACGAGGACGCGGTCGGCGCCGACCGGATCAAACTCGACGACACGGCCCTCAAATACCCCTTCCGCACCGGCGACGAGCTGCTCCGCCTCACCCAGGAGACGGGCCTGTCGATCTCCGCCCTGATGCTGGAGAACGAGCGCGCCTGGCGCACCGAGGACGAGATCCGCGCGGGCCTGCTGGAGATCTGGCGGGTCATGCAGGGCTGCGTCGCGCGCGGCATGGCCCGCGAGGGCATCCTGCCGGGCGGCCTCAAGGTCCGCCGCCGGGCGGCGAACACGGCCCGCAAGCTGCGCTCCGAGGGCGACCCGAAGGCCCTCGCGATGGAGTGGATCACCCTCTACGCGATGGCCGTGAACGAGGAGAACGCGGCCGGCGGCCGGGTCGTGACCGCCCCCACGAACGGCGCCGCGGGCATCATCCCGGCGGTCCTGCACTACTACGTCAACTTCGTGCCCGGCGCCGACGAGGACGACGTGGTGCGGTTCCTGCTCGCGGCCGGCGCGATCGGCATGCTGTTCAAGGAGAACGCCTCCATCTCGGGCGCCGAGGTCGGCTGCCAGGGCGAGGTCGGCTCGGCCTGCTCGATGGCCGCGGGCGCGCTGGCCGAGGTGCTGGGCGGCAGCCCGGAGCAGGTGGAGAACGCCGCGGAGATCGGCATGGAGCACAACCTCGGCCTCACCTGCGACCCGGTCGGCGGCCTCGTCCAGATCCCCTGCATCGAACGGAACGGCATGGCCGCGGTCAAGGCCGTCACGGCGGCCCGGATGGCGATGCGCGGCGACGGCAGCCACAAGGTGTCTCTCGACAAGGTCATCAAGACCATGAAGGAGACCGGCGCCGACATGTCGGTCAAGTACAAGGAGACAGCCCGGGGCGGGCTGGCAGTGAACATCATCGAATGCTGACGGGCGGCCCGAGTCAGCACGGGGATTGCGGGGCATAAGCACCCCCAGTCCCGTCAACTCCCCCTCCCCCCATGGACACTCAGGGAGTCCCCCGTGCTGCACGGCATCGACGTCAGTTCGTACCAGACGTCCTCCTACGACACCGACGGCCTCTCGTTCGTCTTCGTCAAGGCGACGGAGGGCCGCTCCTACGTCAACCCGAAACTCAGCGCGCAGACGAAGCGGGGCCGCGACGCGGGCCTGGTCGTCGGCTTCTACCACTTCCTGTGGCCGGGCAACCTCACGGCCCAGGCCGAGTACTTCGTCAGCAAGGCCCCCGACCGCCCCGGCGACATCCTCGCCGTCGACTGGGAAACCACGGGCAGCGGCACCCATGCCTCCAACGCGGAGAAGGACACCTTCATCAAGAAGGTGAAGTCCCTGAGGCCGGACAACCGGGTCATTCTCTACTGCAACAGGAACTTTTGGCTCAACATCGACACCACGTCCTACGCGGGCGACGGTCTGTGGATCGCCGACTACGTCGGTGCGGGCAAGCCCCGGATCCAGGCCGCGTGGCGCTTCCACCAGTACACCGACAACCCCCTCGACAAGAACGTCGGTGACTTCGCGTCGAAGGCGGCGCTGCGCAAGTGGGCCGACGGCGCCTGAGCAGCGCCTGCCGGACCCCGGTCACTCCGCGCGGCTGCGGATCGTCGCGAGCATGCGGCGCATCAGGTACGAGTGGGTGCTGGTGCCGATGACCAGGCGGCGGTAGAGGGTGCCGGACGGGCCGGGGAACAGGGCCCGGGACTCGGCGCGTACGTGGCAGCGGTTCGGAGTCAGTTCGTCGATGCGGAAGGCGAGCGTGTAGGCCGAGAAGCGGTGCCTGCCTTCCAGGACCAGCGCCCCGGGAGGCTCGGCCGTGAGCACGCGGAAGCCGGGGAGTGTGGAGCCCTCGGCGAGGGGGCGCGGGCCGGAGGCCGTCGCGGGGTCGCAGCCCACGAGGCGGGCGTAGCGGACGGCGCGGCCACTGGTGTACGCGGCTTCGACGGTGGCGGTCAGCGCCTGCCACACGGCGTCCGGGGAAGCACCGACGGTCGTCACGTGCTCGTCCACGAAGGGGTGGCGCGTGGTCATGCTGTCACCGCCCGGAGAGGGGAGGAGGCGCCCGCCCGTGGTGGACCGGCGCCCCTCCGCGGTCGTCACTTGTTCAGGTGTGCCCAGAACTCGTCGAACGACAGGAGCTTGTCCTCGTTGAGGTCGCGGCTCGCGATGATGGCCTCGGCGACGGCCTCGGTGACGTTCCAGTCACCGCCCTGGGCCAGCGCGCGCTTGAACTCGGCAGCGCTGATCTGTCCGTCGCCGTCCGTGTCGATCCGGTCGAAGTGCTTGCGCGCTTCCTCGATGTCCGCCACCGATCCGCCCCTTCGTCATACATGTTCCGTGTGTGCGGGAGTCACATTATCCGGCGCCCCGGCGGGACGGCCCGGCGGAGTCCGTGTGACTCTTGGCCTCTCGGTGGGGCGCGGATGCGGGGAGCGTGATGGAGAGCCTGCGGGAGATTCTGGAGGGGGCGGCCCGGGGGGTCTTCCCGCCGCCGGACGGCACGACCACCGTCGTACCGCAGGACGGTCCGCGTGACGCCGGTGTCCTCGCCTTCACCGCGCACACCGTGGTCTTCACGGACGAGGATCCGGAGTGGGTGTACGAGACGCTGGCCGCGACCCCGAGTGATCCGCTGGCCGCGTCCATGAACCCGTACTTCCTGCACGCGTTCATGGAGCGGACCGGCCGGCGTACGGACACCGTGGACGTGATGACCGTGGCCGGGCCGCTGCCGGGCGAGCCGGGCCCGGAGCTGACGCGGATCGAGGACCTCACCCATCCGCGGGTGGCGAGTTCGATGCGGCGCCGTGACGAGGTGCGCGCGTGGACGGCGGCCGAGGGCGGTGTGCTGGTGCTGGGGCGTGGGATCGGCGGGCGGCTGGAGGCGGCCGTGGAGGTGACGGAGGGGGTACGGCACCGAGGGCTCGGGCGTCGACTCGCCTCGGCGGCACGGCAGTTGGCCGGGGGTGAGCCGGTGTGGGCGCAGATCTCGGCCGGGAACGCGCGCAGTCTGCGGGCGTTCCAGGCGGCCGGCTATCGTGCGGTGGGTTCGGAGGCGCTGTTCGTCGCCGGCCGATGAGCCGCGGTGGGCCTCAGTGCCAGGGCTCGTAATGCGGGTTGCTCTCGCAGTCGCTCATCTTCTCGGTCTTGGTGGCCTTGTCGACGGGGCAGACGCCGATGACGTACCTGCGGTCGATGCCGCCGGGGAAGGCGACCTCGACCTGGTCGGCCCAGCGGTGGGTGTCGCCGATGGTCTTGTTGACGTCGATGCCGCCGGGGGCGTCGATGTAGTAGTTGTAGCCGGACTTCCACCAGTTCTTGTACAGGTCGTGGTCGTAGGTCGTGGACACGTACGGCGAGGGCTGGTTGACGAGGACGTACTGCTCGATGTCGTACTGCCCGTTGACAACGTCCCGGGGGTGGAAGCCCTCCTCGAAGACGATCGCGGGGCCGCGGCCGTCGCTGCGGTAGAGGGTGCCGCAGGAGGTGCGCCACACGGGTTCGGGGGTGATCCTGTCGACCTCGACGCGGCGGTCGGCGGCGGCGACGAGGGGGTCGTAGAACTGGACCGGGCAGTCGGCCGGGGCCGGTGCGGCGGCCTTCGCGAAGGCCGTGGCCCGTGCGGCGGCGGGCTGGGCGGGGGCCGTGGCGGCGGTGGTGGCGAGGACGGCCGCCAGGGAGAGTACGGCGGCAGCGGCCCGGCGCCGGAGGGAAGTTGTGATCATGCGCTCTACGATCGCGGCTCGCCGGAGGATGGTCGTGGATCATCACTCGTACGGCGGCGTGTTGCCCAACTCGCTTTACCGGGCGGGGAGATGACCTAGCGGTCGGCCACGCGCATCTCGAACCAGGTGGTCTTGCCGCGGGGCAGCAGGTCCACGCCCCAGCGGTCGGCGAGTTTGTCGACGAGGAAGAGACCCCGGCCGCTGATGTCGGTCTCCTGGACGGGCATCAGACAGGGCAGCCCCCGTGAGGGGTCGCGCACCTCGATCCGGATCCAGCCGCGCCGTCTGCGCATCCGCAGGCCGAAGACCCGTGCCCCGGTGTGCCGCACCGCGTTCCCCACCAGCTCCGACACGAGTAACACGGCGTCCTCGGTCATCTTCGGGGTTAATCCCCAGTGGCGCAGGACGACGACCTGCGCCAGGCGTCTCGCGATGGCGGCGGACTCGGGGAGGGACGGAAGCGCGACCTCCGCCTCCGTGGGGTTTCCGTACAACTCCAGGGCCTTCAGCGCCCGTTCGTCCTCGACCGCGGGCGACCAGCGCGCCGCCGTCACACGGCCGTGTCCCCGCGGCTGTTCCGTGCCCTCCAGCCCCGCCATGCCCCCATCATGGCCGCCCACCGCAGCCTCCGGGGCCGTTCCCGCGGAATACGCCCCCCGGAAGCAACCATTCCGGGCAGCTCCGTCGGCATATGCCAAAGGCAGTTCGGGTGCCTCCGTACCCTGTCTGACCTGCGGAGTAGGCTCG
This sequence comes from Streptomyces sp. NPDC088387, assembly GCF_044753385.1. Taxonomy (NCBI): domain Bacteria; kingdom Bacillati; phylum Actinomycetota; class Actinomycetes; order Kitasatosporales; family Streptomycetaceae; genus Streptomyces; species Streptomyces sp. NPDC088387. The sequence continues at coordinate 49,069 of NZ_JBIVNC010000025.1, forward strand.
GAAGTTGGCAAAGGACCGGCTCCCTCGACGCAGCAGACTTAAGGTTGGTTTAAGGCTGCCATAAACCAACCCATCGAGGGACCCGGATCAGACATCGCGTCAATTGCAAGCCCTGCGCGGGATGTTCAGAGGAACTTCGCCTTGCCGGGGCCCTCTTCCACGAAGCTGCGCATCCCTCGCGCCCGGTCCTCCGTTGCGAACAGGCCCGCGAACCAGTTGCGTTCGACGGCGAGGCCGGTCTCGATGTCCGTCTCCAGGCCCGTGTCGACCGACTCCTTCGCCGCGCGCAGCGCCAGCGCCGGGCCCTGGGCGAGCTTCGTGGCCCAGGCGTGTGCCTGCTCGTACACCTCGGCGGCCGGCACCACCCGGTCGACCAGACCGAGGGTCAGCGCCTCGTCGGCCCTGACCATCCGGCCGGTGAAGATCAGGTCCTTGGCGCGGGAGGGGCCGATCAGCCGGGCGAGGCGCTGGGTGCCGCCCGCGCCCGGGATCAGCCCGAGCAGGATCTCCGGCTGGCCGAGCTTGGCGTCCTCGGCGGCGATCCGGTAGTCGGCACACAGGGCGAGTTCGCAGCCGCCGCCGAGCGCGTATCCGGTGACGGCCGCGACGACCGGCTTGGGGATGCGGGCGACCGCGGTGAACGAGTCCTGGAGGGCGCGTGAGCGCAGGACCATGGCCGTGTGGTCCATGTCCTGCATCTCCTTGATGTCCGCGCCGGCCGCGAACACCTTCTCGCCGCCGTAGATCACCACGGCACGGACGTCGTCGCGGCGGGTGGCCTCCTCGGCGAGTTCCCTGAGCCGGTCCTGGGTGGCGACGTTCAGCGCGTTCATCGGCGGACGGTCGAGGCGGAGTGTGCCGACGCCTTCGGCGACTTCGAGATTCACGGTCATGGCAGCAGATTAAGGGGGCGGACGGGTGCGGGCCCGGTGCTGTGAGTCACAGTCGCACCGGGCCCGCGTCCGAGGAGGCGGTTACGCCTTCCACTTCTCCCAGGACATGTTCCAGCCGTTGAGGCCGTTGTCCGGGTCGACGACGCGGTCGTTGGAGTTCTTGACGACCACCACGTCACCGGCCATCGACTGGTTGAAGAACCAGGCCGCGGCCACCTTGCCGTCGTAACCGCCGCGGACGTCCTTCAGGCCGATGCAGCCGTGGCTGGCGTTGTAGTTGCCGAAGGCGTCGCCGCCCCAGTAGTTGCCGTGGATGAAGGTGCCGGAGGTGGTCAGACGCTGGGCGTGCGGTACGTCCTTGATGTCGTACTCGCCCGCGTAGCCGACCGTCTCGCCGTTCATCCGGGTCACTTCGAGACGGTCGGTGATGACCATCTGGCCGTTCCAGGTGTCGTAGCCGGGCTTGCCGGTGGTCACCGGGATGGTCTTGATGGTCCTGCCGTCCCGCTTCACGGTCATCGTCTTGGTCTTGACGTCGACCGTGGAGACCTGGCTGCGGCCGATCGTGAAGGACACGGTCTTGGCCTGGTTGCCGTAGACACCGGGCCGGCCCTCCACACCGTCGAGGCCGAGTTCCACCGTGACCTTGGTGCCGGCCTTCCAGTAGTTCTCGGGCCGGAAGTCGAGGCGGTCGTTGCCGAACCAGTGGCCCTCGACGTCGACGGCCGGCTCGGTCTTGATCCTGATGGCCTTCTCGACGTCGGCGGGGTTGGTGATGCCCCGGTCGAAGCGGATCGAGAACGGCATACCGACGCCGACCTTCGAACCGTCCTCGGGAGTGAACGTCCCGATGAACGAGTTCTCCGGGGTCAGCGTGGTGAAGCTCGCGTCCTCCGCGGCCGTACGGCCCTCGGCGTCCTTCGCGACCGCGTGCACCTGGTACTTGGTGGACGCGGCCAGATGGGCGGACGGCGTCCAGGTGCCCCCGTCGGCGGATATCCTGCCGTCGACCTTCGCGCCCTTGCCGTCCTTGACGACGACCTCGGTCAGCTTGCCGCGGTCCGCGGTGACCTTCAGATCCCCCTTGGTGTCGACGGACTTGGCGCCGTCCTTCGGGGCGATCGAGACGACCGCCTCCGACTGGCCGCTCTGCGCCGCCGACGAGTCCTGGCCCTTGCCCTTGCCTTCGTCGGAGCCTGGTCCGGGCTCCGATCCCCCGCCGCCGCAGGCGGTGACGGCCAGCAGGACGACGCCCGCGAAGAGGGCCCCCGTCCGCCTGCGGCCACGCCTGCCGCGCGCGTCAACCGACGCCCCCGATATCGGTCGCACGTTCACGTTTCCTTCTCCCCTCCCCGGAGCCCCGCGGGGCCCACGAGCCGGCGCGTCCCACGCGCGCTTGGCGCATATTAACCGCATGGTCAGGCCGGTTGACGCGACGAGATTGTCACCGTTCGGTCCCAACCGATCCCGGGCGACGATCCCGACCGAACCCGGGCGACGATCCCGGCCGGACCCACGCGACCGTCCCCGTCCGGCCCGCCCGGCCCGCCCGCCCGGCGGGTCACTTCACGGCGCTGCCGGCCCTCCACTCCTTCCATCCCATGTTCCATCCCCCGAGCCCGTTGTCGGGAGCGACCTTCTTGTCGTTGCTCCGCACCACTTCCACAACGTCGCCGACGAGACTGCGGTCGAAGAACCAGCCGGCCGGGGTGTCCGCGCCGCCGCCCTTCACGTCGCGCAGGCCGACACAGCCGTGGCTGACGTTGCTCCGCCCGAAAATCGAGTCGTCGGCCCAGTAGTTGCCGTGCAGGAAGGTGCCGGAGTCGGTGAGGCGCATGGCGTGCGGGACGTCCGGGATGTCGTACTCGCTCTTGCCGTCGGACTTGCGGAAGCCGACGGTCGCGCCGTTCATCCGGGTCAGTTCGAGCATCTCGGTGACGACCATCTTGCCGTTGTACGTCGTCGACTTGGGGGCGCCCGCGGTGACCGGGACGGTGGCGAGGAGTGCGCCGTCGCGCCGGACCTCCATGGTGTGTTCGGCGGCGTCGACGAGGGAGACCTGGCTGCGGCCGACGGTGAAGGTGAACGTCTTGTACTGGAGGCCGTAGACGCCGGGCGCGCCCTCGACGTCCCGCAGCCGCAGGTCGACGGTGACACGGGTGCCGGGCTTCCAGTACCGCTCGGGCCGGAAGTCGAGGCGGGTCGAGCCGAACCAGTGCGGTTCGATCGCGACGGCCGGTTCCGCGGTCACCCGGACGGCCCGCTCGACCGCCGCGCGGTGGGCGATCTCGCGGCTGAACTCCAGGGAGACGATCATGCCGGTGCCGACCGTGGAGCGGTTCTCGGGGGCGACGTAGCCGATGAAGCGTTCCTCGGGGACGTAGGTGGTGAAGGTGGTGTGGCGGGCCGAGCGGCGGCCGTGCTCGTCGAGGGCGACCGCGTCCACGGTGTACTTCGCGGCGAGCGCGAGCCGGTCCTCGGCCGGCTCCCAGCGCAGCCCGTCGGCCGAGACCCGGCCCGGGACCTCGGTCTCCTGCGCGTCCTGCGACCTGACGACCCGGACCGACTCCAGGCGGCCGCTCGGCACCCGCACCGAGAGCTCCCCGTCGGGGCGGACGTTTCTGGTCCGGTCGTCCGGGACGATCCGGATGACGTCCTCGGGTGCGGGTGGTTTGCCGAGCATCCGGTCCATGCCGGCGGCGCCGTCGCCGGTGCAGCCGGCGGCCGCGGCCAGTAGTCCTGCCCATGTCAGTAGAGCCGCCAGTGCGGCCCCCGCGCGCCGCGCGCGCCCTTGTCGATGCCTCACAAACGTGCCCAACGACCGGCCCCGCCCTGGGGAAACGTGAGTGCGAGGCAAGCTCTGGGCAGAACAGGGGGGAGGACGACGTGACGGGAACCGCGGTCGGGACGCCGCACCCCCTGCTGCCCACGTCGTGCCATGAGCCGCGGGAGGCGCCCAGGTGTCCAGCGCAGCCGAGCAGGAGGCGGTGGCGGAGCGGCGCGCCGCCGCCGAGGGACGGCCGGCCGCCGCCGTCAACGGCACCCGGCACCGCCCGCCGGGCGTGCCGGTGCGCCCCGGTGCGCCGACCCCGCTGGGGGCCCGCTACCGGGTCGGCCCCGACGGGGTCGCGGGCACCAACTTCGCGCTGTGGGCGGGCGGGGCGGAGGCGGTCGAGCTGTGCCTCTTCGACGAGCAGGGGCGCGAGACCCGGGCCCGGCTGAGCGAGCTGACGCACGAGATCTGGCACGGCTTCGTGCCGGGGGTGATGCCCGGTCAGCGGTACGGCTTCCGGGTGCACGGCCGCTGGGACCCGTGGACCGGCGCCCGCTGGAACCCGGCGAAGCTGCTGCTCGACCCGTACGCCCGCGCGGTGGACGGCGACTTCGGGCTGCCGCCGGAGGTGTACGGGCATGTCCGCGACTGGCCGCAGCAGCAGGTCGCCGACACGGTCCGCGACGACCGGGACTCGGCGCCGTACGTCCCGAAGGGGGTCGTCGTCCACGATGACGACGACTGGGCCGACGACCACCGTCCGAAGACGCCGTGGGCGGACTCGGTGATCTACGAGTTGCATGTGCGCGGCTTCACCCGGCTGCACCCGGGGATCCCCGAGGAGCTGCGCGGCACGTACGCGGGGCTCGCGCACCCGGCGGCGATCGAGCACCTCACCGGCCTGGGCGTGACGGCGGTGGAGCTGCTGCCGGTGCACCAGTTCGCGCACGAGGACCATCTGCTGCGCCGGGGCCTGAAGAACTACTGGGGCTACAACTCCATCGGCTACTTCGCCCCGCACGCGGGCTATGCGGCGAGCGGCACCCGGGGCGCGCAGGTCGGCGAGTTCAAGCGGATGGTGCGGGCGCTGCACGCGGCCGGTATCGAGGTCATCCTCGACGTGGTCTACAACCACACGGCGGAGGCGGGCGAGCTGGGTCCGACGCTGTCGCTGAAGGGCATCGACAACCGGGGCTACTACCGGCTCCAGTCGGACGCGCGCCGCTACGCCGACTACACCGGCTGCGGCAACACCCTGCACGTCGTGCAGCCGCACGTGCTCCGCCTGATCACCGACTCGCTGCGGTACTGGGTGACCGAGATGGGCGTCGACGGCTTCCGTTTCGACCTCGCGGCGGCGCTGGCCCGCTCGATGCACGACGTCGACATGCTCTCGCCGTTCCTCGCGGTGATCGCCCAGGACCCGGTGCTGCGCCGGGTGAAGCTGATCGCCGAGCCGTGGGACGTGGGGTCGGGCGGCTACCAGGTGGGCGCGTTCCCGCCGCTGTGGACGGAGTGGAACGACCGCTACCGCAACGCCGTACGGGACTTCTGGCGCCACGCGCTGCCGGACGTGCGGGAGATGGGCTACCGGCTGTCGGGGTCGAGCGACCTGTACGCGTGGGGCGGGCGGCGGCCGTACGCGTCGGTCAACTTCGTCACCGCGCACGACGGTTTCACCCTGCGGGACCTGGTGTCGTACGACCGCAAGCACAACGAGGCCAACGGCGAGAACAACCGGGACGGCACCGACGACAACCGGTCGTGGAACTGCGGCACGGAGGGCGAGAGCGACGACGAGGCGGTACGGGCGCTGCGCCGCCGCCAGCTGCGCAACCTCCTGACGACACTGCTGCTCTCGACGGGTGTGCCGATGCTGGTCGCGGGCGACGAGCTGGGGCGGACCCAGCGCGGCAGCAACAACGCGTACTGCCAGGACAACGAGATCAGCTGGCTGGACTGGAGCCTGCTGGAGGATCCCGGCTGGACGGCGCTGTACGAGCTGACCTCGCGGCTGATCGCGCTGCGCCACCGGCATCCGGTGCTGCGCCGGCGGGCGTTCTTCTCGGGCCGGGCGCACTCGGCGGACGGGCTGCGGGACCTGGCCTGGTTCACCTCGCGGGGTGCGGAGATGACGGAGGACGACTGGTACGCGCCGGCCGCGACGGTCGGTATGTATCTGTCCGGGCGGGACATCCCGGGCCGGGACGAGCGGGGGGCGCCGATCGTCGACGACAGCTTCCTCGCCGTGCTGCACGCCGGGGAGAAGCCGGTGAGCTTTGTGCTGCCGGGGCCGCCGTGGGCGGAGCGGTACGAGGTGGTGGTGGACACCTCGCGCGAGGAGCAGTCGGCCGCGCCGGGCGTGGTCCATCCGGCGGGGGCGGCGGTGACGGTACCGGAACGGGCGGTGCTGCTGCTGCGGGTGGCGGGGTGACGGAACCGGCGGGCACCAGGGCCTGTCCGGCGGCAGGTCCTAGCCGAGGATCCCGCGGTCGTAGGCCACCGCCACCGCGGCCGCGCGGTCCTTGACGCCGAGCTTGGCGTAGAGGTGGGTGAGGTGGGTCTTGACGGTGGCCTCGCTGATGAACAGGACGCGGGCGATCTCGCGGTTGGGGGTGCCCTTGGCGACCAGGGCGAGGACCTCGCGCTCGCGGGCGGAGAGCGGCTCGTTGCCGGGGGCGCGGACCGCGGAGACCAGCCGGGTGGCGACGGCCGGGGAGAGGACCGTACGGCCCTCGGCCGCCGCGCGGACCGCGGTGAACAGCTCGTCGCGGGGCGCGTCCTTGAGGAGGTAGCCGGTCGCGCCGGCCTCGATCGCGGGCAGGGTGTCGGAGTCGGTGTCGTACGTCGTCAGGACCAGCACCTTGGCGCGGGCGCCGCGCCGGGTGAGTTCGGCGATGGCGTCGACACCGCTGCCGCCCGGCATCCGCAGGTCCATGAGGACGACGTCCGGGTCGAGGGCGAGGGCCTTTTCAACGGCCTCCACACCGTCGGCGGCCTCGCCGAGGACGGTGAAGCCGGGCGCGGACTCGAACATGCCGCGCAGCCCGTCCCGTACGACGGGATGGTCGTCGGCGACGAGCAGGGTGATGGCGGGGTCATCGCTCATGGCGGACCAACGGTACGCGAGCCGACAGGGCCGTGCCGTGTCCCGGCTCGGACTCCACGGCGAGCGAGCCGGCGAGGCGTTCGGCGCGGGCGCGCATGCCGTCGAGACCGAAGCCGCCCGCGCGGGTGCGGGTGCGTGGCTCCGCCGGGTCGAAGCCGCGGCCGTCGTCGCGGATGTCGAGGACGACCTCGTCGCCCATGAAGGACAGGGTGACGCCGACCCGGGTGGCCGCCGCGTGCCGGGCGGCGTTGGAGAGGGCCTCCTGGGCGATGCGCAGCAGGGTCGCCGAGACCTCGTCGTGCAGGTGCTCGGTGGTGCCGGTGACGGTGAACCCGGCGCGTACGCCGGTCCGTTCGCCCCATTCGGCGACGGTCTTCTTCAGCGCCTCCGGCAGCCCGTTGTCGGTGAGCGCGACCGGGGCGAGGTTGTGGACGGAGCGGCGGGCCTCGCCGAGGCTGTGCCGGGCCAGGTCGGCGGCGCGGCCCAGGTGGGTACGGGCGAGGTCGAGGTCGGGGGCGTTGGCGACGACCTGGAGCTGGGCGATGATGCCGGTCAGGCCCTGGGCGAGGGTGTCGTGGATCTCGGCGGCGAGGCGGCGCCGCTCGTCGGCGACGCCCGCCTCGCGGGCCTGGACCAGCAACTGGGCGTGCAGGGCGGCGTTCTCGTCGAGGGCGCGCTGCAACGCGGCGTTGGTGCGTTCGAGTTCGGCGATGGTCTCGGCCCGCGCGCGGGAGCGTTCCTCCTGCTGGGAGGTGAGGTGGCCGACCACCGTGAGGATCACGTTGTTGACCACGACCAGGGCGCCGAACACCACCCACTGCACCGGGTCCGTGAAGGGCAGCCCGCCGGCCTGCGCGCCGGAGACGGCCAGCGAGCAGGCGAACGGCCCGATCAGCCGCAGCCGCCGGCCGGGGATCAGCTCGTCGGAGTCGAAGTAGCCGGTAACCGCGTAGAACGCGAAGAACGGGTTGAGCCAGGTGAGGGCGAAGCCGATGGCCCACCGGACGAAGTAGTACACCGTGCCGGCGGTGGACGGGCCGGGGCGGCTGCGGCTCGCCAGGCCCCACCACAGCTGGAGGACGAGTCCCGCGGCGACCAGCGCGAGGGCCGTGATCCGTTCCGTGGTGCCCGGCGTCAGTCCGGCGGTGGCGGCGGACAGCAGTGCGGCCACGGCGAGGAGGCCGTAGGGCCCCTTGCCGCGGATCAGCTCCCAGCGCCGCTCGATGTCGGTGTCCGCCGCGGTCATGGATCCAGTCTGCACGTCCGGCCGCCTACTCCCAGCGGAACCAGCGGGCCGCCGCGACCGACAGGACCACCGTCCAGGCCGCCATGACCCCCAGGTGGGACCAGCCGGGCCAGTCGCCCGCGGCGGCGGCGTTCAGGGCCTGCGCGGCGGCGCCGAACGGGGTGTACCCGACGATGTCGGCCATGAGGGCGGGCATGGCCTGCACCGGGATCCACACCCCCGCGCAGAACAGCATCGGGAAGAACACCGCGGTCCCGACGGCTCCCGCGATCTTCACGGTCCGGGACACGGCCGAGATCACCGAGCCCAGCGCGAGCGCGACGAGGACCGCGAGGACCAGCGCGAGGAGATAGCCGTAGGGCTGCTCGGGCAGGCGTACGTCGTAGGCGAGCCGGCCGACGGCGAGGGCGAGCAGCGCGGAGAGGACGGCGGCGAGGGCGTGCACCAGCATGTGTGCGGACAGCAGCGCGGAGGGCCGGACCGGGGTGGTGGACATCCGGCGCAGGATGCCGTGCTCTCGGTAGCCGGTGAGGCCGGCGGGCATCGCCTGCACACCGGCGACGATCATCCCGGTGAGTACGGCCACGGGGACGTACGCGTCGACGACCCGCAGCCCGTCGAGGCCGTCCTGGGTGTCGCGGAACGCCGGGACGGCGCCCAGGATCGCCAGCAGCAGGGGCGGGAAGCACACGATCCAGAAGAGGCTGCCGGGTTCGCGGGCGAGGAGGCGGGCCTCGGTGCGCAGTACGGCGGTGCGCGGGGCGGCGGTGCGCAGGGCGGCGGTGTTCGGGGCGGCGGTGTTCGGGGCGGTCGTCATGGTGTGGTCTCCGTCAGGTCCAGGAACGCGTCGTCCAGCGTGGCGTCGCTGACGCGCAACTGGTGGGCGGTGATGCGGTGGCGGGCGAGCAGGGTGATGACGGCGTTGACGGTCTCGTCGCTGCCGGCCAGGGTGACCCGGCCGTCCTTGTGCTCGACGGAGGCCAGCGCGGGCAGCGCGCCGAGCTCCCGTTCGTCCAGCGGCGCGGACGGCGTGAAGGTGATCACCGTGCCGCCGGCCGAGCGGCGGACGAGGCCTGCCGGGGTGTCCAGGGCGGCGATCCGTCCCCGGTCGATCACGGCGATCCGGTCGCAGAGCCGCTGTGCCTCCTCCATGAAGTGGGTGACGAGCAGCACGGTGACACCGCTGTCCCGTATCTCCTCGATGAGCTGCCAGGTGTCCCGGCGGGCGCGCGGGTCGAGGCCGGTGGTCAGCTCGTCGAGGACCACGACACGGGGGCTTCCGATCAGGGCCAGCGCGATGAACAGGCGCTGTTTCTGTCCGCCGCTGAGTCTGGCGAAGCGGATGCCGAGCCGGTCGGTGAGACCGAGGCGTTCGGCGAGCGGACGCCAGTCGGCGGGGTTCGGGTAGAAGGAGGCGTACAGCTCCAGGGCCTCGCGGACGGTGAGTTTCGCCTGGAGTTCGCTCTGCTGGAGCTGGGCGCCGAGCAGCCGGGCGACCTTCTCGTGGTCGGCGACGGGGTCGAGGCCGCAGACCCGGACGCGGCCGGTGTCGGGGACGCGCAGTCCCTCGACGCACTCGACGGTGGTGGTCTTGCCGGCGCCGTTCGGGCCGAGGACGCCGAAGACCTCGCCCTCCTCGACGGTGAAGGAGACACCGTCGACGGCGGGCCGGCCGCCGTAGGACTTGCGCAGTTCGCTGACTTCGATGACGGGCATGCCCTCAGGGTCGCGGCGGGGCGGGACCCGGCACATCGGCCGTCGCGCTCGAAGCCGTATCAACCGATCGGTTGACGGTCTCCTACGCCCCCTCGTGCGATCCCTCGTGCGATCCCGCGTGCGGCCACCCGTACGACCCATCGAACACGCAGGTCGTAGGACCAGCGGCGGAGGGCGGTCCGGCCAAAACTCGGTGGGCGTTGTCAGTGCCGATCCGTAGGCTCGCTGCTGATGCCCACCACACCTGCACCCACCGAGGACCGTTCCGCCGTCAGAGCCCTGCTGCGGCTGTGGCCGTATGTACGGCCCGTGCGCGGACGGCTGTTCGCGGCGGCCTTCGTCGCGATCCTCGCGTCCTGTACGGGTCTGGTGATTCCGCTCGTCCTCAAGTGGCTGGTGGACGGGCCGGTCTCCGACGGGGACAAGGCGGGCGTGTGGCTCGGCGCGGGCTGTCTGCTGCTGCTCGGTCTCGCCGAGGCGCTGCTGTTCGGCCTCCGGCGCTGGCTGGTGGCCCGGCCGCTGTCGCGGGTCGAGGCGGACATGCGGGCGGATCTGTACCGGCATCTCCAGCAGCTGCCGGTGGCGTTCCACGACCGCTGGCCGTCGGGGCAGTTGCTGTCGCGCGGCACCACGGACCTGATGCTGGTTCGCCTCTTCCTCGCCTTTCCGCTGACGTTCCTGCTGGTCAACGGTGTGACGATTCTGGTCGGCGTGACCATCATGCTGCTCCAGGACTGGACGCTCGGCCTGGTGATCCTCGGGCCCGCGATCCCGGTGATCGTCACCTGTGTGGTCTTCGAGCGGCGGTACGCCGAGGTGGCGCGGCTCGCGCAGGACCAGGTCGGCGACCTGACGACCGTCGTCGAGGAGAGTGTGCTCGGCATCCGGATCATCAAGGGGTTCGGGCGCCATCGCAGCCAGGCGCGGGCGTTCCGGGACCTGTCACGGACGCTGCGCGGGACGGAGTTGCGCAAGGCGCGGCTGCTGGCGGCGATCTGGGGGGTCATCGTGACGCTGCCGGAGATCGCCATCGGGGCGGCGTTGGTGGTGGGGGTGGTGCAGGTCGCGGACGGGGTGTTGTCCGCGGGGACGTTGGTGGCGTTTCTGTCGACCGCGCTGGCGCTGCGGTGGCCTGTTGACTCCATCGGGTTTCTGCTGGCCATGAGCCAGGAGGCGTCCACCGCGACCGAGCGGTACTTCGAGGTCATGGACGCTGAGCCTGAGGGCGGGGCGTTGCGCAACCCGGCGCGACGGGGTGCCGCCGCGCCCACCCGTGCCGCCCCCGCGGCACGCCTGCCCGCGGCGGCGGGGGGACTCCGGTTTCACGGCGTCACCTTCCGGTATCCCGACGCCCCCGCCGACTCTCCGCCCGTGCTCGACCGGGTTGATCTGCACATTCTGCCCGGGGAGTCCATGGCGCTCGTGGGGGCGACCGGGAGTGGGAAGACGACGCTCACCGCGCTCATTCCGCGGCTGCACGAGATCACCGACGGGCGGATCACGCTGGACGGCGAGGACATCACCGCCATGTCCCGGGAGGAGCTGCGGGCCGCCGTCGCCGTGGCCTTCGAGGAGCCCACGCTCTTCTCCGCCAGCGTCGGGGAGAACGTACTCATGGGGGCCGGTGACGGTGCAGGGGCCGGTGAGCTGAACCGGGCGCTGTCCGTCGCGCAGGCCGAGTTCGCGCACGCGCTGCCCCAGGGCACCGACACACAGGTCGGTGAGCAGGGGCTGAACCTGTCCGGCGGGCAGCGGCAGCGGCTCGCGCTCGCGCGGGCCGTGGTGGGGCGCCCGCGCTTCCTGGTGCTCGACGACCCGCTGTCCGCGCTCGACGTGCACACGGAGGCCGCCGTGGAGGCCGCGCTGCGCCAGGTGCTCGCCGACACCACCGCGCTCATCGTGGCGCACCGCCCGTCGACGGTGCTGCTCGCCGACCGGGTGGCGCTGCTGTCCGGCGGCCGGGTGGTCGCCGTGGGCCGGCATCAGGAACTGCTGCGGACCAACGCCGAGTACGCCCATCTCATGTCGGGCGAGGAGGGCAACGACCGATGACCGCGCCCACGACCACAACGACCGCCGAGGACCAGGAACCGGACCTCCCCCGTCCCAAGGACGCCGACGACGCCTTCGATCTGGACGTCCTGCCGTCGGCGCCGGGCGCCACCGGCACGCTGCTGCGGTCGCTGCTCGCGCCGATGCGGGCGCGGGTGGCGTTCACCAGTGCGCTGCTGCTGCTCCAGCAGGCGGCGGTGCAGGCCGGTCCGCTGCTGGTGGCGTACGCCATCGACCGGGCCGTGCCGGCGCTGCGCGACCATGACGACAAGGGGCCGCTGATCGCGGTCGGTGTGGGCTATCTGGTGTGCGCGCTGGCCGCGGGCCTGCTCCAGTCGGCGTTCATCGGGGCCGCCGCGCGGGTCAACCAGGATGTGCTGCTCGATCTGCGTGGCCGGATCTTCCGGCACGCGCAGGCGCTGAGCATCGACTTCCACGAGCGCTACACGTCGGGCCGGCTGATCTCGCGTTCGACGACGGACGTGGAGTCGCTGCGCGAACTGCTCGACGAGGGACTTCAGGAACTCGTGAGCGTGATCCTGTCCTTCGTCTACATCTCGGCGATGCTGCTCTGGCTGGACCTCGGGCTCGGCGGGCTCGCGGTGGCGTCGTTCGTGCCGCTGTACGCGCTGGTGCGCAGCTACCAGCGGCGGGCGGGCCGGGTGTACCAGGTGCGGTCGACGGCGATCGCCTCGGTGATCGTGAAGTTCGTGGAGACGATGAACGGCATCCGCCCGGTGCGCGCCTTCCGCCGGGAGGCCGTGAACGACGCGGAGTTCCGGGTGCTGAACCGGCGGCACGAGAAGACCAACGGGGACGCGACGCTGGAGATGGCGCGCTATGTGCTGGGCTCCCGGCTGGTGGCGAACACGGCGGTGGCGGGCATCGTGCTGTGGGGCGCCTACCGGGTGGCGGGCGGCACGCTGGCGCTGGGGGTGCTGGCGGCGGCGGTGCTGTATCTGCGGCGGCTGTACGACCCGATCGACCGGCTCGGTATGTTCCTCAACTCCTACCAGTCGGCGGCGGCCTCGCTGGAGAAGATCGCCGGTCTGCTGGCGCAGACCCCGTCGGTCCCGGAGCCGGAGCGGCCGAAGGTCCTCCCGGCGCCGGGTTCGGCCGAACAGCCGGGCCGCGAGGTCGTGTTCGACGGGGTCCGGTTCGCGTACCGCACCGGCGGTGAGGTGCTGCCCCGCTTCGACCTGACGCTGCCGGCCGGGCAGACCGTCGCGGTCGTCGGCACCACGGGCGCCGGCAAGTCCACCCTGGCCAAGCTGCTCGCCCGGTTCTACGACCCGACCGACGGCAGGGTCCTGCTGGACGGCGTGGACCTGCGCGATCTCGATGTGCCGGAGCTGCGGCGCGGGGTGGTGATGGTGACGCAGGAGGCGTTCCTGTTCTCCGGGACGGTCGCCGAGAACATCGCGCTGGGCCGGCCCGACGCCTCCCAGGAGGAGATCGAGGCGGCCGCGAAGGCCATCGGCGCGCACGACTTCATCAGCGCGCTGCCGGACGGCTACGCCACGGACGTACGCAAGCGCGGTGGTCGTATTTCGGCCGGGCAGCGGCAACTCGTGGCTTTCGCGCGGGCGTTGCTCGCGGACCCCGCGGTGCTGATCCTGGACGAGGCGACGAGTTCGCTGGACGTGCCCGGGGAGCGGGCGGTGCAGCGGGCGATGGCGACGGTGCTGAAGGGCCGTACGGCGGTGGTGATCGCGCACCGGCTGTCCACGGTGGAGATCGCCGACCGGGTGCTGGTGATGGAGCACGGCCGGATCGTGGAGGACGGCAGCCCGGCCGAACTGACCGCGGGCACCGGCCGGTTCGCGGACCTGCACCGGGCCTGGCGGGACAGCCTGGCCTGAGGAGGAGGGGTTCGATGGCGTCCGCGTTGTTCGTGCTGGTGCTCGCGTGGAACGTGACTGCCTGTGCGGCGCAGGGCGCCGCGATCGTGCTGCATGTCCGGGCGCGGCGGCGGGGTGAGGAGCCGGACACCTGGAATCCGTTCGGGCGGCGGCTGCCGCTCTCGGCGGTGGGGGCGGCGGCGGGGCTGGCGGTCGCCGTGACGGCCACCGGCCGGTTCGCGCTCGGCGTCGACGCGGTGGCGCTGCTGTGGCCGGCGCTCGCGGGGGTGGCCGTCGCCGAGGTGGCCGCGCAGCGGTTGCCGACCGGGCCCCGCTGGGCCGGACCGGCGTTCGCCGCGGTGGGCGCCGTACTCCTCGGCACCGTGCCGTGGAACGACGAGTGAGTGACCTCCCCGCAGACGGACGAGATCAACGAGACGGGCAAGGATGATCGACGCGTACGGGGATCCGGGGACACCGGATCGCCGCGGTGCAGGCCGGTTTCTGTGGTGGCTGGTGCGCCGGCAGCCGGGGCGCTCGGCGGCGGGTGCCGTGCTGGGCACGGTCTGGATGGTGCTGCTCGCGACCACGCCGTATCTGCTGTCGCGGGCGGTCGACGACGGGCTCGCGCAGAACGACTACCCGGCGCTGGTGGCCTGGTGCGCGGCGCTGTTCGGGGCCGGGGTGTTCAACGCCTGGGTGGGCATCATGCGCCACCGCACGATGACCCGGGTCCGGATGGACGCCAACTTCCGTACGGTGAAGCTGGTCGTCGACCACTCGGTGCGGCTGGGCGCACGGCTGGCCCGGCAGGCCGGCACCGGTGAGGTGACGACGATCGGCGTCGGTGACGTGCAGACGATCGCCGCGGCGCTGACGGTGGTCGGTCCGGGGGTTGGCGCGGTCGTCGCCTACGGGGTCGTCGCCGCGCTGCTGCTGTCGATCTCGCCGCAGCTCGCGGCGGTGGTGCTGCTCGGTATGCCGGTGGTCGCGGGTCTCGTCGGGCCGCTGATGCGCCGGCTCCAGGGCCGGGAGGCGGAGTACCGCGAGCTCCAGGGGGTGCTGACCGCGCGGATCGGCGATCTGGCCGACGGGCTGCGGGTCCTCAACGGCCTGGGCGGCAAGGGCCTGTTCGCGGACGCCTTCCGCACCGACTCCGCGCGGCTGCGCGCCCAGGGCTACCGGGTCGGCGCGGTGACCAGCTGGATGCAGGCCCTCGGCCTGGGTCTGCCGATGCTGTTCCTGGCGGTGGTGAGCTGGGTCGCGGCCCGGCTGGCCGCCCAGGGCACCATCACGGTGGGCGAGTTGGTGTCGGTGTACGGCTATGTCGCGGCGCTGGTGGCGCCGATGGCGTTCTTCGTGGAGTGCGGCTACCAGATCAGCCGCGGTCTGGTCGCCGCCGGCCGGGTCGTACGGTTCCTGCGCCTGGAGCCCGCCGCGGACTCCGGGACGTGCGACGCGCCCGCCGAGCCGTCGGCGCTGCACGACCCGGAGTCCGACGTACGCGTCCTGCCCGGCCGGCTCACCGCCCTGGTCGCCGCCCGGCCCGCGGAGGCCGCCGAGGTCGTCGAACGCCTCGCCCGCTACACCCCGTCGGACGCGACCTGGGGCGGCGTACGCCTCGACGCGATCGCCCTCTCCCAGGTCCGCGCCCGGATCCTGCTCGCCGACCACGAGGCCCACCTGTTCGCGGGCCCGCTGCGCGAGGTGGTGAACGCACAGGACCGCCCGGAGCCGGCCTTGGACCACGCGGTCCACGCGGCCGCCGCGGACGACGTGGTCCGCGCCCTCCCCGACGGCCCCGACTCCCCCCTGGACGCCCAGGCCCGCAACCTCTCGGGCGGCCAGCGCCAACGCGTCCGCCTGGTAAGGGCATTGCTCGCCGACCCGGAGATCCTCCTGGCCATGGACCCCACCTCGGCCCTGGACGCCCACACGGAGGCAAAGGTGGCGGAACGCCTGAAGGCAACCCGGTCGGGCCGCACCACCCTCCTCACCACGACCTCCCCCCTGGTCCTGGCCCAGGCGGACACGGTCCACTACCTGGTGGACGGCAAACTCACCGCGTCCGGCACCCACAAGGACCTCCTGAACACCCAACCGGGCTACCGCACCTTGGTGGCAAGAGACACCGAGGAGCCGGCGCAGTGACCCCTGAAAACACCCGCGAGGGGCGCGAGCGGCAAAACCCCCGGGGACGCGAGCGGCAACACCCCCTGGGGCGCGCGAAGCAGCGCCTTCAGGGGCGCGGGGAACTGCGCGACAAGCCCCCACGAACCCGCACCCGGCAATCCGCAGAACACACCCTCCCGGTAGCCACCCCGAAGCAGGTCCGCAAGGCAACAACCACCCTCGTCCAAGCCGACCGCAAGGTCTTCGCCGGCGTACTGGCCCTCAACGCCACCGCCGCGACAGCCGGCCTGGCAGGCCCCTGGCTGCTCGGCAGAATCATCGACAAGGTCCGCGCGGGCGATCCCGCGACGGCGATCGACCACCTGGCCGCCACGATGATCCTCTGCGCCCTGGCGCAACTGGTCCTGGCCCGCTGGGCCCGCTACGCGGGCTACCGCTTCGGCGAACGCACCCTCGCCCGCGTACGCGAACGCTTCGTGGACCGCGCCCTCGCCCTGCCGGCCTCCACCGTGGAACGGGCCGGCACGGGCGACCTGACGGCCCGCGGCACGGCCGACGTCGCGGTCGTCGGCACGACCCTGCGCGACGCGGCACCGGAACTCTTCGTGAGCGGCATGCAGGCACTGTTCCTGCTGGTGGCCGTGTTCGCGCTGGACCCGCTGTTCGGCCTGCTCGGCGTGGTCTGTCTGACCCCCGTCCAGCTGGCCCTGCGCTGGTATCTGCGCCGCGCCCGCGCCGGCTATCTCGCGGAGGGCGCGGCCACCTCGCAGATCGCCGAGATCGTCGCGTCGACGGCGGCGGGCGCGCGGACGGTGGAGGCGTTCGGCCTGGGCGGGCGGCGGATCGAGGCGAGCCGGGAGACGCTGGAGACGTCCCGGCGCACCCGCATGTACACGCTGTTCCTGCGCTCGGTGTTCTTCCCCGTGATCGAGGTCTCGTACGTGCTGCCGGTGGTGGGGGTGCTGCTGATCGGCGGGGCGCTGCACGCGAACGGTTCGATGAGTCTGGGCACGGTGGTGACGGCGGCGCTGTATCTCCAGCAGTTCAGCCTGCCGCTGGACGACATCCTGGTGCGGATGGAGCAACTCCAGGCAGGCGGCGCCTCGTTCGCCCGGGTCGAGGGCCTCGCGGGCGCGCCGCGGGCGGCCACGGCCGGTGCGCCCACGCCGGTGGACGACCGGATCGACGTCACCGGTGCGCGGTACGCCTACGACCGGGGCGGCGAGGTGCTGCGTGGTGTCGATCTGACGGTGACACCGGGCGAACGGCTCGCGGTGGTGGGGCCGTCGGGCGCCGGGAAGACCACTCTGAGCCGGCTGCTCGCGGGGGTGGACGCGCCGAGCGCGGGCGCGGTGACGGTGGGCGGGGTGCCGGTCGCGGCGCTCGACCCGGAGCAGCTGCGCCGGCAGGTCGTCCTGGTCACGCAGGAACACCATGTGTTCCTGGGTACGGTCCGGGACAATCTGCTGATCGCGGAACCGTCGGCCACGGACCCGCAGGTGTGGGACGCGCTGACGGCGGTCGGTGCCGACGAGTGGGTGCGTGGGCTGCCCGACGGTCTGGACACCCGGCTCGGCGACGACGGACACGGCACGGACGGGTCGCGGGCGCAGCAACTCGCCCTGGCGCGGGTGGTGCTGGCCGACCCGCACACGCTGATCCTGGACGAGGCGACGGCGCTGCTCGACCCGACGACGGCCCGGCACACCGAGCGGGCGCTGGCGGCCGTGCTCCAGGGCCGTACGGTCATCGCGATCGCGCACCGGCTGCACACCGCGCACGACGCGGACCGGGTGGCGGTGATGGAGGACGGACTGCTCACCGAACTCGGCACGCACGACGAGCTGGTGGCGGCCGGCGGGGCGTACGCCCGGCTGTGGCGGACGTGGCACGGAGAGACACCGGCCTGAGCAGTCCTCCGTATATCGAACGTGAACTCCTGGACAACGGACGAATTCCGGCCAACCTTTTGACGCGCTCCTGACAGAACCTGGCCTTCGGTGCCACCCTTCCCAAGGCCACCTCACAGCAACCCCACCCGCACATCGCTGTGAATCCCGTGGCTGTACGCACCTGGTGTCCTGTTCTGCCCGGACGGCCCATCGGTCGCCCGGTCTCCCCTGGTCGCGCGACCCGCGGCCCGCAGAAGGAGTCAGTGTTGAACAGTAGTTCAGCCCACAGACGCACCCCCCACCGTCGTGCCGCTGCCGTCGCCCTCGTCGGTGTCGCCGCCTTCCTCGCCGCCGCCGTCCAGGTCGGTGCCGCCTCCGCGGCCCCCGACCAGGCACCCGCGGCGCCGGTGACCAAGGCCGACCCCGGCTCGCTGCCCGCCCAGCTGACCCCCGCGCAGCGCACCGCGCTGATACGCGAGGCCGACGCCGACAAGACCGCCACGGCGGCCGAACTCGGCCTCGGCGCCAAGGAGAAGCTGGTCGTCCGCGATGTCGTCAAGGACCAGGACGGCACCGTGCACACCCGCTACGAGCGGACCTACGAGGGTCTGCCCGTGCTCGGCGGCGACCTGGTCGTCTCGACCGAGAAGAACGGCACGACCGAGGGCACCGTCAGGGCCACCCGGGCGAAGATCCAGGTGCCGTCGCTGAAGGCGACCGTCGCCGGTTCGAAGGCCGAGGCGCAGGCGCTGGGCGAGGCCCGCGCCGAGAAGGCGAAGAGCCCCGAGGTCACGGACGCGCCCCGCAAGGTGATCTGGGCGGCGAACGGCACTCCGACTCTGGCCTACGAGACCGTGGTCGGCGGTCTCCAGCACGACGGCACCCCGCAGGAACTGCACGTCGTCACCAACGCCACCACCGGGGAGAAGATCTACGAGTGGCAGGCGGTGCGCAACGGCACCGGCAACACCACCTACAGCGGCTCGGTCCCGCTGACGACGACCCAGTCCGGGACGACGTACAACCTGACCGACGGTGCGCGCGGCAACCACCGCACGTACAACCTGAACCGGGGCACCTCCGGCACCGGCACGCTCTTCTCCGGCCCGGACGACGTCTGGGGCAACGGCACCTCCTCCAGCGCGGAGACCGCCGGCGCCGACGCCCACTACGGTGCGGCGCTGACGTGGGACTACTACAAGTCCCAGGGCCGCAACGGCATCCGCGGTGACGGGGTCGGCGCGTACTCGCGCGTCCACTACGGCAACAACTACGTCAACGCGTTCTGGTCCGACAGCTGCTTCTGCATGACGTACGGCGACGGCTCGGGCAACGCGAACCCGCTGACGTCGATCGACGTGGCCGGCCACGAGATGACCCACGGCCTGACCGCGGCGACCGCCGGCCTGATCTACAGCGGCGAGTCCGGCGGCCTGAACGAGGCGACCTCCGACATCTTCGGCACGGCCGTCGAGTTCTACGCCAACAACTCCTCCGACGTCGGTGACTACCTCATCGGCGAGGAGATCAACATCAACGGCGACGGCACACCGTTGCGGTACATGGACCAGCCGTCCAAGGACGGCGCGTCGCGGGACAGCTGGTACTCCGGCATCGGCTCCATCGACGTGCACTACTCGTCCGGCCCGGCGAACCACTTCTTCTACCTCCTCAGCGAGGGCAGCGGCGCCAAGGTGGTCAACGGCGTGAGCTACAACTCGCCGACCGCGGACGGCCTCCCGGTGACCGGCATCGGCCGCACCAAGGCGGAGCTGATCTGGTTCAAGGCGCTCACCACCAAGTTCACGACCACCACCAACTACGCGGCGGCGCGCACCGGCACGCTGGCGGTCGCCAGTGAGCTGTACGGCGCGACGAGCCCCGAGTACGCGGCGGTCCAGAACGCGTGGGCGGGCGTCGCGGTCGGCAGCCGTCCCGGCGTTCCCGGCGGTACGTCGTTCGAGAACGCCGCGGACGTGGCGATCCCGGACAACGGCGCGGCCGTGAACTCGGCCATCTCCGTGACCGGCCGGACCGGCAACGCCCCGGCCAGCCTCCCGGTGGAGGTCGACATCGTCCACACCTACATCGGTGACCTCCAGGTCCAGCTGATCGCGCCCGACGGCACCGCCTACACGCTCAAGGCCTACGGCGTCGGCGGCAGCGCGGACAACATCAACACCACGTACACGGTGAACGCCTCCTCGGAGGCCGCCAACGGCACGTGGCAGCTGAGGGTCCAGGACAACGCGAACGTCGACACCGGCTACATCAACAGCTGGAAGCTGACCTTCCCGTAACGAACCCGTCTACGGCGGCACCCACGGCCACTCCGGCCGTGGGTGCCGCCATAGGCTTTGCCGCATGTCCTTCACGTACGTGGATGTCGGCGCGACCCGCGACCCCGGCTTCTGCCCGCCCGGATTCCACCGGATGCAAGTGCGCACCCGCATCGGCGAGGGCCGGGCCCTGTTCCGGCGGGCCGCCGAGGCGGTGGGCAGCTGGGAGATGCACCGCGCGATGGGTGTCGGCATAGACGCCGGTGCCGAGCGGGCGGCCCCGGACGTCGATGTCACCGTCACCCTCGCCGGTCTGATCCGCGCCCCCTGCCGCGTCGTCTGGACCGTCGACGAACCCCGCCGCTCCGGCTGGGCCTACGGCACCCTGCACGGCCACCCCGAGTGCGGGGAGGAGTCCTTCGTCGTCGACCGCACCGGCGACGGCACGGTCTGGCTGACCGTCACCGCCTTCAGCCGCCATGCCAAGTGGTACGCCAAGGCGGGCGGCGCCGCGACCCGCGGCCTCCAGCACGCCTACGCCCGCCGCTGCGGAGCGACCCTGCGCCGCCTCTGCGCCGACCTCGACGAGGCCTGACCCGCGCCGCCCCCCATCGGCGCGGGCCTGCGCCCGGCGGATGCGGGTCAGCGGGTGCGCTGCTCCCAGCGGTAGGTGGCGTAGGAGTTCGCCGGCACCTTCACCACGAACGAGGTGCGGCCGACCACGATCCGCACCGAGCTCTCGGTGCTGTTGCCGTTGCCGAGCACGGCCACCATGCCGTCCCTGCCGTGCTGGTACACGACGTTGCTGACCCCGCCCTCGGCGGCGCTGGACTCCAGGCGGACGTCACCGGGCGAGAGATAGCGGGCGAACTGCCCGATCGGGTAGAGCTCGTCGCGGACCGTGAAGTCCCGGGTCGTGGTGTTCACCTTGACCAGGCGGTCGGGCCACTTGGTGGTTCTGCCGACCTCCTCCCAGTCGACGTTGTTGTCCCGCGCGGGCGTCCAGTGCAGGGTTCCGCCGTCCTGGTCGGTGGCCTGCGCCCACAGCACGTAGGAGCTGGCGTCGAGCCGGAAGTAGTCCAGGATCGTCGCCGGGTTGAGATCGCTGGTCTCCGTCATGTGCACCGGCTTGCCGGTCTGCTCGAAGGCGTCGCGCATGACCTGGGGGTCGCCCCAGTAGGGGTGGAAGGCGATGCCGTCGGTGGCGTTCTGCACCTGCTTCCCGGTCACCGAGCCGTCCGGCGCGTCCTCCAGGATGCGGTGGTAGTTCTTGGTCTGGGTGCTGTTCGGGTCGCGCCAGTCCCAGAAGTTGAAGTCATGGACGTACAGCTGGGTGTTCAGCCGGGCCGCCTTCAGCTCCTTCTTGATGGCGAGGGCCAGCTTCTGCTGCTGCGGGACGCTGATGTCCATCGCCGGGTAGACGACGTCCATGCCGGGCTCGTTCAGCAGGGTCAGCGCGTCGACCCGGACGCCGCGCTTGGCGTACGCCTGGACGAACTTCACGTAGTAGCGGGCGAAGACCTCGATGCAGTCGTCGCGCAACTTGCCGGCCTGGTAGTACTCCGTGGTCGAGCCGGGCTTGAGCTGGACCTCGCCGGTGAACCGGTTGTTCGTCTTCATCCAGGCCGGCGCGCTCCACGCGGACGCGAAGAACGTGGCCTTCGGGTTGTAGCGCTGGATCAGCTTGACGGTGTCGACGATGTGCAGGTCGATGTCGCGCTGGATGGAGAAGTACTTCAGCCCGAAGTCCTCGGTGACGCCCTCGGGGAGGTCGTCCGCGGACCAGAACGGCAGGTGCTCGATGAGGTCGGGGCTGCCGATCGTCAGCCGGAACCGGTCCAGGCCCGCGCCCTTCTTCGGGTCGACGAGCAGCCGGATCGCCTCCTCCCGCTCGGCCCGGGTCAGCTTCCAGAGGTTGGAGACACTGGTCTCGTCTATGGAGAAGCCGACGCCCGCGTACTTCTGGCGCAGGGTGCCGGGGTCGGCGACGACGGTGGCGTCGGTGGCGGCACCGGTGTCGTTGCCGGTGCGCACGGTCGGCAGGGACTGCCAGGTGTGCGCGGCGCCGGTGGAGTAGGTGCCGGTCACGGGGGTGCCGTGGTGGGAGGTGGCGGCGGGGGCGGCCGACGCCGAACCGACGATGGTGGCCAGGGTCGTGAGCGCTGCGGCTGCTCCGACGAGGGAACGCGTCACGGGGTCCGTCCTTCCTGAGGCTACGCGGGAGTTGCGTGGGGGATGCGCGGTCCGGATCGAAACAGCCGCCCCCAGTTATGTCAATACGTGAAGGAAGGTTTGAAGCAAGGCGTGAAGGAAGGGTCGGTCCGTGGCGTCGGCCCGTGCGGGAGCCGAACCCGGCGCTGCCGCCCGGACATGACCGCGCCCCGGCGGTCGCCTTCCGGCGCCCTCCGGGGCGGGTCCCACGGCGGTGGGCGCTACCGCATCAGCACCCCCGCCGCCTCCACCAGTTCCTCCGCCGGCTCCGCCACCAGGCCCAGCTCCGCGGCCGAGGCGAGCAGCCGGTGGGCCGGCAGGATCCGGACCGTGTAGCCGAACGGGCCGGTGCGGTCGAGCGAGAGGGGACCCTCGTAGGACCAGCGGCCCTCCGTGTCGGGGCCGCCGACCGGCTTCAGCGGGACCGTCGCCGCGTCCGCGATCCGGTCCTCGGAGTCGACCCGGCCGGAGACGGCCTGCACCTCGACGTCGTCGGGCCCGAGTTCACCGAGCGCCACCCGGACCCGCAGCGAGACGGACGTGCCGAGTTCCGCGGTCGCCGTGGCCTCGGACGTCTCCACATGGTCGACGGTCACCGCGTGCCAGGCGCCGCGCACCCGGTCCTTCCAGCCGGCGAGTTCCCGGGCCGAGCCGGTGTCCAGGGCGCGGTGGGCGCGGGCCGCGGGCGCGTAGAGCCGCTCGACGTACTCCCGGACCATCCGGCCCGCGAGCACCTTCGGGCCCAGCAGGGTCAGCGTCCGGCGGACCATCTCGATCCAGCGGTCCGGCAGCCCCTCCTGGCCGCGCTCGTAGAACCGCGGGGTGATCCGCTGCTCCAGCAGGTCGTACAGCGCCGACGCCTCGATGTCGTCACGCCGGTCGGCGTCCGTGGCCGCGCCGTCGGCCGTGGGGATGGACCAGCCGAAGTCGGGCTGGTACCACTCGTCCCACCAGCCGTCCAGCACCGACAGGTTGAGGCAGCCGTTGAGGGCGGCCTTCATACCGGAGGTGCCGCAGGCCTCCAGCGGGCGCAGCGGGTTGTTCAGCCAGATGTCGCAGCCCGGGTAGAGCTTCTGCGCCATCGCCATGCCGTAGTCGGGCAGGAACACGATCCGGTGCCGCACCCGCGGGTCGTCGGTGAACCGGACCAGTTCCTGGATCAGCCGCTTGCCGCCCTCGTCGGCGGGGTGCGCCTTGCCGGCCACCACGATCTGCACCGGCCGCTCGCGGTGCAGCAGCAGGTCCATCAGCCGGTCCCGGTCGCGCAGCATCAGCGTGAGCCGCTTGTACGAGGGGACGCGCCGGGCGAATCCGATGGTGAGGACGTCGGGGTCGAGGACCCCGTCGATCCAGCCCAGTTCGGCGGTGCCGGCGCCGCGCTGGCGCCAGGACGCCCGCAGCCGTTCGCGGACCTCCTCCACCAGGTGCTCGCGCAGGGTGCGGCGCAGCTCCCAGATGTCCTGGTCGGCGATCTCCGCGACCGCGTCCCAGCGTTCGGCGCCGCCCTCGGTGAACGCGGCCTCGGTGCGCTGCGCGCCGAGTGTCCTGGCGCCCAGGCGGTACACCTCGGGCGCGATCCAGGTCGGCGCGTGCACCCCGTTGGTGACCGAGGTGATCGGCACCTCCTCGGTGTCGAAGCCCGGCCACAGCCCGGAGAACATCTCCCGGCTGACGTTGCCGTGCAGCAGCGAGACGCCGTTGGCGCGCTGCGCGAGCCGGAGGCCCATCACGGCCATGTTGAAGAGGTTGGGCTCGCCGCCGGGGTAGGTCTCCATGCCGAGCCGCAGAATGCGTTCGACGTCAATGCGCGGGAGTTCCGCGGCGGCGCCGAAGTGCTGCGCGACCAGCTCGCGGTCGAAGCGGTCGATGCCGGCCGGGACGGGCGTGTGGGTGGTGAAGACGGTCCCGGCGCGGACCGCTTCGAGGGCCGAGTCGAAGTCGAGCCCGGCGTCGCACAGTTCGGCGATCCGCTCCAGGCCCAGGAACCCGGCGTGTCCCTCGTTGGTGTGGAAGACCTCCGGCTCGGCGTGGCCGGTGAGCCGGCAGTACGCGCGGACCGCCCGGACACCTCCTATGCCGAGCAGCATCTCCTGGAGCAGCCGGTGCTCGCTGCCGCCGCCGTAGAGCCGGTCGGTGACGCCGCGCTCGCCGAGGTCGTTCTCCTCGACGTCGGAGTCGAGCAGCAGCAGCGGGACCCGGCCGACCTGGGCCAGCCAGATCCGGGCGCGCAGAAAGCGGCCGCCGGGCAGCGCGAGCATGACCTGCGCGGCCGTGCCGTCGGCCTCCTTGAGCTGGACCAGCGGCAGCTCGTTGGGGTCGAGGACCGGGTAGTGCTCCTGCTGCCAGCCGTCGCGGGACAGCGACTGCCGGAAGTAGCCGTGCCGGTAGAGCAGGCCGACGCCGACCAGCGGCACACCGAGGTCGCTGGCCGCCTTCAGATGGTCGCCGGCGAGGATGCCGAGGCCGCCGGAGTACTGGGGCAGCGCGGCGGTGATGCCGAACTCGGGCGAGAAGTAGGCGACGGCGGCGGGGAGTTCGCCGGCCGGCCGGCTCTGGTACCAGCGGTCGCCGGTCAGATAGTCGTTGAGGTCGTGGGTGACCGCGCCCAGCCGGCTCAGGAAACCGGGGTCGGCGGCCAGTGTCTCCAGCCGTTCGGTCGGCACACTGCCGAGCAGCCGGACCGGATCACCGTCGCAGGCGGCCCAGTGTTCCGGGTCGACGGACTGGAAGAGGTCTCGGGTCTCGGCATGCCAGGACCAGCGCAGATTGCGCGCCAGGTCGCTCAGGGGGTGGAGGGGTTCGGGGAGAACGGGTCGGACGGTGAATCGACGGATCGCCTTCACATTCCACCTCGGCGCTTCGCTGGATGACGCCGGCCAGGTGGGCCGGCGCCGGTTGAAAAGGTACCGGTGTCTTGCCTGCCGTCGCTGGGAGCTTCGCCCCCGAGCACCCCCTTTCTGCCTGAACGGCCAGTCCTCTTTCTGCCTGAACGGTCGGTCCTCGGGCGCCACCCCGGCCAGGGTGGCCGATGCCCCCGTGGCCGGAGTGGCCGATTCCGGACCGGCAGGCCACCTTGTCGTACTTCGCGACGCACGAGAGGCTGCCCACGTAGTCGAGGAGGGGAACCACGACCATGGCTCGGACGCGGGCACGCCGTCCGCGCCGGGCGGGGGGTCTGACCGCGGTGGTGTGCGCCGCGGCGGTCACGGCTTTCGCCCCGCCCGCGCAGGCGGCACCACCGGAGGGGCCGATACTCGGCGCCGGCGCACCCGGCTCCGTGAGCGGCAGCTACCTCGTGACGCTCAGAGCGGGAGTCCCGGCCCCGTCGGCCGCCGGGAGAGAGGTCGCCGCCCAGTACGGGGTGACCGTCAGCCACACCTACGGCACGGTCGTGAACGGTTTCGCCGTGCGGGCCGACGAGAGACAGGCGCGGCGGCTCGCGGCCGATCCGCGGGTCGCCTCGGTCGCCCAGGACACCCGCGTGGTCGCCGACGGCACCCGGCCCGACCCGCCCTGGGGCCTGGACCGCGTCGACCGGCCCGCCCTCCCGCTGGACCGGGCGTACACCGCGCCGGACTCCGGCGGCAAGGGCGTCACCGTCTACGTCATCGACACCGGCGTCCGTGTCTCGCACCGGGACTTCGGCGGACGCGCCTCCTACGGCTGGGACTTCGTCGACGGCGACAGGAGTGCCGGCGACGGCAACGGGCACGGGACCCATGTCGCCGCGATCGCCGCCGGCACGGCGTACGGCGTGGCGAAGAAAGCCGAGGTGGTCTCCGTGCGGGTCATGGACAACCAGGGTTACGGTACGACCTCCCAGGTCATCGCCGGGATCGACTGGGTCACCCGGCACGCCCGCAAGCCGGCGGTCGCCAATCTGAGCCTCGGCACCCGCCCCAACGGCCAGCTGGACGCGGCCGTACGCAATTCCATCGCGTCCGGTGTCACCTACACCGTCGCCGCCGGCAACAGAGGGCGGCCCGCGGGGCTCGCCTCGCCCGCCGGTGTCGGGCAGGCGATCACCGTGGGCGCCACCGGGCCGACCGACGCGCGGGCGGGTTTCTCGAACTACGGGGCCGCCGTCGACCTGTTCGCGCCGGGGGTGTCGATCACCTCGGCCTCGCACCGCGGCGACACCGCCACGGCGGTGTACTCGGGCACGTCGATGGCGTCTCCGCACGCCGCAGGCGCCGCTGCCCTGTATCTCTCCGGACATCTGAAAGCCTCACCCGCTTCAGTCGCGAGGGCTTTGGTGAAGGGGGCTGTTTCGGGCAAGGTGTCCGGAAGGGGCCTTGGCTCACCGAACAGACTTCTCCAGGTTCCGCGTTCGTAGCGGAGCACCGCCCGAGCCGGCCCCGTTCGCCGTGGACGGGGCCGAACTTCTGCGCATACATACGCGCGAGTAGTTAACAAAGCGCCGGATTGCCCACCCGAAGAGGGTGGGAAGGCTCCAGCGGGACGCCCCGCTGACAACAGGGGCCGACCCACCCCCAAGACAGCCATCCGCCCACCCTCGTTTACGCGGACAGGAGCGGTGATGCCCGCAGCGCACCACTCGTCGGCCCTCCCGACGCCCAGTACGAACGCCCTCGCCCGACCCGCCGCGGCCGTGCCGCCGGCCCCGGAACCCCCGGCCGGCCGCACCTCCGTCGGCCGTATCCCCGTCCTCGACGTCCGCCCCTTCGTGCGCCGCGGGCAGCGGCCCGCCAAGGCCGTGACCGGCGAGTCCTTCGAGATCTCGGCGACCGTGTTCCGCGAGGGACACGACGCCGTCGCCGCCAACGCGGTGCTCGTGGACCCCGACGGCAACCGCGGACCGTGGACGCCGATGCGGGAGCTGGCGCCCGGCAGCGACCGCTGGGGCGCCCAGGTCACCGCCGGACTGCCGGGCCGGTGGACGTACTTCGTGGAGGCGTGGAGCGACCCGGTCGCCACCTGGCGCCACCACGCCCTGATCAAGGTCCCGGCGGGGATCGACGTGGGCCTCGTCCTGGAGGAGGGCACGCGGCTGTACGAACGGGCCGTCGAGGGGGTCCCGGAGGGTCCGGAACGAGCCATTCTGCGGGCTGCCGTGGACGCCCTGCGGGACGAGACGCGGCCTGCCTCGGCCCGGCTCGCGGGGGCGCTGACGCCGGAGGTGGAGGCCGTGCTCGCGGCGCGTCCGCTGCGGGAGCTGGTGACGTCGTCGGAGCCGTTGCCGTTGCTGGTGGAGCGGGAGCGGGCGCTGTTCGGGTCGTGGTACGAGTTCTTCCCGCGTTCGGAGGGCACCCCCGAGGAGCCGCACGGCACCTTCCGCACGGCGGCCCGCAGGCTGCCGGCGATCGCCGCGATGGGCTTCGACGTCGTCTATCTGCCGCCGATCCACCCGATCGGGACGACGTTCCGCAAGGGCCGCAACAACACCCTCTCCCCCGGCCCGGAGGACGTGGGTGTGCCGTGGGCGATCGGGTCGCCGGAGGGCGGGCACGACGCGGTCCACCCCCGCCTGGGCACGCTGGAGGACTTCGCCTGGTTCGTACGCACCGCGCGGGGCCTGGGTCTTGAGGTGGCGCTGGACTTCGCGTTGCAGTGCTCGCCGGACCACCCGTGGGTGGAGAAGCACCCGCAGTGGTTCCACCACCGGGCCGACGGCACCATCGCCTACGCGGAGAACCCGCCGAAGAAGTACCAGGACATCTACCCCATCGCCTTCGACGCCGATCTGGACGGGCTGGTCGCGGAGACCGTGCGGGTGCTGCGGCACTGGATGGACGTGGGCGTGCGGATCTTCCGGGTCGACAACCCACACACCAAGCCGGTCATGTTCTGGGAGCGGGTGATCGCCGACATCAACGGCACCGACCCCGACGTCATCTTCCTGGCGGAGGCCTTCACCCGACCCGCGATGATGCGCACGCTGGGAGAGATCGGCTTCCAGCAGTCGTACACCTACTTCACCTGGCGGAACACCAAGCAGGAACTGACGGAGTACCTCACCGAACTCTCGCAGGAGACGGCCTCCTCCATGCGGCCGAACTTCTTCGTGAACACGCCGGACATCCTGCACGCGTTCCTCCAGCACGGGGGCCGCCCGGCGTTCGCGCTCCGGGCGATCCTCGCCGCCACGCTCTCCCCCACCTGGGGGGTGTACTCGGGCTACGAGCTGTGCGAGAACGTGCCGCTGCGAGAAGGCAGCGAGGAGTATCTGGACTCCGAGAAGTACCAGCTCAGGCCCCGTGACTGGGAGGCCGCCGAGCGCGAGGGCCGCAGCCTCTCCCCGCTCCTGACCCGGCTGAACACCATCCGGCGCAACAGCCCGGCCCTGCGCCAACTGCGCGATCTGCACTTCCACCACGCCGACCAGGACGCGGTGATCGCGTACTCGAAGCGCCACGGGTCGAACACCGTTGTGGTGGTCGCCAACCTCGACCCCCACCACACCCAGGAGGCCACGGTCTCGTTGGACATGCCGCAACTCGGCCTGGACTGGCACGAGACCGTGCCGGTGCGCGACGAGCTCACCGGCGAGACCTACCACTGGGGCAGGACCAACTATGTGCGACTGGAACCGGGCACCCGCCCCGCGCACATCCTGACCGTCCTGCGACCGTCCACCCCGCAGATCGGAGGGTCACCCACAAAATGATCGTCAACGAGCCCGTCCCTGACACATTCGAGGACACCCCGGCGAAGGACCGCGACCCGGACTGGTTCAAACGCGCGGTCTTCTACGAGGTACTCGTCCGCTCCTTCCAGGACAGCAACGGCGACGGCGTCGGCGACCTCAAGGGCCTGACAGCCAAACTCGACTACCTCCAGTGGCTGGGCGTCGACTGCCTCTGGCTGCCCCCCTTCTTCAAGTCGCCGCTGCGCGACGGCGGCTACGACGTCTCCGACTACACGGCGGTCCTGCCCGAGTTCGGCGACCTGGCCGACTTCGTCGAGTTCGTGGACGCCGCCCACCAGCGCGGTATGCGCGTGATCATCGACGTCGTCATGAACCACACCAGCGACCAGCACCCGTGGTTCCAGGAGTCCCGCAAGGATCCCGACGGCCCCTACGGCGACTACTACATGTGGGCCGACGACGACAAGCAGTACCAGGACGCGCGGATCATCTTCGTCGACACCGAGGTGTCGAACTGGACCTTCGACCCGGTGCGCAAGCAGTACTTCTTCCACCGCTTCTTCTCCCACCAGCCGGACCTCAACTACGAGAACCCGGCCGTGCAGGAGGAGATGATCTCCGCGCTGCGGTTCTGGCTGGACCTGGGCATCGACGGCTTCCGGCTGGACGCGGTGCCCTACCTGTACGCGCAGGAGGGCACCAACTGCGAGAACCTCCCCGCGAGCCACGACTTCCTGAAGCGGGTCCGCAAGGAGATCGACGCGCACTACCCGGACACCGTGCTGCTCGCCGAGGCCAACCAGTGGCCCGAGGACGTCGTCGACTACTTCGGCGACTACGCCTCCGGCGGCGACGAATGCCACATGGCGTTCCACTTCCCGGTCATGCCGCGCATCTTCATGGCCGTCCGCAGGGAGTCCCGCTACCCGGTCTCGGAGGTGCTGGCGAAGACGCCGGCCATCCCCGCCAACTGCCAGTGGGGCATCTTCCTGCGCAACCACGACGAGCTCACCCTCGAAATGGTCACGGACGAAGAACGCGACTACATGTACGCGGAGTACGC
>NZ_JBIVNC010000026.1:0-73639 GCF_044753385.1 Streptomyces sp. NPDC088387
TCATCCGACAGCGTCAACTCGGCCATCGGCCGCCCCGTACGTGCCATGCGGCAAGCCTACACATATGAACAGAATTCCCGACTCAGAACACTAGGACAGGGCCTCGAAGTCTCGGCACTCGGGCTCGGCTGTATGGGTATGAGTTTCTTCTACGGTCAGCCACAGGACACAGCCGAGATGGCGAAGCTGCTGCGGGCGGCCGTCGACCGCGGCGTGACGTTCTTCGACACCGCCGAGGTCTACGGACCGTTCACCAATGAGGAGCTGGTCGGTCAGGCGCTGGCACCGGTCCGCGACCAGGTGGTGATCGCCACCAAGTTCGGAATCCGGCACGGCGAGCACGGACCGACCCCGATGTCCGGGGTCGACAGCAGGCCCGAGCAGATCCGCCGGGTGACCGAGGCCTCGCTCAAGCGTCTTCGCACCGAAAGCATCGACCTGCTCTACCAACACCGCGTCGACCCCGACGTGCCCATTGAGGACGTGGCCGGCACGGTCAGGGAGCTGATCGCCGAGGGCAAGGTGAAGCACTTCGGCCTGTCCGAGGCCGGTGCCGCGACAATTCGTCGCGCCCACGCCGTGCAGCCGGTAACGGCACTTCAGAGTGAGTACTCGCTCTGGATGCGCGAGCACGAAACCGAGGTCATTCCGACCTTGGAGAAACTGGGTATCGGTCTTGTGCCCTTCAGCCCGCTCGGCAAGGGATTTCTGACTGGAAAGATCGATTCCAGTACATCGCTGGCCGACAACGACCTCCGCCGCCTGCTTCCGCGCTTCAGCCCCGAGGCACGGGTGGCCAACCAGGCACTGGTCGACCTGCTGAAGCAGATCGCCGACGACAAAGGAGCCACGCCAGCCCAGATCGCCCTCGCCTGGGTACTGGCACAGAAGCCGTGGTTCGTGCCGATCCCCGGCACCACCAAGCCGCACCGCCTGGAAGAGAACCTGGGCGCACTCGACGTAGAACTGACCACCGCCGACCTGCGCCGGATCGAAGAGGCCGCGGCCGGCATCCGCATCCTGGGCGATCGTCTCCCCGAGCAGTTGCAGTCACGCTTCGACCGCTGAAAGCCCGTTCCGACCCGGCCGACGTCCGGGCTGATCCCCACTCCTAGGAAGTGACCCGGACCGGGCTGCCGAGCCCCGTGCCGACCAGCGCGCCCGGGCAGTGGTCGAGCCGGACGGAGAGGACGCCGGTGTCCGTGGTGTTGTCGACGACGACGAGGTCGTCGACGCTCGTCGCGTCGACGATCCAGTTGCCGGGCTCCCCGCCCCCGGTCGCGCCGTCGCCCCCGGTCGCCCCGTCGCCGTCGTGCGGCCACGGGGCGCAGCGCAGGGCCTGGTTGTCGACCACGCGGATGTTGCGGTGCACGGACGGGCCGGCCGCGGGAAACTGTGCGGGGCTGATCAGGACCGCGGGGCCGCCCAGTTGCTCGAAGCGATTGCGGCGGATGGTGCAGTTCGTGACCGGACCCGACTCCCAGTAGCTGCCGGCCTCCGACGTGATCAGGATCCCGGCCATACCGAGTCCGGTGAACACACAGTCCTCGATGAGGATCGGCCTGCGTGTCGAGACGAGCGCTCCGCGGGTCGGCAGGTTCCGGAAGGTCGAGCGCCGTACGGTGACGGCCGGCGTGCGGGTGATGTTCTCCACGGCCAGTTCGCCGGGAGCCGCCGAGGCGACGGCGTCGGGCAACGGTCCGCACCGGATACGCATACGGGTGAGGTCGTGCTCGTGGTCCCGCCCGCTCGGTCCCTCGACGCCCAGCACCGCCACGTCGGTCGCCACCACGGAACCGTCCTCGACGCGCATGATCTCGCACCGCTCACCGACCGCGAACTGCGGGAAACCGGCGGTCTCGGGATGGGGGTAACTCAGCTCCAGTGCGTCCCCGTCGACGCGGTCGACCCGCAGATAGAGGCCGTGCACGTTGATCGCGTCGTCGTGCGCGCCGTCGAACGTGCAGTCCTCGACGAGGACCTGCCCGCGCAGCCCGGACGCCTGCACGAAGTCCGCGAACGCGGCCGTGGTCCGGCCCGTGCCCTCGCGTGTGGCGAAGACGCAGTTCTGCACCACGAGGTCGCCCCCGCTCTGAGCCAGCAGTCCGAAACCGTGCAGGTAGCCGAAGCGCACCTCACGGAACCGGGCGTACTCGCTCTCCAGGACGAAGGCGCCCGGATGGTCGCGGTCGGTGTTCCGGAGCTGGTAGACCAGCCCCTCGTCGGCGGGGAGCGGCGCGTCCGCGCCGTAGTCGATGCGCAGGCCGTCAGCGGTCGGCGTGATGCGTTCGACGTTGTCGAAGAGCGGGCATTCGGTGCGCCAGGTGCGGTTGAGGCGGGGGTCGAGCACCTGGCAGTACTCCAGGGCCCCTTCACCGGTCCACGCCGGGCGACCGGACCCGGGGTCGGTCTCACCCCGCCAGGCGACGGTACGTCCGTGCGGGCGCACATCGGTCCCCGGCGGTACCGAGAGCACGCGGAACGGCCTGCCCCCGTCGGTTCCGGCCTCCCGTACCGTCAGCTCGACGACCGTCGGCTGGACCATGTCCACCGTGAAGTCGTGCAGTTCGGCCCGTCCGCAGTCGATGACCGCGATCGTCGTCTGGCGGCCGTGGTACTCGAAGAGGGCTCCTCCCCCGTCGATCTCGACGTCGTCGAACCCCTCCAGCAGGATGCCGATGGCCTTCTCGCGGTAGCGGGGGTCGGCGCCGACGGTGTTCGAGACGTACAACTCACGGCGTACGGCCGACGACGACCACAGCGCATACGTTCCGGGCGCGAAGCGAAGGGTGACAGGGCCACCCTTCGCGTGTGCCGCGGCTATCGCCTGCTGAATTGCGGGTGTCGAGTCGTGTTGGCCACTGGGGTCCGCGCCGTGGGCGATCACCTCGACGACGTGCCGGGGTGTTGTGATGGATGCGGTCATCGGCGGGTTGTTCTCCTCACGAGTTGCCGACCGTCGAGAGTGACTGGTCCATGAATCAGGTCCACGGTGACGCCGACGCCGTGCGCGACGACGGTGACCGGACCCTGCGCCTGCTCGCCCTGCGGAGTGAGTGTCGCCGTGACGAGCGCCGGGCGGCCGTGTTCGTCGGCGTCCCACGTGATGTCGACCCGTATGCCGGGCCGGGCCACAAATCCGCGGACCGCTCCGCGCGCCCAGGCCGCGGGGACGGCCGGCAGCAGCTCCACACAGCCGGCGTGACTCTGGAGGAGCGCTTCGGCGACCCCCGCGACATAGCCGAGATTGCCGTCGATCTGGAACGGCGGATGAGCGGCGAACAGGTTGGGGTACAGGCCCGCGCGCTGGCCGACCCGCTCGGGTGGCGCGGGGCGCAGCATCAACCGGACGAGTTCGGCCACGCGCTCCGGTTGCCCGAGGCGGGCGCGCAGTGCGATGCGCCAGGCGAGCGACCAGCCGGTCGACTCGTCCCCGCGGGCGTCGATCGACGCACTGGCCCCCGGGTGGAGGTCCGCCGGGAGGCCCGGCCCTGGGTAGAGGGCCCAGAGGTGGCTGAGGTGGCGGTGGTGGGGCTCGGCCGGGGTGGGGTCGGCGCGCCACTCGGCGATCAGGCCGTCCCGGCCGATCCGAGGTCCGGGGATGGACGGACGGGCCCGGCGTACGCGCCGGAGGAGTTCATCGTCCTGCTCGTCGTCGGACGCGAACTCCACCATCGTGTCGAACAGGGCCGCGACGAGCGCGAGGTCCATGGTGGACGACTCACCCACCGCGCTCGCCCCACCGTCGGGGGTGTGGAAGTGGTTCTCCGGTGATGTGGACGGGCTGGTGCCGAGCGTGCCGTCGCCCACGGGAGCGAGCCGGTGCAGCGCGAACTCGGCCGCGCCGCGCAGCAACGGCCGTACACGGGCGAGTAGTTCGTGGTGGCCGAACCGCGCCAGTTCGGCCAGTTCGAGGCAGAGCCACACCCCGGCCATCGGCCAGAACGACCAGGCCGGATCGGCGGTACCCGTGCCGACCGGTGGTGTGTACGCCCAGGCGTCGGTGTTGTGGTGCGCGACCCAGCCGGGTGAGGCGTACAGGTCGCGTGCGGTGGCCGCACCTGTCCCGGCGAGAGCCTCGACGAGTTCGAGCAGCGGGACCGCGCATTCGGCGAGGTCGGTGACGCCGGCGGCCCAGTGGTTCATCTCGGTGTTGATGTTCAGCGTGTAGCCCGAGCTCCAGGGAGCGCGCAGTTCGGTGTTCCACAGGCCCTGCAAGGTGGCGGGCAGGCCGCCGGGTCGTGAACCGGCGAGCAGCAGGTAACGGCCGTAGTGGAAGAGCAGTGCGGGGAGCCCGGGGTCGTCGACGAGTACGTCGCCCTGTGCGGCTGCCGCGACACGGTGCCAGGTGGCCGCCGGGCGTCCCCCGTCGCGCGTCCCGGTGGCGCCGGGCGCGCCCTCGATCCGCAGGTCGACGCGATCGTAGCGAGGGGTGTGGTCGGCGTGATGGCGTTCGCGGAGCGCGGGGATGCCCCGGCTCAGTGCGGTGTCGGCCGTCTCCGCCGCCGTGTCCAGTGTCCGCTCCGGGAGGAACGGTCGCGCTATCCCGCCGAAGGTCGTGGCGGTCGCGAGGACGAGGTCGAGCCGGGTCGCCGACCGTACGACCAGTCCTTTGGCACCGCCCGACGCCGGAGCGGTCGCGTTGTGGGTGAGCCTCATGTGGACGGCCCCGCGCATCGCCGCGTCCGGCGACTCGGACCACACCACGGGATGCTCCGGCTCGTGCGGCGGTGGTACGTCGGACGGCATCCGGAAGCGGAGTTCGGCCCGGTCCTCCCCCATGTCACGCCGTAGGACGGCGAGTTGGGTCGTCAGGTCGACGGTGATGTCCAAGGGCGCGTCGGCCTCGACCGAGACGACGAGCACGGAGTCGGGGGCCGAGACGAAGACCCGTCGGCTGACATTGACGCCACCGAGGCGGAACCGGGTCTCGGCCTCCGCGTGCCGCAGGTCCAGGACACGCCGGTAGGTGTCGTCCCCGGGTGGGCGCACGCCGGACGTACCGGACGTGTCACCCTCGGCCGGAGCCAGGCTGAGCAGAAGGTCCGCGAAGGGCAGATAGGACTGTGCCCATCCGGCCTGCACCCGCTGCACCTCCCGGGTGGCGGCCGCGTACTCGCCACGAGCCAGGTGGCGGCGGGCCCGCCGTACGGCGTCCGGTGCCTCGGCCGGCGGCCGGGGGGCGCTTGCGGGGCCGCCCGACCACGCTGTTCCGTCGTTGAGCGAGATCAGCTCCCGCGCGGTGCCGCCGTGCACGAGGCCGCCCAGGCGTCCGTTGCCCAGGGGTGCCGCCTCCAGCCAGCTCCGCGCGGGTGCGTCGAAGAGCACCCGGTGAAGGTCGCCGTCGGTACGGGTCACCTCCATCGTGTGTCTCCCCTGTGTTCTCGCTCGACGGACCTCACTTCTGGCCGATGGTCTGCTCGCTCTTCTTCTCCAGTTGCGCGAACACGTCGTCGCCGACTTGGTGCTCCCAGTACTGCTGGAAGACGGGGACGGTCGCGGTCTGGAGTCCGGCGCCGTTGGAGTAGTTGGCTCCGGCGCTCAGTCCGTGCTCCAGGTAGCTGCTGAACGCGGAGATGTCCATGCCCTTCGCGGCGACCTGCTTCGCCGTCGAGTCGAACACGGCCGGAATCCCGGAGAAGAAGGCCGGGTTGGCCTTGGCGGCCGCCTTCTGGCAGGAGTCCGACGTCATGTAGGTCAGCCACTTGTACGCGACGTCCTGGTGCTTGGAGCCCTGCCACATGAACTGGAGGTCACCGCCGCCCTGGACGAGGCGGTTGCCGGTGGCGCTGTCCTTGACCAGGGGTGCGACGCCGACGTTCACCTTGGAGTTGCCGGCGAACGTGGCCACGTCCCACGACCCCTGGATCATCATCGCGATCCGGCCGCTGGTGAGCTGGTCCTCGACACTCGTGTTGGTACCGAACTCACCGATCTTCGGGGCGTATCCGTCGTCGGAGAGGGAGCGCAGGTACTTCATCGTCCTGCTGAAACGGGGATCCGAGTACGGGATCTTGGTGGGGTACGGGAACTTGTCGCCGGCCTGCCAGCCGAGTGCGCCGGCGAAGGAGCTGAACGTCTGTGAGCCGTTGGGGTCCTGCGGAGCCATGAGCTGCATGCCGTAGGTCCTGATGTTCTTGGCGTCGAAGCCGGGCTTGTCCCCGTGGACGCCCTTCTCGTCGACGGTGAGTGCCCTGACGACCTTGCCGAAGGTGCCGCCGTCGGTGGGGTTCCAGGTCAGGTCCTGCATCTGGGCCTCGGTGACACCGGCCTTGGCGAGCAGGTCCTTGTTGTAGTAGATGCCGGTGGCGTTCCAGTCCACGGTCAGGCCGTAGGTCTTACCGTCGGCGCCCGTGACGGGGTCGATGCCCTTGGCGAAGCTGTTGGAGTACTTGTTCTTCTCCAGCAGCGGACCCAGTTCGGCGATCTGGTGCTGGGCGATGTAGGTGGGGTAGTACTGGCCGGAGGCCTGGAACACGTCCGGCGCGTTGCCGGCGGTGAAGTTGGCCGTCAGCTTGGTGAAGTAGTCCGGCACGTTGTAGCGGGAGATCTTCACGGTGTAGCCGGGGTTGGCCTGCTCGAAGCCCGGAACGCAGGCGCCCATGGCGGTGACCATGTTCGGGTCCCAGTTCCAGTAGTTGATGATGGTCTTGCCGTCGGCGGACTTCGCGTCGTCGGACGAACAGCCCGTGAGGGCCGTGGTGGCGGCGAGGGCCACCACGGTCATGGTGATCAGCGGCTTTCTCTGCATTCCGTTACTCCTCGTTGAGTGGGATCCGCGCACGGGCGTGGCCCAAGGACTGCTGTGAGGCACTGCCAGGAAGGACTGCGACGCCGGCGGCTCTACCGGAAGCCGGTGAAGCCGATCGAGTTGACGATGCGTCGGCCGAAGACGACGAACACCAGGAGCATCGGCAGCGCCGCGACGAGCGTCGCCGCCATGAGCCCGCCCCAGTCGGGGGTGACGGTGGGGGCGTTCTGCCGGAACGAGGCGAGTCCCACGGTGAGGGGCTCGGTGCTCTTGTCGTTGGTGACGAGCAGCGGCCAGAAGTACTCGTTCCAGGTGTTGATGAACGTCAGGATCGTGAGTGTCGCGATCGGTGCCGTGGTCATCGGAATGGTCACGGTGAACAGGGCCCTGATCGGCCCCGCCCCGTCGATCCGTGCAGCGTCGTCGATCTCGTTGGGGAGGCCGAGCATGAACTGCCGGAGGAAGAAGATGTTGAACGCCGAGAAGAGGGCGCCCGGCAGGATCAGACCGGCGTAGGTGTTCAGCAGGCCGAGGTCCTTGATGAGGACGAAGTTCGGCAGCATGCTCATGATGCCCGGGACCATCAGCGCGACCAGGAACAGCGAGAACACCAGGTTGCGGCCCCGCCAGTGCAGCCGTGCGAAGGCGTAGGCCGCGGTCGTCGAGAAGAAGATGACGAACGCCGTCATGAGTGCGGCGTAGACCGTGGAGTTGCGCAGGTAGAGCAGAAGGTCACCGGAGTCCAGGGCGCTCACCGTGCCCGTGGCGTTGCCGTGCACGAGGCCGAGGACGCGTCCGAAGCCGTCGAGGGTGAGACCGACCGGCGACAGTGACTGCGGGTCCTGCGAGAGGGCGTCGTTGGACGACAGCGCGGTGCGCAGGATCCAGTAGAACGGGAAGATGGTGACGGCGAGTACGGCCGCTATGTAGAGCCACGCGAGGATACGGCCGACCGGGACGCGGGCCCGTCGGGTGGCGGCGTCAGTTGTGCCCGATGCCCGCTGAATCGAGGTGAGTGGTGACACGGCGCTGTCCTCAATTCGTGTCGGACTCGTTGGCGCGGGTCAGGCGCAGCTGGACGAAGGTGACGGCGATGAGCATCACGAACAGGGCGAGTGACATCGCGGAGGCGTAGCCGAAGTTGTACTGGCTGAACGCCGAGTCGTAGATGTACATCTGGAGCACGTTGCTGGCGTTGGCGGGACCGCCCTGTGTCGCCACCTGCACGATGTCGAAGACCTGCATGGAGCTGATGACGGTCAGGATGACGACCATCGCCAGGATCGGCCGCAGCAGGGGCACCGTGATGTGCCGGAACATCCGTATCTCGGAGGCGCCGTCCAGGCGGGCGGCCTCGTAGACCTCGGCGGGGATCGTCTGTAGTCCCGCGAAGATCAGAACCGCGTTGTACCCCATCGACTTCCATACGCTGATCAGCGCGACGGAGGGGATCGCGAGCCCGCTCGAACCGAGGAACTCGACGCGGTGTCCGGTCAGGGACTTGATGGCGACGTTCACGATGCCCAGTTGTGGGTCGAGCATCCAGGACCAGATGACGGCGGCGACGACCCCCGAGATGAGAAAGGGGAGGATGACCAGCCCGCGGACGACCGTCGAACTCGTCAGCCGGTGGAGCACCACCGCCGTCACGAGCGAGAGCAGGATGCCGATGGCCACGCTCAGGGCGACGAAGTACACGGTCACCCGGAGCGAGTGCCAGAACGTCGTGTCGTCCAGCATCTGCCGGAAGTTCGCGAGCCCGGTCCACTGGGCGGGCGAGAGGATGTGATACGTCGTGAAGCTGAAGTAGATCCCCCTCAGCGTGGGGTACACGGCGAAGAACAGGAACCCGATGAACGCCGGCGCGATGAGGATCCAGGCCGCGGTCGCGTGACCACGGTGGGCCGGGTGCCGTCGCCGTGACTTCGACACCCGGGCCGGGAGACGTGGGGGAGCGTGTACGGACACCGCCCCTCCCTTCGGTATTTTCAACAGAGCTATTATTTAATCGGACAGTAGGGGGTCCATTCAGGCCAGTCAAGATCTTGGCTGGTAAGGGAATGTGCGTAACACGAGCCACCGCGGCGCACGGGCCGAGCGGTACGGTGATCGTCCAGCGCGGAGCGAGGGGAAAAGCGCAGATGAGTGGTACCGGGGTGAACCTTGGCACGCTCGCCGAGTTCAACGTGGCCGTTGTGCTCGACGCGATCCGTCGCCGCCCCGCGGGTGTGGCCCGTACCGAGATCTCCGCGCTAACGGCGCTCAGCGGGATGACCGTGTCCAACGTCTGCCGACGGCTCATCGACGCGGGGCTCATCACCGAGCAGGCCGCACCGGCCCGCGGGCGCGGCAAGCCTCCGAAGATCCTCACGCTCAATCCGGACGGCGGGTTCGCGGTCGGGGTGCACATCGATCCGGCCGTGGTCACCTATGTGCTGATCGATCTCGCGGGGCGGGTGCGCGAGCGGATCCGCTCGGCGACGCCGACCGTGCAGGACCCCGCGAAGGTGGTCCAGGAGATGAAGACGATGCTCGACGCCCTCCTGCTCACCGCGGGCGTCGACCGCACGAAGGTCCTCGGTATCGGTGTGGCGTCACCGGGCCCCATCGATCCGGACACGGGCGTGGTGCTCAATCCCCCGATGCTGCCGGGCTGGCACCAGGTGGAACTGCGCACGGCACTCCACCTCGCCACCGGCCTGCCGGTCCTCATCGAGAAGGACGCCACCGCGGCCGTCGTCTCGGAACTGTGGTTCAGCGAGGCGGGCAGACTCCGCACCTTCGCCTTCCTGTACTACGGCACGGGCTTCGCGACCGGAATCGCCGTCGACGGCACGGCCGTGCGCGGAGTCAGCTCCAACGCGGGCGACACCGCCCACATCCCGGTCGACCCCGACGGCCCCACCTGCTACTGCGGCAGACGCGGCTGCATCGGTCTGGTCGCGGCGCCCCGGACCCTCGTCGCGCAGGCCGTACAGCAAGGGGTCCTGACGGAGAGTCAGGCGGGCGACACCACGGATGTGCTGCAAGTGGGCGCCGCCTTCGGCCTGTTGGCGGATGCGGCCGACGCCGGCGACGCGCGGGCGGCGGAGATCCTCACCGCCGCCGCACGGCTGATCGCGCAGGCTCTCGTCATCGTCATCGACCTCCTCGACATCGAGGAAATCGTGTTCGGCGGCCCCTTCTGGTCCCGGCTCGCCCCGTTCGCCCTCACCACACTGCCCGAGACGGTGCGCTCCGACCGTGGGCTCGTGGTGCCCCACGGCATTCGCTTCAGCGAGTCGGCGATACCCGGCGACGTGACCGCTGTGGGTGCCGCCGCCCTTGTCCTGGACGACGCCTTCTCGCCGCGGCCGGAAGCGCTGCGTATCTGAACGGAGGGCGCCGACTGGGGAGTTCGCGCCATCCGATTTCCAACACCACGTTTCCATAAAGGGGTGTTTAGCGCCGCCACCGCTGCCCGATGGGATGAATACGCCGGTGGAACGGCGTGTCGCCCAACTCCCGTTCTGCACTCTTCGACTCGTGGTGCTGCCGTACGGGAGAGATCAGGGGGCGGATGTGGAACGGCGACAGGGGACGCCTGGTTTACGCGACCGCGCGCGTTACCTCTTCGACAGAACGCTGGCGCACAGCTCAAGAGCCCTGCTCGGCTGGGTCGCCGTGTGCTGTCTCGCGGTGGTGGTACCGCTGAGCGCGTTGCTGGTGTGGACCGATCCGGACGCCCCGCACTCGATGTCGGGCCGGATCAGGGCGGTGTGGCGCACCAGCGCGGAGACCCTGCGGCTGGGCGGTGCGACGGGCGCGCCCATGAAGATGCTGCTGTCCGTGGTGCTGGGACTGATCGCCCTGCTGTGTGTGTCGACGGTCGTGGGGGTCATCACCACCGGGCTGGGCGAGCGGCTGGCGGAGCTCCAGCGGGGCCGCTCCAGGGTCCTGGAACGCGACCACGCGGTGGTACTCGGATGGTCCGACCAAGTCTTCACCGTGGTCGGCGAGTTGATCGCGAGCCGGGCCGGACGGGCCGGGGGCGTGGTGGCCGTGCTCGCCCGCCGGGACCCGGCCGACATGCACGCGGCCCTCGTCACCACACTCGGGCACACCGGTGGTGTGCGGATCGTGTGCCGTTCGGGGGCACCGTCGGATCCCGAGGCGCTCGCGCTGGTCTCTCCCCGCGAGGCGTCCTCGGTGCTGGTCCTGCCCACCGACGAGGCGGACACGGACGCCGCCGTGGTGCGGGTGCTCCTGGCCCTGCGCACGTTGCTCGGCACGCGGAGCGGACCGCCGGTGGTGGCCGCCGTGCGCGACGCCCGCCATCTCCCCGCCGCGCGGCTGGCCGCCGGTCCGCACGGCACCGTCCTGGAGAGCGACCGGGCCACGGCACGGCTGCTCGTCCAGTCCGCCCGACGGCCCGGTCTGGCCACCGCGTTGCGTGACCTGCTGGACTTCTCCGGAGCCGAGTTCCACGTGCTCGACGTACCGGACGTCACGGGCCGGACCTTCGAGGAGGTGGCCCTGTCCTTCGAGGAGTCCTGTGCGGTGGGCATCCAGCGGTCGGACGGCCGGCTGCTGCTCACCCCGGCACCCGGGACCGCCGTAGCACCCGGGGACCTGCTGGTGACCGTCGCCCACGACAACCGGCCCGTCGCGCCCGCCGACTGCCGTACACACGTGGACGACGAGACCGTCGTGTCCGGCGGCGTGCGGCCCGAAGGACCTTCCCGGATCCTCCTGTTGGGGTGGAACCGCCGGGCACCGCTCGTGGTGGACGTCCTGCGCCGGACCGCACGGCCGGGATCCACGCTGGACGTCGTCACCGGCCCGGACGCCCGCGCCGCGGTGACCCAGGTGCCCCGCACCGACGACTCCGGGCACCTGTCCGTCGTACACCACGTCGGTGATCCGGCCGACCTCTCCACCCTCCGCTCCCTCGATGTCGTCGGCTACGACAGGGTCGTCGTCCTGGGCGCCGATCAGCAGACCGGCGTCGAACGGCCCGACGACGCGACCCTGTTGACCCTGCTGAACCTGAGGTCGCTGGAGGACGAGTCCGGGAGTACACCCCCTGTGGTGGCGGAGCTGAGCGACCACCGCAGCCGTGCGCTGGCCCTGCTGAGTCCGGCCTGGGACACGGTCGTGCACGGGGAGCTGACCGCGCTGCTGATGACGCAGATCTCCCAGAACCCGGCGCTGGCCGCCGTGTTCGAGGAGATCTTCGCCACCCGCGGCGGAGCGCTGACGCTGCGGCCGGCCGCCGACTACGTGCTTCCCGGCCACGAGACGTCCTTCGCCACCGTCGTGGCGGCGGGACTGCGGCACCAGGAGTGCGCGATCGGCTACCGCGCACACGATCCCCGGGCGCAGCGTCTCGGCGACGGCATCCGCCTGTGCCCCCGCAAGTCGGAACGACGGGTGTGGAAGGCCGAGGACGAGATTCTCGTACTGACGGCCGGGCATGGCATCACGACCCATGTGGAGTCACCCTCGCTCCCCGGCGCCCGGCACGAGCACACGCAGCACACGCATCCGTCGGATTCCGGGGCCGAGGAAGGCGGCTCGTCGACGGGCCTTCCGCAGGTCTGACACGACGGGAGCCGAGCACGCGCGGACCGGCCCGCCCACGCCGGCCTGCTCGTCGTACGGCCGTGGGACGGTCGTTGGACGGCCATGGGAAGGTCGTTGGACGGCCAGTGGCCGGAACCAGTCCCCCGACGCAGCGCCCCGCCGGCCTCGGCGCCCGGCGGGGAAGCGTGGGCCGGAATACCCGGGGGACCGCTCCCACCGCTCGATTCCGGCGGTCCGTCCACAGCTTCCCCGGCCGATTGTCAGTGATCGCCGCTAACGTTCCGCTTGTCGTCGCACCGATGCCGGGAGTTCCCGGCTGAACTGTGCTTTCTTCTGGCTGTCTTGATGCGTGAGGCGGGGATCGTGGGTTGGCTGTCGGCGGGTGACGGGTATGAGGTCGCCCTGGTGGAGGGGCGGGTGGCGGCGCGTGCCACCTCGGGACGGGCGGCGGGACGGCAGTTGAAGTCCCTGCCGCGCGCGCTCAAGGACCACCCGGAGGTGGACCGGCTGCGGCGGTTCGCGGAATGGCTGGATCGGCATGCCGCGGGGTGTGTCGCGCAGGTGGACGCCTGGATG
The DNA here is from genome assembly GCF_044753385.1 of Streptomyces sp. NPDC088387. Lineage (NCBI taxonomy): Bacteria > Bacillati > Actinomycetota > Actinomycetes > Kitasatosporales > Streptomycetaceae > Streptomyces > Streptomyces sp. NPDC088387. Next base: position 12,893 of record NZ_JBIVNC010000026.1, read on the forward strand.
GTGTCGTCGCTGCCCGTGCCCACAGAGCTGCTGGCCCGCGTGTGGCCGGACGAGGCCTGGCAGTCGGCGCTGCGCGACCTTGCCGTGGTCGGCGACGACCCGGACGAGGTCGGCTTCCTGCGGGGCACCACGGAGGACGGCGAACTGCGGGTGGTGAACCTCGACGGCGAGACGGTACGGCTGTCCCCGCGCACGGTGACCCTGCCGCACCCGGTGCTGCTGCCGGACCTCGACGACATCCGTGAGTTCGCGGCGGAGCTGGGCATCATGCAGCGCGTCGAGCAGATCCACCGGGCGACGTGGACGCGCCCCGCCGACCTCGACCCGAAGGCCTCCGAGATACGCGAGTTCGCCGGCGGCTCCTTCCGCTCGCGTTTCGCCCTCGCCGCGCGCGCCAGTTCGCTGGGCTACCGCGTCTCGGGCGGCTACGCGACGGCCCGGGTGCGCGACGGCGGACGCACCGTCGAGGCCTCCGTGTGGATCGGGGAGCCGTACTGGGAGGACTCGGTGGAGACCGGTGCCCTCTCCTGGCAGGACCAGGACGGCCGGGCCCTGCCGCTGCGCGAGGTGGGCCCGGTGGCCTGGTCGGAGGGGATGCGGATGGCCGCGGCGCTCTACGCCGGGCGTGACATCGAGGAGGGCAAGAACGCATGAGCGGGGGGAATCAGGTGGGGGCGCGGGAGGGCACGCAGGTGTCGTACGAGGACATGCTCGCGGCGGGCGCGGTACTGCCGGCGGACACACGGGACGCGGGCGAGCGGGCGGTTCCGCTGACGGCGCGCGGCTACCGCCACCCGGGGCTCGACGACCGTGTGGTGGTGCGGCTGGTGGCCGGCGAGCTGGGCGCGGCGGAAGACCTCGCCGCCGGATTCCTCGGCCTTGAGCCGGACGGCGAACCGGCCGTGGTGGGGCTGGGGATGCGCCAGTCGCTGGGCTTCCCGGAGTGGGTGCTGGTGCACCACCCCGAGGACGGGCATCACGCGCTCGGTGTGGTGCCGGACCTGGAGCGGGCGGCCCGGCAGGCGAAGTCCCGGCCCAAGACGGCCATGGACGCCTATGTGGAGCTCGGCGCGCGGCTGGCGGCCTCCGTCCCGCACTTCCTGCCGACCTTCTACGAGCAGGCGGGCCGGGTCTTCCTCGCCGAGGAGAACGCCACGTACGCGGCCCAGTTGTTCACCCGGGCCCGTAAGGCCGAGGCGGAGCACGGGCTGGTCATCGAGGAGGACCGGCTCGACGCGGTGTTCCTGGAGTTCGCGCTGGCCGGCGCGCTACCGGTGAAGGTGCTGTCCGCGTACGGCAGGGAACTGGCCGCGCGGGTGCCGGCCGAGGAGGCGCTGCGGCGCTTCACCCGGCTGTGTCTGCGCCGCACGGCGGGCGGTCTGCCGCCGTCCGCGCAGATGGCGGGCGATCTGCGCAAGCTGGCCCGGGCCGCGGGCCGGGACGCCGACCTCGCCGAGCAGGAGTACCTGTCCGAGCTGCTCGCTCTGCCGGCCACCCTGCGGGCCGCGGCCGGCTGGTGGAAGGGCCACCGGACCGCGCTGGTGGCGCTGGCCGCCCGGCAGCCGCGGGTGCGCGGCACCCTGCTGGACATGATCCCGGCGAGCTACGACGACGAGATGCCCGCGCTGTGGCTCCAGGTGCTGAACGACTCCGGTGCCACGGCCGGTCTGTGGGACGCGTCGCTGCCGGAGGAGGAGCGGCCGCGCGACGGTACGGCGGGCTGGCTGGACCGCTTCCTGACCTTCCGTGAGCGGGCCCGGTCCTGGCGTGGCTCGACCCGGATGCCCGAGCTGTACCCGCTCGTGGAGCGGGCCGTGGACCGCCTGCGGGACGAACTCCGGGCGTCCGGCGGCGCGTTGCGGATCACGCACGACATCGACCTGATCGACCTGCTGCTGTCCCTGGACGTCCCGGTGGCCGCCCCGGAGCGGGACGACGCCCTGCCGCTGACGCAGTGGGCACAGGGCGAGGGACACCGGGACCTGCTGTTCCTCGGCGCCGACGCCCGGTTCCACAACGCCTTCCTGAAGGGCGCCGACCATTTCAGCGCCCATGACCAGGCGCTGGACGCCATCCGTCTGCTGGCCGTGTCCCCCGGCGGCCGTCCGCTGCTGGCCCGGTGGGTCGCCGCGGTGGTCAGGCGTTTCACCGTGGTCGGTCTGCCGCAGTTGCCGGACGCGCTGGCCCGGCTGAAGTGGCTGCCCGCCGAGGCGCTGGCGCTCGCCGAGGACGAGGTGCGCGAGGCCGTCGCCACCGACCTCGCCCCCGTGCTGGTACGCACGCTGCGGGCCGGTCTCTTCGACGAACTGGGCTGGCCCGCCTGGGAGGAGGCGGCGGCCGACCTCGTGCCGAAGGCACAGGTGGAGGATCTGGTCGTCGCCGACGCCTGGCCCCATCTGGTGGTCGCCGGCGCGGCCCAGGCCCGGGTGATCGGCGCCGAGGGCACCCTGCTCACCCATGATCTGCGCATCCCCGCCAACGACCACCACGGCGACCCCGGCTTCCACCACGTGGACGGCGAACTCCTCGTCTACTGGAACAGCCGCAACGGCCTGCGCGGCTACTGGCACGGCCGGGCCGACCGCGTCGAGGCGCTGGAGAGCGAACACGGCACCCGTGGCACCGAGATGGACTGGTACAAGGGCGACCTCCCGATCACCCTGCCGCTGCCGGGCGGGGGCCGGACCACCGGCCGTGGAGTCGTGCACCCCGGCGACACCACCGTGCCCGAGGAGCGGGCGCTCCTCTTCGACGGCTCCTCCTACTGGGTGTGGAACGCGGACTCCGAGGACCGCGAGGCGCATGGCTGGTACGAGTACGACCCGGCGACCGGTGACCGCGGCCGTATGAGCCGGCCCGCGTTCCTCGCCGACACGCTGCGGGACGCCCCGGAGGGCAGTACCTTCGCGGGCGGCCGGCTGCGCCCCTCCCCCACGTCCGGTGCCGCTCCCGCCTCCGCGCCCGTGGACGGGCTCGTGGGCCTGCGCAGGCTGACGCTCCCGGACGGTTCCACTCGTGTCGAGGATCTCGCGGGGCACACCCTCACGCTCCCGGCCGACGCCGGACTTCCGTACACGCTGGTGATGTTCCCCGGCGCAGAGCGGCCCACCGCGGTCGTGCGCAACAACTGGCAGCTCGACCTAGTGGACGCGGACGGCGTGGTCACCGCCTGGGGCAAGACCGACCGCACGGCGGGCGTCTTCGGCGAGGGCACCCTGCTGCTGCCGCCGGTGCAGTACTGGGAGTGCCTGACCCCGCGCGACCCGGAAGGCTCCGCGGGGCTGCGGAGTATCGACCGCGACACCGCCGCGGCCCTGCTGGCGGCCGCCGGCGACAAGGACGCCGAGGCGCTGCCGGCCGCGATACGCGCGCTGCTGCCCGTCACCCACCCCGCCCTGCTCAAGGGCATCGCCGGGGTCGTGCGCTACGCGGCGGGCCAGCAGAGTGTCCTGGACGCGGCGGCGACGCGGCTGACCCAGGCCATGGACGGCGGACTGGTGGACGAGGGCCCGGCCGGTCCGGCGGACAGTCTGCTGCGCGACGCGATGAGCGGTCTCGGTGCGTCGAGCGGCTACTGGTGGAGCCGCGACGACCGGGCCGACACCGTCTTCCGCGCCCTGCGGGTGCTGACCCGTGCCGCCGAGGCCACCGACACGGCAGCGGACCTGCCCGCCGGACGACTTCACCTCGACGGCCCCGAACTGCCCTCCGGCCAACCGGCGTTGACCACGGTCATCGCCCACGCGTCGGCCCTCGCCTACCGGGCCGCCGCCGGCACCACCACCGACGAGCACCGCGAGGCACTACGGCAACTCCTCGCCGGGTTGGACCGGTTGGGCCTGGGCGGGTCCACCGGGGCCGACCACTGGCGCGCGGTGAGCCTGCACGTGGACGCCCACCTGCTGCGCGTCGGGACGGGTGACTGGCGGGAGGGCTCCTGGAGCGGGCTGCTGCCGCTGGCGGACGGCGCCTTCCTCGCGGTGACCGGACACACGTCCTTGGGCGACGACGGCTGCGACTTCGCTGGTCTCTTCCACGATCCCACGGGTCGGTTCGCGGCGCCGGAGCCCTACAAGATGCTGGCGTGCGACCCGATCGGCCAGGGCGGCCGAGGTGAACGGGGTGGCCAGAGCGGCCGAGGCAGCCGCGGCGGCCAGGACGGGCAGGGCGAACGGCCGGTCCCGCTGGGGGACTTCCTCGCGGCGCTCGCCGAGCACGGTCCCGCGCCGTGGTTCCCGCAGGCCGCCGAGGAGTTCGCGCGCCTGACCGGCACCACCGAGACCATGGCCCGGCTCGTCGTCGCCGGGCTGCCCGGAGTCGACGCCTACGAGCGGATGTTCCTCACCACCGAGGCCCGTAACGCCATCGGGGTGAAGGCCGCCCCCGCGGCGGTCGCCAAGGACGAACTGCGGGGCATCGACGCCGCCGTGCGCGCCGCCGTCGTGGCCGCGCTGCTGCCCGCCGATCCGGCGCAGCTGTGGACCGAGGGCCCGGACGTGGCCGCGGGTGCCGCCGTCTGGAACGCGCGGCTCGGCAGGCGTCCCGCACTGCCCGAGGAACTGCTCGGCGACGCCGTCCGCGCCCTCAAGCGCTCGGCGTGGAGCGTACGGGAAGCCCTGCCCGCGCTGCTGGACCCGACGGGTGCTCCGCAGCTCAGCCGGGATCTGCGCTGGGAGGTCAACGGCGACCGGGTACGGCCCGTCGGCGACGACACGGCCGGGTTCACCACCGACACCCTGGTCGGCACGGTGGCGCTCGCGGCCTGGCTCGCCCACCGGCTGCCCGCGGGCGACCCGATCCGCGCCGCGCTGCCGCCCGCGCTCACCGCGGTGCGGTCACGGCTGGCTGCGCCGGGCCTCATGCTCGACCTCGGCCGCTACATCAGCCTCCCCGCGTTCCGGAAGGCGGCGGGTGCGCCGACCGAGACCGGCCCGGGCTTCGAGCGCTACGGCGCCGTGGTCCTCGCCACCCATGACGACCAGCCCGCCCCGGGCATCCGCGTCGACCTCCTCGACGAGACCGGCCAGGACCCGCATCTGCCCGCCACGCGGGTCGACGACCACCCGTACGCGGCCGAGGTCGCCCTGCGGTTGGTGCGCGACCCCCGTTTCGCGGCCCTGCTCGCCGACCCCGGTGAGCCGATCGTGGGCGAGCGGGGCAAGGACGGCACCTGGTGGCCGCAGGACCCGGGCCGCTCCGTACCCGACCTGGTCACCGCGGCGGCCAAGGAGTACGGCCTCGGCGAGGACGCGGCGACGCTGTATCTGATGCTGCTCGCCATGCCCGACCCGACCGACCGCTCCACCGCCAGGTGGACGGGGTGGAAGCCGGCCCGTCTCAAGGCGGCCCGTGCCGAACTGGCCGCCACCGACCTCGTCGTCGGCGCCACCCGGACCAGGGCGGGCCGCTCCTTGTTCCTGCCCGGCGGCTGGGCCGAACAGCCGGCGCCACGGGTCCCGTTGGAGCGCTGGAAGCTGCCGCTGTTCGACGTGGTCCACGGCGAACACGCGTCGTTCGGCCTGATCGTGCCGACGGAACCGGTCGCCGACCTCTACCGCAGGGCCTGGCAGCGGGTCCTCGACGGGGACGCGCCGCGGTTCGAGGAGCTGAAGGTACGGCGGGGCCGCCGCCGCTGAGGGGACGGTCTCGGAGGGGGCATCGGACAACACCGGTGCCCCCGCCCCGGCCCCCACTCCCTGACCCCGGCTTCCGGCTCTCCCCGATACCGACCTCCGGCTCCCGGCTTCCGATGCCGACTCCTGGCACCTGGCACCTGGCACCTGGCACCCGGCACCCGGCACCCGGCACCCGGCGCCACCCTCACCACTCCCCCGCGTCGGTGATCAAACCGATCCTCGACGCCGACCAGACCGACCCAGCAAGGACATCAAGGACATCCATGCCCGAGACCAACACGGCGACGGCCCTTCCGCCCCGGCAGTCGCTGCCCGCCGAAGAGCACCACGCCACCGAACTCGCCTTCCTCGCCGCCCATGACGAGGGCCCGCGTCCCCCCGGCTGGCTGCTGACACCCCGAGCCGTCATCACCTTCATCTGCGGCAGCGCGGGCGACGCCCTGAAGCTGTCCAAGCCCCACGAGACCCTGCCCCGCGAACTCGTCATCACCCCCAAGTTCATCGGCGAACGCGCCCTGGTGGAAAGGTGTGTGGTGACCCTCGCGGGCGAACGTGGCCTGCTGCTGGTGGGTGAGCCGGGTACGGCCAAGTCGATGCTCTCGGAGCTGCTGTCGGCGGCGGTCTGCGGCACCAGCGCACTGACCGTGCAGGGCACCGCGGGCACCACCGAGGATGCCCTGCGCTACGGCTGGAACTACGCACTCCTGCTCGCCCAGGGACCCACTCCCCAGGCCCTGGTGGACTCCCCCGTCCTCAGTGCGATGCGCTCCGGAAAGGTGGCGCGGGTCGAGGAGATCACCCGCTGTCTGCCCGAGGTGCAGGACGCGCTCGTGTCGATCCTCTCCGACCGCCGGATGAGTGTGCCGGAGCTGTCCGGCACGGACGACGCGCAGGTCGCCGCGGCCCCCGGGTTCACCGTCATCGCCACCGCCAACCTGCGCGACCGCGGTGTGTCGGAGATGTCCGCCGCGCTCAAGCGCCGCTTCAACTTCGAGACGGTGCACCCGATCTCGGACGTCGAGGCCGAGACCGCGCTCGTCAGGCGGCAGGCGGTCACGGCCGTCGAGCGGGCGGGCGCGGCCTTCGACGTGGACGACGCGGTGCTCGACGTCCTGGTGACCGTCTTCCGGGATCTGCGGGCCGGGCGTTCGGCGGAGGGCTGGGACGTGGAGCGCCCCGGCACGGTGATGTCCACCGCGGAGGCGGTGCAGGTCGCCGTCTCCCTCGGAGTGGCCGCCGCGTATCTGCCCGCCGGGGACAGCCTCGACCTGGTCCCCGGTCATCTCCTGGGTGTGGTCCGCAAGGACGACCCCAGCGACCACGCTCGCCTGCTGGGTTACTGGGACGGGCCGGTGCGCCGCCGCGCCGAGGACGGTTCGGCGACCTGGCGCCGCCTGTGGGATCTGCGGGAGAACCTTCGGTGACGCTCGCTCAGGACCCGTATGTGACGCAGGACCCGGGTGTGCCGGTCTCGGAGGACCCGCGGGTGGCGCTCGACGCCCTCGCCGACTCCACGGTGCCGTATCTGCTGGGTGTACGGCACCACAGCCCCGCGCTGGCCGCGGCCGTACCGGCCCTGCTGGACGCGGCGGGCGCCGAGGTGGTGTGCGTGGAGCTGCCCGCCGACTTCCAGCCGTGGCTGGCCCATCTCGGCGCGCCCGGCACCATCGCGCCGGTCGCGCTGGCGGGCGCCGGACAGGGCGGGCGGCTCGGCTTCTACCCGTTCGCCGACTTCTCGCCCGAACTCGCCGCCGTCCGCTGGGCGCGGGAGCGGGGTGTGGAGGTCCTCTGCTGCGATCTGCCGATGGGCGACACGCGCTGGGGCACCGAGGACGCCGATACGGCCGGTGAACCTCGCGAGGCGGCCACCGGGGTCGTCGGCCGGCCCGCTCCCACGTCCTTCGCGCAGGCGCTCACCGCCGCCGGGACCGGCCGTGACGGGGACGACCTGTGGGACCGCAGTGTGGAGGTGCGGGCCCCGGGGTGCGCCCCCGAGGCGCTGCGCCGGGCCGCGCTGGGCGTCGGCTGGGCGCTGCGTCAGGACGCCGCGTCGTCCGGCGGTGTGTCCGCCGTGGACCTGGCGCGTGAGGCACACATGCGGGGCACGATCGCCGTCGCGGCGGCCGGTGGACGCCGGGTGGCGGCGGTGATCGGCGCCTTCCACGCCCCGGCGCTGGCCGACGGAGCGGCGCGGTACGGGATGCCGGGCGACTCCACGACCGTAGAGCCGGCGGCGGGGAGTACGGAATCGGCGGGAGCGGCACTGGCGACGGACCCCTCTCCGATCGTCACCTCCCTCGTCCCGTACGCGTTCGATCTGCTCGACTCCCGGTCCGGCTATCCGGCGGGTATCCGCGATCCGCGCTGGCAGCAGGCGGTGTTCGGCGCCGGGGGTGACCCGGATCTGCTGCACGACGCGGCGGCCAGGGCGATCACGGGGGTGTGCCGGGAGCTGCGGGAGGCCGGGCACACGGCGGGGACGGGCGAGGCGCGTGAGACGCTGCGCGTGGCCTGCGACCTGGCCCGGTTGCGCGGGCTCCCGGCACCTGGCCGAAGCGAGGTCCTCGAAGCCCTGACGGCCGTGATGGGTCAGGGCGAACCGCTCGGCCGGGGCCGGGCCCTGGCACGCGCCCTGGAAGTGGTCCTCGTGGGCACCGAGCGCGGCCGGGTCGCGCCGGGCACACCGCGTTCCGGCCTCGGCCCGTCCGTCGAGGCCGAACTCGCCGCGCTGCGGCTGCCGGGCCCGGACGATCCCGCGCCGCGCGAGCTTCGTCTCGACCCGCTGCGTTCGGCCCTCGACCACCGCCGCGAGATCCTCCTGCGCCGGCTGGAGGTGTGCGGGGTGGGATACGGCGAGCCGGTGGCGGTGGCCGGTACGGGTGACGCCGCCGCGCTCTCCTCGCGGTGGCGGCTCGCGTGGGTGCCCTCCGTGCCGGTCCGGCTGGACCTGGCCGGGGTGCGCGGTGTGACCCCCGCGCTGGCGGCGGAGGGCACGCTGCGGGAGACCTTCCGCAGGGAGGCGGCGGACGGCGGCCCCACCTGCGCCCTCGTCCTGACCGGGCTTCGGGACGCCGCGCGCTGCGATCTGCCCACGCTGGTCGCCCAGCGGCTGGCCGAGGCCGCCGAGGTACTGCCCGCGTCCGCGACGGTCCCCGAGATCCTCACCGGACTCGATCTGCTGGAGGCGCTGCTCCGGGGGCATCTGCCCGGCACAACACCCGCGGGCAGACAGACGGCGGGTGCGCTCGCCGCCGACCTGCTGGAGTCGGCGGTACGTTCGCTGCCCGGGCTGGCCGGCAGCGACGACCCGGAGGAGGCCGCCGCGCTGGTCGCCCTGGCCTCACGCGCCGGTGAACTCCGCCTGGGGCTGCGGATGGACGAGGCCCTGACCGGTCTCGCGGACACCGCCTCCCCGCTCATGCAGGGTGCCGCCCTCGCGTGCCGCGTGCTGTTCGACCTGGAGGGCGCCGAGACGCTCGGGGCGAGGGCCGCCGGGTGGATCGACACGGCCACCGGGCCCGACGCACGGCGTGCGCTGGCGCGCCGGCTCACCGGGCTGCTGACCGGGGCCGCGCCGCTGCTCCAGTCGGCGCCGACCGCGCTCGACCCGCTGCTCGACCGGATCGACTCGCTCGACGACCGGGGTTTCCTGGACCGGCTGCCCGCGCTGCGCGGTGGCTTCGACACACTCACCCCGGCAGGCCGCGACCGGCTGCTGCACACGGTGACGGAACGGCTGGGCGACCGTCTCGACCTCGCGCTGGGCGCTTCCCCGCAGATGCTGGCCCTGTGGACGGCGGCGGACGAGGCCGGCCGTTCGGCGGCGGACGCCCTACGGCCAACACCCCGGCCGACCGCGCCACCGGCTCCCGACGCCACCCCCGCTCCGATCCCGCGCACGTCCGCGGCCGACGCGCCCCAGGACGGCGTACCGCGCCTGCTGTCCGTGACGGACCGGTGGCGGCTGCTGCTCGGCAGGGAACACGAGCAACTGCCCCCGAACGCCCGCCGTTACGCGCACGCGCTCGACGAGCTGTACGGCAGGGGCCGCGGGGAGGGCTCCTCGGACCTGGGCCAGGAGGGCGGTCGCGGTGGCGGACAGGAAGGCTCCTTTCCGACGGCTCGCGAGTGGGCCGAGGAACTCCAGGCACTGTTCGGCGCGGAGGTGCGCGAGGAGGTTCTGGCACGCGCGGCCGACCTGGGGCGCAACGACGTGCTGGCCGAGCTCGACCCCGACGCGGTCCGTCCGTCGGTCGATCTGCTGACGTCCGTGCTGTCTCTGGCCGGTGGGATGCCGGAGCAGCAACTCGCCCGGCTGCGCCCGCTGGTACGCCGCCTGGTCGACGAACTCGCCAAGGAGCTCGCCACCCGGATGCGTCCGGCGCTGACCGGTCTCGCCACTCCGCGCCCGACCCGGCGTCCGGGAGGCCGGATCGACCTGCCGCGCACCCTGCGGGCCAACCTCGTCCACGCCCGCAAGCAGGCCGACGGCAGCACCCTGGTGGTCCCGGAACGGCCGGTGTTCAGCACCCGCTCCCGCAAGGAGGCGGACTGGCGGCTGGTCCTGGTGGTCGACGTCTCCGGATCCATGGAGGCCTCCGTGATCTGGTCGGCGCTGACCGCGGCCGTGCTCGGCGGAGTGCCCACGCTCAGCACGCACTTCCTGGCGTTCTCGACGGACGTGATCGATCTGACGGACCGGGTCGACGACCCGTTGTCGCTGCTGCTGGAGGTGCGTGTGGGCGGCGGCACCCATATCGCGGCCGGACTGGCCCACGCCCGCTCCCTGGTGACCGTGCCCAGCCGGACCCTTGTGGTCGTGGTGAGCGACTTCGAGGAGGGTTACCCGCTCGGCGGGCTCCTCGGCGAGGTACGGGCCCTGGCGGGTTCGGGGGTGCATCTGATGGGCTGCGCCGCGCTGGACGACAGCGGCAGCCCGCGCTACTCCGTGCCCGTCGCCCAGCAGTTGGTCGCGGCCGGTATGCCCGTCGCCGCCCTCAGTCCTCTCGCCCTCGCCCGCTGGGTGGGCGATCGCCTCCGCGGAGAGTCCCGATGAGCCCCGAACTGCCCCCGGTCGCACCCGAGGTGACCGCTGCCGCCGTGGCGGGTCTGACGTCCCGGCTGAGCAAGAAGCTGGACGCCGCCGTGGAGACGTACGCGGCCGTGCCCGTCGTTGTGGAGGGCACCGAGCTGCGGGTCCGGTGCGGTGAGGACGCGGAGGTCGTTCTCACCGTGGGTCCTTCCGGAGCGGTCACGGAGGCCGAACAGGCAGTGTGCAGCTGCCTGTTGGCACCCAGATGCCTCCACCGGGCCGCCCTACTGAGCGCGTGCCCGGTGGCCGACCCGGACACGGGTGCGGGGGCCGACCCTGGCACGGTGACTGTCGGGGCCGCGGTGGCCGACGGGGCAGCGGTGGCCGACGGGGACGCCGTACCAGAACCGCAGGCACCGCCCGGCAGGCAGGCGGCGACCGGGACGGCGGGGGCTTCGCCGACGGCCACGCCAGGACCTGACACCGTCGGCACCTCGTCGCGTACGGAGCTCACGGACGCACAACTGGTCGCCGCCCGCGCCCTGTGGGCCGCCGCGGCGGCGGTGCTGGCGGCCGGGGTGCCCGCGGCGGGAGCGGTGGCGCAGGCGGAGTTGCTGCGGGCCTCGCACTCGGCGCGGCTGGCCGGGCTGCACCGCGCGGAGGGCGCGGCTCTGAGGGTGGTCAGGGGACTGCGGGGCGCCCGCTCCCGCCACGACGGCCACCGGCTGGCCGACCTGGTGGACAACCTGCGCGAACTCCTCCTGACCACAGCCCTGTTGACCACCGAGGTACCCGACCCGGCATGGATCGGGTCGGCCCGCCGTACCTACCGCCCGGAGGGCGCGCTGCGCGTCCACGGGGTGTGCCGGGAGCCGGTGATCTCGGCCACCGGGTTCGGCGGGGTGGTCACACATGTCGTCTCCGACGACGGCCGGTGGTTCAGCGTCCCGGACGTCAAGCCGGGTGGTGCGGGCCGGGCGCGCGGTGCCGCGAAGGCCACCGTGGCGCTGGGCTCGGGCACTCTCGATCACGCCCAGCTCTCGCGCGGCGGGCTGCTGATCTCGGGGGCGACCCTGTCGTCGGACGGCCGTCTCGGAGCGGGCAAGGGGGTCCGGGCGACCCCGGTCGCGGGCCGGTCATGGACGTCGGGTCCCTTGGCGGCCCTGTTCGCCCGACCGCTCGCCGAGTCCGTGGGCGACCGGCTCGGGAACACTCCGGTGAGCGACCCGGAGTTGGCGGGCCAGTCGACCGGCGAGCTGATCGGCTGCGATCTGGTCATCGTCGGAGCGCTCAACGACCACGTACTCGCAAGGGAGTTGCCGCCCGCCCGGCCGGACCGGAGTGGCCGGGCGCACGAGGACGACCGGTCCGACGGGAGCGGTCTGCTGATCCGGTTGCTGCCGGCCCATGGCCACCCCGACCTGGCACACACCGCGAACCTGCGCCGGCTGGCGTCCCGTCCCGGTCTGCGGCTGCGCGTCGTCGGCCGTGCGGATCCCGACCGCGCGGCGACACTCCGACCCCTGGCCGTAGGCCCGTTGCCGGACGACAGCGCCACGACCCTGCGCCTGCCGGAGGAGTGGCTGGGCCACGCCGACCTGGGCTACGACCGCCTCGAAGGCGTCCATCTGCCGCCCGCCGAGGCGCTGTCGGAGACGGCCGGGCTGCTGCTCGTTCCGCCGGACCCGGTGGCGGAGGCGCCGTTGTGGCGGCTGCGGCGGCTGGTCGAGGTCGCCGTGTCGGGAGGCCGCCGTGCCGTCGCCCAGCCCGCGCGCGACGGCGACCGGGCCGGGATCGCCGCGGCTCTGCGCCGGGCCGGATTCCGTACGGCGGCGGACCTGTTGACCGAGCTGACCACGGAGGCGGACCGGCGGAGCCGCGATGTCTTCGGCCGCACCGAGGAGGCCGACCCGAACGGATACGCACGAGCCTGGCTCGCGGCGGCCGTCTACCTCGCCGGCACCGAACGGGCCCTGGTCCGGGCGACATGGCAGCCGTCGGACAGCGCGGGAGGTGCTCCCGCGGCATAAGGCACATACACTGCTCCGCTCCCGCTGACTGGAGGTCGTCCGAGTGTTCGGCGCACGCGCACTTGCCGGTACCACGTTGGCGCTGGTGGTCCTCGCCCTGTCCGGCTGCTCAACCCCCTGGGGCTGCACCGACACGACCGCGGAGCGCGGTGAGGCCGGAGTCAGGGTGCGGGTCGAGAACACGTACAGGCAGGTTCTCGACGTGAGCGCCGAGGTGGTCGACTGGCGCCTTGAACCCCACCCGCAGGTGCCCGCCGAGGGTGACCAGGTCCACTTCCGCTTCCGCTTCGACGGCGCCGACGACATGTCCGGCCCCGCACTGGACGTCTGCGCGGTCGACGGGGAGCGGGTGGCGCTGGGGTGCCGGACGGTCTACTCGTACGAGGCGTTCGGCCCGGGCGGCAGCGACACGGGCGACCAGTGGCTCGCCGTCGAGCACCCCGGGCGGGTCGCCGAAGTACTGCTGATCCCCAACGACCAGTCATACGACGGCCGCACCTGCGACCAGGACGCCAAGGACGGCGGCGGGCCGCACCCTCCGAAACCGGCCGCCGTGGGTGACCGCCTGTAAACGCCCGTACCGCTCACCCGTCACCCCGGGAGACCGGTCTCGTCGCCGCCGGCGCCGGGTGGGGCGTCTACAACGCCACGAGGTTCGCGCTGGAGGGCCTCTCGGCCGACCGCCGTACGGGACGGACTCGAAGCGTGGGAGCCGGTGTCCCTCACGGCCGACTTTCCGCAGTCGTAGCGGTAGCCGCAGCGGTGGCCGTGGCCGTGGCCGTCGGCAGGAGGTGCGACACAAGGCCGTGGGCCCAAGCCGAGGTGAGGGGCTCGTTGGTGAAGACGGCCCGGTAGTACAGCGGGGCGAGTACGGCGTCCGTGGTCCGCTCCAGAGCCGGGGGCTCGTGCCCCCTGGCCTGCTCGCGTTCGAGGATGGCTTCGAGTTGCTGCTGGCGTTCGCCGCGGCAGGCGGCGGCGCCCTGTTCTCCGCCTATGCCGATGGTGGCGCGCACCAGGGCGAGGGTGTCCGGGTCGCAGAGATCTTTTGCCAGGTCGGACGCGTACCGCTCCAGGTCGCCACGGAGGGTTCCGGTGTCCGGCACCACGATGTCGCCGGTGAAGCGGCTCGTCGCGACGTCGGCGAGCAGTTCACCGATGGAGCCCCAGCGGCGGTAGACCGTGGTGGCGTGCACGCCGGCGCGCGAAGCCACGACCGGGATGGTCAGTTCACCGGCTTCGTCGGTGAGTAGGTCCTTCACGGCCTGATGGACGGCCGCCCGCACCCGGGCAGAACGGCCGCCTGGCCGGCTTTCGGTGCGGCGGGGGGATGTCGTGGCAGGCATACGGCCAGTATCGCACTGATCACTGCCTTTGTATCGCATCGATCGCTGCGTTTGTGTTACCGTCGAGCCGCTAACGCAATGATCACTGCGAGGCGGCTGCCTCAGGAGGTGAGTCCCGCTGTGTCCAGTCTGGAATTCGCGGGCCCCGAGAAGGGCCTGAAGACCACGCCCACGTCCGCCGACACATCGCCCCGCGGGCCGGGCAAGGGCGCCTTCGCGGCCGTGGCCGCGGTGTTCATCCTCTTTCTGGCCGCGTCCAGTGCCCCGTCCCCGCTGTATGTGATCTATCAGGAGCAGTGGCATTTCGCGGCGTGGACACTGACCGTCGTCTTCGCGCTGTACGTCTTCGGCCTGCTGGCCTCGCTGCTGACCGTGGGAGCGCTGTCGGACCATCTCGGCCGTCGACCGGTCCTTGCTGCCGCGATCGCTCTGGAAGTGGTCGCGCTGGTCCTCTTTCTGGTCGCGGGGAACGTGTATGTCCTGTCCGCCGCCCGCGTGTTGCAGGGCGTGGCGACCGGGGCGGCGACAACGACCCTGAGCGCCATGCTTGTTGACCTTGAGCCGGTGCGCGGGCGGGCCGGGGTCGTCACCTCCATCGCACCGCTGAGCGGACTCGCGGCCGGCGCACTGGGCAGTGGCACGCTCGTCGAACTCGCGCCGTCACCAACACGGTTGGTCTACGCGGTGCTGCTCGCCGGAATGACGGCCGCGGCGGTCGTGGTCGCGCGGGCACCCGAGACCTCGCCGCGTCGCCCGGGTGCCGTTGCCTCCTTGCGCCCGCGGGTCGCGATGCCGGCCCATCTGCGCGCAGACCTTGCGCCTCTAGTGCCTGCGGGCATTGCGGCTTGGGCGCTCGCCGGCATGTACCTCTCCCTCGGCCCGTCCGTCGCCGCCCAGTTGCTGGGGCTGCACAGCCATCTGATCGGCGGCGTCGTCGTGACGCTCCTGGCGGGCACCGGAGCGGTCTCCATCACCCTGCTCCGCTCCCGGCCTGCCTCGGCCTTGTTGGCCCCGTCGGCCGCACTGCTCGGGATCGGCACGCTGATCTCACTCACCGGGGTGGCACAGGACCTCGCCTGGCTTGCCGCGGTCGGCACGGTCGTCTCCGGCATCGGCTTCGGCGCCTCGGTGCTGGCCGGCTTCGGGACCCTGGCGCGCGTCGCCAAGCCACATGAGCGCGGCGCCGTGTTCGCCCTGGCGAACGTCATCAACTACCTGGGTAACAGCGTTCCCGCCGTGCTCGGGGGAATCGCCGTCACCACCGTCGGACTGAGGACGGCATCGGGGATCTACGCGATCGCCATCGTGGTGATCACTTTCTCGGCCCTGGCACTGCGTCTGAACCAGGTACGCGGAGAGCGCCGCGCATGCGCATCCGCGCAGGTCGCCCCATGCGGTTGAGCCGCCCAGCAATATCCACACGCCAACCAACAAGGCCTTTCACCACCTCTGACAAGGAGAGACCATGAAGACCAGGGAAAAGAAGCACCTTGAGGCCCAGCGGGACGACCGCACGACCATCAGATACACGGTCAGTGGCCCGGCCTCGGGAACAACGCTGGCGCTCATCCATGGATGGGGCGTGGATCGGACGGACTTCGACGAGATCACCGATCACCTTCCTGACGACGTTCGGGTCATCGCCGTTGACCTCGCTGAGCACGGCGAGTCGCGGTCGACGCGAAACGTCTGGACGATCGAGGAGTTCGGTCGCGACGTAGCCGCCGTCCTGGAAGCGGAGTCGGTGGAGTCGGCCGTCGTCGCCGGGCACTCCCTCGGCGGGGCGGTTGCCGTGGAGGTCGGCCGGCAGTTGCCCCACACGGTGTCGCACATCGTGGCCCTCGACGCCCTGCACTACCTGGGCCTGTTTCCCAAGCAGAGTGCGGAGCAGATCGAGGCGATGGAGAATCTCTTCCGCCAGGACTTCGAAGGAGGGGTACGGGGGCTGGTTGAGGGAGGTTCGCCCGCCGGAACCGACGAGGCCCTCAAGGAGGCCTACTTCAAGAAGATGGTCGCGGTACGGCAACCTGCCGGCCTGCACTCCATCTGCGGCCTGGCCCGCTGGGACATGGACGCGGCCCTGAGCGAGACGAAGCAGCCGATCACCGTCTTCGCAGTACGGGCCCTCACGGACCGGGAAGCGATCGAACGCTACGGCGACCGCGTAGACATCGTCCTCATCGACCTCGGCAGCCACCACTTCCAGGTGGAGGCCCCCGAAGGCACGGCGCGCCTTCTGACTGGCGTGTTGGGCTCCAAGTAGGCACTGGGTAGGGCCCCCTACCGCGCTCGAAGGACTTCTCACCGCCTGGCTCTCACAGGTGGAGAATCCGCGGCCGTCCCCCAGTAAGTGACGTAGTCCGGAGGTCAGTCGACCAGCGCTTCACGGTGTGCCGTGAAGTAGTCGGCGATCGACGTGGCCGGCCGGCCCGTGAGCCGTTGGACCGTGTGAGTCGTGATGTCGTACCAGCCGTCGCGTTTGGCGACGCCGGCCGCGGTCCAGGCGTGCGCGAAGTGTTCGGGGACTCCCTGTTCCAGGAGCCGCCGGGGGTGTTCGGCGTCGGAGACCTCCTCGTGCCGGACGCGACGACCGGTGGCCTCGGTCAGCGCGTCGGCGATGTCCTCGTCGGTGACCGCCGTGGGGCCGGTGACTTCGAGGATCTCTCCCCGGCTGCCGCCCTCGGCCAGGACGGCGGCGGCCACCGCGGCACTGTCGTCACGGGTGAGGTGACCGATGCGTCCGTCCCGGCTGTTGCTGGGCAGGACTCCGGTGGCCACGGCTCGGGGGGCCACTCCGACCAGGGTCAGCATCTCGGCCCACACGTTGAAGCGCAGCACGGTGAAGGGCAGTCCCGAGTCCGCCAGCAGGCGTTCGGTGGTCCCGTAGTCGGGGACCAGCGGGTTGGGATGGCCCGGATCCCCGGCGCGCGTAATGGAGGTGAAGACGACATGGCCCACACCCGCCTTCGCGGCGGCCTCGATCGCACGGGTGTGCTTGGGCAGCCGGTCGTCGGTGCCAATGCTGATGACGAGCAGCCGGTCGACGCCGTCGAGGGAGCGGACCAGCGCGTCCGGTTCGTCGAAGTCGGCGTGCCGGGTCCGCACACCCAGGTCGGCGACGGCGGCCGGGGTGCGGGTCAGTGCCAGGACGTCGGCGGCGTCGGCGCGTTGGACAAGGTGACGGATGGTCAGGCGGCCCAGATTCCCCGAGGCTCCGCTTACTGCGATCACAAAAGGCTCCTCTGCTGTGTGCGTAGCCTGAGGATCAGTGATGGCCTACAGGTCCCGAAAGAAGGCACATTGATGTCACCCCTCCAGCCGCCCCACCAGCCGGGCCTCCAGTCACCCCGCCACCCGGCCTCCGTGGACGAAGCCGTTGACGTCACGGTGCCGGTGACGGTCGACGACCACGAGGCGTGTCCGGCAACGGCCTTGCTGCGGCGCATCGGTGACAAGTGGAGCCCGGTACTGCTGTCACTGCTGGCCCGGCGCACCCACGGCTTCAACGAGCTCGACCGGTCGGTCCAGGGCCTCAGCCGCCGCATGCTGGTCCGTACGCTGCGCTCGCTGGAACGCGACGGGCTGATCAGCCGGACCGTTCACCCGAGCACTCCGCCACGTACCGAGTACGCCCTGACCGACCTCGGCCGCTCCCTGCGGGACCTGCTGGTCACGCTCGGGCAGTGGGCCGTGGTCCACGAAGGCGAGCTGGAGACGGCGCGGGCCCGTTACGACGCCGCGTCCTGACCGGCCCGACGCGGCCCGACGCAGCCCGACGCGGCCCGACCGCGGCGCGGGACGTGCTCATTCCTTCGTCGCTCCGGCCAGCATGCCCGACACCAACGTGCGTTGGGAGAACAGGAAGAGCACCAGCACGGGCAGGATGGCGACGATGATCGCGAGTGCCAGTTCCGGGATGGTGATGTTGAGGCCGGCGCCGGCCACGGGGTTGAACGACGGGGTGGACGTGAGGAGTTGGTTGAGGCCGACCTGGACCGGGAACTGCTCGCTGTTCGGCAGTACGAGATAGGGCAGGAAGAAGTTGTTCCAGTTGCCGACGAAGCTGAAGAAGGCGACCAGTCCGATCACCGGCTTGGCGAGCGGCAGCGCGATTCGGGTGAAGAGCTGCCACTCGTTGCAGCCGTCGATCCGCGCGGCCGACAGCAGGTCACGGGGCAGGCTGCTGCCGAAGTAGATGTACACGAGGTACACGCCGAACGGGTAGAACGAGAAGGGCAGGATCACGGACCAGACGGTCCCGATCAGGTGGAAGCGGTTCAGCTCCAGGAAGACGGGCAGCACCAGCGTGGCCTGCGGCATGATCATGGTGACGAGGGTGATCACCAGCAGTGTCTTGCGGCCCTTGAACTTCGTCAGGGCGAGCGCGTAGCCGGCCGGCACACTGACCAGCAGGGTCAGGACGAGCGAACCGCCGGAGTAGACGGCGGAGTTGCGCAGCCAGGTGACCATCACGCCGTCCTGGAAGGCGAACAGGTGCCGCCAGGCCGTGCCGATCTGGCCGAAGGAGCCGAAGGACAGCGGGTTGTCCCGGACCACTTCGCCCGCGGTCTTGGAGGGCGCGAGCAGCAGCCACACCACCGGCAGGACGAAGAACACCAGCAGCAGGGCGAGCAGGACTCCTATGACCAGGAAGGAGAGGAGTCTGGAGGGGCGGGCACGGCGGCCTTGGAATGTCGAGGAGGCGATGGATTGCGTCATTTCTCATCCAACGTGAACAGGTTGGAGCGGGCGACCAGGAGGCCGGCCGCGATGAGCCCCACGATCAGGAGGACTACGGCGATCGCGGCGGCGCCGTTGAAGTCGCCCTGCTGGAAGGCGTAGACGTAGGCCAGCTGGTTGGGTGACCAGGTGGGGCTGACCCGGCCGAGGCTGGCGGTCTGGAGCAGCTGTGGTTCGACGAACAGCTGGGTGCCGGTCGCGAAGGCCATGATGGTCATGTAGACGATCCACTGCCGGATCATGGGGATCTGGATGTGCCAGGCGGTCCGCCAGGGGCCGGCGCCGTCCATCCGGGCGGCTTCCAGCACCTCGTCGGGGATGTTGTTCAGGGCGCCGTACATCACGACCATCCAGCCGCCCGCGCCCGTCCAGAACGCGATCAGCATCAGGATGAGGGGCAGGTTGCCGGGTGAGAGCACGGCGGCGAAGGTGTGCAGGCCCATGCTCTCCAGCAGCCAGGACACCGGGCTGACGTCCGGATCCAGCATGAACAGCCACACCAGGACGCTCGCCACACCGGCCAGCGCGCCGGGGATGTAGTACAGGAACCGGAACAGCGCCGACGTACCCGGCCGGACCCGGCCGCGCAGCACCACGGCGACCAGGACGACCAGAACCACCAGGGTGACCAGCCACAGGGCGAGATAGACCAGCATGTGCGTGAAGGCCGGTACGAAGCGGTAGTCCTGGACGACCTTCACGAACTGGTTGAGGCCCGTGAACTGGCCCTGGTCGTTGGTGAACGCCAGGTAGAACGAGTAGCCGGTCGGGAAGACCCCGAACGCGACGAGCAGTACCGCGTATCCGGCGACGAAGAGATAGCCGGCCGTGCTGCGGCGCCCGCGCCGCGGCGGGGTGCCGCGGCGCGGGGCGGAGACAGTCGCACGCTCGGTCTCCAGCAGCGTCACTGGGTGACCACCTTGTATCCCTGGGCCTTTGCCTCGTTGGCGATCTCGTTCTGCCAGGCGGGCAGGGTCGCGGTGAGGCTCTTGCCGGCGGTCAGGGCGGGCAGGACGACGCTGGACCAGGCGGTGGCGTCGGAGAAGCGGGTGTTGGACCAGCCCGTCCACACCGCCTGGGCCGCCTGCTGGAACGGTCCGCTCACGTCGTTGGCGAAGTAGTCACTGTTGGCCGGGTTGGCCAGCCACGCCTCTGCCGCCTTGGTGTACGCGGGGTACGTGGGCGCGGTCGCCTGGTTGGCGTCGGACGTGGTGAGCCAGGTGACCAGGTCGGTGGAGGCCTTGAGGTTGGCGCTGTGCGAGGACACCATCCACACACCGCCGCCCACATTGCCGGTGGCGACCGTCGAGTCGCCCTGCCATGTCAGCGGGGGCGCCGCGGCGATCTGCTTGGCCGGGGTCTTGAAGGCGGTCTTGAACAGGTACTGGCCGTACCAGGACGGCCCGTACGCCATGAGGACCTTGTTGCCGCTCTCCTTGGCGAAGCCCTGGCTGAAGAAGCCCTTGGTGGTGACGGCCTTGGCGTCGATCAGGCCGTCAAGGAGCTTCGCGGTGCGGGTGCAGTTGGGGTCCTGGAGGTCGGTGCGCAGGGTGTCGGGCTTCGCCAGGTCGAAGGCCGGGCACTGGCCGGACCAGAAGTAGGACTCGTGGGAGTTGGTGTCACCGACCGAGCCGACGAGGTAGCCGGGGTGGTCCTTGGCGACCTGCTTGCCGAGGGCCTCGTACTCCTCCCAGGTCTTGGGGACCGTGTAGCCCCACTTGTCCATGAGGGGCTTGTTGTACCAGAGGACGACCTGGGCGATGTCGTTGCGCAGGCAGTAGGTGTGACCGTCGAACTGGCACGGTGTCAGGGAGCCCTTGGCGAACCCGTCGAGGGTGCTCTGCGGGACCAGGTCGGCGTCCAGGGGGGCGGCGAAGGGCTGCGCGCCGGGCTTGGTGGCCCGGGACGCCCAGGTGACGTCGGTGGGTGAGCCGAAGACGACGTCGGGCCAGCCGCTGCCGGTCCGGTCGAACAGCTGCACCTTCGACTGGAGATACGTGGAGCCGTCGGCGCCGCCGTCGTACGTGACGATCTTCAGCTTCGCGTCCGGGTGCGCCTTCTGGTAGGCCTCCACGGACGGCAGCCGGGTCGAGTCCGCCCACACCGTGATCTCGGAGCCGCTCTTCTGCTCGGCCGGCTTGAAGGCGGGCGCACTCGAGGAGGCGGACTGCGGGGTGGTGTCCGCGCTGGCGCACCCGGCCAGTGCGGCCGCGGTGGCCAGGGAGAGAGCGGCGGCCGTGGTGCGCACGACCGCGCGGCGGCGGGAAACTCTCGGAGATCCGGAAGACCTCATCGTCTTGCCTTTCTGTTCATGCCTTGCTCTGTGCCCGCGAGGTGGGATTCCGCGCGGCTCGGGTGGTGCGCCGGGTGGGGGCGGCGGCGGTGGCCGTCGACGGAGACGGCCACCGTGCGGTCAGCGCGGTTGTTCGACGAACGGCAGCAGCGCGTCGCCGTAGCCGAAGTCGAGGGGAAGCGCGATGCCCGGTCCGGTGGGGGCGTGGACCAGACCCTGGTCGTCCACGTGACGTTCGCGCACCACGTGCGTGGCGGTCACCAGGGACTCGTAGTAGGTGGTGTTGGAGATGGCCATGCACAGGTGGTGGTTGGGGATGTCCGAGCCGTGGATCTCGGCCCGCAGCCGGTAGGCGTCGGCCAGGTGTGCGGTGCGCATGGCTCCGGTGATGCCGCCCCGCAGGGTGGTGCCGGCACGTACCCCGAAGGTCGCGGCGCCGGCCCGGATGAAGTCCGCGGAGTTCATGTGGGCCCCGTCGGAGGTCTCGCCCACCAGCAGGGGGATGTCCACCGCTTCGGCGAGCTTCTGGTACGCGGAGATGCTGAACTCGCGCATCGGCTCCTCGTACCAGAGGTAGTCGGCCTCGGAGAGTGCCCTGCCCAGCCGGATCGCGTCGGGCAGGTCGAAGCCCGCCGACCCGTCGTACATGAGCGGGACGTCCGGACCGACGTGGTCGCGCAGCGCCAGGCAGAGGGCAGCGTCACGTCTCGCGTCGCCCCAGGCGTGCAGTTTGATGCCGTGGTAGCCGAGGGCCAGGCACTGGTCGGCGACGTCGAGGAACTCCTCGGTGGAGGAGAACGTCGACGTGGAGGCGTAGGCGGGGATCGCCTCGCGGAAGCCGCCGAGCAGCCGCCAGACCGGTTCGCCGTGGTAGCGGCCCGCCAGGTCCCACAGCGCGATGTCGATGAGACCCAGTGCGGGGAGCGGGAGTTCGTGGATCCGGTCGAGCTCCCACACCCGGTGCCACAGCCACTCCCGCTGGAAGGGGTCCGCGCCGAGCAGTTCGTCCCTGAAGACTCGCTCCACCAGGTCGTGGAGGGTGGCGAACGCTCCCGGGCGGGCGAACAGGGCCACACCTTCCACGCCGTCGTCGGTGCCGATGTGCAGTACGGCGCCGTCACCGGCCGGGGCGCTGCCGCTCAGGCCCTCCCGCCACCGGAAGGGCGGGCTGGCCGCCGGAACGTCGATCCGGTGTACTTCGACATGGGTGATCTTCATCCTGGCTTTCGTCTCTGTGTGGGCGGAACCGGCGGGCGCCGGCGGGTGCTGAGGCCGCCGGCGCCGGCCGTGCGGGGGGGCTCAGAAGCCGCCGTAGACGCCGATCTCGTAGATGCTGCCGCCGTTCCAGCTGGACCCGGTGACGGTGAGTCGCAGGTAGCGGGCGGTGACGGACTCGTCGGCAAGTGAGTAGTTCGTCTGGGCGGTGGTGTTGGCGTCCGTGTGGTCCTCGAACGTCGACCAGGTCTGGCCGTCGGTCGAGTACTCCAGCCGGTAGCGGTAGCCGCTGGACTTCTCGAAGGTGGTGACCACACCGGTGACGCCGGTGTCCTTGCCGAGGTCGACCTGGATCCAGGACGGGTCGGGCAGACCGAGTCCCTGCGCCCAGCGGGTCGACAGGTCACCGTCGAACGCCTTGGCGGGTACGTTGCCCTCCGAGTCGGAGGACGCGGTGGCCGGCTTGTTCAGCGCCAGGCTCTTGTCGCCCGGGGTGGTGACGACGGCCGCCGTGCTGGGTTCCGAGGCGTTCAGGGCCGCGTCGCGGGCCACCACGGTGAACGAGTACTCGGTGTCCGCGGTCAGTCCGGAGACGCGCAGTGTGGTGTCACCGGTGACGGCGATGCGCTTGCCGTCCTGCTGGACGACGTAGCTGGTGACGCCGGTGTCGTCGGTCGCCGCGGGCCAGCTCAGGTCCACGACGGTGGGCAGCAGCGGCTCGACCGTGGCCTTGCCGGGGCTGCTCGGGGCGGTGTGGTCCGTGGCGGGGGCGGCGGGGGTGCCGTAGACCTGGAAGTCGTAGATGCTGCCGCCGTTGCCGCTGGAGCCGGTCACGGTGAGCCGGACGAAGCGGCCCGTCACGGGGTCCGGGGTGTGCACGTAGTCGGTCTGGGCCGTGGTGTCGGCGGCGGTGCGGTCCGCGAGTGTCGTCCAGTGGACCTCGTCCGGGGAGACCTCGATGCGGTACTTGTATCCGCTGCGCTTCTCGAAGGTGGTGATGGTGCCGTCGATGTCGTACGAGGCGCCGAGGTCGACCTGGATCCAGGACGGGTCGGGCAGACCCAGGCCCTGGGCCCAGCGGGTCGACAGGTCGCCGTCCGCCACCTTGGCGGGGACGTTGCCCTCCGAGTCGGAGGACGCGGTGACCGGCTTGTTCAGCGCGAGGTCCGTGCCGTCGGGCATGGTGAGGCGCAGAGTGCGGCTCGCTCCCGACTCGTTGCCGGCCGCGTCACGCGCGCTGACCTTGAAGGAGTAGGTCCGCCCGGCGGTCAGGCCGGGGATGCGTACGGACGTCCCGCTGGAGGCGTTGACGAGCTTGCCGTCCTGGAACACCGAGTAGCCGGTGACCGCCTTGTTGTCCGTGGACGCGGGCCAGCTGAGGTCGGCGACGGTCGGGAAGTCGGTGACCGCGGTCGGGGTGCCGGGGACGGTGGGCGCCTGGCGGTCGGTGACCGGGGTGCCGGGGTCGAGGTGACGGTAGGGCTTCTGAAGGCCCGCGTTGTTCACGATGGAGGCGGGCAACTGGTCGCAGGCGCCGACGGTGACGTTGTCCGTGACCGTGTTGTTCTTGCTGAGGTACTGGACGCTGAAGCCGGGGTTGGTGGTGAAGTTGCCCTGCGCCTTGTTCTCCTCGGCGTGGTTCATCAGCAGCCACTGGAAGGCGACGTCGCAGAAGGCGTTGCCGGTGTTCGTCCAGTGCCGGCTGCCCTCGTCGTGGTAGACGGCGCCATAGGCGTGTTCCGGTACTCCGTGGATGTAGTTGCCGGAGACGGTGCCACCCGGGTTGTTGCTGAGGGTGTAGACGCCGCCGCCGTCGGCCTGCGACTTCATGATGTCGCTGATCTCGTTGTCACTGACCACGTTGTCACGGCTGATGGTCGGCTTGTCGGACACCGGGATACCGGCGTTGTTCGGGTAGGCGGAGTTGCCGCCCTGGTCGGTCAGACCCCAGCCCCAGCCGACGGAGATACCGCTGTAGGGCAGGTCGTGGACCTTGTTGTGGGTGATCACCGTGGAGTCGGTGTAACCGGCCAGGATGCCGAGGGAGCCGTTGTACTGGTCGGCGACCTTGGTGACGACGTTGTTGGAGACCCGGGTGTCCTTGGTGATGTCCCGCGGATCGTCGGGGTGCGCGTCACCCCACTCCACACCGCCGATCTGGATACCGGTCGCGGCGATCTGGCGGAAGACGTTGCCGGTGATGTCGGTGCCCTGGGTGCCGGTGTTCAGGTTGAGACCGACCGCGCCGAGGTGGGTGAAGGTGTTGCCCTCGAAGTCGACGTTGCGCCCGTGGCTGACATTGACCGCGCCCGGGGTCTTCTTCCAGTTCAGCCGGGTGGAGTCGAAGTCGGGGTTGTCCTTGCCGACCATCCGGAAACCGGCCTGGCCCTCGATGTGCCCGTCGGGTGAACTGGGCGCGAGCCAGGTGGAGTGGGAGAAGGTGAGGCCCTCGAAGGAGATGTTCTTGACGGGCTTCGTGCGGGTGCCGTTCAGGTCGACCAGGTCCTGGACTACGGGGACGGTCACGTCCGCGGTCGCCATGCTCTGGCCGGACTCGGGCATGTAGTAGATCTCGCCCGCGCCCTTGTCCAGGTACCACTCCCCCGGACTGTCCAGCAGCTCGCGGGCGTTCTCCAGCCACGTCGGGTTCTGGATCTCCTGGCCGCTCTGGAGGTGCGCGTTGCGCCAGCACGGCTGCTGCATGGTCATCTGCCCGGCCGCGATGGACTCGACGGGGCAGCGCATCAGCTTCCAGCCCCAGCTGCTGACCACTTCCAGATCCGCGGGGCGCTTGTACGCGTTGAGGCTGGAGTCGGTGAAGGTGTAGCCGGTGGCGTTCTTCGCGAAGCCGGAGGGGTTCTTGCCACTGCGGGCGCGGGTCTTCAGGTCGCCGTTCACATACAGCTGGCGGGTGTCGATGCCGCTGAGCCTGGCCTTGTAGACCTTCCCGTCGGCGTCGGCCTTCGTCCACCCGGTGACCTGCTTGCCACCGCTGATCACCGGGTTCGCGCCGGGCGCGGCCTCGTACACGATCCGCTGACCGTCACGGCCCGAGTCCTGCGCGGTCAGCGTGAAAGTACTGCTGATGCGGTACGTGCCCGACTTGAGCCGGACATGGATGTCACCGCGGACCTTGGACTTGGCGTCGCGCACGAAGTCCCGTGCGTACTCAAGGGTCTTGAAGGGGTGAGCGGAGGTTCCGCGCCCGCTGTCCCTGCCGGTCGGGGAGACGTAGACAACAAGGTCGGAGTCGGTGGGCGCGGCCTGGGCCGTCACCGCGGTCAGTGGCGCCGACACAACGGCCACGGACACGGCGGCTATCAGGGTTCTCCGCAGGGGTACGGCTCTGCCCCTGCGAGCAGACGGAAGAGACATGGGTATCCAATCGCCTGGGATGGTGGCCCGGGGCGCCGGTCGTCCACCGGCGCCCCGGACTGTCGGGCGGCGTCGTGCCACCGTCGGGCAACGACATGTCGCGGTCAGGGAGCGACATGTCGCCGTGGGGACGCGACGTATCGCCGTCCGGGAGCGACGTGCCGCTGTCTGGGAGCGACGTGTCGCTGTAAGGGGGCGTCCACGCCCCCGTCGGAAGGCGTCACGCCCACGTGGGGCGGTGAGCGCCGGGCGGTGAGCGCGGGGCCGTTTCTAGGAGGCCGAGCTGTGCGGCGGGGACTCCGCCTCGCCACCGCCGGCCGGCGCCCCGGGAGCGGGGCGGTCGCCGAGGTTGAACAGCCGGTCACGGATCTTGCGTTCGAACTGGCTCTGCGTGGTGGCGATGTGTTCCACCATCAACCGCCCCGCCAGCTCGGCCTCCCCCGCGGAGACCGCCTCGGCGATGGCGAGATGCTGGCGGGCGGCGACCTCCAGCGATCCGGGTGCGTCCCCGTGGAAGAGCAGCACGTCGGACTGGGACGCGAGGCGCCGTACACCCGCGACACTCGAACGCAGGAACACGTTGTGCGAGGCCGCGCCCACCGCGTCGTGGAACGCCTCGTCGGCGCGCGCGAAGGCATGGCCGTCGTACCGCAGTGCCGCTTCCAGCGACACCTTCGCGCTCTCCCGGATGGTCCGGACCTCGATGGGTGTGGCGAGAGTGGCGGCACGACGGGCCGTCTCCGCCTCGATCACCGACCGGTAGTCGAGGAGCATCAGTACGTCTTCCATGCTCGTCGGCCGGAACTGGAGCAACTGGTCGTCGACCAGACCGCCGCCGCCCTCCGCGACGAAGATGCCCGCGCCGCGCCGCACGCTGAGCCGGCCGATCGCGGCCAGGACCTTCACGGCCTCGCGCGTGACATTGCGGGTCGCGCCCAGGATCTCGGCGAGGCCCTGCTCGGTCGGAAGCCTGTCGCCGGGACGGAGTCCCCGCTCGGCGATGTGGTCCAGCAGCTGCTCGGCCACCAGTTCGTACCCCGGCCGGTAAGGACGTGACGCCTCGTCGTCTCCCTCGTCGGAGACGCGTGACGATTCGGCCACGGTGTGCCCCTCTCTTGCCGCATCGGATTAATCCGATTCATCGATGGGCGTCACTATGACATCCGCGTTACGGGAAGGAAAGATGTTGGAGCAGACTGATTTTCACCGCCCCCAAAGCGCCCATCGGCCGCTCTATAAGGACATATCACCCCGACTCTTGCGCGGGATGAATGACATCCTTACTCTCCTGGGCGTCGGATGAAGCAGATCCTTCGATGAAGCAGATCCATCGCGGAGGGAAGGGTGAATGACGTGAAACGCTATGCCGCCGTGATCAGGCTGCGCCCCGAGAAGGAGGCCGAGTACCGGGAGTTGCACGCCGAGGCGTGGCCGGCCGTACTGGCGGCGCTCAAGCGGGCGAGGATCGCCAACTACTCGATCTTCCTGCGGGACGGGCTGCTGTTCAGCTACCTCGAGTACCTGGGAGACGACTACGCCGCCGACACCGCAGCGATCGCCGCCGATCCGGTGACGCAGCAGTGGTGGGCACTCACCGACCCCTGTCAGCAGCCGCTGGACAGCGTGGCCGAGGGCGAGTGGTGGGCGGACGCGGAAGAGGTCTTCCATCTGGACTGATCGCTCGACGCCGGACCCGGGCTACGGGCGGCCACGACGGCGAACTCCGCTCCAACGCGCGGCAGATGGTGTCAGGCCCCGGGTGGGACGCAGAGAACGGGCACGTTCGACATGTGCAGCAGCTTGTGCGGTGTCGACCCAAGGATCGCGCCCCGCATCGGACTCTCGCCCCAGCTGCCCACCACGATGACCCGAGCCTCGTGACGGGTCGCGGCGTCGATCAGGGCCTGGGCCGGCTTCTCGTCGAGCACCTCGACGACGGCCGGCACACCCGCGCGGCCCGCCTCCGCCACCGCGTGTTCGAGCCCGCTGCGGCCGGCCTCGCGGATCGCGTCGTAGTGGGGCCGGTACTCCTCGCCCAACTGCCCCGGCGCCGACGCCCCGTAGACCAGCACAAGCCGCTCGTCGAACGCGGTGGCCACCTCGATCGCGATGCGCAACGCGCGGGCGGCGCCCGGGGATTCGTCGTATCCCAGCACGACTGACATCTCAGGACTCCTCGCTCCGGCCGTGGACCATGGCCGGGTCGGCCACCCCGGGCCGCTCCCGCCAGTACGCGGGCGCCCACAGCCGCCGCACGATCATGACGACCACTCCGGTGGCGGCGATACCGATGCCGATCACGAGCGGGGGTCCGAGGCCGAACCAGGAGTCGCCGCTGTAGGAGTTCGCCGGATCGGACATGTCGGTGACCGACCTGACCAGCAGCCATGCCAGCAGTCCCGCGCCGACCAGCGGACCGAGGCCGATCAGCAGGAAGTTGTGGACGCTCTCCAGGAGATGGCGCCGGTAGTAGACCGCGCAGGCGACGCCCGTCAGTGCGTAGTAGAAGGCGATCAGCAGGGAGAGTGCGGTGAGTGAGTCGAAGAGGGCGTTGGTGCTGATCTGGTTGACCACGAGGTACCAGGCGATGGCGATGCCGGCGACCCACCACGTACTCACGTCGGGGGTGCGGAAGCGCGGGCTGATGTGGCCGTAGTGCGCGGGCAGCGCCTGCCGGCGGGCCATCGACAGTGCCGTGCGTGACGCCGGGATGATCGTGGTCTGGGTGGAGGCGATGGCGGAGGTGGAGACGGCCAGCAGCAGCACCCAGTCCCAGCCGCCCAGTACGTCGCCGGCGAGCTGCGCGAAGACGAACTCCTCCTCCCCCGCGTTGTCCGCGAGGAACGCCGGTCCGGCGTAGGCCACGACGGCGAAGCCCACGGACACATAGGTCACCAGCAGGATGACCGTCGACCAGAGGCCCGCCTTCCCGGGGGCGGTCGCCGAGTCCTTGACCTCTTCGGTGAGGTTGACCGCCGACTCCCAGCCCCAGTAGATGAAGACACCCAGGAGCAACCCGCTCGTCAGCGCAGCCCCGCCGGCGCCGAACGGGTTCAGCCAGCTGAGGGCCGGATCGACGGAGTCGTACTTGCTGGTGCCGGCGTAGGCGCTGTACAGCGCCACGCCCACGAAGATCAGCAGACAGGCGACCTGCGCCAGGATGAGGACGTTCTGCACCTTGGCCGACAGCTCGGTGCCGATGACACACACGGCTGTCATCACCAGGATCAGCAGCACGGTGAGCAGTTGGCGTACGAAGGTGTTGTCGACCCAGCCGTCGAGGCCGACGGCGAGCAGGACGAAGGTCACTCCCACGTCGGCGAGCGAGCCGACGACCAGGACTCCGGTCATGGCGATGGCCCAGCCGCCGAGCCAGCCGGCCCAGGGGCCCATCGCGCGGGTGACCCACGAGAAGGTCGTCCCGCAGTCCTGGTCGACCTTGTTGAGGTAGTAGAACGCCGACGCGATCAGCAGCATGGGCACGAACGACGCGAACATCACGCCGGGCGCGTAGATCCCGACGAGGGCGACTACCGGGCCGATGACGGCCGCGAGGGAGTACGCGGGAGACGTGGAGTTGAGGCCGATGACGAGGGCGTCCACGAACCCGATCGCGTTGGCCTTGAGTCCCGTGGGTCTGTCGGTGGGCGCGGTGTTCCCGGCGTTCTCGACGGCCATGTTTCCTCGCTCCGGTCGGGCCCGGAGGACCGGGCAGCACCGAGAGGCGTGTGCCTTTCATCGTAGGGAGCCCTGGCCTGACATGCACGCCCTGCGACGGCGGGATTCCGACGGGTCCGGTCACCGCACGCCCGTACGGCTGTCACCGCACGCCGTACCGCTGCCACCGCACGCCGTACGGCTGTCACTGCTCGCCCACACCACTGTCACTGCTCGCGCATGCCCCATGGCGCCTGGTAGTCGACGAGCAGGTCGAGGAAGGGCTGGGGCGGCAGCGCCTCGGGGCCCAGGACGCCCCGGCCCCGCCAGGCGCCGGACGCGACGAGTTCGAGGGCGGCCACGGGGTTGACCGCGGTCTGCCACACCACCGCCTGGGAGCCGTACTCCCGCATAGACCACTGGTTGTCGACCACCTGGTAGAGGTACACCTCCCGGGGCCGGCCGTCCTTGGTCCCCTTCACCCACGTGCCCGCGCACGTTTTGCCGTGCATACGGTCGCCGAGGCTCGCCGGGTCGGGCAGACAGGCGGCGACGACGTCCCGCGGCGACACCGCGACTCCGCCCTCTGCGCCGGGCACGGTCACCGGGTCCGTACGGTCGAGGCCCAGCTTGTGCAGGGTCCGCAGGACGCCGATGAACTCGTCGCCGAGGCCGTACTTGAAGGTGACCCGCCGGGCCTTCAGCCAGCGTGGGACCAGCAGCACCTCCTCGTGCTCGACGTTGACGCACTCCACCGGGCCGATGCCCTCCGGGAAGTCGAAGACCTCGGGCTCGCTGAAGGGTTCGGTGGTGAACCAGCCCCGCCCCTCCTCGTAGACGACGGGCGGATTCAGACACTCCTCAATGGTCGTCCAGATACTGAAGGAGGGGGCGAAGTCGTATCCGTCGACCACGAGGTTCGCTCCGTCGCGGACGCCGATCTCCTCGATCTCGTCGAAGAGGGTGTCGGCGGCGTGGCGGGCGAAGACGTCCGAGAGGCCCGGTTCCACACCCATGCCCACCAGGGCGAGCCGGTCCGCCTCCGCCCACTGCGCCGCCCGCTCGAACTGGGCGTCCCCCAGCTTCACTCCGCACTCCTCGTACGGGCGGGTGGAATGCGGCCGGGACAGGGACATCGCCATGTCGAGATAGTGGGCGCGCTCGGCGAGGGCGGCCTCGAACAGGGGCAGCACAAAGCGCGGATCGGTGGCGTTGAGGAGGACGTCACAGCGGTGTTCGGCGAGGGCCGCCCGTACTCCGGACCGGTCCGAGGCGTCGAGCCGTACGGCGGTGAATCTGCGTTCGCCGGGACCGAGCGCGGCGACGGCCGACTCCGCCCTCGTCCGGTCATAGTCGGCGACGACCATGTGCTCGAAGAACGAGCGGCGGGCCGCGATCCTCGTGATCGCCGTGCCGACGCCACCTGCTCCGACCATGAGGATGCGCATGCCGCGGCCCTCCTGCTCCGTCGAACGTCCGCTGAAAGTCCGTTGCCCGTCAGCCGCGTGTCCGTGTCCGTGTCCGTGTCCCCCGATGATGGCGCTTGGTCGCCGATCCGGCACCCGGGACGTCCCCGGCGGCCCCCGTCCGAGGCCCTGGCCGAAAGCGGCCTTCAACCTACAACTCGGGTACGACGCGCGCCCGTTGCCTCCTCCCTGAGAGGTACACAGGGACAGCCCGGCCGAGGGATCCGCTCGCCCGGCCCGTCCTCAAGGATCTTTCCGTCTGTACAGAACCTGTGAGCGGAAGGATCGATAACGTGCGCAGACGACGTCTCGCGCCCCTGTTGGCCGTGACCGTGACGGCAACGCTAGCTCCCGCGCTCGCCTCCTCCCCGGCCGTCGCGGTACCGGCCGCCACCAC
Organism: Streptomyces sp. NPDC088387; assembly: GCF_044753385.1. Lineage (NCBI taxonomy): Bacteria > Bacillati > Actinomycetota > Actinomycetes > Kitasatosporales > Streptomycetaceae > Streptomyces > Streptomyces sp. NPDC088387. The sequence goes on from NZ_JBIVNC010000026.1 coordinate 44,077, forward strand.
CGCCTCGGCCGCCACCACGTCGGCGGTGTCGTCCCCCACCACCCGGAGCGCGCTGAACCGGTACGTCCAGCAGAAGCCGCGCTGGAAGCGGTGCTCGGCCGACTCCCCGGCGGAGTTCGAATGCGCCACGATCAAGGTCCCGCTGGACTACCGGAAGCCCGGCGGCAAACGGCTCGACATGGCCATATCCCGGATCAGGAGCACGGCCCCCGGCAAACGGCACGGTGTCCTGCTCTCCAACCCCGGCGGTCCGGGCGGCCCGGGGCTCGACATGCCGCTCGGCCTGCGGGAGAGCCTCCCCGAGTCCCTGCGACAGAAGTACGACCTCATCGGATTCGACCCGCGCGGTGTGGGACAGAGCAGCCCGGTCACCTGCGACCTGACCCCGGACGAGCAGGTCTGGCTGCGCCCGTACAAGGCGGAGACGTTCGACAAGGACGTCGCCTGGGCGCGTGGTGTCGCCGACAAGTGCGAGGCGAACGCGGGTGACACGCTCGCGCACATCACGACACGCAACACGGCCCGTGACATGGATCTGCTCCGGGCCATCCTCGGCGAGCGGAAGATCTCGTACTTCGGCTACTCGTACGGCACCTATCTGGGCGCCGTGTACACCCAGCTCTTCCCGGGCCGGGCCGACCGGTTCGTGCTGGACAGCGCGGTCGATCCGGAGCGGGCCTGGCGGGGGATGATCCAGTGGTGGGCGGAGGGCGCCGAGCCCGCGTTCGACCGGTGGACGGAGTGGGCCGCCGCGCACGCGGAGACATACGACCTGGGTGACACCCCGAAGGAGGTCGAGGCGCTCTTCTGGGACCTGGTCGCGCAGGCCGACGAGGACCCCATCGACCTCGGTGGGTACCCGATCACGGGGGACGAGATCCGCAGCGCCGCCCGCCAGTTGGTCTTCTCACCGGAGGTGGCCAGCCAGGCGATCGCGGAGCTGAAGGCGGCCGCGGACGGCCGGCCGGCGTCGGCGGAGAAGCTCGCGCCGTTCACCACGGCCCGTGCCGGGGCCACGGAGGTCCCCTCCGACAACATGCCGGCGAGCTTCTGGGCCGTGCTGTGCGGCGACAACTCGGCCGCGTGGTCCCGTGATCCGGAGAGCTACCGGCAGGACGCCGTCAACGACAAGGCGCGCTACCCGCTCTTCGGCGACATCGCGTCCAGCATCAAGCCCTGTGCGTTCTGGGACGACTCCGTCGAACCGGCGACCACCGTACGCAACAAGGTTCCTTCGCTGGTCGTCCAGAACGAGTGGGACTCCCAGACCCCGCTCCCCAGCGGCCAGGCCCTGCACGCCGATCTCAAGGGCTCCCGCATGCTCACCGTCCACGGGGGCGAGGGCCACGGCGTCTACCCCAGCGGCAACGCCTGCACGGACGGCACGGTCACCGGCTACCTGCTCACCGGCAGGCTCCCGTCGAAGGACGTGACCTGCGAGGCCACCACCGCGTCCAACGAGGAGGCCCGAAAGAACCCGAACACAGCCCCGGGCGCCCCCTTCCCGAACAACACCCCGGACCGCTTCTGACCCCACCGACCGGGACCCCCTCACGGGGGTCCCGCCCCATCGATTCTCGCGAACAGCTACAGCTCGCCTCCGCTGAGTAATAAAGTCCAGCCAGGCATTGAATGTGTGGTGCGTCACATTGTGCCGCCCGGTGGATGGGGAGAAACCGGCGGTCCACAACTGGCGTGCGCTACAGGGGGGTGGGGCTGTGTACAAACTGATCAAGGGTGCCAACGTCGGTCTGGCGAGCCTGAGTGAGAGCGTCGACTCCGTGATGGTGAGTCTGGACTGGACGAGTCCCTCGGGGGAGGGCGACGCGGATGTCTCGGTTCTCCTGCTGGACACCAACGGCAAGGTCCGCAGCGACGCCGACTTCTACTTCTACAACAACCCGGTCGCCGCGGACGGAAGTGTGCAGCTCCTGGGCAAGACGCCCACGGCGAGCGGCAACAAGGACCGGATCAGCTTCGACCTGAGTGTGGTCCCCGGCGCCGTCGACCGGATCGTGGTGGCGGCGAGCCGTTACGACGGAGCCCACTTCGGCGAACTGGGCGACCTGCAACTGACGTTGGCCGACGGCTCCGGCGAGAACCTGCTCCGCTTCGCGATCGAGGACGCCGACTCGGTGAGCGCGTTCATCTTCGGTGAGCTGTACCGCCGCGGCGGGGAGTGGAAGATCCGGGCCGTGGGGCAGGGCTACGACGCCGGACTGGCGGGTCTGGCGACAGACTTCGGCGTCGACATCGAGGACGACGCGGCGGCCGAGGAAGCAGCGGACGGCTCTGCGGGTGAGGACCGGACCGACAGCGCGCTTCAGGCTCCGCCGCAGGCCACGCTCGACGCCGTCCCGACACCGCGGCAGCCCGAAGCGGGCGCGGGCCCGGATACGCATACAGACGCGGACGCGGATGCCAAGTCGAGGAAGGCCGCCGCGCGGCCCCGTACCGCCAAGAAGAAGGTCACCCTGCCCAAGGTGGTCAAGAAGTCCCTGGCGGAGAACGAGTCCTGGAAGGAGGCGCGGCTGTTCCCGGTCTCCGCGCTGAAGAGCGACCGGGACCGGGAGACGCGGGCGACGTCGGTGCTGCTGTCCGTGATGGCGCAGATCCCGGAGTTCGGCAGAAGGCTCATCGCCGCGTTCGGAGCACCGGCGGGCCGGATGGAGACGTTCGCCGAGGTGTCGCTGCCGCACGGGGAGTCCCCGCGCCGCCCGGACGGAGTGATCCGCGTCGAACGGGCCGGCAAGCTCTGGACGGCTTTGGTCGAGACCAAGACCAACGGGAACGCCCTCAAGGCCGAACAGGTGCAGGCGTACGTGGACATCGCCGCCCGCCGTGGCTACGAGGCCGTCATCACCCTCTCGAACGACGTCGCGCTGGAGGGCAGTCCGCTGGTCGACGTCAGGATCGATGGGCGGCGCAAGCACAAGGTGGCGCTGTGGCATCTGTCCTGGGCCGAAGTGGCCCACCAGGCCCAGATGCTCATCCGGCACGAGGGTGTGGGCAACATGGCGCACGCCTGGCTGCTCCAGGAGCTGCTGCGTTACCTCCAGCACGAGAACTCCGGATGCCACGGCTTCCAGAACATGGGCGCGGCCTGGGTCCCGGTTCGCAACGGCATCGACGACGAGACCCTGTGCCAGGGAGATCCCCGGATCCTGGACGTGGTGGAGAGCTGGGAGCGGCTCATCCGCCAGGTCTGTCTCGGACTGGGTGGCGAACTCGGCCAGCGCGTGCTGCCTGTTCAGCGCTCCAAGCGCGGAACCGACCCCGCGACCCGCCGTTCCCGCCTGGCGGACCAGCTCTGCTCCGACGGAAGACTTCAGGCGGAGCTGCGTATCGAGGGCACACCGGGTGTTCTCGGGATCACCGCCGACCTGCGTACCAGCAAGTTGCGCACCTCCATCGAGATCCCGGCGCCCGAGTTGGGCTATCCCCTGTCCTGGGCGAAGAGGCTGGTCCGACGGCTCGACGAGGCGCCCGCCGACCTGCACATCGAGACACTGGTCGAGGGTGAGACCGGCGGACCGCGGGGCACCCTGGAACGGCTGCGGCCGGAGCCGGCGGACATGCTGCCGAAGAACGGCACGCAGATCACCGGCTTCCGACTGTCCCTCTTCAAGGGCATGGGCAGCGGTCGCGGCAGCGCCGAGTCGGGCTTCATCAGCAGCGTCGACGCCGCCGTGAACCGGTTCTACGGCGTGGTGGTGGCCCCCCTCGACCGTCCGTCCCGCCGGACCCCGTCGGCGGAAAAGGTCACCACGGGCTGAGGCGACCCGCCCCGGGCACCACCCCGTACCCCGGCCGGCCCTGTCGTGTGGTGAACGCGACAGTTTGTGTCATCTCCGCGTGGCGGGGCAGACGCGGCAGTCATGAGTATCTCCCAGCCGAGCAGAGTCGACGAGGACGAGGTCACGGGGTCGGGGCCGGGGTCGGGGCCGGGGTCGGGGCCTGGCCCCGGGCAGGGTCCGCGGGTGGCGCGGCGTGGGCGGGTGGCCGGGCTCGACGGGTTGCGGACGGTCGCGGTGGCGTTGGTGATCGTCTATCACGTGGAGCCCGAGTGGGTGCCCGGTGGCTCGGTCGCGGTGGACGTCTTCTTCACGATCAGCGGCTTCGTGATCACCCGGCTGCTGGTGGCCGAGTACAGCCGTACCGGTCGGGTCGGTCTGTGGTCGTTCTACCGGCGGCGGTGGCTGCGGCTGGGGCCCGCCCTCCTGGTGATGTGCGCGGTCACGGCGCTGCTGTCCGTGGCGTTCGCGCTGCCCCTGTTCGACGGGGCGTGGAAGGCGGCGGCGCTGGCCGCGGGCTCGGTGGTCAACCTCGTACGGGCCGGGGAGTCCGGCCCCTACTCCGACCTCACCGCTCCGCTCAGTCACACCTGGTCGCTGGGGGTGGAGGAGCAGTTCTATCTCGCGTGGCCGATTCTGCTGCTGGTCCTGCTGCGGCACGCGTCGGCGCGTGCCGTCGTGGGGTGGGTCGCGGTGCTGTGTGTGCTTCCGGTGCTGTGGCGGTTCGCGCTGTGGGATCCCACGGCGGCGCACCGTATCTACAACGGCCCCGACACGCGCGCGGACCAGCTCCTCGTAGGAGCCCTGCTGGCCGTGGTGCTGGCCGGGCTGCGTTCCGGTGATCCTCGGCTGGAGCGGCTGCGCCGGTGGGCGGGGTGGTTGTGTGTGCCCGCGCTCGGGTGTCTCGGGCTGATCGCCTGGCAGGTGCCGATCACCGAACCGAGTGCGTGGAACCCCGTCTGGTACACCGTCGGGATGCTGGTCGCCGCCGTGCTGTCGGCCGTGGTGGTGGCCGCGCTGGATCTGTGCCCGGGGGCGTGGCCCTCACGGCTGCTGTCGCTGTCGGCCCTGGCGTGGGCCGGACGCAACCTCAGCTACGGCATGTATCTGTGGCACTACCCCCTGATCCGGCTGCTCGCCGACCTCGGAGTGGACGGCGCCTGGCGGCTCCCCGCGGGCCTCGCGGCGACGATCGCCGCGGCCCTTCTCTCGTACGCCGTCGTCGAGCGGCCCCTGCTACGACGTGACCGGCCCGTCGTGCGCCGGCCGGAGCCGGCTGTCGTCACGGTGGGCTGACCCCGCCCCGCGGGTCGGGACCTCCCCCGTCGACGGCTCACCGCCGTAGGGACTTCAGCAGCATCGGCAGTGAGCGGTGGAACTCGCGTGCCCAGTACGCCGGTGAGTGGGTGCCCGCGTAGAAGTGGGTCGTGACCGGGGCGCCGAGGGCGGAGAGGCGGGCGGCCACGGCTCGGGACTCGCGTTCCATGAGGGTCTCCGTCGGGGAGATCGCGTCCTCGGGGAACGGTTCGGCCGGGTCCTCAAGGCCGGGGATGTCCGGGTCGGCCGGTGTGCCGGGTGGGTCCAGGACGCCGGCCGTGCCGTCGCCGCTGGAGAGGTGGACGGGGGTGCCACGCAGCCGGGCGGCGAGGTAATAGGGGTCGTGGGCCTGCCAGTTGGCGCGCTGCTCGACCGGGTCGCCCCACAGGGACGTCCAGTCGAGGCCGAGGTAGGTCATGCCGGCCCGGACGGCGTGCGGGTGGCGCAGGGGGTGCACGAAGCCGCTGTAACTCGCCACCGCCCGGAACAGCCCCGGGTGCCGGCCCGCGTACGACAGGGCTCCGAACCCGCCCTGCGACTCCCCCGCGGCCGCACGACGGGTACCGGCCCCGTAACCGCGTTCCAGCAGCGGCAGCATCTCCCTGAGGTGGAAGGTCTCCACGGCGGGCGGGCCGCCCCGGCCGTTGTTGAACCAGTCCGTGTAGAAGCCGAAGAGCGGCATCTCGGGCATCACGACCAGGACGTCGCGCAGCTGACGCAGGTCCTGGATGCCGGAGTCGTAGTCCTCGGTCCAGGCCTTGTGGTTGCCGTCGCCGCCGACGAGCAGATAGAGCGTGGGCCAGGTCCTACCGGGCTTTCTGTCCGCCCAGCCGTCGGGGGTCAGCAGACGGACCTTGGCGGTCCGGCCGAGTGCGGGCGAGTCGAGGGTGAGGTCGACCAGCCGGTCGCCCACCTTCTCCTCGGCGACGACCCGGGCGCCCTGGGGCGCGGCGGAGGCGGCCGCGTCGGTGTGGGACACCGCCAGCCACAGCAGGAGGTCGGCGATCACCAGGACGAGGAGCAGACGTAGCCGTGCGGGGCTCCACCAGGACATGGCGCGGTCTCCTTTCCGTACGAGTCTCCGTACGCGAATCTGTACGTGGTTCCGTACGCGGTTCCGTACGAAGGTGTGTACGGGGGTGTGTACGTACGCGGCCGTCATGCGTCTCGCCCGCGCAGCGTCTGTGCCGCGAGCAGCAGCAGTACGGCCGTGCCGGCGGCGACCACGAGCAGCGACGGCCAGCCGCCGAGACTGCCGACCGTCTGCGCGGTGGCGTCGGAGGTCTGGGTGAGTTTCTGGAGCGCGGCCGTCGGCGAGAACCCGGCGATCCAGCGCTGGGCGCCGCCGAAGAGCGGGCCGAGGAGGGACGGCAGGAGAAGCACCCCCACGACCGCGGTGACGGCGCCCGCGGAGTGGCGGACGAGGGTGCCGGCCGCGAGACCCAGCAGCGCGGCGATCGCGAAGGATGCGGCGATGCCGAACAGCGCGGGCCACGGCTCCCCTTCGGCGTACCTGCCGTCCTCCAGCAGCGCGCCGCCGACCAGGTGGGCGAGCGCGCAGGAGAGCAGGGACAGGGCGTACGTCACTCCCGCGATCAGTGTCGCCTTCGCGGCCAGCACGGTTGCGCGCCGCGGGGTGGCGGCGAAGGTGGTGCGGATGGTGCCGGTGCCGTACTCGCCGGTGATGAGGAGAGCGCCTGTCACGGCGGCCAGGATCTGGGCGACGACGGCGAGGGAGAGGCTGCCGCCGAGCACCGTGTCGTCGGGTCGCAGACTCTCCGTGGCCGCGACGAAGACCGCGCCCAGGACGGGTACGGCGGCGGTCGCGAAGGTCGTCCACACCAGGGAGCGCACACTGCGGAACTTGATCCACTCGTGGGCGAGGGCCTGCCGGTACCCGGCCCGCGCGGTGGTGAGTGCCGTCATCGGGCGGCCTCCTGTCGTGTCCGGTACTCGGCCGAGTCCTGGGACAGGGCCGTGTAGACCTCCTCCAACGAGGAGCGGGTCGGGGTGAGTTCGTGCAGGGCGAGGCCGTGGTCACGGGCCAGGTCGCCGATGGCGCCGGCGTCGAGACCGTCCACACGCCAGCCGCCCCGCGCGTCAAGCCGTACGGTCGCGCCGCCGGCCCGCAGCAGATCGCGGAGCCGCTCCGGCTCCGGGGAGCGGACGAGCGTATGGGCGCGGGAGTTGGTCTCGATGAAGTCGCGGACCGTGGTGTCGGCCAGGAGTCTGCCGCGGCCGATCACCACCAGATGGTCGGCGGTGAGCTCCATCTCGCTCATCAGATGGCTGGAGAGGAAGACCGTACGGCCTTGCCCGGCAAGGGACTTGAGGAGGGTGCGGATCCAGCGGATACCCTCGGTGTCCAGGCCGTTGACCGGTTCGTCCAGCAGCAGCACCTCCGGGTCACCGAGCAACGCGCCCGCGATACCGAGCCGTTGGGCCATACCGAGCGAGAACGCCTTCACCCGCTGTCCTGCGACCTCGGTGAGTCCGGTCATCTCCAGGACGTCCGGCACCCGGTGGCGGGGAAGGTTGTTGCTCGCCGCGAGGCCGGTCAGATGGTCACGGGCGGTACGTCCGCCGTGCACGCCCTTGGCATCCAGCAGCGAACCGACCGTCCGCAGGGGCGCGGGCAGTTGGGCGTAAGGGCGGCCCGCCACCAGGACACTGCCGGAGGTCGGCGCGTCCAGGCCGAGGACCATGCGCATAGTGGTGGATTTCCCGGCCCCGTTGGGCCCGAGAAATCCGGTCACCCGCCCGGGCCGCACGCTGAACGTCAGCCGATCGACGACGGTCCGGTCGCCATAACGTTTGGTGAGGTCATGTGCTTCGATCATGCGAACGACGTTAGAAAGCGGGCGTGTTCCTGGCATCCGCCGCCGGGAGTCGGGGGGTACTCCCGCCGGAGTAGCCGGGGCGGGCGCGCGGGGCGGGCGCGCGGGGCCGGTACGCGGGGTGGTTACGCGGCGTGGTTACGCGGGCCTACGTCACCGGTCCCCCGCCCGCACCAATCCCGTCTCGTAGGCCAGGACCACCAGTTGGGCGCGGTCTCGGGCGGCCAGTTTGGTCATGGCTCGGCTTACGTGGGTCTTGGCGGTGAGGGGGCTCATGAGTAGTTCGTGGCCGATCTCCGTGTTGCTGAGTCCGGCCGCGACGAGGGCCATGACCTCGCGCTCGCGGTCGGTGAGGGCGGCTAGCCGTCCGGCGCCGGCCACCTCCGGGGTCTTGAGCCGGGCGAACTCCTCGACCACCGCGCGGGTGACGGCCGGCGCGAGGAGGCTCTGTCCGGCGGCGACCGTGCGGATGGCGGCGCGCAGTTCGTCGGGCTCGATGTCCTTCAGCAGGAACCCGGCCGCGCCGTACCGCAGTGCTTCGAACACGTAGGCGTCCACCTGGTAGGTGGTGAGGACGACGACCCGTACGCCGTCCAGCGTGGCGTCCGCGGCGATCCGGCGGATGGCCTCGATGCCGTCGACGCCGGGCATCCGGATGTCCATGAGGACGACGTCCGGCCGGGTCAGCCGGACGGCCTCGACAGCCTGTGCGCCGTCGGCGGCCTCGGCGACCACGACCAGGTCGGTGGTGAGGTCCAGCAGGGCGCGGAACCCCGCGCGGACGACGGTCTGGTCGTCGGCGAGCACCACCCGTACGGTCACCGTCGTCCCCCGCTCTCGCCGGCCGGAAGCACCGTCCGTACCCGGAAGCCGCCGCCGGGTACCGCCCCGTACTCGATGGTCCCCCCGGCCGCTGCGGCCCGCTCCCGCATGCCGAGCAGTCCGAAGCCGCCCTCCTTCGGTGGCGCCGCCGGCGGGCCGTCGTCGACGACCTCCAGTGTCAGGCTGCCCTCCGCGCGGACGACCGACACCGCCGCGTGCCGGGCGCCGGAGTGCTTGACGACGTTCGTCAGCGCCTCCTGGACGATGCGGTACGCGGCCAGCCCCACCAGCGGCGACAGCCCGTCCGGCGCTCCCTCCTGCCGGAGGGTGACCGTCACCTTCCCGCCCGTGAACCGGTCGACCAGCTCGGGCAGGCGCTCGATCCCCGGCGGTGGTTCGACCGGATCGCCGTCGCCCTCCCGCAGCACACCGACGGTGGCCCGCAGCTCCCGTACCGCCTCCTTGCCCGAGTCCCGCACCTGCCGCATCGCCTGCCGGGCCATGTCGGGCCGCACGTCGAAGCTCTCCAGGGCCACGCCCGCCTGGACGGTCATCGCGGTGACGGTGTGGGCGACGATGTCATGCAGCTCGCGGGCGATCCGCACCCGCTCCGCGCGGACCCGGCGGGCCGCCTCCCGTTCGCGTTCCCGCTCCGCGCGGGCGGCCCGGTCGGCGTACTCGTGGAGCAACTCCCGGCGCGTGCGGACCGCTTCGCCCAGCAGCAGCGGCACCAGCGGCCACACCATCTCCAGCACCGGCAGCCCCTGCGGGTTCACCACGTCCTTGCCGACCCACAGCGCGACCGCTCCCGACGCGAGCGCGGCGACCAGCCCGGTCCACAGGGTGCGCCGCCGGTCGCCGTGCACGGCGACGGTGTACAGCGCCACGATCACCGGCAGGTTCAGCAGCTCCCCGATGTGCCCGTACAGCGCCCAGCCCGCACACGCCGCCCCGGTCACCACCGCGACCGGCACCGGCCACCGGCGCCGCCACAGCAGTGCCAGCAGCGACACGGCGAGCAGCAGCCAGGTGAGCCAGTCCGCCTGCCGGTAGTCCGGTTCGTTCACCGCCGCGTCCGGCCCGGTGAACAGCCCGACGACGCCCACCACCAGTACGTCCACGGCACCCGGCGGCAGCGCCCGCAGCCGCGCGGGCAGCCGGTCAAAGGTCGTCGTCACGCGTCCACCGTACGAGCGGGGATGCCTGGGCGCATACGACAGCGGGAGTACACCACCGAGGAGGTCGGGTCGCCGTCGTCCCTACTTGACGCGGTCGAGGAAGGCGAGCACCCGCTCGTGGACCAGTGCCGTCGCCTGTTCGTCGTACGTCGGCAGGCTGCTGTCGGTGAACAGGTGGCGGTCGCCGGGGTAGAGGAACAGTTCGGCGTCCGGCGCCGCCCCGACCAGCTCGCGGGCGGCGTCCACGTCCCCCTCCTCGGCGAAGAACGGATCCGCGTCCATGCCGTGGATCTGCACCGGGACGTCCTGGGGCCAGACGTCGCCGAACTCCGAGACCGGCACGCACGCTTCGAGCAGCAGCGCGCCCTTCGCGCCGGGGCGGGTCTGGGCCAGCCGCTGCGCCGGCATCACACCGAGCGAGAAGCCGACGTAGACGAGCTCGGCGGGCAGTGCCCCGGCGGCGGCGATGCCACGTTCGGCGACCGTGGCGAACCCGGCGGTCCGCGCGTAGCCGATGCCCTCCTCAAGGGTGTCGAAGACCCGCCCCTCGTACGAGTCCGGGACGTGGACGGTGTGTCCGGAGCGTCGCAGCAGCTCGGCGAACTCGCGAACACCGGTGGTCAGACCGTGTCCATGGTGGAAAACCAGCACCTCAGCCATGTCACTCCCCTCGTGCCGCGGTACCCGGGTGGCGCCGCGGCACGAGTATGGACCGTGGCACTGACATCGACGGGTCGTCCGCCGGGCGCCCGCTCCCGTTCACGGCGTCCGTCGTCCCGTGCACCGGCCTCAGGGTGCCGTCTCGCCGGGACAGCCGGCCGGCTCGTGACCTCGGAACACCGCGCCCGGGGGCAGGGGTGGCGACCCTGGCGGAGGTGTACGCATTCCGTCCAGCAGCAGTCGCAGATAGCGCCGCCACAGGTCGGGCTCTCCCGTGCGGTCGGTGATCGCCGCCACCATCAACTGGATCATCGGCAGGTCCACGGGCGTCACGTCGGCGCGCAGTGTGCCCTGTTCCCGGGCCCGGTCGACGAGCAGGTCGACCAAGGGCTTGATCCGCCGGAGGACGAGGGTGTGCCGCTGGGTGGCCTTGCCCGTGCCGAGCATGACCTCGCGCAACCCACGGTCGTGCGCCTGGAGTTCACACACCTTCTCCAGGCTGGACGCCAGCCCGTGCCACGGGTCGGGATCGGCGGCGGCCTCCCGGGCGAACTGTTCGACACGGTCGATCATGTCCTCGAAGACCGCGTCGGCCAGCTCCTCCTTGTTGGCGAAGTGCCGGTAGGCCGTCCCCACGCCGAGCCCCGCGCGGCGGGCCACGTCGTCGAGGGTCGCGGTCAGACCCCGGTCGCGGAACACCTCGCGGGCGGCGGCCAGCAGGCGGCGGCGGTTCCGTTCCGCATCGCGCCGCAGCGGCGGTCTGCCGGGTTCAGCGGGCTCCGCCATGCCAGTCCTGCCGCCTTCCTGTTCCTGGTGGGGGGCGGATCGTCCTGCCCCTCGCACTGCGTCCAGTGTAAGCGGAGAAGTCATCTCCGGTTGGTGTTATGGTGAGCCAAGGAAACGGAGATGTCATCTCCGGTTATGGCTTCGCGTTGGCGGGAGAAGAGACATGCACGGAGAGAGCGGGATGGTTCAGCGCGGTGCGCGGAGCGCACGAACGGGCTCATGGCGGGGCCGTGCCGCCCTCGCCGCCACCGTCGCCGCGTGGCTGAGCCTGACCGCGTGCTCGTCGGGCGGCGACGGCTCGGCGACCGGTGCGTCCGGCACCGCGTCCAGCGCCGATGCGGGCGCCGGCGCCAAGAAGGCCGCGTGCCCCACGGACTCGACGGCCGGCGGAACAGCCGGCGGATCGCCCAGCGCCTCACCCGCCGAGTCGGCCGCCGGCACACCGTCGGGCGCCCAGGGCGGCGGCGGCATCGGCGACCTCGCGGCCAAGACCATCAAGAAGTCGGACACCAGCACCAGTACCGTGATCGATCCCACCGGCGCGCAGATCACGTGCGCGACCTCCGGGATCACGACCACGAAGGACATCACGTACTCCTCGCCGGTCACGGACGGCAAGAAGAGCGACCTGAAGCTGGACATCCAGGTGCCCACGGCCACGTCGGGCAAGAAGCCGCTGGTCGTCTATGTGACCGGTGGCAGGTTCAGCACGGCGATCCGCACCGCCAACCTGAGTCAGCGCACCTATCTGGCGGACCAGGGTTATGTCGTGGCGAGTGTCCAGTACCGCACGGTCAACGAGGGCGCCACGTACAAGGAGGGTGTCGCCGACCTGAAGTCCGCGATCCGCTATCTGCGCGCCAACGCCGACACATACGGCATCGACGCCGGCAACGTCGCCGTGTGGGGTCAGTCGGCGGGTGGCTACCTGGCCGCCATGGCCGGCGTCACCAACGGGGACAAGTCCTTCGACGTCGGCGACAACCTGGACCAGAGCAGCGAAGTGCAGGGTGTCGTCGACGAGTTCGGGCCCGCGGACCTGTCCCGGATCGCGGCCGACTTCGACAGTGCCGCACAGAAGGCCAACTACACGGCGGGCGACGCCGTCGCCCAGTGGGTCTACGGCCCCGGCACGAAGAAGTCGGTCGCGGACCGCACCAGCGAGGTCGCCGCCGCCGACCCGAGCACACACATCAACTCCAGGACCGCACCGTTCGTGCTGCTCCACGGCAGCGCCGACAACCTGGTCTCCCCCAGCCAGACCCTGGACCTGCACACCGCACTGCGCGCCGAGGGAATCGACAGCACCCGTTACGTCCTCACCGACGCGGGCCACGGCGACCTGTCCTTCACCGGCGACACCGAGGCGAGTAAGCCGTGGTCGACGCAGGAGACGATGGGCCACATCGTCGACTTCCTGCACAAGCACCTCAAGTAGTCCGGCCACCGACGACCGGTCCGGCCATCAACGACGACCCGGCCGCCCTCCGCCCTCCGACCTCCGACCTCCGGCGTCAGGCGTCAGCGTCGTCGGCGGCGAGGCCCACATGGGCGCCGATGTCGTCGCGGTCCGCCGCTCCGAGGACGGCGTTCAGCAGGCCGGGGAAGCGGTCGTCCAGGTCGCCGCGGCGCAGCTCGACGTAGCACCGGGTGCCTTCCTGGCGGGTGCGGGTGACGCCGGCGGCGCGCAGCACCCGCAGATGGTGGCTGAGGGTGGACTTGGCCACCGGTACCCGCAGTTCGCCCCAGCCGTGTTCGCGGCCGTCGGAGAGTACGCGCACCAGGCCGACCCGGATGGGGTCGTTGAGGGCCCCCATCACTTCCATGAGGGTGATCTCGTCCGGCTCGGGGTGTCGCGCCTGCTTCATGATGACCATGCTACATTGTTCGATGTTCTACGAACGTCGAACATCGAGGTGGCAGTGAACGCACATCCCCCCGCCCACTCACCCGCACATCCCCCCACGCATCCCCCCGCGGACTTCACCGGCCGAGTCGTCATCGTCACCGGCGCCGGATCAGGTATCGGCCGGGCCACGGCACGCGCCTTCGCGGGCGCCGGCGCGCGGGTGCTGGTCGTGGGGCGCCGCAAGGACGCCCTGGACGAGACCGCCGCCGGGCATCCGGGAATCGCCGTTCATCCGGCAGACCTGAGGGCCCCCGGAGCGGCAGAGGAGACGGTCGAGGCCGCCACCGCCCGCTGGGGTCAACTGGACGTGCTGGTCAACAACGCCGGAGCCGCCCAGCTCATGACGCTCGCCGACACCACCGCGACCGCCATAGCCGACGTCTTCGACCTCAACGTCACCGTGCCCAGCCTGCTGGCCCACCACGCGCTGCCCCACCTGCGCCGAAGCCGGGGCTCGATCACCAACCTGTCCAGCACCTACGGCCACCGCCCGCTGCCCGGCGGCTCCTACTACGCGGCCTCCAAGGCGGCCCTCGAACAACTCACCCGCAGCTGGGCCGCCGAACTCGCCGCCGACGGCGTCCGTGTCAACGCCCTGGCCCCCGGCCCGACCGAGAGCCAGGCCCTGGCGGCGGCCGGCCTCCCCGAGGCGGTCGTCGAGGACGTCAAACGGCAGGAGGCGGCCCGTATCCCACTCGGCCGCCGGGGCGAACCACACGAAGTGGCCACCTGGATCCTGCGCCTGTCCGACCCGGCCACCACCTGGCTCACCGGCCAGGTCCTCACCCTCGACGGCGGCCTGGAACTGATCTGACGGCCCTGGCAGGGTGCTGGAGCTCGGGGGTGTGCCCCAGCACCCTGGCCGGCCTCGCGCCGCCTGGAGGGGGCGGCGCAGGTCTAGGAGAAGAAGTCCACGAGGTGCGTGTTGACCTCGGTGGCGTGGGTCCAGCACAGGCCGTGTCCGGCACCCTGGATCGGGAAGTAACGGCTGTCCTTGATCAGGTCGTGGGCGCGGGGGCCGCACGCGTCGATCGGCAGGATCCGGTCGGCGGTGCCGTGGAGGATCAGGACCGGGACGTCGATCTTCGGCAGGTCGCCGCGGAAGTCGGTGTGCCAGGTGGCGACACAGGCGATGGTGCCGGTCGCGGACGCCGACACCGCGGTGTTCCAGGCGTCCTGCACCACTTCGGCGCTGATCCGGCTGCCGAGGGTCTCGTCGAGGTTGAAGAAGTTCTTGTTCCACTCGGTGAAGTAGGCGAACCGGTCGTTCGTGAGCGCGGTGGCGATCTCGTCGAAGGTCTCCTGCGGTACGCCGTCGGGTGTCTGCGGCGTGCGGAGCAGGTGGGGCAGGATGCCCGAGACGATCGCGGCCCTGCGGACCCGGGCCGAGCCGTAGGTGCCCAGGTAGCGGGCGATCTCCCCGCTGCCCATCGAGTGGCCCGCCAGATCGACGTCCTCCAGGTCGAGGGCGGTCAGCAGGTGGTCCAGGTCGGCGGCGAAGGTGTCGTAGTCGTATCCGGTGGTCGGCCGTCCCGAGCGTCCGAAGCCGCGCCGGTCGTAGGTGATGACGCGGCGCCCGGCGGCGAGCAGGGCACGCTCCTGGCGTTCCCAGGCGCGGCCGCTGAGCGGGAAGCCGTGGATCAGGACGACCGGACGGCCCCGGCCGTGGTCCTCGTAGTACAGCTCGACGGGCGCCGTGTTCTCGCGTCCGACAGTGACATGGGGCATGTGCTGCTCCTCGGAGGCGTGTGCCGGAGCCGGCGGGCACCGGCTCCGACAGGGGTGACTCAAGCGGGCACGAGGTAGGGGAAGTTCGGCCTGCGCAGTGCCTGACTGGTCGCGGGACCGAGGCCGCTGGGTACGGCGGTGTTGAGGACCAGGGAGAGCATCGTCTCGGGAGCGTTGTCGGCGAGGGTGCGGCCGTTGCGCACCGCGAGTCCGTAGCCGGCCGGGGTGCCCACGACGTACGGAAGGACGTCGGGGAACAGTTGCCCGGCGACCAGTTGGCCGTGGCCGGAGGGATCGGCCGAGGTGCCGGCGGCGCGTACCACCGCGGCCACCTGCTCGGCGATCCGCTCGCCCGCCGCGGCAACGTCCTGGCAGGGGTGGCGGATGTTGGCCGGATTGGTGAACTCGACGTCCGTGGGCCAGAAGACGGGCCACATCATCGGGTTCCCGGCGCGGTTCACCTGCCGCCAGCCCCCGGCGTCCGTGGCCAGTTTGGTCGCGGCCCACACCCCGACCCGGGCGCCCGGGCGCAACGCGGGGTGGGTGTGCGGAACTTCGAGCACGATCGTCTCGACCGTGGTGCCGGTGAAGCTGTTCGAGGCCGTACGTGGATCCCAGTCCGCCAGCTGTGGGGCGGAGCCGTCGGCCACGGCCGTGTTGACCCGGGCCAGCAACGACAGGTCGACGTAGAAGGAGTCGAAGACCCGCCCGGCGTACGTCCGTACCCCGCCGGTCTCGACGGTGCGGCCGGTCTGCCCCACGGCGAGCACCGGGGCGTCGGCCAGGTCTCCCGGGGCGTCGGTGCCGGTGAGCTCACGCAGTTGGTACATCTGCCCGCCGTCGGCGTCGGGTTCCGCGAAGGAGAACCGGTAGGTCAGCTCCTCGTAGTCCGCGCCGTCGAAGTGGACCTTGAACTCGTAACGGGCCTCCGGATGGAAGCCGGGCTCGGCGTACTTGCCGGTGATGTCGGAGTTGACGTCGAGGACGAACACGGTGCTGTTCACGCCGGGGAACACATACAGGTCGTCGATGAACAGCTGACCGCTCTGTGCGGCGAGTGGGGTGTCGAGGTGGTGGGACATGGGATCAACCTCGGGGATTGGGTTACCGACCGGCCCCTGACCGGATTTCCTCTAGGTGATGAGATAATCAGAACCGATTAGAATCGTCAACTGAAAGGGAAGTGGCCTTCGGCCCCTCCGCCACCACCGCGCGCAGCCTCCCGCGCACCTCGTCGGAGCCCAGGACGTGCCGGTGCACCGCCTCCACGTCCACCCCGCAGGGGCGGTCGTCGTCCAGGGCGGGCACGAGCCGCCGGATCGCGTCGTGCAGGAACCGCGGCCCGCGTCCCAGTACGGGCGGCGCGGCCAGGTCCACGGCCTGGGCGGCGACCAGGGCCTCGACGGCGAGCAGCTGGCCCAGCCGGACCAGCATCGTGGCCAGTCGCCGCGCTCCCAGGGCCGCGTTGGTCGAGTCGTCCTCCACGGCCGCCGCGCCCTGGCGGGTGTCGGTGCACACGGGGACGGACAGCATGCGGATCTCGGCGACGAGCGCCTGGGCGGTCTTGGCCAGCGGGGCGAAGCCCGAGCGTTCGGGACCGTACGGCGAGAGGTTGGCGGGCAGCCCGGTGACGGCCGGGTCGAGCAGCCGGCGCATACGCTCCGCGGAGAGCGCCGCGGTCTGCGTCAGGCTCAGCGCGAGGGTGTCGAGGGCGAGGGCCAGGGCGGGGGTGTGGAAGTTGCCGGAGGAGAGGATCCCGCCCTCGCCGGGCAGGACGACCGGGTTGTCGCCGCAGCCGTTGAGCTCCGGTCGCAGTGCGGCGTCGGCGAAGTCCAGGGCGGCGTACAGCGCGCCGTGCACCTGGGCCGCGCAGCGCAGGCTGATGGGGTCCTGGACGCGGCGCGCGTGCCGGGGATCGGTCAGTTCACCGCCCTCCAGCAGGGCGAGCAGTTCGCTCGCCGCGCCGGACTGACCGGGTGCCGGGCGCAGGTCCAGGATCCGGCTGTCGAGAGGGCTGGTGTTCGCCCGGAAGCCCTCGTAGGTCAGCGCCGTGACGGCCTGGGCGAGGGCGAGGAGGGCGGTCGCCTCGTGCAGGACGAGTGCGCCCTGGCCGGCCGCCAGCGGGCTGGCGCTGCACAGCACATGTCCGTCCTTCGGGCCCAGGCGGGCGGGGGTGAGGCCGGCCCGCCGCAGTGCCGTACCGCCGTCGAGCACCGTACCGGCGAACTCGGCGCTGCCCTCGCCGATGGCGACCAGGCCGACATGGGCCATCTGGCACAGGTCGGAGGCGCCGATCGACCCCACCTCGGGGATCACCGGATGCACCCCCGTGTTGAGCATGTCGACGAGCAGCCGCGCGATCTCCGGCCGCACCCCGCTTCCGCCGCCCGCGATGCCGTTGACGCGGGCGAGGACGGCGGCCCGGACGACGGGGACGGACAGCGGATCACCGACCGCGTTGGCCCGCCCCCGGACCGTACGGACACTGAACAGGTCGAGTTCGTCGCGGGGCAGCGCGTAGGACGACCGGGTGCCCAGCCCGGTCGTCAGGCCGTACGTCGGCACCTGGCGGTCGACGACGTCGTCCACGACGGCCCGCTCACGTACGAGGCGTGGCAACACCGCGTCGGCCAGGGCGACTTCGGCACCATGGTGGGCGACGGCGACGACATCCCCGTAGGACAGGTTCCGTCCGTCGAGGACGACCCGGGGCACCGTTTCCGTGGTGGATCCGGTGACGGTCCCGGTCATGAGAACCGGAGCTTCTGGCCGAGGCCGCGCTCTTCGGCCTTCTTCAACACGGCTGCGCCCAGCGCGATGTCGGAGAGGGAGAGCCCGCGGTGCCAGAACAGGTTCGTCTCGCCGGCGCTCTCCCTGCCGGGCTTGCGGCCGGCGACGATCTCGCCCAACTCGGCATGCAGATTGCCCTTGTTGAGCCGACCGCTGTCGACATGTGCGCGCAGGGCACCGAACGGACCGGCGTGTGCCTGGCCCCAGTCGTCGACGACGATCTTGTCCATGACGTCGGTGAGGGAGAGTTCGACGGCGCTGTTGGTTCCGTAGGGCACCACGAGGGATCCGGGGGCGATCCACTCGGTCCTCAGCAGCGGCGCCGGGGCTTCGAGCCGGGAGGCCTCCACCACGATGTCCGCGCCCTCCACACAGCTCCGCCAGTCCTCGGTCACGACGACGGGCTTGCCCAGGTCGCTCCGCAGCCGCTCGGCGAAGGCCTCCCGGCTCTCGGGGCGCCGCGAGTGGACGCGGATCTCGGCGAGGTCGAAGATCCGGTCGAGCAGCCGGACGTTCCAGTACGAAGTGGCGCGGGCGCCGATGTGCCCGAGCACCTTGGCGTCCGAACGGGCCAGATGGCGGGCCCCGAGCGCGGTGATCGCACCCGTGCGCATCTCGGTGATGGCGGTGGCGTCGACGACCGCCACCGGCATGCCGGTACGCGGGTCGAAGAGGTTCAGCAGCGCCATCTCGGAGGGCAGGCCCTGCCGGTAGTTGTCCACGTAGTCGCCCACGATCTTGACCCCGGCCAGCGCGAGCGGGGCGATGTAGCCGCGCAGGACGTTGAAGTGGCCGTTGAACGCGGGATCGGGTGTCAGGTGGACGCGGGGTTCGATGACCGTGTCGCCGGCGCCCTGGGCGCGCAGGCCGTCCTCGACGGCGTCGAGTATCTCGGCGTCGGTCAGTTCGAGCCGGGCGATGTCCGAGCCGTTCAGGAAGGTGAACCAGACCGGTTCCATGCGGTGTCTCCTTGCGTCTGAGCTGGCCAATTGTGAGTGGCACATCAGCCGTGGAACGGGGGCAATTCGGTCACCCTTGACCTGATTTCGTATGAACGTAATACAGCGTTCACAGGCGTCCATTGACTGCCATTCACTCACTCGCGACTCTGCATAGTCATATGCAGTCAGGTGAGGGGCAGTCTTGATCAGATTCGACGCGGTGAGCAAGAGCTATCCGAACGGCACAACAGCCGTGGACGAGTTGTCCCTCGATCTGGCCGAGGGCGGCACCACGGTCCTGGTCGGCCCCTCCGGCTGCGGCAAGACCACCACCCTGCGCATGATCAACCGGATGGTCGAGCCCACGGCCGGGACGGTCAGCCTGCACGGCCGGGACATCCGTGAGGTCAACGGCCCCGAACTGCGCCGCGGTATCGGGTACGTGATCCAGCACGCGGGGCTGTTCCCGCACCGGACCGTCCTCGACAACATCGCGACGGTGCCGCTGCTGCTCGGCTGGAGCCGGAAGAAGGCACGGGCGCGGGCGGCGGAGCTGCTGGAGCTGGTCGGCCTGCCCGCCGAGACGGCGGGGCGCTATCCGAGCCAGCTCTCCGGCGGGCAGCAGCAGCGCGTCGGGGTCGCCAGGGCGCTGGGAGCGGATCCGCCGGTGCTGCTGATGGACGAGCCGTTCAGTGCCGTCGACCCGATCGTGCGCGGGGAGCTACAGGCTGAGCTGATCCGGCTCCAGAAGGAGCTGCACAAGACGATCGTGTTCGTCACCCATGACATCGACGAGGCGATCAGGCTCGGCGACAACATCGCGGTGTTCCGTACCGGCGGCCGGCTCGCGCAGTTCGACACCCCCGAACGGCTGCTGGCGCATCCCGCCGACGACTTCGTGTCCGGCTTCGTCGGGCACGACCGGGGTATCCGCCGGCTGTCCTTCGTCGCGGCGGACCAGGTGCCGCTGCGCGACGGGCCGGTGCTTCCGCTGTCCTCTCCCGTGGCACGGGCCAGGGCGGCGGACGAGCCGTGGGTGCTCGTCGTCGACGACGCGGGGCGCCCGCTGGGCTGGGCCGCGGTCGCGGAGCTGCCGCAGAGCGGCACCCTCGCGCAGGCGCGGCTCACACCGCTCGGCCACACCTTCAGCCTCGTCGGCGACTCGGCACGGGCCGCCCTCGACTCCGCCCTGCTGTCGCCGTCCCGGCTCGCGGTGGGCGTGGACGCGGACGGCGCGGTGGTCGGCGTGGTGGACGCGCACGAGCTGGCGGCGGTGGCTGTGGTGGCGGGGGCGGGAGCGGGAGCGGTGGGGACGGAGGGGGCGGAGGGGACGCCCGATGGGGCGAGTACGGGGGTGGTCAGTGCCGTGGACACGAAACCGGCGGACCCGAACCCCGTAGACACGAACTCCGGAGACCCGAACCCGGTAGACACGAATTCCGGAGACCCGACCCCCGTAGACACGAACCCCGCGGACCCGGCCCCCGTAGACGTCACCAAACCCGGCACCCCCACCGCCGCCGAGGACCCCAGCCCGGCGGTGACCCATGACTGACGGTGAACCGCTGGTCCGCTGGGCCTGGATCGGTGATCACATCGGCGAGCTGGCCGACTACACCGGCGTCCACCTCAGACTCGCCCTGCTGCCGGTGCTGTTCGGGCTGGTCATCTCGATCCCCCTCGGCATCCTCTGCCACCGCTGGCGCTGGCTGTACCCGCCGGTGCTGACCGTGGCCAACATCCTGTACTCGATCCCGTCACTCGCCCTGTTCATGATCTTCGTCAAGTACACCGGGCTGACGGAACGCACCGTGATGATCCCGCTGACGCTCTACACCCTGTCGGTCCTCATACCGAACGTCGTGGACGGGCTGGCCTCGGTCCCCGATCCGGTCCGCCAGGCGGCCGTGGCGCTGGGATTCGGTCCCGTGCGCCAGGTCGTCCAGGTGGAACTGCCGATCGCGGTGCCCGTCGTCATCGCCGGCGTACGTGTCGCCGCCGTCTCGTCGATCAGCCTTGTCGCCGTGGGACAGCTGATCGGCCAGGGCGGCCTCGGCTACTACATCACCCGTGGCCTCCAGCTGGACTTCCCGACCCCGATCGTCACCGCGATCGCACTGATCATGCTGCTGGCGCTCGCCACCGACGCACTGCTCGTGCTGGCGCAGCGACTGCTCACCCCCTGGTCGCGGAGCAGGGTGACGGCGACATGAACGATCTCATGAACCAACTCGACCTCGTGGGCGACTGGTTGACGTCCTCGAAGCAGTGGCACGGCGCGGAGGGCATCCCGCAGCGGCTGCTTGAGCACCTCACGTACAGCGGCCTGTCGTTGTTCTTCGCCACGCTGATCGGGCTGTCGCTCGGGCTGCTCGTCGGGCACACCGGTCGCGGGGCGTTCGCGGTGGCGGCCGTCGCCAACCTCGCGCGGGCGATCCCCACGTTCGGCCTGGTGGTGCTCGTCGTCGCGGTCGGCGGGTTGAGCACCACCCCGGTGCTGGTCGCCCTGACGGCGCTCGCGGTGCCGCCGATCCTCATCAACACGTTCGAGGGGGTCCGGGGTGTGGACCCCGCCACCAGGGACGCCGCGCGCGGGGTCGGCATGACCGAGTGGGAGGTCCTGGTGAAGGTGGAGGTGCCGATGGCGCTGCCACTGATCCTGCTCGGTCTCAGGGTCGCCGCGATCCAGGTGGTGGCCACCGCGACCGTCGCGGCCTATCCCGGCCTCGGCGGCCTGGGCCGCTTCATCGTCGACGGTCTGGCCCGCAACGACTACGAGCTGGTCATCGGCGGTTCGACCGTGGTCGTGGTCCTGGCGCTCGTCGTGCAGGTGCTGTTCACCGCGTTGCGGCGCGTCGTCCTCTCGCCGGGCCTGAGGCTCTCGGCGTCCAAGTCCTGAACCACGTCCGGGCCCGCGGGCTCCGCGACCCGACCCGCGTCCGGGCCTGAAGGCTCCGCGACCCGACCCCGTCCGGGCCTGAAGGCTCCGAGACCTGAGCTGTGTCCGAGCCCCCGGGCTCCGAGAAAGGAAACACCCATGAAAGGCATCCACCGTGGCGCCGCCCTCGCCCTGGTCGCCGCGCTGTCGCTGACCGCCTGCGGCGGGGAGAGCGGCGGCGACGACAACCCGCTGGCCGGCGGTGGCGGCGACGGCGGTGACGGCAAGGCCATCGTCGTCGGCTCGGCGAACTTCCCCGAGAACCAGCTGCTCGCCGAGATCTACGCCGAGGCGCTGGAGGCCAAGGGCCTGACGGTGACCCGCAAGTTCAACATCGGCGCCCGCGAGGTCTACTACGACCAGGTCGCCAAGGGCGGCATCCAGGTCTTCCCCGAGTACAACGGGGCCCTGCTGGCGGTGGCCGTCGACAAGAAGAGCACCGCGACCAGCACGGAGGACATCAACGCCGAGCTGAAGCAGAAGCTCCCCTCGGAGCTGACGATCCTGGACTCCGCGGAGGCCGAGGACAAGAACTCCGTCACCGTGACCGCCGAGACGGCCAAGAAGTACAACCTCAAGACCCTCGCCGACCTCAAGTCGGTCGCGGGTGACTGGACGATCGGCGCCGGTTCGGAGTTCAAGACGCGCCAGCAGGGCTGGATCGGTCTGAAGGACATCTACGGCGTGGAGTTCGGGAAGTTCCAGCCGCTCGACGCGGGCGCCCAGAGCACCCTGCTGAAGCTGCTGAACTCGGGCGAGGTCCAGGCCGCGAACATCTACACCACGGATCCGGCGATCGTCGAGGACAACCTGGTGGTGCTCCAGGATCCAAAGAACCTCTACTCCTCGCAGAACGTCACACCGCTGATCTACAAGTCCGCGGTCGACGACACGGCCAGGGCGGCGCTCAACGGCGTCTCGGCCAAGCTCACCACCCAGGACCTGCTGGACATGATGAAGAAGCTCGTGAACGACAAGGAGGACGCCTCGGACGTCGCCAAGGAGTGGCTGACCAAGGCCGGCATCGTGAGCTGACCCGGCACCCGCTCTAGCCGGGCACCGGCGCCGTGCCGTGGTCGTCCTCCGCGTCGCCGGGCTCCAGGCTCGGCGGCGGGTTGCGGAACAGACGGGTGAGCCAGGCGAGATAGACCACTCCCAGGCCCAGCCAGATCAGTCCGAGGGTGAGTGCCGTGCCGTCGAGGTTGTAGAGCAGGTAGAGGTCCACGGCCGCGCCGATCGCGGGGGCGACGAGGTACGTCAGCGGGTTCGGCGCGGCCCCCTCGCGGCGCAGCCGGAGGTAGGTGGCGATGACGGCGACGTTGACGAAGGTGAAGGCGACGAAGGCACCGAAGTTGATGAACGACGTCGACGTGGCGACGTCCAGGCTCAGGGCGACGAGCCCGATGGCGCCGGTCAGCAGGATGTTGAGGGCGGGCGTGCGGTAGCGCGGGTGCACCCGGGCGAAGAACCCGCGGGGCAGGGCGCCGTCGCGGCCCATGGCGTACAGCAGGCGGGAGGAGCTGGCCTGGGCGGCGATGCCGGAGGCGAACTGCGCCACGACGAGTCCGGCGAGGAAGACCGACGAGAAGAGGTCGCCGCCGATGGTCTTGGCGATCTCGAAGGCCGCCGACCCCTCGTCGTCGAACTGCGCGCCGGGGTGGGCGAGTTGGGTGGCGTAGGCGACCGTCACGAAGATCGCGCCGCCGATCAGGGCGATCAGCAGGATCGCGCGCGGCATGGTCCGCTTCGGGTCGACCGTCTCCTCGGTGAGCGTGGTGACGGCGTCGAAGCCGAGGAACGAGTAGGCGGCGAGGGCGGCGCCGGCCGAGACGCCGGCCAGTGAGGTGGCGCTGTTGCTGAACGGTGTGGTGCTCGCGAGCGCGCCCGCTCCGCCGAGGTCGGCGACATGACTCAGTGACAGGGCCACGAAGACGAGGATGACCAGCACCTGGAAGACCATCAGCAGGTCGTTGACCCGTTCCGCGGTCTTGATGCCACGCACGTTCAGGGCGGTGGTGACGACGATGAAGGCGACGATCCAGACCCAGCCGGGGACGCTGGGGTACTGCGCCTGGAGATAGGCGCCGCCGATGAGCCAGATGACCATCGGCAGGAAGAAGTAGTCGAGCAGGGTCACCCAGCCGACGAGGAAGCCGAGCCGCGCGTCGAGGGCCTTGCGCACATAGGTGTACGAGGAGCCCGCGACCGGATAGGTGGCGGCCATCCGGCCGTAGCTCTGCGCGGTGAACAGCATGGCGACCAGCGCGAGCAGATAGGCGGTGGGGACGGCACCGCCGGTCTCGGTGGCGACCACACCGAACGTCCCGAGGACGATCATCGGTGTCATGTAGGCGAGACCGAACAGGACGACCGCTCTGAGGCCGAGGGTGCGCGCGAGCGCGGGCGCGGCGTCACTGCCGTGGGACATGGCGTGCTCCGGTGAGCTTGGGTGCAGAACAAGGGACTGCGGGGACGGTGAGGCGGGCTGTCGGGACGGTCAGGCTGTTGGTCTGTGGTGCGGGTGCCAGGTCCGTGGGTCGATGCGCCCGCCGTAGAGCGGCAGTTCGACGGGGACGTCGTCGTTGGTGAACTGGTCCCAGACGCGGGTCACACCCGCGGTGCCGTACGTCCGGACGCGGGTCACGTCGTCCAGGTCGATCACGTCGGTGAGGATCGTGGCGCCGTCGCCCGCCGCCTCGGCCCGGACCCGCCCTTCGGGGTCCACGACGAGGCTGTGGCCGCGGCCCACGGGACCGGCGGTGTTGACGCTGACCACGTGCACCTGGTTGACGATGGCGTTGGCGCGGGCCAGGACGGTCTCCTGGGCCCGGTCGGCGGTGGTGGTCATCACGGGGTTGACGATGACCTCGGCGCCCATCCAGGCGAGGTGGCGGGTGACCTCGGGGAACCACACGTCGTAGCAGATCGCGAGCCCGATCCGGCCCGTGCCCGGGATGTCGAAGACGACGAACCGGTCTCCCGGGTCGTAGGGCTCGCTGGGGCGCCAGGGAAAGATCTTGCGGTACGACGCCACCAGGCGGCCCTCGGGCGAGAGGACGACGGCGGTGTTGTACAGCTGCCCCTCGGGACCGCGCTCGCACAGCGTGCCCGGCAGCAGCCACATGCCCAGGTCCCCGGCGAGCTCGGCGAGCGCCTTGACGCGGGGGCCGTCGAGCGGCTCGGCGATCTCCCGGAGCCGGTCGTTCGCCTCCGGGCCAAAACCGTCGACACCGCACAGATGCAGCTCGGGGAAGACCGCGAGACGTGTATGCGGAAAGCGTGAGCGGAGACTCTCCACCTCGGCCGCAAAGCCGCTGAGCTGCTCGTTTGCGGGGTGCTGGGGGAGCTGCGCGAGAGCAATCGGAAGAGGGCGGGACATGGGAAGAGAAATTAGATCAGAATGAACAATTAAACAAGGGTTCCGTGACCGGTCCGCCGAGGACCGCCGGAACAGGCCCGTTAGGGTGATCGACATGGCCTCCACCGACGAGAACGGCACGCTCCCCTTCGGTGAGCTGACCGGTGTGAGCAGGCTGTCCGCCCTGGAGGCCGTACGCGCGAGGATCGCCCTGGCCGTGGACCTCGGGCTGCTCGCCCCGGGTGAGCGGCTTCCCGGGACCGCCGAGATAGCGGCCGGTCTGAAGGTCGGCGAGATCACCGTCCGCCGGGCCCTGGTGTCCCTGTGCGCCGACGGTGTCCTCGAACGCCGACGGGGCCGCAACGGCGGCACACACGTCGCCACCGAACCGACGCACGGCGCGGTCGTCGCCGCGGAGGCGTACCGCGCCGACCAGGCCGCCGTGCACCGTCTGATCGACCACCGGCTCGCCCTGGAGTGCGGCATCGCCCATCTCGCCTCGGGCCACGCCTCGCCGGACGATCTGTCCGAACTGCACGACCTGGTCGAGGAGATGGACCGGGTACCCAGCTGGGCGGAGTTCCACGGCTGCGACGAGCGTTTCCACCTGCGGCTGGCGGAGGCGACGGGCATACCCTCGGTCGCCGTCCCCTACGGCACCGTCCTCCGCGAGCTGTACCGCTACTACCTGCCCTACCCGATGGAAGCGCTGCGAGCGTCCAACACGGAGCACCGCCGGCTCATCGGCGCCCTGCGCCGCAAGGACGCGGCCGGGGCCGCCGAGGTGGCCCGGCGTCACGTCGACGTACTGCACAACACCATGTTCATGGGCCTGACGGACCCGACTCGCCAGGCCCCGGCCGAGGACCGCCCGAGGGGCGGGCCCGGAACATAGCCGGGCCCGCCCCTCCTGCGTCACGCCACTGGCGAGCGGCTACTTCACCGCCGGACTGCGCCGGGCCACGGTCCGTACCCCACTCCCGGACGACCGCGGCCGGCGGTCGCCCGCGGCCGGTCGCGGGGTGTTGGGGAGGGGTGTGGAGTCGACCGGGCGCCGCCCCGGCAGATCGCCGCTGAGCAGCGCGGCACCCAGCGGGGTCAGGGTGTGCACGACGTGGGAGCCGACGCGCATGCTGTGCGCGAGGTCCACGTCCCGCAGGGCGGCGACGTGTTCGCTGGCCGAGGGGGCCGAGATGCCGAGGCGCTGGGCGATCTCCCCGGTGGTCGCGGTGGCGTCCAGGGCGGCCAGCACCCGGGCGCGGGTCCGGCCGATCAGGGTGGCCAGCGCTTCGGCGCGCCGGTCGCGGGTGGCCTCCGGCGCCCAGGTCGTGGGATGGGCGACGGGGTAGGCGAGGACCTGCGGCAGCGTCGGGTCGGCCAGCGCGATGGGGGTGTTCCAGCAGAAGTGCGAGGGGATCAGCCGTACCCCGCGCCCGCCGAGGTACAGATCCCGGTCCTCCGGATAGCGCACGTGCAGTACGGGAGGGCGCCACACCATCAACGGACGGAAGGAGTCCAGCAGTCCGTGGACCCCTCGATCGCGCAGGGTGCGTGTCCGCAGGGCCCGGTCGGCCTCGGTGGTCCGGTCCGTTCCGGCCCAGTCCGGCGCCACGATGGTCTGGTGCACCAGCCGGAACGCGGTCACGACCTCGTCGGTCACCGTCCGGTCGCCCGCGGCCAGACCGTGCGCCCAGCGCGGCAGCGCGTGGGTGCCGGCCAGCCGGTCCAGTTCCTGGCGCCGCCGCGTCCCGGGCGTCGCGCGCAGTTCCTCCAGCGCGGGCTCCAGACCGTCGGCCGAGGCGTCGGGGGTCAGGAAGTCGGGCCAGTAGCCCGCCGACGCCGGGGCGAGGGCGGCAAGCATCCTGGCCGGTGTCACCAGTCCCTTCGCGGCCAGTCCGGCCCGGGCGGTGTGCCGCCAGTGGGCGAAGACGGGCAGGCCGCGCCGCGGTGCGGTCAGTTTGTGCAGGCCCAGGAGGGTCTCCCAGACCGGGTCCGGATCGCGCGCCAGACGGACGCGGGCCAGGTCCGCGTCAGTGAAGTGGATACGCAGCACTGTTACTCCCCCGATGTTCCGTTGCCACCGCCTGCCGTGCCGGTGGTCGGTCCGGACGGTGCGGCGGCTCTGCTTCGCCGGCCGTTCCGATGGTCGGTCGGGACGGTGCGGCGGTCCTGTTCCGCCGACTGTGCCGGTGGTCGGTCCGGACGGTGCGGCGGTTCTGCTGCGCCGACCGTACCGGTTGGTCAGTCCGGACAGTGCGGCGGTTCACAAGAGTCGCACGGAGGGGATCGGTCCAAGTCGGTGCGGGCGATGAGATTATGGGCCCGATCGATGCAGAGGCCTCTATGGCCGCAGGTTAAGGACGTGCGTGATGCCAGATCCGGGAGGTACG
This sequence comes from Streptomyces sp. NPDC088387, assembly GCF_044753385.1. NCBI lineage: Bacteria > Bacillati > Actinomycetota > Actinomycetes > Kitasatosporales > Streptomycetaceae > Streptomyces > Streptomyces sp. NPDC088387. Next base: position 71,525 of record NZ_JBIVNC010000026.1, read on the forward strand.
GCGGAGCCGAGCCTGCATCAGCTGCGGCTTTTCCTGGCGCTGGGCGAGGAGTTGCACTTTGGAAGGGCCGCCGCGCGGCTGCACATCGCGCAGCCCTCGCTGAGCCGCCAGATCCAGGAGCTGGAGCGGCGCCTGGGTGTCCCGCTGTTCGCACGCGACAGCCGCAGTGTGACGCTCACCGAAGCGGGCCGCGCCCTGATGGTGGAGGCGCGGGAGACGGTCGGGGCGATGGACCGGCTGCGGGTCCGGGCCGGGCAGTGGGCCCGCACCCTCTCCACGCATGTGGTGGTGGGGATGGTCGGCGCCGAGGCCGCCATGTCCTACACCCACGTGGTGCTTGAGCAACTGCGCGCACTGCATCCGGGGCTCACGGTGGAGATCCGTACCCTCGGCTTCGCCGAGCATCTGGTCCGGCTGCTCTCCGGCGACATCGACGTCGCCTTCCTCCGGCCCCCGGTACCCGCCGGCGTGGAGCTGCTGGAGCTGGCCACGGAGCCGCGCGTCGCCTGTCTGCCCGCCGACGACCCGCTGACGGAGCGCCCCGAGATCCTCCTCGCCGACCTCGGCGACCGGGTCTTCCTGGACGTACCGCCTGAAGTGCCCCGGGTGTGGTGGGACTTCTGGGCGGTGGACCCGCGCCCGGGCGGCCGACGGGTGCGGTACGGCCCGGTCGTGTCCGACATGGAGGGGCTGCTGCACGCGGTCGCCGCGGGGCAGGGGATGTGCTTTCTGCCTGCGGCGGCGCGGGAGTTCTTCCCCCGGCCGGGTGTGCGCTACGTCGACGTGGTCGACCTGTCCCCGTCGGTGTCGGCCCTCGGCTGGCCGGTCGAACACCGCGACCGGCCGGCGGTACGGGCGGTGCGCGAGGCGGCGACCGCGGCGATCTCCTCGGCCCGCTGGGAGCAGGCCCGCTCCCGCTGAGCCACCTCGCGGACGCGAGGTGGATCGGCTGCCGGCGCGCGCCGGGACGGTCTTTTCGGTCCAGGCCGAAAAGGGGGGCGGATCTCTCCGCGGATGGGCATGCTGCCGTGCGGGCGGGGAGCGGATCACAGCCCCCCGGCGTCCCTCACAACAGGAAGAGAGGCAACAGTGCGCATGCGCCTGGGCGTTCTCGCCACAGCCGCCGCGTTCGCCGGCATCGTCGCCATGGCTCCCACCGCGTCGGCCGAGCCCGACCCGCCGGGTTGCCCGAAGGGTTACTTCTGCGCGTGGAACGGGCCGAACCAGACGGGCCAGCTCGTGGTGAAGACCGCCGGTGACTGGTCCGGCTCCGTGTTCTTCGAGTCCCTCTTCAACAACGGCTACTCCTACCCCGGTGCCGACCACGTCGATGTGACCATCAACTACGGCTACGAGGACACCTTCTGCGTCCACCACAACCCGGGGCCGGGCCAGTACAAGTCCAACCACGCCATCTGGACGCGGATCCTCGCGGTGAAGTGGCGCGGCGAGTGCCCGTACCCCTAACCCCGGTTGTATGCCGTAGTACCTGCCCCACCGAACACCACACTCCTCATCACACCCGTCACCACAGGGAAGGAACCCGCTGTGCGTAAGCTCGCCCTCAGCACCCTGGCCGCCGCCGCCGCGTTCGCGGCCGTTGTCGTCACCGCCCCCACCGCCTCCGCCGAGCCCAACCCGCCGGGTTGCCCGAAGGGTTACTTCTGCGCCTACTCGGAGCCGGACCAGCGCGGCACGCTGCTGCTGGCGACGGCCGGCAACTGGAAGGGCGAGATCCACAGCGTCGGCTCCGTGTTCAACAACGGGTACGTGGCTCCTGGCGCCGACCACATCCAGCTCAGCTACGGCTACACCACGGAGGTCCGTAGCTTGTGTCTGCACTACAACCCGGGCCCGGGTCAGTACAAGGCGAACATCATCTACGCGACGATCGGGTCGGCGACCTGGCGCGGTGAATGCTGAGCCGTCGCACCCCCAGGGCGACGGTCTGAGCGGCAGCGTGCCCGCGTGCGCATCTGCCGATCGGGGGGCCGGCCCCCCCCGCCCCCCCCCCCCGGGCCCCCGGGGGGCCCCCCGGGGGCCCCCCCCCCGCCCCCCCCCCCCCCGCGCGCCGCGCCCCCCCCCCCCCCCCCCCCCCCCCCCCCCCCCCCGCGC
>NZ_JBIVNC010000027.1:0-58317 GCF_044753385.1 Streptomyces sp. NPDC088387
ACTTCTACCAGAACGAGATGCCCTACGACCCGCCCAACCAGGCCTCCTGGATGAACGGCTCCACCCAGGGCTACGCCGCCTACAAGGTCGCCAACTCCGTCACCAGCCACCAGGTGTACGGGCTGGGCAGTTACTGCTACTTCAACGTCAATCCGGCGGTCGCCGCCGAGAACGCCATCGAGGCGCCGAACAATCCCAACGTCCGCTTCACCAGCATGGTGACCGTGTCGCTGGGCGGTGTCGGCACCATCCGTCATGTCGTGAACGGCAGCGGCGGACCGTCCAACTCCTCCACGAACGTGGCCAACCTGACCAGTTATCCGTAGGACGCGGGACGACCCGCCGCAGGTGACTCAGAGCTTGCGGCAGTAGAGCGCGTCCGGGGTCCGTGACGAGCCGACGCGGCCGGTGAAGGCGACCCCGGCCGCGTACTCGTCGTCGGCGCACTGGCCCTTGTAGCTGCCGTTCGCGAAGTCGCCGCCCCTGGGCGCCGGGCCCCGGTTGTCACCGCGGTCGAACCAGACCGTACGGCCGCTGCCGGCGAGCCGGCCGGACGGGGCCGCGGCGCACAGGGCGGAGGAGACGGCGGCCCCGCGCACGCCGTACCCGGTCATGAACGACCCCTCGGGGCACTGGAGTTTGGTGTACCCGGAGGCCCAGTCGCCGCGTACGTGCCGCTCGTCCCCGACCACCTCGTGGCCGCCGCCCGGCGCCCACAGTCCGCCGGCGGTCACGTCGGAGCAGAGCCCGCGGTTGCCGGTGTGCGCGAGTCCGACGAGCCGCTGACCGTCCGGGCACACCGCCTTGCGCGCACCGGAGTCGAAGTCCGGCAGCGCCCGCATCCGCCGGGACTGCACGAAGTCGCCGTGGTCGGGGCTGAGCATCGACCACTCGGTGACCGGCGCGACCTGGCCGGTCCGCCCCGGCGCCTGCACAAGCCGGCGCCACGCACCGGCCCGCCAGTCGTCACCGTCGTACACGCCCATCCGGTTGCCCGCCGCGTTCCAGTGCAGCAGGGCCCAGCCGTTGCCGGTGCGGTTCTCGTGCCGGCCGACGAGCGGCCAGTACGCGAAGTCGGCGTCGGTGCGGATCAGTTGGTCGACGAAGTTCTCGAACCAGGCCCGCTGCTTCGCACCCGTCTCCTCGCGGCCCCCGACACCGAACTCGCTGATCCAGACCGGTGCGGTGAAGTGCTGGTCCTGCTCGCCGGTGACGAAGAAGGCCTGGCGGTTCAGTACGTCGATCAGCTCGCCCGGCGAGAAGTCCCGGTACCGCGGGTCGGTGGTCTCGCCGGTCCCGGTCGCGCCGCTGTGGTTCGGGCCGGTGTAGTCGTAGAAGTGGGCCGCGTACACGAGTTTGCCGGAGTCGACGAGGGTGTGCGAGAGACGTCGTACGGGTTCCAGGGTGGGGCGTTCGTGGGCGAAGCCGTCGATGGGGATGCCGGTCCAGTTGATGCCCTCGACGACGATCAGCAGATCGGGGTTGGCCTCGGTGAGGATGCGGTCGCCGACGCGCTGGGAGGCGGCGAACCAGTCGTGGTTGTTCCCGAGGCCCCAGTTGGGGTCGTCCCAGATGTTGCGGCGGACCTCGTTGTAGAGGTCGGCGCCCACGACCCGCTTGTTCTCCTTGTAGCGGCGGGCCATGAACAGCCAGTCGTTCTCCCAGGTCTCGGCGGACTGGCTCGCGTTCCAGCGTTCGTTGCCGTCGACCCCGCAGCACCAACGGGTCGTGTTGGTGTGGTTGTTGAGGATCACGGCGAGTCCGGCGTCGGTGAGGGCGCCGACCACGGCGTCGTACACCTGGAGCGGTGTCCTGCCGCGCAGGGCCGGGTTGGCTGCGACGGCGTCGTCCGTGACGGGGACCGAGTCGCGGATCATCTCGTTCGAGAAGGGCAGCCGGACGCTGTTGATCCCGATCTCCCGGAACCCGGAGACGATCTCGCCCATGGGCGCGCGGTCCAGGCCGAGCGGGATCCGGCCGGAGTTCTCGCCGGCGTGGTGGTTGGCGTCGTCGGCCGTGCTGCCGGAGCCGTTCCAGGTGCCGCTCGCGCCGTGCCAGTTGCCGGAGCGGAGTCTGAAGCGGTCGCCGTTCGCGTCGACGATCCAGCGGCCGCGGGTGCTGAGGGGGGCGGTCCAGTCGGCGGCGGCCTCAGCCGGTGTCGGGGCCGGAGCGGGGGCGGGGGCGGTGGCCGGGGCGGGGGCCAGGGCGGGGGCCTGGGCGGGGGTCGGCCGCTCCGCGGAGGCCGCCGCGGGCACGGGGGCCGCGAGCAGGAGTACGGCGGCCAGAGTGGCCCTGACGAAGGATCCGCGCACGGTGACCGTCCTGGGGGATACGGTGTGACGTTGTCATGGCGGCGTCATGATGAGGGATGGGGCGACGCCGGTCCAGTCACCCGGGTGAGCGGTGCGGGCGGGCGAGGGGCGAGGTGGCGCGGTGAGCGGTGCGGGCGGGCGAGGGGCGGGGCGGCGCGGTGAGCGGTGCGGGCGGGCGGGGCGGCTCAGGGATCCACCAACCCGGCCCGGATCGCGTACCGCGTCAGCTCCAGGCGGTCCCGCATCCCCAGCTTCTGGAGCAGGTTGGCGCGGTGCCGTTCGACGGTCTTGGCGCTGATGAAGAGCAGTTCACCGATCTCCTTCGACGTGTGCCCCTCGGCGACCAGCTTGAGGATCTCCTCCTCGCGCTCGGTGATCGCCCGCGCGGGCAGCGCGTCGCCCCGCTGGAGGCGCTCCAGATACGACCGGACCAGCGCCCGCTCGGCCCCCGGGTACACAAACGGCTCGTCCCGTACGGCGGCCCGGCACGCCTCGACGAGATCCCGGTCGGCGACCGACTTCAGGACATAGCCGCAGGCCCCGGCCTTGAGCGCCTCGAAGAAGTACTGCTCGTTGTCGTACATGGTGAGGATGAGGATGGGCAGTCCCGGCAGCCGGCGCGACAGCTCGCGCGCCGCCTGTAGTCCGGTCATCCGGGGCATGGCGACGTCCAGCACGGCAAGGTCCACGTGCCCGGCGCGCGCCAGCTCCACCGCCTCGGCGCCGTCACCGGCCTCCGCGACCACGGTCAGATCGGGCTCGCCGTCCAGAATGAGCCGCACTCCCCGGCGTACGAGGGTGTGGTCGTCGGCGAGGAGGACGCGGGTCGCCTTCGGCGGGACCGTCATCGGACCGCCACCTCGACTCCTGACGCCCGGACGGGTACCCGTAGGCCCACCTCCGTGCCGTGTCCGCCGGGTCCGGAACCGAGGGTGAGATGGGCGCAGGCGAGGAGGGCGCGTTCGCGCATGCCGCTGATGCCGGCGCCCTCGGAGGCGGCGCCGATGCCGTGGCCGTTGTCCCGGACGAGCAGTTCGACGGCGCCCTCGCCGACGTCGGGGAGGGCGCGCAGACGGAGTTCGGCGCGGTCGGCGCCGGAGTGGCGGGCGGTGTTGGTGAGGGCCTCCTGGGCCACGCGGTAGAGGACGAGTTCCGTCTCGCCGGTGAGCCGTGGCAGGTCGGCGGCGGTGTCGAGGCGGACGGTGAGGCCGTGGGCGGTGAACTCCGCGGCGAGTGCGCGCAGGGCGCTGACGAGTCCGAGTTCGTCGAGGACACCGGGGCGCAGTCTGCGGGCGATCCGGCGGATCTCGTCGAGGCCGGCCCGGGTCGCGTCCTGGGCCTGGGCCACCTCGTCGCGCAGCTCACCGGGCACCCGGTCGGCGACCCGCCTGAGCTGGAGGAGGACCGCGGTGAGGGTCTGTCCGACCTCGTCGTGGAGTTCCCGGGCGACGCGGTGCCGCTCCCGTTCCTGTGCCGACAGCGCGCGGGCCGCGCTGCCCGCCCGCTCGGTCTCCAGCCGGTCGAGCATCGTGTTGTACGTCGTGATCAGCGCGGCCGTCTCCGCCGGTCCTGCGACCTCGGCGCGGGCGCCGGGGCGCAGCAGATCGGCGGTGGCCATCGAGCGGCCGAGGCGCTGGAGGGGCCGCAGCCCGACACGGAGGACGAGGGCGTTGCCGGTGAGCAGCACGGCGAGTCCGGCGAGCACCACGAGGGCCTCGCCGAGCAGGACGGGGGTGGAGACGGTGACCGGGCCCAGGAGGAGGGCGGTGGCCAGGACCAGGCCCACGGAGTTGAGCGAGAAGATCCGCCAGAACAGGGACACGCTCCGGACACGGCTCCTTCCGGTCGTGGGGGCGCTCGCCGGGCCGGACTTCGTGCCGGGGGGCCGGTGGTGAGGCGCCCGGCGCAGTCTCGCCGCTCGGCCGCGGTCGCGTATATCCGTCACAACACCCATGTCGCCACCGTATGCGGGAGTGAAAGCATGGCGGCGCCGCCCGAAATCCGATCAGTGATCGCCCAGCACGTACGAGGGAGAGAGAAACGTGTCCGCTCCACGCCTGAGGGCGACGCCGTTGCCGGGCATCGGGGTCCAGTACGACCTCATGACGCGCGAACAGCGCCATCTGTCGGTGGTGGCCCACCGCGACGGCGCCCGTACGGTGAGCGTGTACCGCTCCGACGACCCCGACTCCTGCGCCCAGTCGCTGCGGCTGACCAGCGCCGAGGCCGGTTCGCTGATCGACGCGCTGAAGCCGTCGCACCACAGCGCCAACCTGCTGTACACGACCGACCTCGGTCTGGTCGCCGAGCGCATCGAGGTGGCCGCCGCCTCGCACTGGAACGGCCGTGTGCTCGGTGACACCAGACTCCGTACCGAGACCGGCGCCTCCGTGGTGGCGGTGCTGCGCCGGGCCGAGGCCATTCCGTCGCCGACGCCGGACTTCCGGCTCGCGGGCGGCGACACCCTGATCGTCATCGGCACCCGCGAGGGTGTCGACGCGGCCGCGGCGATACTCGGGCGGGAGTGAACCCGTGCACTCCTCCGCGGTTCTGCTGATCGAGTTCGGTTCCATCATCCTGGGCCTCGGCCTGCTCGGCCGGATGGCCGCGCGGCTGAGTTTCTCGCCGATCCCGCTGTATCTGCTGGCGGGGCTGGCCTTCGGCGAGGGCGGGCTGCTGCCGCTCGGCGCGAGCGAGGAGTTCATCGCGATCGGCGCCGAGATCGGCGTCATCCTGCTGCTGCTCATGCTCGGCCTGGAGTACTCGGCGAGCGATCTGGTCTCCAACCTCAAGGCCCATTATCCGTCCGGCCTGGTCGACTTCGCCCTCAACGCGCTGCCCGGCGCGGCCGCCGCCCTGCTGCTCGGCTGGGGTCCGGTGGCCGCCGTGGTGCTGGCCGGTGTCACCTGGATCTCGTCCTCGGGTGTGATCGCCAAGGTCCTCGGCGACCTCGGCCGGATCGGCAACCGTGAGACGCCGGTCATCCTCAGCGTGCTGGTCCTGGAGGACCTGGCGATGGCGGTGTACCTGCCCATCGTTACCGCGGTGGTGGCCGGTGTGAGCCTCGCCGCGGGCAGCGTCACCCTGGCGATCGCGCTGGGTGTCGCCGGGCTCGTCCTGTTCGCGGCGCTGCGCTACGGCCGGGTGATCTCCCGGTTCGTCTCCAGCGACGACCCGGAGAAGCTGCTGCTCGTGGTGCTCGGCCTGACGATCCTGGTCGCCGGTGTGGCCCAGCAGTTGCAGGTGTCGGCGGCGGTGGGCGCGTTCCTGGTCGGCATAGCGCTGTCCGGTGAGGTGGCGGAGGGCGCGCACACGCTGCTGAGCCCGCTGCGGGACCTGTTCGCCGCCGTGTTCTTCGTGTTCTTCGGGCTGCACACCGACCCGGCGAGCATCCCGCCGGTCCTGCTGCCCGCCCTCGCGCTCGCCGCGGTCACCGCCGCCACGAAGATCGCCACCGGGTACTGGGCGGCCCGCCGCGCCGGTATCTCCGTCAAGGGGCGCTGGCGGACGGGCGGCGCGCTGGTGGCGCGCGGCGAGTTCTCCATCGTCATCGCGGGCCTCGCGGTGACCGCCGGCATCGAACCGTCACTGGGTCCACTGGCGACGGCGTACGTCCTCATCCTGGTCGTCGTCGGCCCGCTCACCGCGCGGTACACGGAACCCCTGGCCGCCCTCTGGACCCGGCGCCGCGCGGGCCGCCGCCAGGAGATGCGGGCGGAGGGGCGGGAGGAGGGGCATGAGCCGGCGCGGATGACCGTGGGGGACTGATCTGCGCTCGCCAGGCGGGCGCGCGACCCTCGCCAGGCGGGCGCGCGACCCTCGTCGGCTGGCGCGCGACCCTCCTCGACGGACGCCCGGCTCTCGTCCGTGGGCGCCCGACTCCCCGGCAGGCGCCCGGCGCCCACTCCAACTCCTGGGTGAGCCAGGTCACTTGAGGATGTGGGGGGAATGTGGAGCCGCCGCATGTCGCTCGTGGCATGCTCATGCGCGGTTACCGGCAAGTAGGAAGCATGGGCATGCCTCCCTGTGAGGCGCATGCCCGTGTCGTGACGTGCCGGTCGTTCCCGTCACCCCCCACCATCCCCTGGACTGACCTTGCGCAGACGCGTACGGCACTCGCGTGCCCTGATCCCCGTCGTGTCCGTGGCCGGCCTTCTGCTCGCCGCCGGCTGCTCCGCTCCCCCGCAGGCCGACCGTCCCCCGTCCGACCGCGCCACCGACGCCCGTACGGTCGAGACGACCGCCGCCGCCGACCGCTCCCTGACCGTCGCCGCCGCCCCGGCGGACACCCCGGCGGCCACCGCGAGCCCCGCCGGTTCCGGCAAGCCGGCCACCGCCCGCAGGACGTCCCTCAAGGTGGCGTCGTACGACAGCCGGACCCGGCGGGCCGTCATCGCCCCGAAGGACAAGGGCGGTTCGCCCGCGCCCGGCGCCGAGAGCCCGGCGCCGCCGCGGGGCACCGCCGTCGGTGACGTCATCGCCAGCGCCCCGGCGCCCGGCGCTCCCGAGGGCCTGCTCGCCCGGGTCACCGAGGTCGTCGGGCAGACCGACCGGGGCACCGAGGTCCAGACCGAGCCGGCCACGCTCAACGCCCTGCTCGGCGACGACACCGCGAAGGGTTCGGTGCCCGTCGACCCCGCCTCCTTCGACGTCGAGGAACTCCTCCCCGACGTCGATGTCTCCTGGTCGAGGACAGGTGACGTACACGTCGGCCCGGAGGGCGCCACGGTCCCGCTGGGCAGCCTGCGGCTCGACGTCACGGCGAAGCTGCCGAAGGCCGAGTCCGGCCCGGTGTCGGCGACGGCCTCGGTGTCCGGCTTTGTGCAGGTCGCCCCGCAGGTCGACTTCCGCTACGGCGGTGCGGGCACCGACTCCGCTCCCGACTCGGCGTATCTGGGCGTCTCCGGCGACTGGGACTCCGGCTGGGCCCTGAAGGGGCGCGCGGCGGTCACCCGGGCCCCGCTGCGGATCCCGTTCGCCACCCTGCACGCCGACCCGGTCCTCCAGGTCGGCCCGGTGCCCGTGGTGGTCAACCTCGACCTGAAGTGCTACCTGGAGATCAGCGGCGACGGCAGTGTCACCGTCGACATGGAACAGAGCCTCACGGGCGACTTCGAGGCGGGCGGCTCCTTCGGCCTGTCCGAGGGCTGGGAGCCGGTCAGCTCCGCCGAGATGACGAGCACGCCGGTCAAGTCGTCGGTCACGGCGGCCGGCAAGGTCAAGGCGGTCCTCGGCGCCGAGGCCGGTGTCGGCCTCTACGGCACTGTGGGCGTCCTCGCCGACCTGGCCCCGTATCTGCGCGGCGAGGCCTCGGTCGACACCTCCGGCGACCCGGCGGTCTGGGGCGTGTACGGCGGCGTGGACCTCAAGGGAACGCTCCGCCTCCAGCTGTCCGTCTTCGGTACGCCGATCATCCTGCACGACATCCCGCTGGGCACCCTGCACCGGGAGTGGAAGCTCGCGGGCAGCGAGACCGTCCAGGCCGGATCCGCAACGTAGTGCCGTCCGCCCGGAAGGGCGGGCGGCCACCTCTCCCCCTGCTGTGCCCGCGCGGTCAACGCGTGTACGGCCCGCTGCCGTTGTTCGGTATCCGTTTGTTCGGCGCCGGGCACCGAACCCGAACAACGCCCGGCGTGGTCAGCTTTGGCCAAGGGAGCCCTCGACCGGCTCACCGGAGCGCGACGCCACCGACCACGCGTCGCGGGGACACGTACACCCCGTCACCGGAACACCACGCTCAGGGGGAGACACATGCAGAACAACAAGAGCGCCCGCGCCACCAGATGGGCCGTCGCGACGACGGTCACCCTCGCGACACTGCTGACCGCGGCCCCGTCCGCGACGGCCCAACCGGCCGCCGTCGGCGGTGAGTCGGCGTCCGCCCCGCGGACGACGGTGGACGCGGCCGCGCTCGCCGCCGCCCCGCAGATCACCCGGGACGAGGTCGTCCTGCGGGCCCGGAGCTGGCTGCGGCCCACGGTGCCGTACGACCAGCACGCCACCCACACCAACGAGTACGGCACCTACCGCACCGACTGTTCGGGGTACGTGTCGATGGCCTGGGGGCTCCCGGGCCCCGGGCCCAACACGGTGGGCCTGCTGGACTTCAGCCACCCCATCGCCAAGGGCGATCTGAAGACCGGCGACATCCTGCTCGACGCCCAGGGCAACTCCAACACCCGCCACGTTGTGCTCTTCGACAAGTGGGCCGACGACGGGCAGTCCTCGTACTGGGGTTACGAGCAGTCCGGCGACGCCAACACGGTCTACCGCAAGATCCCGTACCCCTACTTCAGCACTCCGAGCCAGTTCAAGCCGTACCGCTACCACAACATCGTCGACGGCCGCCCGAGTGGGGCGTCGCTGTCGGGCGACAGCCGGTCCGAGCTGGTGTCCGTGCAGCCAAACGGCGACCTCAAGGCCTGGCGCAACGGGGCCGGCTTCGCCGAGATGCCCTGGAACGGTGACGCCGTCATCGGACGCGGCTTCACCAAGGACAACGTCAACTTCGCCGACCTCGACGGAGACGGCCGCGCCGAACTCGCCAGCGTCCAGGCCAACGGAGACCTGAAGGCCTGGCACAACGGTGGCGGCTTCGCCGAGATGCCGTGGAACGGTGACGTGGTCATCGGGCGCGGGTTCACGAAGGACAACGTGCGCTTCGCGTGACAGGGGCGGTCAGGGGCAGGGAAGTTGTTCGGTGGCTCCCGCATCCGAGCCGGCTCCCGCCTCGGAATCGGCCCCCGATTCCGAGGCGGACTCCTGCCGACGGTCGGACGCGTCGACGACACGGCATATGTAGCCGATGCGCCGGGCCTCGTCCATGTCCCAGATCCGCACGGTGCCGTCGGTGCTTCCCGTCAGGAGCCGGTCGTCCGCCGTGTGGACCACCGCCGACACCGCCTCGGTGTGGCCCGAGAGCAGCACTCTGATACCTGCGTCGGCACGGTCCCACACCCGGGCCGTGCCGTCGTTGCTCACCGTGGCGAGGGTGCGGCCGTCCGGGCTGAACGCCACGGACCGCACCGCTCCGGTGTGCCCGCTCAGCACCTTCGCCGCCCGGCGGGGCTTCATGTCCCACAGGCGCGCGGTGCCGTCGTTGCTGCCCGTGGCGAGGGTACGGCCGTCCGGGCTGAACGCCACGGACCGCACCGCCCCGGCATGGCCCTTCAGAACCGCCGTCGTGCGGCGGGCGCCCAGGTCCCACAGCCGTGCCGTGCCGTCGTCGCTCGCGGTGGCCAGGGACCGTCCGTCGGGGCTGAACGCCACGGCGTTGACGTAGTCGTCGTGTCCTTCCAGGGCCGCGATCCTGCTGCGGTCGGCCACGTTCCAGATCCTGAGCGTCGGATCGGCGCCCGCCGTGGCGAGCGTGCGGCCGTCCGCGCTGAAGGCCACGGCGTGGACGGCGCCGGTGTGCCTGGGCAGCACACCCGTGCGGCGGCGGGTCCGTACGTCCCAGAATCCGACCGTGCCGTCGCTGCCGCCCGTGACGAGGGTGCGGCCGTCCGGGCTGAACGCCATGGACCGTACGATCCCCGTGAGACCCGTCAGTGTCGCCGCGGGCCGGCGCTCGGCCGGGTCCCAGAGCTCGACCTCGGCGTTGTCCCCGGCGACGGCGAGGGTGCGGCCGTCGTGGCTGAGGGCCAGGGCGCCGACCTCGCGCAGCGGATGGCTGATCATCACCGACCGGTCCAGGTCCCACAGCACGGCGGTGCCGTCGAAGCCGGCGCTCGCCAGCATGTTCGCCCCCGAGCTGAACGCCACGTCCAGCACGTAGTCCGTGTGGCCGGGCAGCCGGGCGATCACCCTGCGGTCCGCCACGTCCCACAGCAGCACCACGCCCTCGCCCCCGGCGCTGGCCAGCATGGCACCGTCATGGCTGAAGGCCACGCTGTTGACCTGGTCCCGGTGGCCCCGCAGTTCGGCGAGCCTGCGGTGGTCGCCGCGGGTGTCCCAGAGGGCGACCGTGTGGTTCGCGTATCCGACGGCGAGCAGCTTGGAGTCGGGGCTGAACGCCACGTTGTTCACGGCGTCACTGCGGCCCCGCAGGACCACCGGGTCGGCGCGCGCGTCGTCGGCCTCCCACACCCGGACCGTCTGGTCGTCGCTGCCGGAGGCCAGCCGTGTGCCCGTGGGGTCGAAGGCGAGGCTGGTCACGGCGTCCTCGTGCCCGGAGAGAACACGGACGGTCCGGCCGGTGCCGGCATCGCGGAGGGTCACCCGGCGGTCCCATCCCCCGTGCGCCAGCGTCCTGCCGTCCGGGCTGAACGCGAGACCGCGCGCACTGCCGGAGAAGGAGGTCACGGTGCGCCGCCGGTCCACGTCCCACACCCGGACCCGCTCGTCCGCGGTGCCGACCGCGAGCCGCTTGCCGTCGGGGCTGAAGGCGAGGGTGAGGACGATCCCGCGGTGTCCCTCCAGCGTCGCGACCACCCGTCGCCGGCCAACGTCCCAGATCCGGACCGTACGGTCCGAGCTGCCCGTCGCCACCTGCTCGCCGCCCGGCCGGAAGGCGACCGCGTTCACCGGATCCCCGTGGCCCGCCAGCCGTCCGTCGAAGAACTCGGCCTGGGTGCTCAGCAGCGCGCTGCGCGCCTCGACCGTACGAGCCGTGCCGAACGCCCGCGCGGCCAACGCCATCGACGCCTCGGGCTGGCCCTCCGCCATGACGGACGACTGGGCCGCCATGGCCCGGGAGAGGGCCACGCGCCGCTCGTCCAGCGCGGCCGACCGCTGGTCGAGCGCGACGACACCCGCGGTGACGGCAACCGCCAGCAACACCACCAGAGTCACCAGAAGCCGGCGCTGGATGCGCGCCTGCCGCTGCGCCGCCGCCTCCTCGGCCGCCCGCGCGGCCAGGCCCGCCCGCAGGAACGCGCGCTCACCCGTGGACAGGACGCGCTGCGAGAGCCCGGCGGCCAGCGTCAGCCGCGTGCCGCGGTACAGCGCGCCGGAGTCACGGCCGAGCCGCTGCCACTCCTGGGCGGCGTCGCTGAGCTGCTGTTGGGTGCGCAGCGCCTCCCGGTCCTCGGCCAGCCACTGGTGCAGCCGGGGCCAGCAGCGGATCAGCGCCTCGTGGGCCAGCTCGACCCGGTCCCGGTCGAGCGTCAGCAGCCGGGCGCGGGCGGCCCCGTCCAGCATGACGCCGAGATCCTCGCAGTTGGTGCCGGTCAGCCCCTCCAGGTCCTCGACACCGGCGGGCCGGCGGGTGTCCTCCGTGCCGTCGCCCAGCGCCGTGAGCCGCAGGAACACCTGCCGGGCCAGCTCTTTCTGGGAGTCCGCCAGGCCCTGGTAGAAGGCCTCCGCCGTCCGCGCGAGTGAGCCCTCAAGTCCGCCGGTCGCCTGGAACGCCTCCAGTGTCAGGGCGTTGCCGCGCCGTCGCCGCCAGGTCTCCAGCAACGCGTGCGACAGCAGCGGCAGCACGCCGACCTGTCCGTGGGCCTGCGTGGTCAGCGTGGCCAGGAGCGCGCCCTGCACGGTGAGTCCGGCGCGCCCGGCCGGTCCCGCCACCGCCTGCCGCAGCTCCTCCAGGCTCATCGGCCCGACGGGCACCTGCGCGTCCCGCATCGCCTCGGCCAGCCGCGCGTGGCCGGTGCAGTGGGCGTAGAAGTCGGCGCGGACCCCGAGCACCACCCGGCAGGTGCTGCCCTCGGCCGTCGCGGCGGTCACGAGCGCGGTGATGAAGCGGTTCCGCTCGGCCTCGTCCTTGCAGAGGGTGAAGACCTCCTCGAACTGGTCGACGACGAGGACGACTTCACGGCCGTTGTGCTCGGGGCGGGCGGAGATCTGCCGGACGACGCGTCCCAGGTTCTGCGCGTCGGCGGCGAGTTCGGTCCGTAACGCGCCCGGTGTCACCCCGGCCTGCGCGCCGAGCCGTATCGCGCACTCCTCCAGCGGCTGCGCCCCGGGGGTGAACACCACCACGGCGGCCTCCTCGTCCAGCGCGGGGACCAGCCCGGCGCGCAGCAGGGACGACTTGCCCGACCCGGACGCCCCGAGCACCGCGACGAACCGCTGCCTGCCCAGCCGTTCGGTCAGCTCGGCGACAAGCTGCTCGCGGCCGAAGAACCAGTCGGCGTCCCGGGCCTGGAACGCCGCCAGCCCCACGTACGGCGGCCGCCCCTCGTTCTCGGTGGTCTCCGGCTCGGCGGCCTCGCCCAGCTGTAACGCGAGTTCTCGCCAGGTCCGCTCCCACTCCGCCACGTCGCCGCCGCAGGCGCGCACGTACGCCAGGGTCACCGCAAGGGTCGGCAGGCGCTGTCCGGACGCGGCGCTGGACAGGGTCGAGATCGAGTAGTGCGCGCGCTCGGCCAGCCTCCGGTACGGCGGGTTGCCCGCGTTCTGCCGCAGCTTGCGCAGTTCGACGGCGAACCGCACCAGCGGTCCGTCGCCCGACTCCAGTGGCCGCTCTCCACGTGGCACGCCATCTCCCCCGTTGGCCGAAAAACGTCGTACCGTCACCGACCTCCCACAGTCAGTGAGGCAGGTGTTCGAGAATAGTGCGCTGTTCTCCGTCGGCTCCAGTTGTCCACAGGCCGTGGTCAGGGCCTGTTCTCACCCGCCGCCGAGGCCGCCTTCCAGCCCTGGCGGCGCAGCACCGCAGACACGTCCGGAGCCTCGTAGTGCTCCCCCTTGAGCACCTTGCCGTCCGCGCGGCGGGCGACCTGGCCGTCGGGGCCCAGCTTGGTCATGTTGGAGCGGTGGATCTCGGCGAGTACCGCGTCCAAGTCGATGCCGTGCACCAGCGCGGTGCCGTAGGCGACGTAGACGACGTCCGCCAGTTCGTGCGCGAGCCGGTCGAGCGGGCCCTCGACGGCCACCTCGGCGACCTCGGCGGCCTCCTCGGCGAGCAGTTCGCCCCGGTGGGCGGCCAGCTCCGGGGAGATCTCACCGGGGGCGCTGCGGGCGTCCAGCCCGAAGACGCGGTGGAATTCACGGACCAGATCGGCGGGCGAGGTACTCATGCCGCGACTGTAACGGCCGCCACTGACAACGCCCCGGGCCCGGCCGCCGAACGTCTCGTTGTGATTCCGGCCCTGGTCACCGGCGCGTCCCGGCTGGCAGGATCGCCCGCATGTCCCGAGTGCTCCCCCGGATCGGCCGCCGCCGCGCCCTACAGGGCGCGACCGCCGGCGCCGTCGTCCTGGGGCTGCTGCTGTGGTGGCTGCTCCCGCTGGGCGAGGACCCACCGCGCGGGACGATCACTTTCAGTACGGGCACACCGCGCGGTGTCTACCAGGAGTACGGCGAGCTGCTGCGGTCCGAGCTGGACCGGGACATGCCGGACCTGAAGATCGAGCTCCAGACCAGCGACGGTTCGCAGCAGAACGTCGCGCGCGTGGCGGCCGGTACGGCGGACTTCGCCATCGCGGCGGCCGACGCGGTGGAGACGTACAAGCTGGACGGCGGTCCCGGCGCCGACCGGCTGCGCGGTGTGGCGCGCCTGTACGACGACTACACGCACATCGTCGTCCCGCGTTCCTCGGGCATCTCCACCATCTCGGCGCTGCGCGGCAAGCGGGTGGCCGTCGGTCCGCCGCGGTCCGGGGTGCGGCTGATCGCCGACCGGGTGCTGGAGGCCGCCGGCATCGATCCGCGCAACGACATCACCCCGCTGTCCGACGGCATCGACTCGGCCCCCGACCGGCTGGAGCGGGGCGAGATCGACGCGTTCTTCTGGTCCGGCGGGCTGCCGACGGACGGGCTGACCGAGCTGGCCGACACCTTCAGCTTCAAGTTCCTGCCGCTCGACGCCGGGTTCGTGGCCCGGCTGCACAACAAGGACGAGGGCACGCACTACTACCGCGCCACCAACATGCCGGAGTCGGCGTACCCGTCGATCCAGCACGGCAGCACGGTGCCCACCATGGCGGTCTCCAACGTGCTGATCACCCGCAAGGACATGGATCCCCGGCTCACCGAGTGGCTCACCCGCACCGTGATCAAGAGCCGCGACGGCATCGGCGCGCACGTCCACTCCGCCCAGCTGGTCGACCTGCGCACGGCGATCTACACGGACCCGCTGGCGCTGCACGAGGGCGCCCGCCGCTACTACCGGTCCGTGAAGCCGTAGTCGTCCGTCCGGGCCCCGGGGCCGCTGCGCGGCACCCGCACCGTCACCCGCAGCCCGTGCGGGGCGTGGTGGTCGTACGTGATCGAGCCGCCGCCCGCGGCCAGCAGGGCCCGGGAGATGGACAGGCCAAGACCGGAGCCCTTGATGTTCTGGTGGCGGCCGCTGCGCCAGAAGCGGTCGCCGACGCGGGTGAGTTCCTCGTCGGTGAGGCCGGGGCCGCGGTCGGCGACGGCGATGGTCGAGGTCTCGCCATTGGGGGCGACGGTCACCGTGACGGTCTCGTCGGCCGGGGTGAACTTCACCGCGTTGTCGATCACCGCGTCCAGGGCGCTGGACAGGGCGATCGGATCGACCCAGGCGGTGGTGGGCGGGCAGTCCCCGGTGAGCCGTACCCCCTTGGCGTCGGCGGTCGGCGACCAGGCCGCGACCCGCTCCGCGGTGAGCGCGCCGATGTCGGTCAGCCGCAGGTCGGCCTCCGCGTGCTCGGCGAGCGCCAGGTCGAGCAGATCGTCGAGGACCTGGGCGAGCCGCTTGCCCTCGGCCTGGACCGACGCGATCTCCTCGTGGGCCTCGGGCACGGTGAGGCCGAGCAGCTCCATCCGCAGCAGCAGCGCGGCGAGCGGGTTGCGCAGCTGGTGCGAGGCGTCGGCGACGAAGGCGCGCTGCTGCTCCAGGACGTCCTCGACGTTGTCCGCCATCTCGTTGAACGACCGGGCCAGGCGCCGCAGTTCCGGCGGCCCGCCCGCCACCGCGACCCGGGACTTCAGCCGTCCGGTGGCGATGTCGTGGGTGGTGGCGTCGAGAATCCGTACGGGTCTGAGCACCCAGCCGGTGAGCCGCAGCGCGGCACCGACCGCGACCAGCATCGCGGCCACCAGTCCGGCGGCGATGACCAGCCAGGACTCCAGGATCCGGGAGCGCAGTTGCCCGGTCGGCGAGTCCGTGACGACGACCGCGACGACATCGCCGTCCCGGATCACCGGCGAGGCGACGACGAGCCGCTCGCGCTGCCACGGCCACACCTGCTCGGGATCGTCGCTGCGCCGGCTGAGCAGCGCCTCGTCGAAGGCGTCGCGCACCTCGCCCTCGTCGGGCAGGAACCAGTCGCCGGGCGCGTGCGCCATGGGCGCGTCGCTGCGGTAGAAGACGCCGACGCGAATGCCGTAGACCTTGTGGTAGCTGGTGAGTTCGCTGCTGAGTGTCTCCTGGCGTTCGTCCAGGACGGTGGACGAGGAGGGCGTCACGAACTGGGCGACGGCCGCGAAGAACGCCGTGTCGTCGATCCGGTCGACGACCACCTTCTGCTGCTCGGCGGAGGCCGTGCTGACGGCGAGCGGCACGCCGAGTGCCAGCAGTACGGCCGCCATCAGGACGATGAGCAGCGGCAGAAGCCTGGTGCGCACACGTACCCGCTAGGCGGCCGGGGCGACGAGCCGGTAGCCGACGCCGCGTACGGTCTCGATCAGCGCCGGCATCCGCAGCTTCGCGCGGAGCGAGGCGACGTGCACCTCCAGGGTGCGCCCGGTCCCCTCCCAGCTGGTCCGCCACACCTCGCTGATGATCTGCTCCCGGCGGAAGACCACACCGGGGCGCTGGGCGAGCAGGGCGAGCAGATCGAACTCCTTGCGGGTCAGCTGGACGACCGAGCCCTCCACGGTGACCTGCCGCGTGGGCAGCTCGATCCGCATGGGCCCCAGGAGCAGGGCGCCCTCGCCGCCGGCGCCGGCGTCCTCCGCGACGGTGCGGCGGCTCACGGCGTGGATACGGGCGAGCAGTTCACCGGTGTCGTACGGCTTCACGACGTAGTCGTCGGCGCCGAGGTTGAGGCCGTGGATGCGGGAGCGGACGTCGGACCGCGCGGTCACCATGATCACCGGGATGCTGGTGCGTTTTCGGATCTTGCCGCAGACCTCGTAGCCGTCCTGGTCGGGCAGGCCGAGGTCGAGCAGGACCACACCGAAGTTGGCGACCTCGGAACCGCCGCCCTCCGGGACGAGGGCCTGGAGGGCCTCCTCGCCGTTGCGCGCGTGGGTGACGTCGAAACCGTGCCGGGCGAGGACCGCGGACAGCGCGGCGGCGACGTGGTTGTCGTCCTCGACTAGGAGCAGTCTCATCCCGGCCTCCTCCGGTTCATCGTGCGTACGGTCTCTAAGGTTAGAAAGATCAACGACTGGACGTCACTTGCTGCGCACGCGCGCGTGCACCAAGGCAGTCACGCCGATGGACGCCGACCCCGTCAAGGGGGTTCCACCCGTGTGCGCCTTCCGTTACCCGGCCGATACGCGCCCAGGTCTGCCCTGCTACGACCCGTGTCGGTCCGCTATCGGATCGTGATACTCAAATTCGCCTCAGATGTAATGACGCTGGTCGCGTAGGGTAGCTACTGTCCTCCGAAACCGAGGAGGACGGAGCCAGTAAGCGATGACCGAAGTATCGGTGGCCAAGGAAGATGTGGCCGCGACAGGCGAGCTGGTCGTCCTGAAGAGCGTCAACAAGCACTTCGGCGCGTTGCACGTGCTCCAGGACATTGATCTGACGATCGCCCGCGGCGAGGTCGTCGTGGTCATCGGGCCCTCCGGGTCCGGTAAGTCCACCCTGTGCCGCACCATCAACCGTCTGGAGACCATCGACTCGGGCGATATCGCGATCGACGGCAAGCCGCTGCCCCAGGAGGGCAAGGAGCTGGCCCGACTGCGAGCCGATGTCGGCATGGTGTTCCAGTCCTTCAATCTCTTCGCGCACAAGACCGTGCTCGAGAACGTGATGCTCGGCCAGATCAAGGTCCGCAAGGCCGACAAGAAGGCAGCCGAGGAGAACGCGCGGGCCCTGCTCGACCGGGTGGGCGTCGCCAACCAGGCCGACAAGTACCCGGCCCAGCTCTCCGGCGGCCAGCAGCAGCGCGTCGCCATCGCGCGGGCGCTCGCCATGGGTCCGAAGGTCATGCTGTTCGACGAGCCGACCTCGGCCCTCGACCCGGAGATGATCAACGAGGTCCTGGAGGTCATGCAGCAGCTGGCCCGCGACGGGATGACGATGATCGTCGTGACCCACGAGATGGGTTTCGCACGATCGGCCGCAAACCGCGTGGTGTTCATGGCGGACGGCCGGATCGTCGAAGAGGCTGCGCCCGACCAGTTCTTCAGCAACCCCCGCAGCGACCGCGCCAGGGACTTCCTGTCGAAGATCCTGCACCACTGACGAGCGGTTCCTGCACCACACGACGAGCGCTCGCCGCCCCGGCGACGAGCCGCGCCACCCGCAACGACGGCACCTCCTCTTCACACGAAGGATGTTCACCATGAAGCTCCGCAAGGTCACCGCAGCGGCAGCGGCCGCGCTCGTCCTCTCCCTGACCGCGACGGCCTGTGGCGGCGACGACAGCAGCAACGAGAGCGACTCCGGCTCCAGCGGCGGCAGCAGCATCAAGATCGGCATCAAGTACGACCAGCCCGGCCTGGGCCTGAAGGAGCCGAACGGCGACTTCTCCGGCTTCGACGTGGACGTCGCGACGTACGTGGCGAAGGAACTCGGCTACGAGCCGGACCAGATCGAGTTCGTCGAGACGAAGAGCGCGGACCGCGAGAACGCGCTGGCCCGTGGCGACGTGAAGTTCATCGCCGCGACGTACTCCATCACGCCGGAGCGCCAGGAGAAGGTCGACTTCGCCGGCCCGTACCTGCTGGCCCACCAGGACCTGCTGGTGAAGGCGGACTCGGACATCACCGAGGCGACGGACCTGAACGACAAGAAGCTCTGTTCCGTCACCGGCTCCACCTCCGCGCAGAACGTGAAGGACGACTTCGCTCCGGACGCGCAGCTGAAGGAGAACGGCACCTACTCGGAGTGCATCGCCGCTCTCCAGAGTGGCGCGGTCGACGCCCTGACCACCGACGACTCGATCCTCGCGGGCTTCGCCGCGCAGGAGCAGTACCAGGGTCAGTTCAAGCTCGCCGGCCTGAAGCTGAGCAACGAGAACTACGGCATCGGCGTCAAGAAGGGCGACACCGCGACCGTCGACAAGATCAACGCCGCGCTGGAGAAGATGGAGAGCGACGGCGCCTGGGACAAGGCCGTCAAGGACAACTTCGGCCCGGCCAACTACAAGAACGAGCCCGCGCCGAAGATCGGCGACATCGTCTCGTAACAGCCGGGTGCCCGCCCGACGGGCCTCCGCACACGCGGATCCGCAGCAACGCGGGTTTCTCAGGCGTGCCGCCGTACGACGCGAACACGGCGGCGGCGCGCCCCATCCGCCACGTACGTCACACACCCGGAAGCGCGGGAGATCGTGTTCGATTTTCTTTCTGACTATGACGACCCGAGCCTGTTGGGCGCTTTCTGGGTCACGGTGCAGCTCACCGTCTTCTCCGGGATCGGCTCCCTGATCTGGGGCACGCTGCTGGCGGCCATGCGGGTCAGCCCGGTTCCGTTGATGCGCGGGTTCGGCACCGCCTACGTGAACATCGTCCGGAACATCCCTCTGACGGTCATTATCGTCTTCACCTCGCTCGGTCTCGCCGACATCTTCGGCGTGACGATGGGGGCGCCGGACGACTTCGAACTCCAGGGCTTCCGGCTGGCGGTACTCGGCCTGGTCGCCTACACCGCGGCCTTCGTCTGCGAGGCGCTGCGTTCCGGCATCAACACCGTGCCGGTGGGACAGGCAGAGGCGGCGCGCGCCCTCGGGCTCAGCTTCATCCAGGTCCTCTCCCTGATCGTGCTGCCCCAGGCGTTCCGCTCGGTCATCGGCCCGCTGGCCAACGTACTGATCGCGCTCACCAAGAACACCACGGTGGCCGCCACGATCGGCGTGGCCGAAGCCGCACTGCTGATGAAGGAAATGATCGAGAACGAGGCGCAGACGCTGCTCATCGGCGCGGTCTTCGCCTTCGGTTTCGTGGTACTGACCCTGCCCACCGGCCTCTTCCTCGGCTGGCTGAGCAAGCGACTGGCGGTGAAGCGATGACCTCCGTTCTCTACGACGCCCCCGGCCCCAGGGCCAAGCGGCGCAACATCATCTTCTCGGTGGTCTTCTTCGCCGTACTCGCCCTGGTGCTGTGGTGGGTCTGGCGTGTGATGGACGACAAGGGCCAGCTGGAATGGGCCCTGTGGAAGCCCTTCACCCAGTCCGAGGCCTGGACGACCTACCTGCTTCCCGGCCTCGCCGACACCATGAAGGCCGCGGCGCTGGCGATGGTCATCGCGCTGCCACTGGGTGCGTTCTTCGGTATCGCCCGTCTGTCCGACCACCGTTGGGTGCGGATCCCGGCCGGCGCGGTCGTCGAGTTCTTCCGGTCCATCCCGGTCCTGCTGCTGATCCTGTTCGCGAACGAGTTCTTCGCCCGCTCCACGGGCGTCAGCAGCGAGGAGCGGCCGCTGTACGCGGTCGTCACCGGCCTGGTGCTGTACAACGCGTCCGTCCTCGCCGAGATCGTCCGTGCGGGCATCCTGTCCCTGCCCAAGGGGCAGACGGAGGCCGCCCAGGCGATCGGTCTGCGCAAGAGCCAGACCATGCGGACCATCCTGCTCCCGCAAGCCGTCACGGCGATGCTGCCGGCCATCGTGAGCCAGCTGGTCGTCATCGTGAAGGACACCGCGCTCGGCGGCGTGATGATCGGGTTCACCGACCTGCTGAACACACGCGGCACGCTCGCGGCCAACTACGCGAACGTCATCCCCAGCTTCATCGTCGTCGCGATCATCTACATCATCGTGAACTTCATCCTCACCAGCTTCGCGAGCTGGCTGGAGAAGCGGCTGCGGCGCAGCAAGCGGAGCACGGGGGCGGTGCTCGGGGCCGGGAAGGTGGACGACCTCAACGCGGCCGAGGTCGGCGGTTCCTTCGGCTCGGGCTCCAACAGCGGCGGCCTCTGATGATCCGTCAATAACCCACAGCGAAACGGGGGCAGTGGCATGATCGCCACTGCCCCTTGTCACTTGACGCAAGCACCGGCAATAGGTTGCATACGTTCTGTGATCGTGCACCCTGCTCCAACCTTGTGTTCACATATGTCCCTGGGGACACCGCCGTGCGCAGGGGGCGCCGCGCCGTGGACCCGGTGATCATCGTCGGAGCGGGGCCCGTAGGGCTCACGCTCGCCCTGGCGCTGGCGCGTCAGGAGGTGCCGTGCGTCGTCCTCGACGAGGGCCCCGGCAAGGACGAACCCCGCCTCGCCCGCACGGTTGTGCTCCGCGAGGACACCACCGCCCTCATGGAACGCCTCACCGGCCGCCCCCTCGCCGACACCGGCACCCACTGGGCCGGATGGCGGTCGATGCGGCGCAGACAGGTGATGCGCGAGATCACGTTCTACGACGATGACCACGGCGTCCCCGACGAGGCCGACGGCGCCGATGTCGTCGAGTCCGGCGGCCCCGCCCCCCTGCACATCGCCCAGCACGTACTGACCGGCGCCCTGCGCGCCGCCCTCGCGGGCGAGCGGCTGGTCAAGGTCGCCACCGACAGCCGCCTCGACACCGTCGAGCAGGAGCCCTCGGGCGTCACCGCGCACACCCGCGGCCCCAACTCCACCTGGTGGCGGGGCAGTTACCTGGTCGGCTGCGACGGCCCCCGCTCGACGGTGCGCAAACTCCAGGACATCCGCTTCCCGGGCCGTACGGCGGTCGAACGCCACGCCGTCGCCGCTCTGCGCACCGAACTCCCCTGGCCCGACCATGCGTTGCTGCACCGGCTGCCGCCGTGGCGGACGACGGGCCCCTCCGGCGGCGAGGTGACCGGCCGCCCGCTGCCGGACGGCGTCTGGCGCCTGGACTGGCTGCTGCCGCCCGGCAAGGACCTCGTCACACCCGAGCTCCTCGTGGCCCGCGTCCGGGAGACCCTGGCGGGCTGGACCAACGGCTCGACACCGCCGTACGAGCTCCTGGACACCGGTGTCCATACCGTCCACCACCGGCTCGCGCGGCGCTGGCGCGTCGGTCGGGTCTTCCTCGCGGGAGACGCCGCGCATCTGCTCGGCGCGTTCGGCACACAGGGGCTGGACGAGAGCCTCCGGGACGCCGACAACCTCGCCTGGAAACTGGCCCTCGCCTGGCACCACGGGCCGCACGAGGCGCTGCTGGACAGCTACCAGACCGAGCGGCGCGCGGTCGTCGCCGCCCGGCTGCGCGCCGCCGACCAGACCCTGCCGCTGCTGCGCGGCGGCGGAGGCCTGCGCGGCTACGTACCCGGCGCCGCCCGCGGCCACGACCTGCTGCTCACCGACGGCCACCTGGGGCGCGGACCGCTGGGCGCGCCGGGCTCGTACGCCGGGTCACCGCTCGCGCCCCGGCACCTCGAGGGCGAGGTGCCGGTGGACACCCCGCCCGGATCGCCGGTCGTCGACGTACGGGTGACCGCGGAGGACGGCTCCTTCGTGCGGCTGCGGGACCGGCTCGGCCGGGGCGCGCTCCTGGTGCTGCTGATCGCGCCGGGCACGGGTGTGTGGGAGCGGCGACACTGGGTGACCGCCGGGATCATGCCCCGGCTGGCCGCCGCGGTGACGGCCCTCCCCCATCCCGCCGAGCTGCTGGTCGCCGAGGACTACCCGGGCGCCGGCGCCCACACCGTCCTCCTGATCCGCCCCGACGGCCACCTGGTCACGGCCCTGAACGGCGTCCGCCCGGCCGACCTGTACACCGCGGCCGAGGCGACCCTCGGAGGGCCGCCCGGAGACCCCGGGAGCGCGGGCGCGGAGGGCACCGGGACGGGATCGGGCGCGAAGGCCGGAGCGGGCACGGAGGCGGAAGCGGGGGCCTCGGCCGGGTCCCGCTGACGGATGGACGGCCGGGGAGGCGAGGAGTGGACGGCGGAGGTGGTGACGGGGGGGGACGGCGGAGGTGGTGACCGGGGAGGACGGCAGCGGTGGTGAGGAGTGGACGGCGGAGGTGGTGAGCGGTGGAGGCGCGGTAGGTGAGGGGTGGAGGCGCGGTAGTGAGGGGCTGGAAACACCACCTGCCGATCACCACCCCAGCCCCTCCCGCCACCCCCAACTCCCCCTCCCCACCCCCGAACTGCTCCGTACTGTCCGCATCGTGAGTGCGAGTTGACCGATCTGTAGCAGCGTGGTGTACTCCGGAACATGACTGACACTTGCGTGCACCTGTGGCGGAGGGTCCATATGGACCTGGTCCGCTACATGGGCTGCGTGTGTCGCCCGTCCTGCTGATTTCGCATTCCCTCTCTCCCGAGCGCGCCCGCCTCCGAGCCCGTCGCGCGCTCTCCGCGAACGCTCATCAGGACGGTGCCCGTTGTCTGTCTCCCCTTCTCCCGCCACCGCACGTACCGCCGCCGCCGCTCCCGCCCCCGCGGGTCCGACGCAGGCGGACCTCCTGGACTTCGTACGGCGCACCGCCGCCGACACCGAGCTGATCGCCTCGCTGCCCCTCGACCCCGAGGGCCGCACCTGGGTGCGGCTCGAAGGCCCGGGCGGCAGTGAGGCCTGGCTCATCGGCTGGCCGCCCGGTTCGGGTACCGGCTGGCACGACCACGCCGACTCGGTCGGCGCCTTCCTCACCGCGCAGGGCGAGTTGAGGGAGTTCTCGCTCGCCGCGCGCCTGCCCACCGACGGCTGGAAGACCCTGGAGCTGTCGGAGGAGGTGGACCGCGAACGACGACTGCCCGCCGGGCGCGGCCGCGCCTTCGGCCACCACCACGTCCACGAGGTGCTCAACGAGTCCGACGAGCACCACGCCATCTCCGTCCACGCCTACTACCCGCCGCTGCCGCGCATCCGCCGCTACAGCCGCACGGGCCAGGTACTGCGCCTGGAGCAGGTCGAGCGGCCGGAGGACTGGCAGTGACCGCCGGCACCGCGAACGGCGACGCGAACGCCTCCGGCGGGAGCACTGAAGCCGGAGCCGGAGCTGCGAGCAGCGCGCGCTCCGTCGGGATAGACGAGCTGCTGGAACGGGTCCGCTCCGGCTACGAGCGGATCGAACCCCGCGAGGCCTTCGACGCCGCCCAGTCCGACCAGGCGCTGCTCGTCGACATCCGCTACGCCGCCCTGCGCGACCAGGACGGTGTGATCCCCGGCGCCGTGATCGTCGAACGCAACGAGCTGGAATGGCGTCTGGACCCGTACGGCAGCCACCGTCTCCCCGAGGCCGTCGGCCATGACCTGCGGGTTGTGGTGATCTGCAACGAGGGCTACGCGTCCAGCCTCGCCGCCGAGTCCCTGCACCGCCTGGGGCTGTACCGGGCCACGGACCTGGTGGGTGGCTTCCAGGCCTGGAGGGCCGCCGGGCTGCCGGTGCAAGCACCCTCGTAGCACCGGACCGCGGCTCTTCACCGGGCCCTGAACGCGATCAACGCCCCCGCGCGCCCACCGTGTCCAGGGCCTGCCGGTGGACCGACCCCCCGGTCCGGTCCACCAACGCTCACCACGCATAACCCCCGTGACGCCTCGTCAGTACCCCCGTCAGTACCCCTCGTCCCCCAGGAAGTCCGTCTCCTCACCCTCTTCCTCCAGCGCCTGCCGGACGACTCTCAGCGCCAGGCCCTCGGAATAGCCCTTGCGGGCGAGCATCCCGGCGAGGCGGCGTAGTCGCTTGTCCCGGTCGAGGCCGCGGGTGGCGCGCAGCTTGCGGGCGACCAGCTCACGCGCGGTCACTTCTTCCTGATCGGAGTCGAGTTGGGAGACCGCCGCCTCGATGAGTGTGGAGTCGACCCCTTTGGTCCGCAGTTCCTGGGCGAGCGCGCGACGGGCCAGCCCACGACCGTGGTGCCGGGACTCCACCCAGGCGTCGGCGAACGCCCCGTCGTTGATCAGCCCGACCTCCTCGAACCGCGACAGCACCTCCTCCGCGACCTCGTCGGGGATCTCCCGCTTGCGCAGGGCGTCGGCGAGTTGCTTGCGGGTCCGCGGGGTCCCGGTGAGCAGGCGCAGGCAGATCGCCCGAGCCCGCTCAACCGGGTCCCCTGAAGACTCCTCCTTCTCGGCCCTCGACGAGGAGAAGGCGCCTTCGTCCACTCCGGACGGCTCCGCGGAACCACGCCGACGGCGCCCACGCCCCGCACGTGAGCCACCCTCGCCACGCGGCCTCCGGTCGCCCCCGAGACGACCGCCGCCCGCACCACGATCCCCACCACCAACGCCACTGCCACCGTCGCCGTACACGGCCCCGTCCGCGTACGTGCCGGGCGCCGCGCCCGTGCCGGCCCCGGCGCCTCTGTAAGACCCACCGTCCGGCCGGCCGTCGCCGTCCCCGGCGAAGCCCCCGTCGCCCCCTGTTCCCGGCTCGCGCGGAGTGCCCGGGCGGGCGTAGTACTCGGCGTACTCCGCCCAGTCGGTTCGCCGTGTCACGGGATCAGCTCTTGGCCGCCGGGGCCTTGGCCTTGGCCGTCTTGGCCGCCGGTGCGGGCACCGACTTCGGGTCGGCGGCGGCCGGAGTGGCGGCGGGGGCGGAGGCGGTGACCGCGGCGGCGTCCGCGCCCGGCTCGGCGGTCGGCTCCTGAGGCCGTACGCCGACGCCCAGCTTCTCCAGGATCTTCTTCTCGATCTCGTTGGCCAGGTCGGGGTTGTCCTTCAGGAAGTTGCGCGCGTTCTCCTTGCCCTGACCGAGCTGGTCGCCCTCGTACGTGTACCAGGCGCCGGCCTTGCGGACGAAGCCGTTCTCCACGCCCATGTCGATCAGGCCGCCCTCGCGGCTGATGCCCTGGCCGTAGAGGATGTCGAACTCGGCCTGCTTGAAGGGCGGCGCGACCTTGTTCTTGACGACCTTGACGCGGGTGCGGTTGCCGACCGCGTCCGTGCCGTCCTTCAGCGTCTCGATACGACGGATGTCGAGCCGCACCGAGGCGTAGAACTTCAGCGCCCGGCCACCGGTCGTGGTCTCCGGGGAGCCGAACATCACGCCGATCTTCTCGCGGAGCTGGTTGATGAAGATCGCGGTGGTCTTGGACTGGTTGAGCGCGCTGGTGATCTTCCGCAGGGCCTGGCTCATCAGCCGGGCCTGGAGACCGACGTGGCTGTCGCCCATCTCGCCCTCGATCTCCGCGCGCGGGACGAGCGCGGCGACGGAGTCGATGACGATCAGGTCGAGCGCGCCGGAGCGGACCAGCATGTCCACGATCTCCAGCGCCTGCTCGCCGTTGTCCGGCTGGGAGAGGATCAGGTTGTCGATGTCGACACCGAGCTTCTTCGCGTACTCGGGGTCGAGGGCGTGCTCGGCGTCCACGAAGGCGACCTGGCCGCCGGCCCGCTGTGCGTTCGCCACCGCGTGCAGGGTCAGGGTCGTCTTGCCGGAGGACTCCGGTCCGTAGACCTCGACCACTCGGCCGCGCGGGAGTCCGCCGACGCCGAGGGCCACGTCGAGCGCGGTCGATCCGGTCGGGATGACCTCGATGGGCTCCATCGTCCGGTCACCCATGCGCATGACCGCGCCCTTGCCGAATTGCCGTTCAATCTGTGCGAGTGCGGCTTCGAGAGCCTTCTCGCGGTCGGTACCTGCCATGGGTTCCACCCGATTTGCTTGAGTCGATCGCTTCACGTGAAAGACGCTAACGCCTGCCACTGACAATGCGTCCCGACGTGGGTTCGGCCTGTGGATAACTCGGGTCCTTCTCCACCCAAACCCTGCCGAAATCACTGCCGTCAGCCTCGCCGACGCCTCCATAAGAATGGATGTTCGATTTTGGTGTCAAGCGCACCACGCGGCACGGGCACACCTCTCTCACAGACACTCACCCGCCACCCGTCCGCCCCCACAAATCAAATTTGATTAGTGGGCTCCGTGCGCCTACGGTCGAACCCATGGCCGAGAAGACGATCCCGATCCTCCCCTGCCCGTCCATCCCCGAACTGGTGGAGTTCTACGAGCACTTGGGCTTCGCCGTGGACCACTTGCAGACCCGTCCCAACCCGTTCGCGGCGATCAGCCTCGGCGGCATCGAGCTTCAGTTCTTCGGCCACAAGTCGGTGGTACCGGCCGAGTCCTGGTCCACCTGCTACGTCGTCACCGACCGTGTCGACGAGCTCTACGCCGCCTTCCGTGCCGCCCTGAAGGCGGCGTACGGCCGCATCCCGACCCGTGGTGTTCCGCGCATCGGCCAGCTGAAGGACACCTCGTACGGCGTGCGTCAGTTCCTGATGACCGACCCCGGCGGCAACTGCATCCGCATCGGCCAGCCGACCGGCGCGTCCCTGGAGCACGCTCCCGCGCCGAAGGAACCCTTCGCCCGCGCACTGCACAACGCCTGGCTGATCGGCGTCTCCAAGGGCGAGCCCGCGCAGGGCGCGCGCATCCTCGACCGGGCGTTGGCGAAGGAGGTCCCCGCGGGCGCGGGCGAGCACTACCGCGCTCTGGTGCTGCGCGCCGATCTCGCCGCCCAGCTCGACGACGCGGCCACCGCACGGGCCCGGCTGGCCAAGGCGGCGGCCCTCCCCCTCACCGAGGCGGAACGCGACACGCTGACGGACGAACGGGAGCGGGCGGCCGACCTGACCGCCGAGCTGGAACAGCCGTCCACGAGCGGCCCCTGACGCCTGCGTAGGGCATCTCCGAACTCACCACCGAACGCGTCCCTGGGCGCGCGGTGGATCAGTCTTCGGGCCGTTCCCTGGGGGCGTTCCCGGGGCCCTTCTCGGCTCCGGGTGTCGGCTTGTCGGCCGGCGTGTCCTGCCGCTCCCGCGCTTCCTGCGGCTGCCGCGCTTCCTGTGCTTCCTGCTGGTCCGGTGCCCGGCGGGCCCACAGCGTGCGCATGCGCGTGTAGAGGCCTGTCTGCGCGCCGCGTCTGCGGTGGCCCTGCACGCGCGGGTCGTCCGTGACGGCGTACCGCTTCACGTAGGCGCCAAGGAACGCCTGGAGGGTGGCGACCGCGGGGATGGCGATCAGCGCGCCGACGGCGCCGAGGAGCGCGGTGCCCGCGATCACCGAACCGAAGGCCACGGCGGGGTGGATGTCGACGGTCTTCGCGGTCAGCTTGGGTTGCAGCACGTAGTTCTCGAACTGCTGGTAGATGACGACGAAGACCAGCACCCACAGCGCGTACCAGGGGTCTTCGGTGAAGGCGATCAGCATCGGCAGCGCGCCCGCGAGATACGTGCCGATGGTGGGGATGAACTGCGAGACCAGGCCCACCCACACGGCGAGCACGGGCGCGTACGGCACGTCCAGTGCCTGGAGCAGGATGTAGTGGGCGATGCCGGAGATCAGCGCCATCAGACCGCGCGAGTAGATGTACCCGCCGGTCTTGTCGACGGCGATCTCCCACGCGCGCAGCACCTCGGCCTGCCGGGTCGGCGGCAGCACGGAGCAGATCGCGCGCCGCAGCCGCGGACCGTCGGCGGCGAAGTAGAACGAGAACAGGGTGATCGTCAGCAGCTGGAAGAGGCCGCCCAGCACCTGTGCGGACACGTCGAGCACGCCCGTGGCGCTGTTCTGCACGTAGTCCCGCAGCCAGTCGGAGCGCAGCAGCCCCTCCTGGACGTCCACCCGCTTGAGCTCGGTGTGGAAGTGGGCGTTGATCCAGTTGATGACCGAGTCGAGGTAGCTCGGGAAGCCCTCGACCATCTTGACGATCTGGCCGGCGAGAAGGGAGCCGAGCATGGTGACGAAGCCCGCGGCCGCGACGATCACGCCCAGGAAGACCAGGCCGGTGGCCGCTCCACGGCGCATTCCGCGCGAGGCCATCCAGCTCACCGCGGGCTCGATGGCGAGAGCCAGGAAGAACGCGATGAGGATGTTGATCAGCAGCCCGGTGAGCTGGTGGAAGGCCCAACTGCCGAGCTGGAAGACGGCGATGAGGGCGAGTGCGAGCACCATGGCGCGCGGCAGCCAGCGCGGCATGCGCCGGCTCGGCCCGGCCGGACGGTCTCCCGGGGGCCGCACGGGCGGCGTGGTGCCGAGCGGGGATGCGTGCTGGGCGGTCTGCCCGGCGTCGTCAGTGGGTGTCACGCTGCAAGTCTCGCCCACGCCACCGACAATCGGTGGCCGTCCTGCGATCTTCCGGGTCCGGTCAGCGCTTCTCCTGCGGCACGTTCATGACCAAGCAGACAACTCGCCACACGTCCTTCGCCTCCCAGCCGGAGTTCAGCGCCTCGTCCACCGTCCGTCCGCCCAGCTCCGACATCACGTGATCACGCGCGAAGGTCTCGGCGTACCCCGTCCCGAAGTACTCCGACATCCGCTCCCAGAAGACCGTCAACCGCATGAACCCAGTATCCCGCCCCTGAGAGTGGGCCCTGGCCGGGACGGCCTGCCGGCGCCGCTTTCCGCCCTACGGTCTGACGCATGGCCGAAACAGGAGCTTCCCCACTCCCTTCCACGCCCCCGGCGCGCACCCCGCTCGTCCGCGCCGGGCACTTCGTCTGGCTCACCGCGCGTGTGCTGGAGCAGCGCCTCTTCGCGTACCACTTCCTGAACGGCGACGCCGACGCCGTGGAGACCGCCCTGGACGCGTACCGCAACGCGGACGGCGGATACGGCCACGCGCTGGAGCCCGATCTGCGCGGCCCGGTCAGCCAGCCCCTGCACACCGCGCACGCGCTGCACGTCCTGGACGCCATCGGGCGGTGCGGCGGGCAGCGCGTGGAGCGCATGTGCCGCTATCTGACGGCGGTCTCCACCGCGGACGGCGCGCTGCCCGCGGTCCATCCCGGCCAGCGCGGCTATCCGACGGCCCCGTTCGTCCCGATCGTCGACGACCCGCCGAGCGCACTGCTGACGACCGGCCCCGTGGTCGGGACGCTGCACCGCAACGACGTGTGGCACGCCTGGTTGTTCCGCGCGACGGACTTCTGCTGGAAGGCGGTGGAGTCCCTGGAGCGGTCGCATCCGTACGAGGTCCACGCCGCCGTGGCCTTCCTGGACGCCGCGCCCGACCGCCCCCGCGCGGAGGCCGCCGCCGACCGGCTCGGCCGCCTCGTGCGCGAGCAGCGTCTCGCGGTGCTGGATCCGGAGCGCCCGGAGGCGTTCCCGGTCGCGCCGGGCTACGCGCCCGGCGAGCACCACTTCCCGCACGACTACGCGAAGACGTCGCACTCGCTCGCGCGCGCGTGGTTCACGGACGAGGAGATGGTCCGTTCCCTGGAGTTCCTGGCAAGCGAGCAGCGGGAGGAGGGCGACTGGCCGGTCCGTTGGCGCCGCTGGGCACCGGCACCCGCGCTGGAGGCACGCTCCATGGTGACGGTCGAGGCACTGCGCACCCTCAGGGCGTACGGCCTTCCGATCGACTGACCGCGCGGACCGTCACCCGTACGCGGCATCCGGTCCCGAGGGCCGTCACCCGCCGATCGCGCGCACCCCGGCCGTCACCAGCACGGCCGCCGCGACGACCAGCAGGAACGGCGCTCTCAGGACGAGCGCCACCGCCGCCGCGGCGAGCCCGGCCGCCCGCGCGTCGAACACCGGCGTCTGCCCGTCGGCAAAGGTCTGCTGGGCCGTGAGGGCGGCGAGCAGGGCCACGGGCAGCAGCGCCGCGAGCCGCTTCACGAGCGGCCGTTCGAGGACACCGGCCGGGACGAGGAGTCCGGCGAGTTTGACGGCGTAGCAGCCGAGCGCGGTCACACCGATCGCGAGCCAGATGTTCAACGGTCTTCCTCTCGCGAGTCACGTGCGTCGTGCGGGGTGGCATGCGGGATGTCGTGCGGCGTGTCGTCCTGGGCGGCCTCCTGTGTGGCGGCGGGTTCGGCAGTGGCGCCCCGCGCGGGCGATGTCCCGGCGCCGTCAGGTGCCCCCTTCCGGCGGCCCTCCGCCCACAGCACGACCGGCGCCGCGAGCGCCGCCACGAGGACGGGTACTCCGGCGGGCAGCACCGGCAGCAGGCCGAGCCCGAGGACGACGGCGAGCCCGGCCACGGCCCGTTCGGTGGTGCTCGTCAGCATGGGCGCGAGCAGCGCCAGGAAGACGGCAGGTCCGGCGGCGTCGAGCCCCCACGCGGC
Organism: Streptomyces sp. NPDC088387; assembly: GCF_044753385.1. Taxonomy (NCBI): domain Bacteria; kingdom Bacillati; phylum Actinomycetota; class Actinomycetes; order Kitasatosporales; family Streptomycetaceae; genus Streptomyces; species Streptomyces sp. NPDC088387. The sequence goes on from NZ_JBIVNC010000027.1 coordinate 30,264, forward strand.
GGTGTCGCCGATGGCCTCGGCGCCGAGCGCGCCCAGCAGGGTGGTGAGGTTCCACAGCACGTAGAGGGTCAGCCCGGTCACGGTGAAGCCGATGCGGACCGCGCGCCGGGTGGGCTGGGCCAGGGCGACGGCCGTCGTCTCGTCGATGACCCACTGCGCGGCGAAGGGCCGCACCGCGCGCGGGAGGGCCAGCAACTGCGAGAGGCGCAGCCCGTAGAAGGCGTTGCGTACGCCCAGGAAGAAGGCGCCGGCCGCCGCCGTGAACGGGTTGCCGCCGGCCGCGAGCGCGCCCACGAGGGCGAACTGGGACGCGCCGGTGAACACCAGCAGACTGAGCGCGCAGGTCTGAAGCAGCGTGAGTCCGCCGCCCGCCGAGGTCACCCCGAAGGCGAACCCGGAGAGGCCTACGGCGACTCCGACCCCCAGGGCGTCCCGGACGACGGCGCTGTCGGGTTTCGCCGCCGGGTCGTCGGCTCGTATGTCCGCGGATGCTGTCTGTTCTGCCACACGTCGGACGGTAGGAGCAGACGCTGCCGCGCGTCTTGTACGTTCTTGCGCTCGCGCTGGTAGGCGCCCGGCGGTACGCCGACGATCCGCGCGAAGTGCCGGTTCAGGTGCGGCTGGTCGGTGAAGCCGACGACCGTGGCGGCCTCCGCGGGTGAGGTGCCGGCGTCCAGCAGTTGCCGCGCGCGCCGGACCCGAGCGTCGGTGAGCCACGCGTGGGGCGGCATCCCGTAGGCGTCGCGGAAGGCCCGTAGCAGCGCGAAGGGGCTGGCGCCGAGGTCCGCGGCGAGCTGCTCCAGTGTCGGCGGCCCGGCCATCCGCCCTTCCAGTACCGCACGCGCGCGTGCCGCGGTCCGCGCTCCCGCCGTGCGCACCTCGCGCTGCGGCAGCGGGCCGCCGTTCAGCCGGAGCAGCCGGGTCACGGCGACCCGCAGCAGGGTGTCGGCGGCGAGCGCGTTGCCCTCCTCGGCCGCGCGCAGCACCTGGTGGACGAGGCCGACGGCGTACGGGTCGTGCAGGACCGGACTGACGAAACCCGGCGTTCCGCGGATCGTCGTGGTCTCGGCGGCTATCTCCGCCACGACCTCCGGCGACGGGTACACCGCCCCGTACCGCCACCCTTCGGGCACGCCCGCCCGCCCGGTGTGCGAGGTGTCGGGGTTGACCAGGGCGAGGGCGCCGGCACCGGCGTACTGATCGGCCCCGCTGTGGTGGAAGATCTCCGCGCCGTCGGCGATCGCCGCGATCACGAAGTGCTCGTGGGTGTGCCGGACGAACGTCTTTTGGATATATCGGGCGCGCAGCAGGTCGACACCGGGCAGCTCCGCGTACTGCCAGTGCCGCGCCCGCTCACTCGAACCCGCCATACCCCTATTCTCCGCCACACCCACCCACCCCTCCGCCCACGCCCTCTCCCACCACACCCACCCCACGGCTTCTCGGCCCCGGCCACCCCGGCCACCCCGGCCACCCACCCGAAGGCCGGCAGCCCACACCTCGGCATCCCCCCAGCTCAGGGCCATTGTCAGTGGCGGGGTGCAGGATGGACGCATGGTCAGCTCTCACCGAGCCCTCGACGGCTTCTCACCCGCGACCCGTGGCTGGTTCACGGGTGCCTTCTCCGCGCCCACCGCGGCGCAGGCGGGCGCGTGGCAGGCCATCGGCGAGGGCTCGGACGTGCTGGTGGTCGCCCCGACCGGCTCCGGCAAGACCCTGGCCGCCTTCCTCGCCGCGCTCGACCAGCTGGCCTCCACCCCGCCCCCGGCCGACCGCAGGAAGCGCTGCCGGGTGTTGTACGTGTCACCGCTGAAGGCCCTGGCCGTCGACGTGGAGCGCAATCTGCGCAGCCCGCTGACCGGCATCCGCCAGGAGTCCGTGCGCCTGGGCCTGCCCGAGCCGGAGGTGAGCGTCGGCATCCGCTCGGGCGACACGCCGCCCGCCGAGCGCCGCGCGCTGTCCACGCGCCCGCCGGACATCCTCATCACCACCCCCGAGTCGCTGTTCCTGATGCTGACGTCGGCCACGCGCGACGCGCTGACCGGCATCGAGACGGTGATCCTCGACGAGGTGCACGCCGTGGCGGGCACCAAGCGCGGCGCGCATCTCGCGCTCTCCCTGGAGCGGCTGGACGAGCTGCTGCCGAAGCCGGCCCGCCGCATCGGCCTGTCGGCGACCGTGCGCCCGGTCGACGAGGTGGCCCGGTTCCTGTCGCCGCAGCGCAAGGTGGAGATCGTCCAGCCCGCGTCCGGCAAGGAGTTCGACCTCTCGGTCGTCGTCCCGGTCGAGGACCTGGGCGAGCTGGGCGGCTCCCCGGTCGCCGACGGTTCCGAGGGCGCGGAGCGGCCGTCCATCTGGCCGCACGTCGAGGAGCGGATCGCCGATCTCGTCCAGTCCCACCGCTCCACGATCGTCTTCGCCAACTCCCGCCGTCTCGCCGAGCGCCTCTGCAACCGGCTGAACGAGATCGCGTACGAGCGGGCCACCGGCGAGACCCTGGACGAGCACCACTCCCCGGCCGAGCTGATGGGCGGCTCGGGGGCCGCGCAGGGCGCCCCGCAGGTGATCGCGCGCGCCCACCACGGCTCGGTCTCCAAGGAGCAGCGCGCCCTGGTGGAGGAGGACCTCAAGGCGGGCCGCCTCCCCGCGGTGGTCGCCACGTCCAGTCTCGAACTCGGTATCGACATGGGCGCGGTGGACCTCGTCGTCCAGGTCGAGTCACCGCCCTCGGTGGCCTCGGGCCTCCAGCGCGTCGGCCGCGCGGGCCACCAGGTGGGCGCGGTCTCCACCGGCGTGGTCTTCCCGAAGTACCGCGGCGACCTGGTGCAGGCGGCCGTCGTCACCGAGCGGATGCGCACCGGCAGCATCGAGTCCCTCAAGGTCCCCGCCAACCCGCTGGACGTCCTCGCCCAGCAGATCGTCGCCATGACGGCCCTGGACACCTGGCAGGTCGACGACCTGCTCGCCATGGTCCGCCGCGCGGCGCCCTTCGCCTCGCTGCCCGAGTCGGCGTTCACCGCGGTCCTCGACATGTTGGCGGGCCGCTACCCGTCCGACGCGTTCGCGGAGTTGCGACCGCGCGTGGTGTGGGACCGCGTCACCGGCACGATCGACGGCCGTCCGGGCGCCCAGCGCCTCGCCGTCACCTCCGGCGGCACCATCCCCGACCGTGGTCTCTTCGGTGTCTTCCTCGCCGGGGCCGACCCGAAGAAGGGCGGCGGCCGGGTCGGCGAGCTGGACGAGGAGATGGTCTACGAGTCCCGCGTGGGGGACGTCTTCACGCTGGGCACCAGCTCGTGGCGGATTGAGGACATCACACGCGACCGCGTCCTGGTCTCCCCCGCCCCGGGCGTTCCGGGGCGGTTGCCCTTCTGGAAGGGCGACCAGCTGGGCCGCCCGCTGGAGCTGGGCCGCGCGGTGGGCGCGTTCCTGCGCGAGGTCGGCTCCCTCGGCAAGGAGGACGCCCGTCTGCGCCTGGTCGCCGCCGGCCTCGACGCCTGGGCCGCGGACAACGTCCTGTCGTACCTGGACGAGCAGCGCGAGGCCTGCGGCCACGTCCCGGACGACCGCACGATCGTCGTGGAGCGCTTCCGCGACGAGCTCGGCGACTGGCGGGTCGTGGTGCACTCCCCCTTCGGCGCCCAGGTCCACGCCCCGTGGGCCCTCGCCCTCGGCGCCCGCCTCAGCGAGCGGTACGGCATGGACGCCCAGGTCATGCACGCCGACGACGGCATCGTGCTGCGCCTGCCCGACGCCGACCTGATGGGCCTGGACCTGCTGGACCAGGAGCCCCGGAAGGCCGGCACGGAGTACGACGCCGAGCAGGCCCCCGTCGGCGCGGCGGACGTGGTCTTCGACAAGGGCGAGGTCAACCAGGTCGTCACCGACCAGGTCGGCGGTTCGGCGTTGTTCGCGTCCCGCTTCCGCGAATGCGCCGCCCGCGCGCTGCTGCTGCCCCGCCGCAACCCCGGCAAGCGCACCCCGCTCTGGCAGCAACGCCAGCGCGCCTCCCAACTCCTCCAGGTCGCCGGCGAGTTCGGCTCGTTCCCGATCGTCCTGGAGGCGGTCCGCGAGTGCCTCCAGGACGTCTTCGACGTCCCTGGGCTCGTCGAGCTGATGGGCGACCTGGAAGCCCGCAAGGTGCGCCTCGTGGAGGTCACCACCCCCGAGCCGTCCCCCTTCGCCCGCTCCCTCCTCTTCGGCTACGTCGCCCAGTTCCTGTACGAGGGGGACTCGCCGCTCGCCGAGCGCCGCGCCGCCGCCCTGTCCCTGGACTCGCGCCTGCTGGCGGAGCTGCTCGGCCAGGCGGAGCTGCGCGAGCTGCTCGACGCGGACGTGCTGACCGAGCTGGAGCGCGAGCTCCAGTGGCTCACCGAGGACCGTCGCACCAAGGACGCCGAGGGTGTGGCCGACCTGCTGCGGATGCTCGGACCGCTCACCGACGCCGAGCTGGCCGAGCGGGGCGCCGCACCGCAGTGGGCGGTGGACCTGGCGGGCGCCCGTCGCGCCATCAGGGTCCGGATCGGCGGCGCCGACCACTGGGCGGCCATCGAGGACGCGGGCCGCCTGCGCGACGCCCTCGGCACCGCACTCCCGGTCGGCGTCCCGGAGGCCTTCACCGAGCCCGTGAAGGACCCCCTCGGTGACCTCCTCGCGCGCTTCGCCCGTACCCACGGCCCGTTCACGTCGGCCACGGCCGCCGCCAGGTTCGGCCTCGGCGTCGCGGTCACCGAGGGCGCCCTCCAGCGGCTGGCGGCGTCCGGCCGCGTCGTCCAGGGCGAGTTCCATCCCGCGGGCATCGGACAGGAGTGGTGCGACGCCACGGTGCTGCGTAGGCTGCGCCGCCGTTCGCTGGCCGCGCTGCGGCACGAGCTGGAGCCGGTTCCACCGGCGGCGCTCGCACAGTTCCTGCCGCAGTGGCAGCACATCGGCAAGGGGCACGCCCTGCGCGGGACCGACGGTCTGGTCCGCGCGGTCGAGCAGTTGCAGGGCGCCTCCGTGCCCGCCTCGGCGCTGGAGAAGCTGGTCCTGCCGTCCCGCGTCACGAACTACGCGCCCGCCATGCTCGACGAGCTGACGGCGGCCGGGGAGATCGTCTGGGCGGGGGCGGGCTCCCTGCCCGGCAAGGACGGCTGGGTCTCCCTCTACCTCGCGGACGCGGCCCCCCTGCTCCTGCCCGACCCCCACCCCCTGGAGCCGACCGCACTCCACGAGTCCGTCCTGACCACCCTCTCCGGCGGCTACGGCCTGTTCTTCCGCCAGATCGCCGACCAGGTCCGCGCCACCACCCACCCCGACGCGACCGACCCCCAACTGGCCGACGCCCTCTGGGAGCTGGCCTGGTCCGGCCGGCTGACCAACGACACGCTGACCCCGATGCGTTCCCTCCTGGGCTCGGGCCGCACCGCCGGCTCCACCGCCCACCGGGCCAAACGCGCGGCGCCGCGCGGTCGCTACGGTTCGCTGACGGCCGCCGCGCGCCCCGCGTCCCGCAGCGGCCCCCCGACCGTCGCCGGCCGCTGGTCCCTCCTCCCCGCCGCCGAGCCGGACCCCACGGTCCGCGCCCACGCCCTGGCCCGCACCCTTCTCGACCGGCACGGCGTGGTGACCCGGGGTGCCGTCGCGGCCGAAGGGGTGGAGGGCGGTTTCTCTGCGGTGTACCGCATCCTGACCGCCTTCGAGGACAGCGGTCAGGCCCGGCGCGGTTATGTGGTCGAGGGCCTGGGCGCCGCGCAGTTCGCCATGGACGGCGCCGTGGACCGCCTCCGCGCGGCGGCCAACGCCCGGGACAGAGGCGAGACACTCACACCCCCGTCCCATGGAAACGGCCTGCCCTACGACACAGGTCAAGGCGGCCTCCCGCACGACACCGGGCAGGCCCGGGACAGCACACCGAACGGCCCCCACGCCCACGACGGGACCGACCCGAACGGCCCGCGCCTCCCGGACGACTGGGAGAACTCCTTCGACACCGGTACGGGCTCCGGCACCAACACGGGCTTCGCCCCAGGCGCCGACTTCCCCCCGTCCGCCACACCGGACTTCGCCACGCCGGACTTCGCCACACCGGACTTCCCCGGCTTCCGCCCCGCCCCCGACGACTACATCTCACCGCGCGACTACCCCCGCCAGGACCTCACCCCCTGGCAGAGCGGCTCTAGGGCGCCGTACGCACACGGCCGCCGAACACCCGCGTCCCGGGCCGTGGTCCTGGCCGCCGCCGACCCCGCCAACGCCTACGGCGCCGCACTGCCCTGGCCCGAGCCCCCGACGGGCGCCGGACACAAGCCCGGCCGCAAGGCGGGCTCGCTCGTCGTCCTGGTCGACGGCGAACTGACGCTCTACATGGAGCGCGGCGGCAAGACCCTGCTCGCCTGGCCCTCGGACCCCGGCGCCACACCCACCGAGGACCCCCGGCTGCACGAAGCGGCCGAAGCCCTCGCCGGCGCCGCCCGCGTGGGCTCCCTCGGCACAGTCACGGTCGAGCGGGTCAACGGCACCGCGGCCCTGACGTCCCCCTTCGGCGCTCTCCTGGAGGCAGCGGGCTTCATCGCCACCCCCCGCGGCCTGCGCCTGCGCGCATGACCCCGCCCACTCGGCCCGTGCCCGCCCCCGCCCCCGTGCCACCCTTGACCCATGCCTGAAGGTGACACGGTCTGGCAGGTGACGCGGCGACTGCACGCGGCGCTGGCCGACCGCGTCCTGACCCGTTCCGACCTCCGCGTGCCGAAGTACGCCACGGCCGACCTCACCGGCCGCAGGGTCCTGGACGTCACCCCGCGCGGCAAGCACCTGCTGACCCGGATCGAAGGCGGCCTGACCCTCCACTCGCACCTGAGAATGGACGGCGCCTGGAAGGTGTTCGCCCACGACCAGCGCTGGAGCGGCGGCCCCACCCACCAGATCCGCGTGATCCTCGGCACCGAGGACCAGACGGCCGTCGGCTACCGCCTCCCCGTACTCGACCTCATCCGCACCACCGACGAGGACCGCGCGGTCGGACACCTCGGCCCCGACCTCCTCGGCCCGGACTGGAGCGCGGACCGCGCCCTCGCCAACCTCCTCACGGACCCCACCCGCGCACTCGGCGAGGCCCTCCTCGACCAGCGCAATCTCGCCGGCATCGGCAACGTCTACAAAAGCGAGCTGTGCTTCCTGCTCGGCGCCACCCCCTGGCTGCCCGTCGGCGCCCTCCCCACCGAGCGCGCCGCGCACCTCCCGGCCCTCGCCAAGAGGCTCCTCGAAGCCAACCGCGACCGCCCGGTCCGCAACACCACCGGCCGCCGCGGCCAGGACCTCTTCGTCTACGGCCGCGCCCACCGCCCGTGCCTGCGCTGCGGCACACCGGTCCGAGTGGCCGACCAGGGCGACGGTTCGCGCGAGCGCCCCACCTACTGGTGCCCCGGATGCCAGCGGGGCCCGGCCCCGGCACCAGGCTCCCCCGCAACCCGCAGAACCCGCTCCCGCCCGTCCCGCCGCACCAATTGACGACCCGTCAGAAACGCTCGTACGGTCCTCCTATGGCCGTGAAGGCGTACGACCTCACCGGACGCACCGCATTCGTCACCGGCGCCGCGAGCGGCATCGGCCGCGCCTCGGCCGTCCTGCTCGCCGAAGCCGGCGCGACCGTGCACTGCGCGGACCTCGACGCGCCGGGCCTTCACGAGACGGCGACCACGATCAAGGCCAGGGGCGGCACCGCCCACACCCACCACCTCGACATCACCGACGCCGCCCGGCTCAAGGAGGCCGTCGCCTCCTGCGGAACGCTGCACGTCATGGCCGCGATCGCCGGGATCATGCACAGCAGCCCGGTCCTCGACACCCGGGACGAGGACCTCGACCGGGTGTTCGACGTCAACTTCAAGGGTGTACTCCACGCCTGTCAGGAGGCGGCCCGCCTGATGCTCGCCCGGAACACCCCGGGCTCCATCGTCACCATGGCCTCGGGCGCCGTGGACACCGGCGGCCCCGGCCTGCTCTGCTACGGCGCGGCCAAGGCGGCGGTCGTGCAGCTGACGAAGACCCTCGCGACCGAGGTCGGCCGCCACGGTATCCGCGTCAACGCGGTCGCGCCGGGCTGGATCCGCACACCCATGACCGACCACCACGACACCGGGGCCCAGACGCACACGGAGGACCTCATGGCCCGCAAGTCCCCCCTGCGCCGCGTCGGCGAACCGGAGGACGTGGCCCAAGCCGTCCTCTACCTGGCCTCCGACGCGTCAGCCTTCACCACAGGCCAAATCCTCCGCCCCAACGGCGGAGTATCCATGCCCTGGTAAACCCCAGGCAGCCACCCGACCCTCCCACCCTCGCACGCACGCAGCTGCGGGCAATCGTGCCGCAGGGCGGCACGGGTGGGCGCAGCGGCACCCCGCACACGCCGGGTCGCGCAACCCCCCGCCCCCAGCCCCCAGCCCCCAGCCCCCAGCCCCCACGCCGGGCACGCACCAGAGAGAACGCCCCCTCACCCCCGTAGCAACGCCCCACCCCGAGTCACACCAACGCTCACTCCCGCCCCGGCGGCCGCCTCCCACCCCGCCCCGCCCGACGCCGCCCCCAAGCCCGCCCCACACCCACCCGCCCGAACCCCTTGGAAACTCCCCCGGACGCCCCGCCGGACCCGGCACCGACCCAGCCCCCGGCGTCGACACCGCCCCCGGCACCGACACCGCCCGCATCCCCCACCTCCAAAGCCCCCGCAGGAGCCCCCCTCCCCCGCCAAGCCGCCACCCACCGCCCAGCCCCCAGCGCCCCCACCGCCCGAGCCTTGGGCACACAGTGCACCGGCAGCAGGCTCAGCCCCCACCCACCGGCCGCGACCGCACCCTCCACCGCCCCCGCGTCCGGCGCCACGGCGAGCCGGAGGACGGCCCACCACCAGACAGCCCCGAGCCCCAGCGCGGCCCCCCAGCGCAGTATTCGCCCCGCCATGGCAGCCTCCTCCGGCCCGACGCTAGGACGCCCCCGCCACAGGCAGGGAGGGCGCACCAGCGGCACACAGGCGCAAACCCAGGCCACTCAGAGCCTCAACCGGCACAGCCCCGGACGCGGAGTTCCGCATACCTCCGTCCGGGACCGCCGGAGAGGACGTCAGACGTTCTCGGCGGCGAACATCCAGCGATGCTTCTCGAGGTCCGCCGACACGGTGATGAAGATGTCCTGGGTGACGGGGTCCGGTTCCGCCGTCGCGTTGACGCGCTCCCGCATCCGGGTGATCACCGCGCCCAGCGCGTCCACCAGCACGCGCACGGCGTCGTTGTCCTTCACCCAGCCGTCGTCCACCGTCCCGATCCCGCTGCCGGCGGCGACGGTGGCCGCGCGCCCGTCCGGGGAGACGCCCAGCGCGGAGGCCCGCTCGGCGACCGTGTCGGAGTGTGCGCGTGCGCTGACCACCACGTCGTCGAGCTGGAGGTGCACGGACCGGAAGCGGGGACCGACGACGTTCCAGTGGACCTGCTTCGCGACGAGCGACAGGTCCACGAGGTCCACCAGGGCCCCCTGGAGCGCCTCGCCCACGATCTTCAGGTCCTCGTCGGGCAGCGAGCTCTTCACGACGTTCATCACACCTCCGTTGACCGCCCCGAGCAGTTCCCCTCCACGATGACCGCAACGCCGAATACCGGCAAACGGACCAAAAAGGGACGCCATCTCGGCGCAGGAGGATCCCAGGCTCGATGCGAAAGCACGCCCCGGCTTGGCACAGGAGGCCCCCCGGGCGCGCAAAAGCCCCAGCCCAACTCCCCCGGGGATCTTCCCGGAGAAGCCCCGGCCGGGGCTTCACACTCGCGTCGGTTCAGCGACCCACGCGGGTGAACGTCACGCGGCGACCACGTCCACCGCTTCGGCGGGCGCCTTGATGGTCACCCGCTCCGGTGGCACACCGGCCACCGATACGGAACCCAGCATCGGACGACGTACTGGCGTGGGTACTGGCTGGCTGGGGGTGGCAGCAGCGGACTGGGCCAGCTCCGCGAGGGCGAGCTCGTCGCTCACTTCCCGCATGAGCTCGGACATCCGTACGTCCAGCGCGTCGCAGATCGCGGAGAGCAGCTCGGAGGAAGCCTCCTTCTGCCCCCGCTCCACCTCGGAGAGATAGCCGAGTGAGACTCGGGCGGACGAGGAGACTTCGCGCAGAGTACGGCCCTGGCGCTGGCGCTGCCGACGCAGCACGTCACCCAGCAGGCGACGGAGCAGAATCATCGGTGGCTCCCTCCTCGGACCGCGTAGCCGCATCCTTCACGCCCCACCGTACCGCCTTGCGCCGCGGCCGTGCGGGGAGCGATGTCGTGTTCACTCAGGGCTGCAAACATCAAAACCCCCCGTTCTGTTCCGTATCCTGTGCCCGCTCATTCCCGGTCTGTTCGCCCGCGAGCTCCCTCAGGAGCAGTGCGAGTACGCTCCGTACACTCTCCATACGGATTTCCTCGCGGCTGCCGTTCAACCGCAGGGCCTGTACTTTTCCGCCACCGGCAGAATAGAAATCCGCTGTGAGCGGGCCGTCGACGGCGACGAAAACGGTGCCGACGGACTGTCCGTCCTGCGGTTCCGGGCCGGCGACTCCGGTGGTCGCGATGCCCCAGTCGGCGCCGAGCACCCTCCGCACTCCGGCAGCCATCTGGGCCGCCACCTGCGGATCCACCGCTCCTCGCGCCGCGAGAAGCGCCGCGTCGACGCCGAGCACCTCGTGCTTGAGCGCGGTCGCGTACGCGGTCACCGAGCCCCGGAAGGCCTTGGACGCTCCGGGCACCGCGGTGATCTCCGCCGCCACCAGTCCACCAGTGAGCGACTCGGCGACGGCGAGGGTCTCGCCCCTCACTGTCAGTAGTCGCACCACGTCGGCGGCCCCGGGACTCACGCGTCCGTCTCCTCCAACGCGGCCCTGCGCTCGGCGATTCCCTGCCTGCGCAGCACAATGGCCTGTCGTACATAGTCGAGACCGGTCACCACGGTCAGGACGACCGCGGCGGCCATGACCCACCAGCGCAGGGTGGCGAGCCACCCCGTGAGCGCCAGGACATACATCCCGACGGCCACACCCTGGGTGAGGGTCTTGAGCTTGCCGCCCCGGCTGGCCGGGATGACGCCGTACCGAATGACCAGAAAACGAAGCAGAGTGATGCCGAGTTCCCGGCCGAGGATGACCACCGTCACCCACCACGGCAGGTCGCCGAGGGCCGAGAGACAGATCAGCGCCGCCCCCATGATCGCCTTGTCGGCGATGGGGTCGGCGATCTTCCCGAAGTCGGTGACGAGGTTGTACGTACGGGCCAGATGGCCGTCGAACAGGTCCGTGATCATGGCGACGGCGAAGGCCGCCCACGCAAACGCGCGCCAGGCGGGGTCGTAGCCGCCGTCGGCGAGCATCAGCGCGACGAACCCGGGCACCAGGACGAGCCGCAGCATGGTCAGCAGGTTCGCGATGTTCCACACGCTGGCCTGGTCGACCGCGGCCGCGGCGATCTTCACCGCGCGGGGCGGCCTGGTGCCCGGCTCACCGCCGGACGTACCGGTCGACCGCCGCGCGGCAAGGCCGCCGGACACGGCGGGCGCACCGCCGGACACGCCCGCGGAGACACCGCCACCCACGCCGCCCGGCGCACCGTTCGCCGGGGAGGAGCCGCCCGCGGCCGATGCCGGGACTCCCGTCATCTGCCCGCCTCCTCACTGCGTGCCGACGAGCCGTGCAGGGGCTCGGCCACCAGGTCGACACCCTCCGTACCGACCACCTTCGCCTCGACCATACGACCGACTCTCAGCCCGGCGCCGCTCGTGAGCAGCACTTGGCCGTCCGTCTCGGGTGCCTGGTGCTCGCCGCGGCCGTGGACACCCTCCTCGGGGTCGACGGACTCGACCAGCACGTGCACGGTCTCCCCGAGGCGCTCCTCGGCCCGCTGCGAGACCAGCTCCTCGGCGAGCCGGGAGACCCGGGCCAGGCGGTCGGCGACGACGTCCACGTCGAGCTTGTGGTCGTAGGTCGCCGCCTCGGTGCCGTCCTCGTCGGAGTAGCCGAAGACGCCGATGGCGTCGAGCCGCGCGTGGTTGAGGAACCGCTCCAGCTCGGCGAGGTCGGCCTCGCTCTCGCCGGGGAAGCCGACGATGAAGTTGGAGCGCACGCCGGCCTGGGGCGCCTTGCTCCGGATGGTGTCGAGCAGCTCCAGGAAGCGGTCGGTGTCGCCGAAGCGGCGCATCGCGCGCAGCACGTCGGGCGCGGAGTGCTGGAAGGACAGGTCGAAGTAGGGCGCGACCTTCGGTGTGGACGTGAGCACGTCGATGAGGCCGGGGCGCATCTCGGCCGGCTGGAGGTAGCTGACGCGGACCCGCTCGATGCCGTCCACGTCGGCCAGCTCGGGCAGCAGCGACTCGAGCAGCCGGATGTCGCCGAGGTCCTTGCCGTAGGACGTGTTGTTCTCGGAGACCAGCATGATCTCCTTCACGCCCTGCTCGGCCAGCCAGCGTGTCTCGTTCAGCACGTCGCTGGGGCGGCGCGAGATGAAGGAGCCGCGGAAGGACGGGATGGCGCAGAAGGAGCAGCGCCGGTCGCAGCCCGAGGCGAGCTTGACCGAGGCGACCGGGGCGCCGTCGAGTCTGCGGCGCAGGGGCGCGCGGGGGCCGGACTGCGGGGCGAGGCCTTCGGGGAGGTCGGTCGGCGCGCCGTGGCCGGGCAGCGCCACGTCCGTGGCCGACTGGCGCTCGGCCGGGCTGATGGGCAGCAGCTTGCGCCGGTCGCGCGGGGTGTGGGCGGCGTGGACGCCACCGGCGAGGATGGTCTGGAGACGGTCGGAGATGTCCGAGTAGTCGTCGAAGCCGAGCACGCCGTCCGCCTCGGGGAGGGCCTCGGCGAGTTCCTTGCCGTACCGCTCGGCCATGCAGCCCACGGCCACGACGGCCTGGGTCCTGCCGTGGCCCTTCAGGTCGTTGGCCTCCAGGAGGGCGTCGACCGAGTCCTTCTTGGCGGCGTCGACGAATCCGCACGTGTTGACCACGGCGACATCGGCGTCCTCGGCGTCGTCCACGAGCTGCCAGCCGTCCGCCTCCAGACGACCCGCGAGCTCTTCGGAGTCCACCTCGTTGCGGGCGCAGCCAAGCGTGACGAGTGCGACGGTACGGCGTTCAGGCATGGGCTCAAGACTACTTCGTCCCACTGACACCCCACGTCGACGGGGTTGGCCCGTCTTGGCCAACCCCGCCCTGTGACAACGTCCACCACCACGCGCGCGTGCGAGGGGTCACCCGCGCGGTGACGGGCAACGACCCACTGCCGTCACCCGCACACCCCGCTCATCCCTCCTGCGGGTCGCCCTTCGTGTACGTGAGCCGCTCCACGGCCCCCGGCTGCCAGTCGTCGTCGATCTTCTTGCCGTTGACGTAGAGCTGGATGGCGCCAGCGTCACCGAGCACCAGGTTGATCTTGGAGCTGTCCTGGAAGGTCTTGGACTCGCCCTGCTTGAGGAGTCCGTCGAAGAGCAGCCGGCCGTTGTGGTCCTTGGCGGAGATCCAGCTGCGTCCGTCGGTGGCGCTGACCTGGACGGTCACCTTGTCCTGCGGCGCCGCCGCGATGGCGCTCTCGGTGGGGTCGGGCTTGGGGTCGGTGGGCTTGCCGGTCCCGGCGGACGGCGCGGAGGACTTGTCGGCCGAGGGCGTCGAACCCTCGGCGACCTGGTCCTTCGAGCCGCTGTCGGTCTCACCCTTGAACATGGTGAACCCGACGAAGCCGATCACCGCGACGATCGCGGCGACCATCGCCGCGGTCCAGTTCGGCCCCCGCCGCTCCGGACGGATGCGTTCCGCCTCGAACAGCGGGGCCGCCGGCGTCGGGGCCGGCCGCCCGCCGTGCTCGGCGTCGTACTGGTCGAGCAGCGGGCCGGGATCGAGGTGCACGGCCTTGGCCAGGGTCCTGATGTGACCGCGGGCGTAGACGTCACCGCCGCAGGGCGCGAAGTTGTCCGCCTCGATCGCGTGCACGATGGCGATACGGACCCGGGTGGCGGTACTGACGTCGTCGACGGTCAGCCCGGCCGCGATACGGGCCTGCTGGAGCACACGGCCGATCGGGGGACGGGCTTCCTCGGTCACGTCTTCGAACGGACGCTCGTCTTCAGGGGAGTTGCCGATGGACACGGGGGCGCCTTTCGAGCGTGTAGCCGCCTGTGCTAGGGGTTCAGTCTAGGGGGGTAGCGAAAGGGTGGGGCAACCGGGCGGTGGGACTTTGTACGCCATCGGAATGGCCCGTCATCCCGATGGTGGGACAGCTGCGTTTCGCTTCCCTCAACTTGACGTACGCCGTGGGGAAACGGTTGCTCAATGATCCCTTACGGGTGAGTCACGATCGAACGCCCACCCCGGACACGAACCGGTCACGAGGGTTCGCCGAACCCCGTGCCCTACCCTTCAGACTCCCCGCGGATCACCGCGAGCACTCCGTCCAGCTCGTCAGGTTTCACAAGAACATCACGAGCCTTGGATCCCTCGCTCGGTCCCACGATGTTCCGGGACTCCATCAGATCCATCAGCCGGCCCGCCTTGGCGAAGCCGACGCGCAGCTTGCGCTGGAGCATGGACGTCGAACCGAACTGGGTGGAGACCACCAGCTCGGCCGCCTGGCACAGCAGGTCCAGGTCGTCGCCGATGTCCTCGTCGATCTCCTTCTTCTGCTTGGTGCCCACGGTGACGTCGTCCCGGAAGACGGGCGCCATCTGGTCCTTGCAGTGCTGGACGACCGCCGCGATCTCGTCCTCGGTGACAAAGGCGCCCTGCATACGGGTGGGCTTGTTCTGACCCATCGGCAGATACAGCCCGTCACCCTTTCCGATCAGCTTCTCGGCGCCGGGCTGGTCGAGGATGACCCGGCTGTCGGCGAGCGAGGAGGTGGCGAAGGCCAGCCTGGAGGGGACGTTCGCCTTGATCAGACCGGTGACGACGTCGACCGAGGGCCGCTGTGTGGCGAGCACGAGGTGGATGCCCGCCGCGCGGGCGAGCTGCGTGATGCGCACGATGGAGTCCTCGACGTCCCTCGGCGCGACCATCATGAGGTCGGCGAGCTCGTCGACGATCACCAGGAGATACGGATAGGTCTTGAGCTCCCGCTCGCTGCCCTCCGGCGTCTTCAGCTTGCCGTCGCGGATCGCCTGGTTGAAGTCGTCGATGTGCCGGTACCCGAACGCCGCCAGGTCGTCGTAGCGCAGGTCCATCTCGCGTACGACCCACTGGAGGGCCTCGGCGGCCCGCTTCGGGTTGGTGATGATCGGCGTGATCAGGTGCGGGATGCCCTCGTAGGCCGTCAGCTCGACGCGCTTGGGGTCGACGAGGACCATCCGGACGTCCTCGGGCGTCGCGCGGCACATGATCGAGGTGATCAGGCAGTTGATGCAGGACGACTTGCCCGAGCCGGTGGCGCCGGCCACGAGGATGTGCGGCATCTTCGCCATGTTCGCCATGACGTAGCCGCCCTCGACGTCCTTGCCGAGCGCGACGAGCATCGGGTGGTCGTCCTCGGCCGCGTCGGCGAGCCGCAGCACGTCACCGACGTTGACCATCTCGCGGTCGGTGTTCGGGATCTCGATGCCGACGGCCGACTTGCCGGGGATCGGGCTGATGATCCGTACGTCGGGGCTGGCGACGGCGTAGGCGATGTTCTTGGTGAGCGCGGTGATCCGCTCGACCTTCACGGCGGGGCCCAGCTCGACCTCGTAGCGCGTGACCGTCGGCCCGCGCGTGAAGCCGGTCACGGCCGCGTCCACCTTGAACTCGGAGAACACGTTGGTGAGCGAGGCGACGACGGCGTCGTTGGCCGCGCTGCGCGCCTTGCCCGGTCCACCGCGCGTGAGGAGGTCCAGGGACGGCAGGGAGTAGGTGATGTCGCCGGACAGCTGGAGCTGCTCCGCGCGTGGCGGCAGATCGCGCAGTTCCTCCGGCGGCGCCTTGGTGAGGTCGCGGACGTCCGCCTTGAGCTTCTCCTGCTTCGGGCGGGCGGCCGGCACGGGTGTCGGCGTCGGCGTGGTCTCCGCGCGGTCGCCCACACTCACGCCCTGGGTGAGGTCGGCGACCAGGGCCGAGGGGGGCATGCCGTGCATGACCGCCCCGTCCAGATCCGCGGCGGCCGCCGCGGCGAAGTCCACGGCGTCCATCTGACGGTCCATCGCCGGCTGCGGCACGGCGGAGCGCCTCGGGCGGCTGCGGCGCCGTGAGAGGGCCTCCTGCTCGGCGTCCTCGGGGTCATATGCCTCGGGCGCCGGTCCGCCGCGCTTGCGGCCGCGCGCGGGCAGTGCCTCGCGCCACTGTTCGTCGTAGCGCTCCTCGTCGTCGGCGAACTCGTCGCGCTCGGAGTCGTGGACGAGCCCGAGCCGTACACCCAGCTGCCGCAGCCGCTGCGGGATCGCGTTGACCGGCGTGGCCGTGACGACGAGCAGCCCGAAGACGGTGAGCAGCACCAGCAGCGGTACGGCGAGGACGTCCGTCATCGTGTACGACAGCGGAGTCGCCGCGGACCAGCCGATCAGTCCGCCCGCGTCCCGTATGGCCTGCATGCCGTCGCTGCGTGCGGGCGAGCCGCAGGCGATGTGGACCTGGCCGAGCACCCCGATGACGAGCGCGGACAGGCCGATGACGATCCGGCCGTTGGCCTCGGGCTTTTCGGGGTGGCGGATGAAGCGCACGGCGACGAGCGCGAGCAGTATCGGCACTAGAAGGTCGAGCCGGCCGAAGGCCCCGGTCACCAGCATCTCGACCAGATCGCCGACCGGTCCGCGCAGATTGGACCAGGTGCCCGCGGCGACGATCAGCGCGAGTGCCAGCAGCAGCAGGGCGACGCCGTCCTTGCGGTGTGCCGGGTCGAGGTTCTTGGCTCCCTGCCCTATGCCGCGGAACACCGCGCCGACGGCATGCGCGAGCCCGAGCCAGACGGCGCGCACCAGTCGGTACACGCCCCCGGTGGGACTGGGCGCCGGCTTGGGCGCGGGCTTCTTCGCCGCGGCCTTGCGCGCGGGCGCCTTCTTGGCGGGTGCTTTCTTCGCAGCGGCCTTCTTCGCCGGAGCCGCCGCCTTCTTCGCGGGCTGCTTCTTGGCTGCGGAGGGACGTGAGGCCATGGGTGTGAGGTTACCGGTGGAGACGGCAGTGAACACGCGTGCCTACGTCTTCACCCATTCGTGTCGCCATTTTGTGGGCGGAATACTGACGCGACTTCACCTGTCCGTAGCTGCGGGCAGTCGTGCCGCCGGGGCGATGGGGGTCCCCCGCTCAAGCGAAGCCGAGAGTGGGGGAGGCTGGGCGCGGCGGCACTCGTTCGCGCCGGGCCGCGCAACGCCCCAGACCAGCACAACAACGCGGGGCGCGGACCCAACCCGCCCCGCGCGAAGCTCAGTTCTGCGAGGGCACCGACGCGGCCCCGCCGGCGCCCGGCTCCAGCGCGTCCAACGCCCGCCGCAAGCCCGTCAACTTCCGCTCCAGATGCGCCGCGGTGGCCACCGCGGCCGCGTCCGCGGACTCGTCGTCGAGCTGCTTCGACAACGCCTCGGCCTGCTCCTCGACCGCGGCGAGCCGCGCGGACAGCTCCGCGAGCAGTCCGGCCGACTCCTTGCCGTTCCCCGTACCGACCCCGCTCTTGCCGCCGCCGCCCTCCAACTGGAGCCGCAGCAGCGCCGCCTGCTCTCTCAGCTGGCAGTTCTTCATGTACAGCTCGACGAAGACGGAGACCTTCGCGCGCAGCACCCACGGGTCGAACGGCTTGGAGATGTAGTCGACCGCACCCGCCGCGTACCCGCGGAAGGTGTGGTGCGGTCCGTGGTTGATCGCGGTGAGGAAGATGATCGGGATGTCCCGGGTCCGCTCCCGCCGCTTGATGTGGGCGGCGGTCTCGAAACCGTCCATGCCCGGCATCTGGACATCCAGCAGAATGACCGCGAAATCGTCCGTGAGCAGTGCCTTGAGCGCTTCCTCCCCGGACGATGCCCGAACCAGCGTCTGATCGAGCGCCGAGAGGATCGCCTCCAGCGCCAGCAGATTCTCCGGCCGGTCATCGACCAGGAGGATCTTGGCCTTCTGCACCATGGCCCGCCCTCCTCGCCCCGGCATGGGGCCACCCCTGTCCGCAGGACTTGGGGAAGCACCGGTCGGAACCACCCCACGGGACGACTCCGTTTCGTCGCCCGTCCTCGTGCCGGTCATCGTAGCCGCACCCCGCCCGTCGCCACACCCTGTCACCGTGATGTCACTGTGCACGTAGCAGAAACGCAGCGGGAGACCAGAAGGTTCCCCGAATCGCGTACGTCCACACGGCGCCGACCACACTGAGTCAGCAACTCCGCGTGAACACTCACCGTTCCCGCGCCACGTGCACACATTCCGACGCCCACGTCACTCCGCCCGCATCCACTGCCGCATCACCGTGAGCAGATGGTCGGGGTCGACCGGCTTGGTCACGTAGTCGGACGCGCCCGACTCGATCGCCTTCTCCCGGTCGCCCTTCATCGCCTTCGCGGTCAGCGCGATGATCGGCAGCCCGGCGAACTGCGGCATCCTGCGGATCGCCGTGGTCGTCGCGTAACCGTCCATTTCCGGCATCATGATGTCCATCAGCACCACCGCCACGTCGTCGTGCTGCTCCAGCACCTCGATGCCCTCACGGCCGTTCTCGGCGTACAGCACCGACAGACCGTGCTGTTCCAGGACGCTGGTCAGGGCGAAGACGTTGCGGATGTCGTCGTCGACGATCAGCACCTTCTCACCGCCGAACCGGATGTTCGCCCGCGGTTCCTGCGTCACCTGCTGGCCGTCCATCGACCAGGGTTCGGGCTGGACGGACGCCCGCGCGAAGGCCTCCACGTTGCGGCGGCGGCGCCTGAAGAGCGCGGCGGCGCCGTTCTGCGTCTGCTGGTACGACTGCACCTCGGCCGGCGTCTCGACCTCGGTGCCCGCCGGGACCGGCTCGCCGGCCAGCAGCTCGCCGACCGGGGTGGGCGCCGTCTGGTAGCCGTGCGGCGGCAGTTCGCTCGGGTGCAGCGGCAGATACAGCGTGAACGTCGAGCCGCGGCCCGGTTCGCTCTGCGCGTGGATCTCACCGCCGAGCAGCTGCGCGATCTCCCGCGAGATCGACAGTCCGAGGCCCGTACCGCCGTACTTGCGGCTGGTGGTGCCGTCGGCCTGCTTGAACGCCTCGAAGATCACCCGCATCTTGCTCGCCGCGATACCGATCCCGGTGTCCGTCACCGAGAACGCGATCAGTTCGGCGCCGGGACCGGTCAGCGACCCGGCCTCCAGCAGCTGTTCGCGGATGGTCTGCGGCACGTCCGCGCCGGCCGGCCTGATCACCAGCTCGACCGACCCGGAGTCGGTGAACTTGACCGCGTTGGACAGCAGGTTGCGCAGCACCTGGAGCAGCCGCTGTTCGTCGGTGTGCAGCGTGGCCGGCAGTTCGGGCGACACCCGTACGGACAGGTCCAGGCCCTTCTCCGCGGTCAGCGGCCGGAACGTGGCCTCCACGTAGTCCACGAGCTGGACCAGCGCGATGCGCGTCGGGGAGACGTCCATCTTGCCCGCCTCGACCTTCGACAGGTCCAGGATGTCGTTGATCAGCTGGAGCAGGTCGGACCCGGCGCCGTGGATGGTCTCGGCGAACTCGACCTGCTTCGGGGTGAGGTTGGCGTCCGCGTTGTCGGCGAGCAGCTTGGCCAGGATCAGGAGCGAGTTCAGCGGCGTACGCAGCTCGTGCGACATGTTGGCGAGGAACTCGCTCTTGTAGCGCATGGAGACCGCGAGTTGCTCGGCGCGCTCCTCCAGGACCTGCCGGGCCTCCTCGATCTCGGTGTTCTTCACCTCGATGTCACGGTTCTGCTGGGCCAGCAGCTCGGCCTTCTCCTCCAGTTCGGCGTTGGACGCCTGGAGGGCCTTCTGCCGGTTCTCCAACTCCTCGGAACGCTCGCGCAGTTGCTCGGTCAGCTCCTGCGACTGCTTCAGCAGCACCTCCGTCTTGGTGTTGACGGAGATGGTGTTGACGCTGGTCGCGATCATCTCGGCGATCTGGTTGAGGAAGTCCTTCTGGATGTGCGTGAACGGGGTGAACGAGGCCAGTTCGATGACGCCGAGCACCTTGCCCTCGAACAGCACCGGCAACACGATCACCTGCGCGGGCGGCGCCTCACCGAGCCCCGAGGAGATCTTGAGGTATCCGCTGGGCGCGTTCTCGACGAGGATCGTGCGCTTCTCGTGGGCGGCCGTGCCGACCAGCGCCTCACCGGGCCGGAACGACGTGGGCATGGAGCCCATGGAGTAGCCGTACGAACCCAGCATCCGCAGCTCGTAGGCGTCGTCCGGGCCTGCGCTCATGTCCTTGCCGTCGAGCGTCGGCAGGGCGAGGAAGAACGCGCCGTGCTGTGCGGAGACCACCGGCGTCAGCTCGCTCATGATCAGCGAGGCGATGTCGTCGAGGTCGCGGCGGCCCTGCATGAGGGCGGAGATCCTGGCGAGGTTGCCCTTCAGCCAGTCCTGCTCCTTGTTGGCGATGGTGGTGTCGCGCAGGTTGGCGATCATCTTGTTGATGTAGTCCTGAAGTTCCTGGATCTCGCCGGAGGCGTCCACGTCGATCTTCAGGTTCAGGTCGCCACGGGTCACCGCGGTCGCCACGCGCGCGATGGCCCGCACCTGCCGGGTGAGGTTCCCCGCCATCTCGTTCACGGACTCGGTGAGGTCGCGCCACGTACCGTCGACGTCCCGCACCCGCGCCTGACCGCCCAGCTGCCCCTCCGTGCCCACCTCGCGGGCCACTCGCGTGACCTCCTCGGCGAACGAGGACAGCTGGTCGACCATCGTGTTGATGGTCGTCTTGAGTTCGAGGATCTCCCCGCGCGCGTCGATGTCGATCTTCTTGGTGAGGTCACCCTTGGCGATGGCCGTGGTGACCATGGCGATGTTGCGCACCTGGCCGGTCAGGTTGGACGCCATCTGGTTCACCGACTCGGTGAGGTCCTTCCACGTACCGGCCACACCGGGTACGTGCGCCTGCCCGCCGAGGATGCCGTCCGTACCCACCTCACGGGCTACCTTGGTGACCTGCTCGGCGAACGAACTCAGCGTCTTCACCATCGTGTTGAAGGTGTCGGCGAGCTGCGCGACCTCACCGGCCGCCTCGATCGTCACCGTCCGCGTCAGGTCGCCGTTGGCGACGGCCGCCGCAACCTGGGAGATGTTGCGCACCTGCATGGTCAGGTTCTTGGCCATCAGGTTGACGTTGTCGCTGAGGTCCTTCCAGATCCCGACGACACCCGGTACGTGCGCCTGGCCGCCGAGGATGCCCTCGGTGCCCACCTCACGGGCCACCTTGGTGACCTGCTCCGCGAAGGACGACAGCTGGTCGACCATCGTGTTGACGGTGATGACGAGTTCGAGGATCTCGCCCTTGGCGTCGACGGTGACCTTCTTCGACAGGTCGCCCTTGGCGACCGCGGTGGTCACGTCGGCGATGCTGCGCACCTGGACGGTCAGGTTCCTGGCCATGAAGTTCACCGACTGGGTGAGGTCCTTCCAGGTGCCGGAGACCCCCTGCACCTCGGCCTGACCGCCCAGCTTGCCCTCGGTGCCCACCTCGCGGGCCACCCGCGTGACCTCCTCGGCGAACGAGGACAACTGGTCGACCATCGTGTTGAGGGTGTTCTTCAGCTCCAGGATCTCGCCGCGCGCGTCGACCGTGATCTTCTGCGACAGGTCACCGCGCGCGACCGCCGTGGCGACCTGCGCGATCTGCCGCACCTGGGCGGTGAGGTTGCCCGCCATGCCGTTCACGGAGTCGGTCAGGTCGCGCCACACACCGGCGACGCCGGGCACCTGCGCCTGACCGCCCAGCCGGCCCTCCGTACCCACCTCGCGGGCCACCCGTGTCACCTGGTCGGCGAAGGAGGAGAGCTGGTCGACCATCGTGTTGACGGTGTTCTTCAGCTCCAGGATCTCGCCGCGCGCGTCCACGGTGATCTTCTGCGACAGGTCACCGCGTGCCACGGCCGTCGTGACCTGGGCGATCTGCCGCACCTGCGCGGTCAGATTGCCCGTGATCGAGTTCACCGAGTCGGTGAGCTCCTTCCAGGTGCCGGAGACACCGGGCACCTGCGCCTGACCGCCGAGGCGTCCCTCCGTACCGACTTCCCTGGCCATCCGCGTGACCTGCTCGGCGAACGAGGACAGCTGGTCCACCATCGTGTTCACGGTGTTCTTCAGCTGGAGCATCTCGCCGGAGACGTCGACGGTGACCTTCTGCGACAGATCGCCGTTGGCGACGGCCGTGGTCACCTGGGCGATGTTGCGGACCTGCCCGGTGAGGTTGCGGAAGGCGGTGTTGACCGAGTCGGTCAGGTCCTTCCAGGTGCCGGCGGCGCCCGGCACCTGCGCCTGACCGCCCAGTTCACCCTCGTCACCGATCTCACGGGCGACGCGCGTGACCTCGGAACCGAAGGCGGAGAGCTGGTCCACCATCGTGTTCACGGTGTTCTTCAGCTCGAGCATCTCGCCGGCCACGTCCACCGTGACCTTCTGCGACAGATCACCGCTGGCCACCGCCGTCGTGACGGCGGCGATGTCCCGCACCTGAGTGGTCAGGTTCCGGAAGACCGTGTTGACCGAGTCGGTGAGGTCCTTCCAGGTGCCGGCGGCGCCCGGTACGTTCGCCTGCCCGCCGAGCCGGCCCTCGCCGCCGGTCTCGTTGGCCACACGCGTGACCTCGTCCGCGAAGATCCGCAGGGTCTCGGTCATCTGGTTGATCGTCTCGGCGAGCTGCGCGACCTCGCCGCGCGCCTGCACGGTCACCTTCTGCGACAGATCACCGTTGGCGACCGCGGTGGTGACCTGTGAGATACCCCGCACCTGGGCCGTCAGGTTGCCGGCCATGGTGTTCACCGAATCGGTGAGTTCCTTCCACACACCCGCCACACCGGGCACCTGGGCCTGTCCGCCCAGCTCGCCCTCCGTGCCCACCTCGCGGGCGACGCGGGTCACCTCGGAGGAGAACGCCGAGAGCTGGTCCACCATCGTGTTGACGGTTTCCTTCAGCTCCAGCATCTCGCCGGCCACGTGAACCGTGACCTTCCGTGACAGATCACCCTTGGCGACCGCCGTCGTCACCAGCGCGATGTCCCGCACCTGCGCGGTCAGCCGGTCCGCCATCGTGTTGACGGACTCCGTCAGGTCCTTCCACGAACCCGACATACCGCGGACCTGGGCCTGTCCGCCCAGCTTGCCCTCGGTGCCCACCTCGCCGGCCACACGCGTGACCTCGTCGGTGAACGTCGACAGCTGGTCGACAAGGTTGTTGACCGTCCGCCCGACCTTGAGGAACTCGCCCCGCAGCGGATGCCCCGGCCCCTCCGGCGTCTGCGCCCGCAGCTCCATCCGCGGCGACAGATCACCCTCGGCCACCGCCGACAGCACCCGGCCGACCTCGGAGACCGGCCGTACGAGATCGTCGACCAGCGCGTTGGACGCGTCGATCGCGGCCGCCCAGGAGCCCTCACAGGCCCCGGACTCCAGTCGCTCGGTGAGTTTTCCCTCACGCCCCACCACACGCCGCACCCGCGACAGCTCGCCGGTCAGATGCAGATTGCGGTCCGCGACATCGTTGAACACGGCCGCGATCTCCGCCATGACGTCGTCGCCGGACACCGTGAGCCGCTTGCGGAAATTGCCGTCCCGCATGGACACCAGAGCGGTCAGCAGCCGATTCAGGGCAGCCGTCTCCACCTCAGTGGTCCCATTGCGCGGTTTGCGCTGGTTACTCAGGGACTGTCCGCCTTTCGCGCGCGTCTTAGTGCCCCGCGTCGCTTCGCCAGACTCCACTGTGTCCCTCCCGCAGGGGTCGACCATTTCTGCCGTGCTCGGGTGGTTCCGTAATCACTGTGCGCTTTATCCGGTTACTGCTGATCCGGTTACCGCTGAGTACTGCCGCCGCTGGTTTCCGGGACGGCGAACCGCCCCGTACCCTGGGCTGCTGCCCAGCCGGCACGCATCGCACTCGGCCTGCCCGGACCTTCACCAGAAGCCTGCCCAGTGTTTCACCCCCACTGAACCAGGCCATAACAGTTCGGCAGCTTCGCACATCGTCCGCACACCCTCCGGACGGAAACACCGGCGACCGGCATCCGCATGGACCGGGAAGGTAAGTAACCTTGCATGCGGCTGTCCAGCCGCACCGGTCCGTCCGGCATGGGCGGTGGCACGAGAAAGAGCGGGCATCGGAGGGGCGGCCGCACAACATGACCACCGGACTGATCCCCGGGGGACAGCCCCCGGACCCACGGCCGACGAATGGCCTGCCGTCGCAGACGCGACGCGAGCCGGTCGACCAGGGAGTCCCGCACGCCGACAACCGGTCGAGGAGTTCTGTGATCACCGCGCGCGCGGCTGCCAGCTTCGAGCCCGTCGGGCGATCGGTCGCGTCCGCACGCTCCTTCGTCCGCGACACCCTCCAGGGCTGGGGCTTCGCCGACATCGTCGACGACGCCGTCGTCCTCACCAGCGAACTGGTGACCAACGCCGTGGTGCACGCCGGCACCAACGCCGACGTCCTGTGCCTGCGCAGCGACGACGGCGTACGTATCGAGGTCGCCGACCACTACCCCGAACGCGAGATCCCGCTCCAGGGACCCGTCGCCACCATGGGCAACCTCGACCGCGAGGGCGGCCGCGGCCTCCAGCTCTGCGCCGCCCTGGCCGCCCGCTGGGGCGTCGACTACACCCCGACGCACAAGCAGGTCTGGTTCCACCTCGACCTGCCCGCCCGCGCGGTGGGCACCCGCGCCGCGGGCCCGTCCCTCCCGGCCGAACTGCTGCCGCTCGCCGACGGCCGCGTCCGCGTCGCCGTCATCCAGATCGACCGCGCGGGCGCTATCTCCGCCTGGAACGAGGACGCCGAGGAGCTCTTCGCCTACCCGTCCGAGCAGGTCATCGGCAAGCCCCTCACCGACCTGGCCGCCTGGCCGCACACCCCAGGCACCAGCACCGGCATCGTCGAGGCCCTCCAACTCTCCCGCTGGGAGGGCAGTTACGGCATCCGCGACGCCGCCGGCCGGGTCGTCCCGGTCTACGCCTCGCACCTGCGCGTCCGCGACACCGACGGCGACCCGTCCACGGTCTGCCTCCTGGTCCGCGACCACGAACGAGCCGTCCTCCAGACGCCGTTGCGGGTCGCCTCTGCCGACACCACCACCTCCGAGGGCCAGAGCAACGACCCCTTCGAGGTCTTCATCGGCTCCCCCGCCCCGGACGACCTCGACGGCCTGCTCCAGCGCACGGTCGAACGCGCCCGCGACATGCTCGACGCCGACTCCGCCTTCCTGCTCCTCGCCACCGACGACGAGACCGAGTTGGAGGTACGCGCCTCCACCGGCCTGCCCTCCGCCCGCCAGCGCTTCGCCCGCGTCCCCGTCGAAGCCGGCCCCGGCCGCTACGGCTCGGCCCGGATGCCCGCCGTCCACGACGACCTCACGGCCGTCCCCGGCGCGGTCCCCCTGCTCAACGGCACCGGCATGCGCTCGGTCGTCACCGTCCCGCTCAAGGTCGAGGGCCGCCTCACCGGCTCCCTCGGCGTCGCCGCCGAAGCCCCGGGCCGCTACTCCAACGAGGAGGCACTGCGCCTCCAGTTCGCCGCCGACCGCATCGCGCTGGCCGTCGAATCGGCCCGCCTCGGCGAACTCGAACGCCTGCGCCGCGGCTCCCTCAGCTTCCTCGTCGAGGCCTCCGACCTCCTCGCCGGCACCCTGGACCGCGACCAGACACTGGCCCTCATGGCCCAGATGACGGTCCCGACCCTGGCCACCTGGTGCGCCGTCTACACCATCGCCGACCAGGCCTCCGAGCCGTATCTGTCGTACGTCCTGCACGAGGACGAGGAACTCATCGACGGCATCAAGTCGTTGCTCTCGAAGATCTCCCCTCCCGACCCGGTCCCGACCCCGGGCGCCCGCGTCTGGACGGCCCCCGCGGAAGCCGCCCACCAAGCGGCTCTCCGTACGTCCATGCGCAGCCTCGGCCTCAACGAGCCGGCCACGGTCAGCTCCGGCATCGGCACCACCCTCACCACGGCCTCCGCGGTCGGCGGCGAGACCGTCGTCCTGCCCCTGGTCGCCCGCAACCGTGTCATCGGCATGCTGACCCTCGGCAAGCCCACCGACGAGCACTTCCGCCAGGAAATCCTCGAACTGGCCGAGGACTTGAGCCGCCGAGCCGCCCTCGCCCTGGACAACGCCCGCCTCTACTCCGAGCGCACCGCCATCAGCCAGTCCCTCCAGCGCAGCCTCCTGCCGCCCGAACTCCCACAGATCGACGGCGTCGAGGTCGAGGTCATCTACCGCGCGGCCGGCGAGGGCAACGAGGTCGGCGGCGACTTCTACGACCTCTTCCCCATCAGCGACAGCACCTACGGCTTCGCCATCGGCGACGTCTGCGGTACGGGCCCCAACGCGGCGGCGGTCACCGGCCTCGCCCGGCACGCCCTGCGCCTCCTGGCCCGCGAGGGCCTCAGCGGCCCGGCCGTCCTACAGCGCCTCAACTCCGCGATCCTCGACGAGGGAGCCCGCAGCCGCTTCCTGACCCTCCTCTACGGCGAACTGCGCCCCTGTGAGGACGGCAGCGCCGAGCTCAAGGTCGTCTGCGCCGGCCACCCGCTCCCACTGCGCCTGCGCCAGGACGGCACGGTCGAACCGGCCGCCGAACCCCAGCCGCTCCTGGGCGTCCTGGAGGATCTGGAGCTGTACGAGCAGACGATCACGCTCGACCCCGGCGACGTCCTGCTCTGCGTCACCGACGGCGTCACCGAACGCCGTGAGGGCACCCGCATGCTGGGCGACGACGGCCTCACCGAGGTCCTCACCACCTGCACGGGCCTGACGGCCGGCGCTGTGGCGGCCCGCATCATGCGCGCGGTGGAACGCTTCGCATCCGACGCCCCGTCCGACGACATGGCCATTCTCGCGATGCGTGTGCCGGGCCTCCAGCAGGCCTGAACTACCGCGTCAGGACAGCAAAAAGCCTCCGCCCGAAAGGGCGGAGGCTTGATCTGTCAGAGCCCCCAAACGGAATCGAACCGTTGACCTTCTCCTTACCATGGAGACGCTCTACCGACTGAGCTATAGGGGCCTGTCACCATTTCGAGGGTTCCCTCGCGGCAACGGAATAGATCATACCCTGAAGCAACACGTGCTCCCAACCTCCGTCAGAAGGCGGGCTGGAGGAGTCCCCCGAGCGCGTTGCACGCGGACACGACCCGCTGCATGTCCCGCTTGGTGAGCGAGGCGTCGACCGGCAGAGCGAGCGTCTCGTCGGCCGCCAGCTCGGTCTCCGGCAGGATCACACACTGCCGGAATCCGGGCAGCCGGTGCACAGGCGTCTTCACCGGCACCCGGCAGTCAACTCCCCTGGCCCGCAAGGCCCGTGCGAACGCGTCCCGGTCGGGCCGGCCGTTCCCCAGCACCCGCACGACGTACTGCTGGTACGTGTGCCCCACCCCTCCTTCGGGCGTGCACACACCCCGCAACTTCGTGTCGAGATAAGCGGCCCGCTGCCTACGCTGAGCGACCTCGTCGTACGGCACCTCGGACTCGCCGGACTGAAGCACCAACAGCCCGTGCCGCTGCCCCACCACATGCATCCCGGCGATGTCAGCCGACCGCCCGAAGCGATGCACGACGACTATGGCCGCGGTCCTGGAGGTTACGGCGGCCTCGGCCGCCTTGGTGTCCAGGCAGTAGGTCGCCGGATCTATGTCGGCGAACACCGGCCGCGCGCCCGCCAGGGCCACGGCCTCGGAGACCTCGACGTTCCCGAAGGCCGGCACGATGACCTCGTCACCGACTCCGACACCAGCGGCCCTGAGCATTGCAGCAGTACCCATACGACGGATGCTGGTTGCGCAACGTGAACTTCAAGTGACGCCCAACAAAAAAAGGCTGGACCCCGAACCGAAGTTCGGGATCCAGCCTGAAGTTTTGTTCGGCGGCGTCCTACTCTCCCACAGGGTCCCCCCTGCAGTACCATCGGCGCTGTAAGGCTTAGCTTCCGGGTTCGGAATGTAACCGGGCGT
>NZ_JBIVNC010000028.1:0-50274 GCF_044753385.1 Streptomyces sp. NPDC088387
ACCACCCGGGAACTCCCCCAAATTCCGAAAGGAACGACCACAGATGACCGGTCACCACGAATCTACCGGACCCGATCCCGCGCTGAGCAGCGATTCTCTGCGCCGGGTGACGCAGTACCAGACGGCAGGCGTCAACGCCCGGTTAAAGGTGTTCGCGCTCCTGGAGGCGCAGGGCGTACCCGCGAGCGAGGCGGACGACCTGGTGGCCGCGCTGGAGGCCGGGGCGGTCGCCGGGGCGCAGTGCCAGGTGGTGGAGCTGGGCGGCATGGCGCCGGCCTCTCGGGGCGAGGTCTTCGCGGACGGCTGGGATGACGGCGTGACGGCCGTGAGCGAGGCCCTGGTGGGCATCGCGGACCGGGAGTGGTCCCGGCGCGGCGGCCGGTCGTCCGGGGCCGCTGAACTGGCCGTACACATCGCGGACGTGAGGCAGCGTGAGCGGGCCGACCTGGTTCGGCTGGAGAGGTTCGTCCGGGAGAGCGTGCTGCCGGGCACCCACCCGCACACCACGGCGCGGCGGCGGGTGCTGGAGGCGCTGGGTGAGGCCGGCGGTCTGTGCACGGCTCGGACGCGGAACGCGGACGGGGACGTCGTGGTCTGCACGCTCGATGCCGGTCACTACGACCCGGACGACAAGCCGCCCTTCAAGGACGGAAAGCCGGGCGGCTGGCACAAGGCGGATGCGTCGATCTGGAACGACTTGGGCGCGGCGTGCATTCCGCACGTGGCCCTCTGAAAAACCACAGGAACTGACCGCTCGGGGAGGCAAGGAAATGTCAGCGATTCAGCTCAAGGAACACCAGGTAGATCAGCGCTCCGCGTTTCGCAGGTGGGTGGGATTCCCTGCAAGGTCATCTGTGCCCCCGCAGGGTGCCCGTGCCACGATCGTGTCAGCGACCGGCTCGGGCAAGACGATCACGGCTGCTGCGTGCGCGCTGGAGTCGTTCGCGGACGGCCGGATCCTCGTGACCGTGCCCACCCTGGACCTGCTTGCGCAGACCGCTCAGGCGTGGCGGCTGGTGGGCCATCGGGCCCCGATGGTGGCGGTGTGCTCGCTTGAGAACGACCCGGTGCTGAAGGAGCTGGGCGTGCGGACCACCACCAACCCGATCCAGCTCGCCCTGTGGGCGGGGTCCGGGCCGGTGGTCGTGTTCGCCACGTACGCCTCCCTGGTGGACCGTGAGGACATCGACGCACCCGAGGGCCAGCGGAAGGTTCGCGGGCCGCTGGAGGCCGCTCTGGCGGGCGGGGATCGGCTGTACGGCCAGCGCATGGCAGGCTTCGACCTCGCGATCGTGGATGAGGCCCACGGCACCGCTGGTGATCTTGGGCGGCCGTGGGCGGCGATCCACGACAACGCACGCATCCCGGCGGACTTCCGGCTCTACCTGACCGCGACGCCGCGCATCCTCGCCGCTGCCCGGCCGCAGAAGGGCGCGGACGGCCAGGAGGCGGAGATCGCGTCCATGGCCGACGACCCGGAGGGCACGTACGGCGCGTGGCTCGCGGAGCTCGGACTCTCGGAGGCGATCGAGCGGGAGATCCTCGCTGGGTTCGAGATCGACGTCCTGGAGATCCGCGACCCCTCCCCCGTTCTGGGGGAGTCGGAGGAGGCGCGGCGCGGCCGGCGCCTGGCGCTCCTGCAGACCGCGCTCCTGGAGCACGCTGCCGCGTACAACCTCCGTACGGTCATGACGTTCCACCAGAAGGTGGAGGAGGCCGCCGCGTTCGCGGACAAGCTCCCGGAGACGGCAGCCGAGCTGTACGTCAACGACGCCACCGACGACGACCTGGCCGCCGCCGACAAACTGCCGAAGTCCTCCATCGACGCGGAGTTCTACGAACTCGAGGCCGGCCGCCACGTCCCGCCGGACCGCGTCTGGTCGGCGTGGCTGTGCGGCGACCACACCGTCGCCGAACGGCGCGAGAAGATCCGCCAGTTCGCCAACGGCATCGACGCGGCCGGACGCCGGGTGCACCGCGCCTTCCTCGCCAGCGTTCGCGTGCTCGGGGAAGGCGTGGACATCACGGGCGAGCGGGGTGTGGAGGCCGTCTGCTTCGCCGACACCCGCGGCTCCCAGGTAGAGATCGTGCAGAACATCGGCCGCGCGCTCCGACTCAACAAGGACGGCTCCACCAAGGTCGCCAGGATCATCGTCCCGGTGTTCCTGGAGCCGAACGAGGACCCGACCGACATGGTCGCCAGCGCTAGCTTCCGGCCCCTCGTAGCCGTGCTCCAGGGCCTGCGCTCGCATGATGAGCGCCTGGTCGAGCAGCTCGCCTCCCGCGCCCTCACGAGCGGCAAGCGCAAGGTCCACGTCCAGCGCGATGAGGACGGGCGGATCGTCGGGGCTGGCGGCGAGAGCGAGGGCGACGACCAGGAGCAGGACGACACCGACGCTGCTGCCGAGTCCGCGCTGCTGCACTTCTCCAGCCCGCGCGACGCGGCGACGATCGCGGCATTCCTGCGGACCCGGGTGTACCGGCCGGAGTCGCTGGTGTGGCTGGAGGGCTATCAGGCCCTGCTGCGCTGGCGGGCGGAGAACGAGATCACCGGCGTCTACGCCGTGCCCTATGACGTTGAGGTCGAGGTCGGCGTCACGAAGGACTTCCCCCTCGGGCGGTGGGTGCACCAGCAGCGCAAGGCGTTGCGGGCGGGTGAGCTGGAGGACCGGCGCAAGGTCCTCCTGGACGCGCCGGAGGCCGGGATGCTCTGGGAGCCGGGCGAGGAAGCGTGGGAGGCCAAGCTCGCCGCGCTCCGGTCGTACCGGCGGGCCACCGGGCACCTCGCGCCGCGTCAGGACGCGGTGTGGGGCGAGGGCGAGGCGATGGTGCCCGTCGGGCAGTACATGGCCAACCTCCGCAGGAAGGGCGCGAAGAACGGTCTGGGCAAGGACCCGGAGCGGGCCGCCGTGCGCGCGGCGCAGCTGACGGAGATCGACCCGGACTGGGACTGCCCGTGGCCGCTGGACTGGCAGCGCCACTACCGGGTGCTCGCCGACCTGGTCGACGCCGACGGCGTCCTGCCCTACATCGCGCCGGGCGTCGTCTTCGACGGCGACGACGTGGGCAAGTGGCGGTGGCGGCAGCAGGAACCGGGCACTTGGGCGCAGCTCCTGCCCGAGCAGCAGGAGCGGCTGACCGCGCTCGGCATCAGCGCCCCTGTGGCCCCGTCTCCCGCCCCGGCGGCGCCCCGTGCGGCGAAGGGCCCGAGCAAGGCGCAACAGGCGTTCCAGCGCGGCCTGGAGGCCCTTGCGCAGTGGGTGGAGCGGGAAGGGGCGGACCGGCCAGTGCCGCGCGGCCACAGCGAGGAAATCGCGGTCGACGGCGAGGCGGAGCCGGTGGCCGTGAAACTGGGCGTGTGGGTCTCGAACACCAAGTCCCGGCGCGACAAGCTCAGCGCGGAGCAGCTGGGCGCGCTGCGGAAGCTGGGCATCGACTGGGCATGACGGTCCGGCGCTGAGCCGGATTGTGCGAGACCCCGGGGCCGTGATGGTCCCGGGGTCTCGTGCGTGAGGTCTCTGCAACACGGTGGTGCAACAGCGGTCCCGGACGGGCATCCAGGCCCGTCTCCGCAGGTCAGGTGTGCAACGCGGCTCGGGTGTTGCAGCAGATGCCCGGGGGCCGGCTACCGGCGGCGCCGGATGGTCACCCGGGCCTCCGCCAGGACGATGCCGGTCGCCGGGTCTCGGTGCACCGGGACGTACAGGCCCCAGTCGGCGTCACCGGCCGTGAGCCAACCTCCGGCCCACGGGGCATTGGTGGTCGTGAGTACACGACCGGCGAGCGGGCCACCCAGGAGTCGGACGATCACAGCGGTACCTCCATCCGGCGGGACTCTCCCGCCTCACCCCTTGGTGGGGCTCGGCACCGGAAGGACAGCACCGGGGCGCCGGCGACTTCCGTCCCGGCCTCCGCTGCCGGGCTGACGGCGGCAAGGCGCGGCGGCCCCGGCCGACGCGCAACCGGCTGAGCGCGCCCCGATCCCCGGCCGCGGCCGCGCCGCCCGTCCCGCCCGTCCCTTCCTCCTTCACTCCAGCCAAGGGACATGGGCAGAGCAGCCGCAACGGGGATGTCAGCAGGCCGACCACGGCAAAACGGCGTGGTGACCTGCACGGACACGGGGACAGTCCTGCGGGCCGCGCAACACCTAGCGCACCCCTTGGCGCAACATCCAGCGCAACAGATAGGCGCAACCCTTGGCTCAACCTCGTGCTCCTGGTCGACCGGGGCGACCGGTCACGCGGCCCGGACGGCTCCATGGGCGCGGGCGAGGTGGCGCAGCTCGGACCGTGCCGCCGGCACCGAGGCGACGGTCTCCCAGTAGGGGTGCCACCACAGCCGTACGGACAGGCGAAGCAGGCGGCGGCGCAGGGCGGTGGTGTCGCGGGGGCGGTGTGCGGCGAGCGCGTCGTAGGTGGCGTTCCAGGCGGCTTGCGTCTGCACCAGGTCGTCGGGGAAGTCGGTCACGTCCATACCGGCATTAGATCGCTTGTTCGAATTGCGTGTCACTTCCGACACTCCCCGCCCCAGAGCCGTGGTCGGGGGCACCCCCGCCGTGGTCGGCCTCATGGTCGGGGGTCCCTGGTCGCCCCGACCACGACCGTCCGGGCCGTTCGGCAGCGGCATCCGGGCGGGTGAATTTCCTTCGCGTACGCGGGCGCAGTCCTGCGGCGTGCGTCCAACTTGCCTGTTTCCAAGGGGTATTGACAGGTTTTCGTGTGTTCTGTCATGTTCTGTCCGCCGCTTCCGGCGAACGAGCGAGAGGTGATCTCATGCGACGAACCGAGTACGACGCGAGCCAGGCCGCCAAGCGCCTGAAGGTGCCCGCAGCGGCCTTCCGGTGGGCCCGGCACACCGGCCTCATCCCCGACCCGGACGCCTCCTCCTGGCAGTGGTCGCGGACCGCTGTGGAGGCGCTGGACGCCGACGCCATCCGGGCCGCCATGTCTTCCCCGCCGATTGGCGGTGGCGCGGCGGCGGACCGGATCGCCGCCGCGCTCGGCACCCCGAACGTGATCGGCGAGAAGGCGAACGTGACGGCGTTCGTGGTGCGCCGGTTCGTCGACCGCGGCCTGCTGGTCGACCTGAGCGCGAACCCCGAGGGGACGCTGCACCACCCCGACCAGGTCGCGGAGGTCTGCCGCCGCGAGGACCTGGCGGACCTGGTCGCCGCCGACACCCCGCTCGGACCGGAGCAGGCCGCTGCCCGGCTCCGGGTGCGCCGTGCCGACTTCGACCACATGGTGCGGCTCGGTTGGGTCCGCTCCCCGCAGTCGATCGAGGTCCGCTTCGGCACCAGCCGGGCCGGGGCCGTCGACGTCGCGCTCTACACCACGGCATCCATCGACGCGGTCATCCCCGCCCACCCCGAAGTCGACTGGGAGCAGCTGCGCGCAGTGGAGAAAGGCCGGCGCTCCCCGCTCGCATCGCTGCGCCCGGCACCGGCGCCCGTACCGGCGTAAGCCTCAGTTCCTTCCGCCCGCCCGCGTCCCGCTCCGTCCAGAAGGGCGGCCCGGGGCGCGAGCGTTCTTGTGGCGGGCCGATTCTCAGGCGTGCCCGGCGGCCGGCTCCCACAAGGGTCGGGCGAGCCCGGTCCCGTCGCAGTGGAAACAGCGGCCACCGCCCGGGGTGCTTCGGGCACCGATGGTGCCGGAGGCGTGCCGGAAGAGCCGGGTGAGTCCGGCGATATGTGCCGCGTGGACCGGGAGCTCCTGGCGTCTGCTGAGGGTGAGCTCCAGGGCGACGCCGGGTCCGGTGAAGTGAGCGTGGGGCAGGTCACCGGTCATCGCGCGGAGCGTCTCGTTCACCTGGCGCATCGTCTCCGCGCCGGTCAGCTGCACCCGGGCCGCGAGGATGGTGTCGGCGGCCGCGGTGAAGGCCAGCAGCCCGGCCGGGCGGGCGAGCGGCCCGACACGACCCACGGGGTCGGGATGGCTGTGGTGGAGCTGGGCCAGGGCGTGCCACAGGTCGCCCGGCAGATCCTGGGGTGCGGTTTCTTCTCGGCTGCGTCTCATGGGGCTTGTGTAGGGCCTCCGGCGGGCTGCCGCCGTCGGATGGGCCTGTCCGTCCCGCGCTGTGGTGCGGTGACTTCGGGGTCGGTCCCGCTGTGCGGCCTGGAAGCTGCCGACCGCACAGCGGGCTCGTGCGGTCAGGCTCGCCGGCGGAACCAGCCGCGGCCCCGGTCCGGCTCGGGGTCGTCCTCCGGCTCCGGCGGTGCGGCGGCCTGGAGGCGGGCGGCTTCGGCGGCGGCTTCCTCGCGGGCGACGTCGTCGGCGTGGCAGGTGCCGCACACGGACACGTCCCCGGCGTTCCAGGCCGTCCTGTGCGCGGTGGTCTCCTCCCAGCGCTGGTCGGTGAACTTCTGCCCGCACCGCTTGCACACGGGGCGCTGCGCCTCCCGCTCAGCGACGCGGCGCTGCTCCTCCTCCGCGTCGGCGCGGGCCTCCTGGTCGCGGAAGAGGACGTCGCCGTCGGGGTTGTCCAGCGCGGCCGTCAGCGTCTGCTCGCCCTTGCGTCCCAGCCGCCGCCACACCGCCGCGTCCGCGCCGTGCTCCTGGAGCTTCTCCAGGGTGGTGACGACGACAGGCACCGCCTGGCCGTAGTCCTTCGCCGTGATCCCCCGGTGGAGGGTCCGGTACCGGCGCGGTGCCCAGTAGAGGCGGCCGGCTTCCTCCAGCACCTTCACGGTGTTGGCGACCTTCGCCTCGGTGGTGTCCGCGAACACGAACGCCACCGGGACCAGGCCCTCCCGGCCGGTCGGCGGGTAGACGCGGCGCCACAGCCGCTTCTCGTGGTCGACGTGGTCGATCGCGTCCGGCCGGGAGCGGACCAGGTCCACGGTGTGCTTGTCCGCGTCCTTCGGCAGCAGCCGGCCCCACTCCCAGTACCGGCGCAGCTTGGCGACCAGGTCGTGCGCGTCCTCGGTACGGCGGTCGATCTCCAGCAGCAGTACCGGCACCCCGGCCTCCGGCGCTCGGACCACCAGGTCCGCCCGTTGCACGTAGCTGTTGCCGAGTCGGTGCCCGATCTCGGTCTGGAAGCCGAGCCGGTGGCCGATCCCGGCGCGGTGGAGTTCGGCGGCCGTTGAGGTGACCGCCGCGGCGTGGTCGTCGTAGCCGGTGCCGAGCAGCTCCCCGGTGTCCGGGTCGTACTCCTGCTTGCGCAGCACCGAGACCCGTATGCCCTTCGGCTCCAGCAGGTCCTTCGCCTCGCCGTGTCCTCGCTTGGTCAGCACCCACACCTGCCGCTGGTCCTCCTGCACCGACTCGATCCTCACCAGGTGGTGGTCCTCCAGATCCAGGAGGTTGTCCCGCGTGAGCTTGTCGTGCCGGTTGTCTGGACGGGTCAGCTTCCACAACTGATCGGGCGTAGCCCTCTGGAAGATCCCCAGTGCTTGCAGGAGCTCCCGGCGTCGAGGCCCGGTCGAAGTCCTCCTGTGCTGTGGCTTCCTCGGTACATGAGGGTTGTCGGACCTTCGGCGGCCCCCTGTCCGCCGGGCCTGACCTGCGGAAACTCCCGGTCGTTGGCGACGGGGCGCGGAGGGGGTGATGGAGGGGTCCACGGAGGGGGTCTCTCCGGCCTGGTCAGGGGTCTGCTCGGGCTCGTCTGCGGTGCTCGCCACAGGGTGCTCCTGGAGGGTGGGGCGGGCCTATCCCGCCATTCACCTCGTACAGGTGTGGAATTCGGGCTCCGTGTGACGCCGGTCTGGGAAAACCCCTCCGTCGTGACCGCATCGTGATCAAAACGGAGGGGGGAGAGTTCTCCCCCGTCAGCGGCCGGACTCTGTCCACAGGGCCGCAGTTCGAGGGTGTCTTCGAGGCCGCCGCGATCAGCGGGGCGGCCCGACGAAGAGGGAGCCACCCATGCCCGAGAACACCGTCACCGCGCCGCTCGCCCCGATGGAGCCGGCCGACGTCGCCGACGCCTTCGCCTACATCCGGGCGATGCAGGCCGGCGACATCGACACCGCCTGCGCGGTCGCCGACGACACGGGCCCGGAGCTGCACCGGCTGCTCCTGGACGTCGCCGCGCGCATCTTCATCCCCATCACCACCGAGGACGACCACGACGGGGAGCCGTGCGCCCACTCCTTCCTCGCCGCCGCGCTCGGGCGCCTGCTGCTGGAGCTCCTGTGCCACAGCGTGTGCCTGGCCGGTGCGCCGGGCATCGCCGACACCATCACCCGCTTCACCGAGAACATCCTCACCGAGGACCACAGCGACGTCGCCGACGTCCTGCGCCAGCTGGAGGCCGCGGGGATGAAGCAGGCGATGGAGGCGCACCCGGCGCACCGCACCACCGCGTAGCCGCACCCTCGGGACGACGGTGGTGCGGTCCGGCGCTCATCCCCGGCGCACATCCGCACCACCGTGGTGCGCTCCACCGGCACCACCGCACCGCACCGCTTCCACCGCACCGCACCGCCGGGCGCCACTGCGGTGCGGCTCCCCGGCATCACCGCACCGCACCGGGCGCGCTCCTCTATCACACACCCCCTTGACCGCGACCTGATCGCAAGCCGAAACCGGCTATGTCAAGGGGAAACGTCGCGGTAGCAGAGCTGGACAAGGGGGTGTAGCGGAGCCGGACAAGGGGGTCGCACGCGGCCGGCCGCACCCGGACAAGGGGTCGGCGGCGGCAGGCGCACCGGTGCGGTGCGGAGCATCGAGTGCGGCGCACCAGCGCGCGCGAGCGTGCCGGGCATCGGCGGGGTGGTGCGGTGCCGGACGCGGTGGCGCACCATCGCGGTGCGCACCACGGTGGCGTCCATCGTCATCCGGCGCACCGGAGTGGAGTCCACTCGGTGGAGCCCATCGGGTGGAGTCCGTTGAGTGGAGTCCACCCGATGTCGTGCATCGCCACCGGATGCAGAACATCGTGGGCTCCACTCGGTGGACGATGCCCTGCATCGTCACCACAGCCAGGCACTGGAGTGCCGCACCCGGGACAGGGCGCGGGCATCGCGTCGCGCGGCCGCGTTGCCGATCCTGCTCTGCCGGGAGCGGGGCCGGCGCGAGTTCCCCGCGGCGAGGCGACGCTTGGCGGCGTCCTGGAGCCGCCGCCGCTGCTTGCGCAGCTCCACCTTCTTCGCCGCCTTCGACTTCGGCTTCCGGGGCCGCTTCCAGACCGGCTGCCACCTCACAGGCTCATCGGGCTCGGGCTCCTGGTCCTCTTCGAGCGCGGCGGCCATCTCCGCGCGGGCGGCACGGGCGCGGGCGAGGGCGTCTTCGGGGTTGGGCTGTTCTTCCGGGGTGCTCACGTGACTCCTCCTGAGCTCCGGCCCGGCGTGTGCTGGATGCCGGGCTGCTGGGTGTGTGGCGGCGGGGCCGTCGCCGGGGCGGGCTGCGGTCGGGGGCCGTGGGCGGCTTCGCGTGCCCGCCGGCTGTCCTGGATCGTGGCGGCCACCTGCGCGGCGGCGGCTTCCAAGGTCTGGCGCGTCTGTTCCACCGTGTCGACGCCGGTCTCCGGCTCCTGGAGGCGGCCGTCCTTCCCTCCGGTGCGGAACGGCCGCGGGTGCGACCTCGAGGCGGCGGGCACCGTGACGGCGTACGGCCGGGGGCGGGAGCCCAGGCGCTCCGCACGGCGCGCGGCGCGGACCCGGGCGGCCAGGGCGCCGGCGGCGAGGCGGGCCCGCTCGTACTGGGGCGCGGTGCGCCTGCGGGTCAGCGGGCGGAGCACGGCCTGGTCCTCGGTGTCGCTCGGGTACAGGGCGCGTAGGTCGGCGGTCATCTTCAGGCCGCGCCCGACGGGGCGGGTGTAGTCGTCGACGACCGCCTGCACGATCTGGTCGTCCAGGCCGGGCTGGTGAGGTCGGCCGCGTAGGGCGTAGGCGAGGTGGCGGCGGGCTTCGGCAAGGAGGTGGTGGCGCTTGAAGGCGCCGCCCATCACGTACACCACGGCGACGGTGTCGACGGCGGCCAGGGCGACGTCGACCACCGGCCGCACCCGCGCCCACACCGCCGCGGCCGCCGCTCGCGCGCGCTGTGCGAGCCGGTAGACGGTGCAGGCGCCGAACGCCCGTATCGCTGAGGCGCGCCATCGCTCGCGCAGCTCGGTCAGCGACAGCATCACCGTGCGCTTCGGCGGGCGCGTCTGGTCGGCGGCCTGACAGCCCAGCGCGTAGGCGGCCTGCTCCCCCGGCGGGTGCCCCTGCCGTTGTTCGTAGTCGGCCACCAGGACGGACAGCGCGTCCTCGATCTGCTGGCGGCGGGTGGACTGCCAGCCGATGAGCCGCTGGTCGATCCCGGCGATCTCCATGACCGGCCGACGGCCGGGCGTCACCTCGCGCGGCTCCCACGCCCACCCGAGCCGAGCGGACACCTCCTCCATGAAGTAGAGGGTGTAGAGGGTGTCGGCGGCGACGATGTGGGTCATCAGCGAGTCCGCCGACAGGTTGCCCCACGTCCCCTTGTCGTCCGGCCGCCGGGCGCGGATCGACACCACCGCGTGATCGTGAAGCAGCGGCTTCGACTCGGCAGCTCTCGACTCGTAGTGCCGGAACACCGCGACGATCAGCCCGTCCCTGACCGGCTTGCGGATCTTGCCGCCGCTCTTCCAACGGATCTCCGCGACCGAATCCTCAAACCACGCCAGCGTCTTGTCCCTGGCGATGTCCTGGCACAGCTCCAGCACCAGCCGGGTGTCGTCATCTCCGAGCGCCCACGCGATGTGTGCCGTCGACGGTGCCCGGAACACCAGGTCCATGGCCAGCCAGGGCGTCCGCTCCTTGGCCTTCTCGGTCTTCGGCGAGCGGTTGTACTCGATGGGCCTGCCCAGCACGGTCGCCCGCCTCGCCGTCGCCGGATCGTCGCCCGCCTCCAGGCGCTCGCGCTCGATCCGGTCGGCATCCGGGTGCCGGCCTTCCCCCAGGAGCAGTTCGGCCTGTCGCTCGGTCACCACGTCCCCGGCCGTGAGGCCGACCGCTGCCAAGCCCCGGCCCTTCCAGACGCCAGGCGGGACACCGGCTTCGTCCTGGGCGGCGCGCAGCGGCGTACCCACGGCGCGGCGGCCGTCGCCGACCATCACGCCACGGAAGAGATAGCGCCACCCGTTCCCCGGGCGAACCTCCGCTTTGCTGATCACCGGCCCATGGAACCCCGGCGTTGACCTGCGAAAAAGCGCGATCCCTGGTCCTTCCCGCCGGGCGGGAAGCCATCACCAGATCTTTACCGCAGCGCCCGCCAGGCGGGCCGTCCGACCAGCCCGAGACGGTAAGCCGTCGCCCTGCGCACAGTCCGCCGCATGAAAACGGAACCGCTCCACGGAGACCTCTGCCCGCTGTGCCGCCGCCCGCTCACGCTGCGCACGGCCGTCGAAGTCCGCTCGAACACGCCGTACCCCACCCGGACCGACACAGTGCCCCACTGCGCCAGCTGTGCCAGCGACATGACCCGCGCACAGCAGTGGGCCGACCTGATGCACGCCCGCTACGGCAGCTGACCCCGGCCGTGCGAATGCTGCGCGCCGACCGCATCGGCACCACCCGCTCCGGAATCCGACTCCAACCGAGGCGGTCTTGCGGGTAGTCGACGCCGGTTGGTTGGCTGATCGCTCCGATGACCAGGAGGGGACGCCGTGGCAGCAGACGAGATCGTGGGCGAGTCGGAGCACCTGAAGTCGCTGATCATCAGCACCGCGCAGGAGCTCTGGGAGGACAAGGAGGCGCTGGGCAAGTTCCTCGCCGTGGTCCGGCGCAGCGAGGGCTTCGTGAAGCTCGCCGACACGCTGGAGCAGTCCGACGTACGGCCGGCCAACCCGTCGTTCTACGGGGTGCGGAGCCGGGAGTTCCAGGACTGACCGCGTACGCCAGCGGCCCACCACCGGGGAGGTGGTGGGCCGCTGGCATGTCCGGTGAAGCCGGTCAGCTTCGGGTCACTCCGCCTTCGGGAGCCTGATGGCTACAGCCCTGTCGATCTGCTGGAGCAGCGAGCCGATCTCCTGAATGAGTGGAGCGGCGACGTCGGGCTGCGCTTCGACGGCCCGTCGTGCCGCCGCCTTGTTGATCTTCTTCGCCGCTTCCTGGAGGGACGCGAGGGTGTTCTGCAGGCGCTCGATGTCCTTCTCGGCGAGGGGATCGGCCTTGCTATTACTGGGCTTCCGGCTGGACTCCCCAGTTGGGGAGTCCTTCCCGAGCGAGCTGATGTCGGGGACGTCATCGCCCTTCGACTCAGTGCCGGTCTCCCCCTCCGGCGTCGCCAGGAGTTCGCGGACCCTGCGACCGACGTCGGCGGCGTCCACGTCCTTCGGGAGGAAACCGAGGTCGGTGACCACCTTCTCCACCAGTTCGCCGGTGACGCGCGGCCGGCACCGGACGATGGTGTCGTAGACCGTGATCGCCACCTTGTCGCTGGTCTGACGGCGCAGCTCGGTCATCTTCCGAACGTGGTACTCCAGCGGCTTGTGCCCGAGGTTGGCGAGCGCCTCGCCGACGCGCCATTCGTCGATGAGCCGGTAGAGCTGGGACTCGGAGATCTCCCAGTTCTCCCAGATCCACTCCGCGAAGTTGGGGTTCTCTTCGCGGTGCAGTTCGGCCGTGCTCATCGTCTCGAGCGCCTTGCCTGCGATCCAGAACGCCTGGTGCAGGTTGTCGACGCCGGCCTTGCAGACCTCGAGGTCCTGGCGCTCCTGGTCGGAGAGCTCGTCTGTGCCGTGGGGCTGGTAGGGCGCCGGGATGGAGGCGAGGGTGGTGCCGGGGAGCGGCTGAACCACGACGCTGGCTCCGGCGGCCGCGGCGGGCAGGCCGCCGCCGAAGAGACCTCCCGCCTGCTGCTGCGGGGCTTGGGTGGTGTCGACGTCGAACAGGCCAGCCATCAGGCAACCCTCCTGTGGTGCTCGAAGATCTCGGTGGTCAGCGACCGCATCTCCTTGGAGAGCGGGATGATCGTGTCGGGGACGACGTCCTCCGCCTTCGCGCGGCCGGCCTTCACGTCGTACGGGCTCGCGGAGTTCGGGAGCAGTTCGGCGTACTCGCCGAACAGCAGTCCCTTCTTGCGGGCGTTGCGGGCTGGGACCTCCCGGTAGCCGACGATCGTCTCCAGGATCGGCGTGCCCTCGCCCAAGGTCGCACGGATGTCTTCGCGTACGGAGCTGTGCATCAGCGTGGCGGAGGGGTTCGAGCCGTAGAGGAAGGCCCCGGCCATCTGGAGGTAGGGGTTCACCTGCTGCTTGACGACCTTGAAGTTCTTGCTGATGCGCTCCATGCCCTTGATGGAGGACTCGTCGGAGCGCGTGGGCACGATCAGCGTGCGGGCGGCGGCGAGCACCAGCTGCTCAAGGGCGTCTTGCTCGGGGGCGCTGTCGAAGATGATCCGGTCGTACAGCGGGGCGATCGGGGCGAGAGAGCGAGCGAGACTCAGCACGACGCCCGGCCCTTCCTGCATGAGGCGCAGCATCAGGACGTTCGCGATGTCGGCGACCCGGGGTCCGCCAGGGAGCACGTCCAGGTTGGGCCGGACCTCCCGGATCGGCTGGAGCGGAACGCGGTCGTGGATGGCCCGGTACAGGCCCTCGCCGTCCAGGGCTGTGACGCCTTGCGGCTGCACTCCGCGGCCGTAGCGCTTGATGCCGAGGTCGTCGTCGTCCTGGCCTGTCACGCAGATGAGGAGGGTGCGGTGTCCAGCGGCGGCGGATTCGCCGGCGAGGTGCGCGGCGACGGTCGACTTGCCGACGCCACCTTTGCCGGTGCCGACGGCTGTGGCGCCCTCGGGCGGTTCGATCGCCTGTGTCGCTCCGCTTGGATTCAGCACGGGGTGCCCTTCCTCGTTGCTCATGTGTGGACCGCACCGTGCGCGGCAGTGGCATCTTGGCACACCCTCAACCCTTGCCAGGACTGGCTTGCGGGCATCACTCCCCTATTGGGGAGTCCAGGTCTGGGTGCGTGATCCATCGGGTGCTGGAGGGTGCGGAGTTGACGCATCCGGGCCCGGAAACGCAAAAAGCCCCGCCCCCGGCGCAGGGCCAGGGAACGGGGCTTCGAGGTGGAACGAGCGTCAGGGGGCCCAGTTCGCGGGCGCGCCTTGGTCGGGGTCAGGGATGCCGGCGGCGGTCACCGGCGCGGCCGGGTGCCGGAGTGCGGTGATGGGGATGGCGCCGGGTTCGGTGGCGGGTGTCCAGACCATGCGCCAGGTGTCATCCCACTCGCATCCGCAGCCGTGGTCCGGGTGCGGGTGTCGTAAGAAGACGCCGTGGGTGTGGACGGCGCGCGGGATGCGGGGGATGAGGACCGCAGGGTCGTCGCCGGGGTACAGGTGCAGGTTCCGCCAGCCGTGGATCCGGGCCATGTACGCGGCGGCGGCCTCGATGGCGGCGGCCCACTTCTGGTGCCCGAGCACGA
This sequence comes from Streptomyces sp. NPDC088387, assembly GCF_044753385.1. Lineage (NCBI taxonomy): Bacteria > Bacillati > Actinomycetota > Actinomycetes > Kitasatosporales > Streptomycetaceae > Streptomyces > Streptomyces sp. NPDC088387. The sequence goes on from NZ_JBIVNC010000028.1 coordinate 14,333, forward strand.
GGAACGCGACCGGATAGAGGTGGTCGTCGGTCGGGTCGTCGATCCCGGTGACGTACAGGCCGGAGTGGGCGAGGAAGCCGTTCTCCACCGCGTCCTCGCCGGGCGTCCAGAGCTGTTCGACGGGGTGCATGGTTCCGTCGTCACCCTCGCTGGTCTCGATCTCGTACAGGGCCGAGGTCATGCGCTCACCCCCGCGAGGGCGTCGGCCAGGAGCGCGGTGACGTCGGCACCGTGCGGGTCGGCGTAGCTGTCGTGGTCGCTGACGTGGAACACGGCGTCCTTCGCGGTGACGGTGAAGCCGGGGATGACGAGTGCGGCGCGGCCTTCCAGCTCGGTGTTGAGGCGGTCGGCGTCGCGGGAGGCGAGCCAGGTCTGGGTGTAGGGCCCGAGGCGCAGCAGCGTGTAGCCGGTGCCGTCGGCGCGGCGGGCTTCGACGTGGACGCCGTAGTGGGCGGGGCCCATGCCGACGTCGTCGGGGAGGGGCAGGTTCGCGGCGGCGTGGGTGAGCATCGCGTAGGCCGGCTGCCAGAGACCGAGGATCGCGCTCGTCTCGCAGCGCAGCCAGCCTCGGTCGGCGTAGCCGAGCTGGCGGCCGTGGCGGTAGGCCGCGGCGTGCGGGGTGTCGGGGTGGACCAGGGCCACGGCGATCATCTCGGTGCCGTGGTCGTCGCCGGGCCGGGTGTGGGCGCGCTCGATGAACGGGCCGACGCGCACGGCGATGTCCTGGGAGCGGCCGGGCGTCCAGGGCTCGGGATCGCGTACGGCGGCGAGCATCGCGCGGAACTGGTCGACGACGGCCTGGTCCTCGGGGGTGAGGTTGCCGGGGCCGTGGCCGCAGCGACGGAAGCGACGGATCATCGGGCGGTCTCCTTCTCGGTGCGGGCGCCGGCGGGCGTCTTGAGGACGCGCGGCAGATGGACGTGCAGGTGCTCGACTACGACTTCGCGGCCGCGGGCGCGGAGTTCGCGGGCCAGGAGTTCGGTGAGTCCGGATGCCCTGTGCCTACCTCCTGCGCAGCCGATGGCGATGCGACTGGGGCCGGCGGGCAGGTCGGCGTAATCGGCGAGGTTGGCGAGCAGCTCGCGGGCGCCGGGCGTGTTCAGGACGACGTCCTGGACGCGGGGGTTGAGGCCGTCGAGGTCGAGGATGTCGCGGGCGGCGGCCGGGTCGCGGAGCCGGTCGCGGACGTCTTCGACCCGGTCGGCGGCGGGCGGGACGGGCAAGCCGTCCGGGCCGGTGGGCAGGTGCAGGTAGCCGAACGAGGTCAGACGGATCGGGCGCAAGGGAGAGCCTCCTGCTCGGTGGTGAGGGGCGGGAACACACGGAGCGCCGCGCCCGGCCGGGAAGGGCGGGGCGCGGCGCTCGGGGGTGGCGCTACTGGGTGGTGGTGTCGGTGACCACGAGGAACTGGTCGCTGGGCAGGTCCATCACGACCTGCGCCGGTGTGCCCTGGGCGCGCTGGGCGGCGGCGAACTCTTCGGCCGGCCAGGAGCCGCGGGGAGCTCCGGCGGGGAACCGTTCCAGGACGGTCCGGGCCTTCGTCGCGGTGGCGTCCATCAGGCATCGCCGCCGTTCACGCGCTCGTGGATGTCGATGAGGGTGGCGATGGCGTCGGGGTTGTCCGCCAGACCGACCCACTGTCCGTGCGCGGTGAAGACGGGCACGGCGTCGGTGTCGGCGTCGAAGATGACGACGTAGTCGCCGTACCTGTCGAGCACCATCTCCCGCAGGACCGGGACCAGCGCGGTGTCCAGGACCTCCAGGGCGTCGACGGTGAGCCGGGCGGGCTCGCCGGGCGCCGGCGGCTGGACCAGGGTGCCGGTCGCGCGCAGCAGGTCGCCGGGCTGGATGCCGTTCAGCAGCTCGTGGGTGATCCGGGGGTCACCGCTGGTGCAGGTGACGACCGTGTCGGGTGCGTCGTCGTCAAGCGCGTCGATGTCGACGGGCCGGACGACCAGGTCGAAGGAGACGGTGCCGCGCGGGCCGGGGACGGGTATCGCGTCGACCCAGCCGTCGACGGCGCAGTGCTTGGTGTCCATCAGCTGGCCTCCGCCAGGGTCTCGGTGGGGCGAGGGGAGCGGGGTCGGGTGGTGCGCTGCGCGATGTCCAGCAGCTCGCGGTTGCGCCGCTGCTGTTCGGGGGTGAGCGGGCGGGCCTTGGCGCCGTGGCGGTGCCAGAGCGGGGAGGCGGGCGGCTCGGGGTAGGCGAGGGCGTGGTCGACGTCGCGTTCGGTGCTGCTCATGGGGGCCTCCGTCTGGAGGGGAAGTTCAGGCGTGGTCCTTGCTCTTGCCGCTCTTGGGCGGGTCGGAGACGAACCGGGTCTCGCCGGGATTCCGCGCGTTCCAGAGCTCCGCGCACGTCTTGTGCACGGCCTCTCCGTCGTGGGACCTCAGCGGAGTGGTCTTCCGGCACAGCACGCACCGCTCGGGCCAGGCGAAGTGCCTGCCGTCATGCCAGTCCAGGAGTTGGACCGGCACGGCGGGCGGCTCGGGCGGTGCGTGTGCGGGTCGACGGCGGGTGCTCACGGACGCAGGTCGGGCAGCTGCTGACGCACCTGCGCGACCAGGTCCTCGGTGGGCTTCCAGGGCCCGAGCTGTCCGCGTGCGGGGATCGGCAGGGCGAGCTCCTGGACGTCGGCGAGCTCGAGGTGCCACAGGCCGGGCTCCGCCCACTCGGTGCAGGGCGGGGAGCCGTCCGGGTCCTGGTGGCAGCCGGTCAGCCGGGCGACTCCGATCACGGCGCCGGTCGGCAGGTCGCGGCCGCGGATCGTACGGGCGACCAGCGGCAGGCGCAGGGCGGGCCGGTCGGTCTGCAGGCCCGCGTGCAGCAGGAGCCAGCCGCGCCAGGACCAGTGCTGCGGACGGTTCTCAACCGTCTTGGCCCTGGCAGCGATGCACGTGGTCCACGGCTGCTTGACGCTGATGCCGCGGATCCAGTCGCCCGCCGGCGGAAGGGTCCCGGTGCTCATGCCGCTCGCCCCCAGACCGCCGTGCCCGGACGTCCGGCCCGGCGGCCGTTGACGGACGGAAGCGTGGTGTGCGCGACGGTGGCGAGGTGGGCGCGGCCGGAGTGCTTGCCGTCGTACAGGGCGGCGTCGGCGGCCCGCTGCAACAGGCTCAGGTCGCGGGTGCCGATGGCGGCCGGGGTCGCGGCGCCGACCGAGGCGGCGACGTCGACGGTGCGGCCGTCGTCCAGGACGACCGGCGTGTGCAGCATCCGGACCAGCTGTGCGAGGCGCTGCTCCAGGCGCGCGGCGGTCACCTGGACGACGACGGCGAACTCATCGCCTCCGAGGCGGCCGACGGACGCGCGCGGGCCCGCCCACGCGGTGAGCCGGGCGGCGGTCGCGGCCAGGACGGCGTCCCCGGCCGGATGCCCGAAGTCGTCGTTCACGGCCTTGAAGTGGTCCTGGTCGACCATGACCACGGCGAGGTCGTCGCGGCGGGCCAGGAGCCGGCGGGCGCGGGCGGTGTAGGAGTCGCGGCGCAGCAGGCCGGTCAGCGGGTCGCGGCGGGTAGCGGCGAGCTGCCTGTGCAGCGTGACCGCGTGGACCGCCCAGCCGGTCAACGGCACGGCGGCGGTCGTCAGTAAGAGGGTGCGCTGGCCGATCCGGCCCTGAACGCGCAGGAGGGACGACATACTTGGGTTCTCCGTCTCGTCTCGTACGGGATGGATGGGCCCGGGACAGCCGTCTAGCCGCCAAGCACAGCGGCTGTCCCGGGGCGGAGCTACAGCGCGAAGTCGCTGCGGGTCGTCCAGCTGACGGGGTTGTGCCAGAGGCCGGCCGTCGCGGCGCGCCACTCCATCTGCCAGCCGGGCCGAAGCCCGCGCGCTCCCCAGCTGTCCGGCTGCTTGCCGGGGATCTCGAGTCCGGCCGTGTGCGCGGCGAGCGCGGCGTCGTACACCTCATGGGCGCGACGCAGGGCCGCGGCGGGGGAGTCGGCGACGCCGGTGAAGACGTGCACGCCGCGCCGGGCCGGGTCGGCGGTGTCGTGTATCGGGACGTCGACCTCGTAGATCCGCAGGTACATGACGTCCAGCTCCTCTCTGTGCTCGGTGGTGAGGGACCACCGCGACCGCCCCGGCCTCCGTCGTGCTGGAGGCCGGGGCGGCACGGAGCGCCCGTCACACCGCGCGGATCACGCGACCGCGTCCGCGTACTGCGCCTCCAGGTCGGCGCGGCCCTCGGGGTCGTCGCCCTGGAGGTCGTGGTCGTCGGCCTCCTGGTCGACGTCGTCAAGGCCGCCGTGGACGGTGCAGACGATGTCCGGGTCGCTGTCCATGCGGCCGGTCAGCGCCTTGTGCAGGTCGGTGACCGAGTAGGCCGGCGCCCACGCCTGCCCGGCGCACTCCGGGTCAAAGGGGCAGGGCAGCAGGACGTCGAAGCCGAAGTCGCCCTCGCCGTCGACGTCTTCGCGCAGCGCCAGGGTGAGGTACTGCTGCCCGAGGCGGATCTCCGCGACGCGGTCCCGGCCGGTCACCAGGTCCGAGCCCGGCCGCCACCGCCACAACGGCAGGATCTCCGGGCCGAAGAAGCGGCGGGCCAGCCACAGGTCGCCCAGGCCGTCGCTGCCGTCGCGCCCGAGTTCGGCCTCCCTCACCTGCGAGAGCCGCTTCAGGAACGGCTCCAGGCGGTACAGGGCGTCGGCGAAGACGACCGTGTTGAAGCCTTCGGCGGTGAGCCGCTGGTGGGAGTGGACCATGGCCTGGTGCTGGGAGCGGACGACGTCCTCGGGCACGCGCCGGTTGTCCGGCCGCGGGCCCTGCCGCTCCAGGCACACCGGCAGCGGTGTGGCGACGACGACCGCGACGGTCGGCATGCCGTGCCGCTTGGCGGCCATCACCAGCTCCACCCGCACGGACTGTTCGACGTTGGTCGCGTCGATGACCGTGTTGAGCTTGCGGGCCATCCGGCGTTCCAGGATCACCTTGAGGACGTCGGCGGCGTCGCCGGTCGCGCTCTGGTCGCCGGGGTCGTCGCTGACCGTGCCGCGCAGGGCGTCGAGGGAGAGGACCTGGGAGGCCGGCCAGGTGCGGGCCAGCGTCGACTTGCCCGCGCCGGAGGCACCGATCAGCACGATCAGCCCGTTCTCGGGCAGGTCCGGGTACAGCACCGAGGTCATGCGTCGTCTCCTTGCGGGTCGAGGGAGCGGGCAGCCCAGTTCAGGCGCTGCCCGGCGTTGTCGGTGAGCAGGGCGGCGGCCTCGTGCAGGGGGCACGAGGCGTCGCCGTCGCGGTCGGGCTCGATCTGCTCCGCCCGGCGGGCGGCGGTGGTGACCAGCTGCGCGAGCATCGGGATGAGGCCGCCGGGGACGTCGACGTCCTCCTGGAGCTCGCGCAGGATCGCGGCGAGCTCCTGGCCGTCGACGTCGTCGGCACTCAGGTCGTCCTCGATCTGCTGGAGGGCGAGCTGGGCGATGCCGACCGAGGCGCGCACCCGGTCAAGGCGGGTGCGGGTGCGGCCGGTCACCGGGTGGTGGCCTTGGTGGTGGCGACCACGGCGGCGACGGTCTCCCAGCCGTGGTGCCAGGCGGAGTCGAGGTGGAAGGCGCCGTTCATGCCGAAGTCGGCGAGCTTGTAGAAGCCGCCCTTGCCGGTCTTAGTGGCGATCTTCTCCAGCAGGCCCTTGCCCGGGACGCGGCGGTCCGCGGCGTAGTGGGTGCCGAAGGAGATGGCGAGCGCGGCCGCGGCGGCGGCCGGGTGGACCTTGATGCCGAGCGCGCGGGCGCCAGCCCCGGCGACGATCGCCTGCGTGGCCGTGTAGGTCAGGCAGTGCGTCAGGCACGCCTTACGGCCGTCGGCCGTGCCGTGGGTGGTCTTCTCCTCGGTGTCCGGGTCGACGTAGGTGACCGGGTGGTCGTCGGAGGCGCCCTTCACACGGGCACAGAAATCCGACTGCACCCAAAAATCTCCGATCGCGCTCCCGGCGCGGGTCAGTCCGAGAAGGGCGGCGAAGACGGCGGGACGATGCTGCATGCTGGATCTCTCCTGAGCTCGAAGGGGTGAAGGAGCGGGCGGCCGGCCTTTGCCGGTGCTGCGGCCGCCCGGTTGTGCGGGCCCCGTCCCGGCCTGGACGGTCGGGACGGGGCTGGCTCACGCGGCCAGCCGGTGAACGGCCGGGGCCGGGAGGGTCATGAGGCTGCTGGGGTCAACGGGCGTGCCGTCGAAGCACTCCAGGCAGCAGCCGAGTTTCTTCGAGAGGCAGATGTAGAACCGCCTCCCGCACTGGCCACAGGTCTGCCGAGCTGCCATCGCCTGATCGAGGGCCCACTCCTGAGCGAGCGTCGGCACCCGCTTGGGCACCGCCAGGTCGACACGGAGCAGGTAGCCGCGGGTGGGGTGACGGCAGGACCACTGCGGGCGGGTCGCGCACAGCCTGCACCGCAGGATCGCGACCGGGCCCTCGTTGCCGCCGGGGCTCAGCCCCATCTCCCGTAACTGCCTGCGGGTGACCAAGCCTTCAGGCACCGTGCTGCGGTCGTACTCGGGCAGCGCCGCGTCACTGCGCGGCACCCGGGCCACCTCACGGCGGCGGCGCTTCTTCCTCGGGCGCGGCATCACCTGCTCCAGGCGCCAGGCAGCCGGCCGGGGCGGTGCGGGTAGCGGGGGCCGGGACGCTGCGGGCGGGGCCGGCCGATCCGGCGGCGCGGGCGGGGAATGAGCACGAGCAGTTCCTCCAGTCGTCGGTGAACAGCGCTGCACCCCGCCGACGTCGTGCTGTGTCGGCGGGGTCCAGTGGTGGTGCGGCTGGGTTATGCGGCGAGGCCGTGGGCCGTGCGCGTGGAGTGCTCACCGGGCGTCGCTGGCGCGGGCGTGGTGTGGCCCGGCCGGGGCGTCTCCGGCTGCTGCGCCGGAGCGCCGTGCAGGTGGGTGCCGACCAGGTATCCGATCAGCAGCCCCGTGACACCGAAGACCTTGTGGCGGTTGACCTTCCACCAGGTCGGCGCCGGGGGCTCGGTGAGCACTCCTATGACGGCCGGGGCTTTCGCAGCCAAAACGGGGTCTCCTTCTCGCTCGGGGGGTGGGGTGGTGCGTGCGGCCGGGCGGCCTGTCCGGTCCTCGCCAGCCCCGGAGACGGGGCGGGCGAGGACCAGGCAGAGCGTCAGGTCAGCGGGCGGTGCGGAAGCGGCGAGCGGCCCACGACCGCAGCCGGTCGAAGCGGGTCGGGTGGGTGTGCCGCCAGGCGGTGGGGAACACGTCGTGCTCGGTGGGGAAGGAGCGGGACGCGCCGCACGTGCACGTCCAGGCGTACGGCTCGGGGCGGGTGTCGTCGCGGGTCGCGGTGACCTTGGCGGGGAGGCCGTCGTGGCTCCCGTGGAAGGTGCCGACCCAGAACTCGGTCTGCTCCAGCTGCGGCTTCATCAGGTTCCCTTCGGTGCGCGGTGGTGGTGTGAACGGGGCGGCGCTGGTCAGCGCTGGAGCGGGTGAACGTTGTCGGGACCGAGGTCGTCGCCCGCCGGGGTGGGGGAGGGGATCGTGGCGTGCAGGTGGAGCGCGGGGTTGAACTGGTACTGCGGCGGGTGGTTGTGGACGATGGGCCGCAGGGTCAAGCCGCGCAGGGCGAACATGCTGGCCAGCGCCCACATGAGGGCGGCGAGCCCGGTGGCGGCGGCGCGGCCCCCGGCCGGGGCGGCGGACCAGATCATGGCGAGGCTGCCGATCCCGAACAGCAGCCAGGCGATGCGGGCTCCGGCGTTGCCGAAGAACCCACCGACCAGACCGAGCAGCCCGGTCAGCTGCCAGAACGCGTACAGGGCGGCCGGGGCGACGGACAGGTGCGCGGCCTGGTCGGCGAGGAACACGCGGACGGGGTGGTCGACCGTGCCCCACAGCCCGCCGCCGTCACCGGCGCCGGACGCCGGGACGGTGGACAGGCCCTTGAGGGTGGCGGAGGCGATGTCGCCGGCGGCGTCCAGCATCAGCACGATGAGGCTGAGCCCGCCGAACAGCGCGGCGGCCTTGATCCAGTTGGCGACCTCGTGCCAGCTGGCGTGCCGGGCCTGGAAGACCTCCTCCCACCGCTGGTAGAGGAAGCCGCCCTCTTCCCAGGACTCCTTCCACGCGGCGCGCAGCCGGGCGAGCCGCCGGGCGCCGGGCTTGCCGTCCAGTTCGGGGGCCGGCGGCACGGGCGGCAGCTGGTTGAGCACGTCGAGGAAGGACGGGTTCTCCTGGCCGTTGACCGGCTTGTCGTTGTTGGGCATGGCGTAGCTGCTCCTTCGGCGAAGGGATCGGTGAGTGGGCGGTGCGCGCTGGCCGGAGCCGGTCAGCGGATCTCGTTGCGGGTGCGGGCGAAGAACGCGCCGCGCGTGGTGCTGTTGTTGTGGATCTCGGTGTGGTGGGTGACCGGACCCTCGAAGACGTTCTTGGTGACGGCCGCGCGGGCCTTGCTGATCGCGCCGCCGATGGCGGTGGCGACCATCGCGATGCCCGCGAAGGGCAGGGTGACCATGAGGACGCCGTTCAACGTGACGGAGGCCAGGCCCTGGAGCACGAGCCAGGCACCGCAGCCGATGCCGGTGACCCCGGCGCCCACGCCGATGGAGGCCACCGCGATCCCGGCCGCCCAGGCCGGGACGATCCGGTGGTCCTCCTGCTTCACGGGCGGGGCGGTGCCGAAGGCCGGCGGCTCGGTGTCGTCGCGGAACGAGGTGGGGTGGTGGCGTACGGGCTTGCTCGCCCATTCGTCGAGCAGGCGGCGGGCTTCGGCCGCGGCCTCGGACTCGGGCATGCCGGACTGGGTGGTGTTCAGGGGGTCCATCGGGGGTCTCCGATCACGCGGGAAGGGGCGCGCCCTCCTGGCCGTGATGGCCGGGAGGGCGCGTGGGGGAGTGGCCGCGCGCAACGGCGGAGGGCGTCGCCGGAGTCGTGTCCGGCGGCGCCCTTCGGCGTTGTGCAGCGGGTGAGTTGGGGCTGACGGGTGGGTAGTCACCGCACCGGCGCCCCGGGCATCCTCGATCCGACAGGCGCGGTGGAGGGAATCGGGTGGAGTTCGTCTTCGAGTGCGGGTGGTGCGGCGGGGACAACTTCTTCGTCGGCAAGCAGGTCGGCTTCTGGGTCGACAAGTGGGAGGTGCCCTCGGAGTGGGACTGCCGCTTCTGCGAGGGGCTCAACTACACGCCCGACCCGCCGTGGACCGAGGCGTAGTCAGAAGCTGGAGATCAGTCCGGCGAGCGAGACCAGGCCGCTGTTGATGGTCGGGGCCAGGCCGGTCGCGGCGAGGGTGAAGCCGAACAGCGTGCAGGCCAGCGCGGAGCCGACGCGGACGTAGCCGCCCTTGACCAGGACGACGACGATGATGCCCAGCAGCACGGCGGCGGAGATGGACAGGGCCACGGTGGGGTGCTCCTTCACAAGGGGGCGGGTGGGGCCGGCCGTGCTCGGGCTGGCCGGCCCCGGGGATGGGTGGGTGTGATCAGGCGTCGGTGAGGCTCTTGATGGCCTCCAGCGCCTGGCGGGGAGAGGCGACCTGCTCGGAGCGGCGACCGCCGCCCTTGGAGCCGCGCCCGCCGCCGCCTTTGCCGCCGCCTCCGCCGCGCCGGCGGGAGCGGCCCTCGCCGTCGTCGTCCTCGTCGGGCTCGGGCCAGAACTCGCCGGGCCGCACGGGCTCGTTCCAGTCGAACCACAGGCCGCGCTTCTCCAGCTCGCTGATCTCGTGGTCGGTGAGCCGGTTGACCTCGTCGGGGAACAGCTCGGACAGGTCGGTGTCGAAGTCCGCGTACAGCGACCGCATGAGAACGGCGCGGCCGTTGTCGAGGACGATGACCGCGACGCCGCCCGTGCTGACGCCGTTCTCCGGGTCGGCCTCGCCGCGCATGGCCCGCTCGATCGCGGAACCCTCGGTGCGGGAGTAGCGGGCCGGGATGGTCGGCACGTCGTAGGCGTTCTCCATGGTGCCCTCCGCCGCCTTGCGGGTGGCGCCGGGCGAACCCATGTTGAAGATGACCGGCCTCGAGTTCTGCCGCAGGTTGTCCTTCATCTCCGTGGAGAACCCGTTGTGCGCGAACGGCGACTGTCCGGCCGGGTTGAAGCCGATGCCGTACTTCAGGCCGGTGACCGTGAGGTCCTCGCCGTCCTTCTGGATGAACTCGCCGAAGTCCGCGTCCTGCGCCGCGGTCATGAACTCATCCCCGTACACGTTCAGCTGCCGGTACGGGCAGCGCGGGTCGCCGGGCTTGTAGTCGTGCGGCTGGCCGTCGTGCGGCCAGGGCATATCGGCGCGGATCTCGCACAGCGCCTTCGCTGCCCGCAGCGAACGGGCCATCCACAGCGCGTTCGAGCCCTGCCGGTCGATGTAGCGACCGAGCACGGTGGTCTTCTCGTCCTTGCGGACGGTGCCCAGCCAGACCACCTGGCCGTCCAGGGACTGCGCGGCCATGTGGATCGCGAAGAACTGCGTCTTGCCGGACCGGCTGACTCCGAGGGTCAGGCCGTGCGCCGGGGCGTTCTTGTCGTGCTGGTACACCATCGTCTTCACCGGCTGGCCGGTGATGGTGAACCCGCACACGTACATGCCCTTGGCGTCCGGGGTGAGCAGCTCGCGGGTGGCGGAGAAGATCTGCGACAGCGGCGGCTCGTCGAACGCGCTGATCAGGAACTCCGCGCCGTCGATGAGGACGAACACGCAGGAGTCGTCCTCGGGCAGCTTCAGCGCGCGGCAGACCTTGGCGAGGTCGATGCGCGGGGTCTCGGTGGGGTCGGCCATCTTCGCCCGGTAGAAGGTGACGCCGCGTTCGTCGTCGCGGGTCTTGTGGACCAGCTCGGAGCCGGGGGCGCCGCCCTTGGGTCCGCCGACCTTGTCCGTCCAGCGTTCCTGGTCGGTCGGCTTGGTGCGGCGCCGCTGGTTGGCGTCGGGGGTGATGTGGGCCTCCATCCAGCCGGGGCCGCCCTGGCGGCCGGGCTGGATGGCGACCTCCGCCAGGACGACGTCGCTGGAGTGCACGCCGAACGGTGCGGCGACCGCGGCTTCCGACAGGCCGGTGATCGGCCGTCCGGTCTCCGAGGCGCGCAGCAGGATCGTCATGTCGTGCTGCTGGCCGGGGTGCCGGGTGGCCTTGACGATGTGGGTGCGGCCGGGCATCCCGGCCTGCTCCCACAGCACCCGGGCGTCGCGGGTGAGCAGGTCGGCTCCGTCGTCCGGCTGCGCCACCGACTCCTCAAGGACTTCGGCGGGCGCCGGCTGCGGGGCCGGAGCGGCGAGGGCGGGGCGGTGGCGGCGGCGGGCGTGCCGGGAGAACGGCATCACCAGGTAGCCGGCCGCCGCCCATCCGGCGGCGAGCAGCCCGTCCAGCCAGTACGGGCCGAAGCCGGTGGTGTGTCCGGCGGCGACGTCGACGGCGGCGGCCAGGACCAGCGGGGACCAGCGCAGGATCTTGCGTCCGGCGCCGGGCTCATCGCTCTTGGCGGCGAGGAACCAGCCGCCGATCCCGGCCGCGCCGGCGAGCTGTACGACCTGGTTGACGGGGCTGTCGGGGTAGAGGTTCGGGGCCACGGCCAGCACGGGCGCGGCGATGGTGTAGGCGAGGCGTTCGAGCGCGACGCTGCGCGGCGTGGTCACCGGCTTCTCCTTCGGCGAATGAGCACGGGCGGCCCCGCGTGGTGCGGGGCCGCCCGTGTGAGGGGTGGGTGAGGGGAGCGGTCAGCGGTTGAAGAACCCGGGCCGGGGCGTCTTCTCGCGCCGGTTGGAGCGGATGTCGTCCAGCGCGCCGTACAGCTTCGAGTGGGTGCGCTTGGTCTCGTAGGTGAGGTCGGCGGTCTCCTGCGCGGTGTCGTGCAGCTTCTTGACCTGCACCCCGGCGCCCCCGAGGGCGACGCTGACGTTGCTGGTCAGCTCCACGAACTTCGGGTCGAGTTCGGCGTTGCCGACGTCGCGGGCCGCGTCCTCAGCGCGCTTGGCGTTCCTCATGATGCTGCGCATGAGCTCCTCGAGGCCGAGCCCGGCGTCGTCGAGCGCCTGGCCGAGGGTGTCGAGCTTGGCCTGGACGGCCTTGTAGCGGTTGTCGCCGTCGGCCACGGCGGGCGCCGCGCTGCTCGGGCGGGGTGCGAGATCGCTGCTCATCAGCGGGTTTCCTCCCTGTTCCTAGTCGTGGTGGGCGGCGGCCGACACGTACTTGAGGCCCGCGTCTTCCTTGGCGGCCATGTCCTGGCCGTAGATGCGGGCGACCATCGAGGCCGCGAGCTTGGCGGCCTCCAGGGCCAACCCGCACTCGGTCGCGCACCGTTCGGCCTGCTGCTTCATGCGGGCCGCGGCGTCGGCCAGGTCCGAGATGAGCTCGGTGACCTCGGTGGTGACGTTGTGGTCGCCGATCAGGTCGGTGGCCATGTCCCGCAGGGCGTCGGCGACCTTGTCGAGGGCCTCCGCGAGGGCTTCGGCCCGCTCCTGGTCGGAGGCGGCCTGGATGGCGATGTTCGCCATCTCCATCAGGTACTCGTCGAACGTGATGTCCGTGCGGTGCTGGGCGGCGAGGCCACCCCCGCCGGACGGCCTGCTGACCTCCGAGCTGCTCACGCTGCTCCCTTCCGTGCTGGTCGGCCGACTGGTGCCGGGCCGTGCGGTGTGCCGCTCCGGCGCGGGCGGCAGGCCCCGCACGCCGGTCGTCATGGCCGCGGGCTCGTCGGGGACGATGTCCGCGTCGACGATGTCGTCCTCGCCCTTGGCGTCGGTGCGCGGCGGGCGGGTGGGACGGTCGGGCCACTCCACCGTCGGGGTGGAGTCCTCCGCGCCGAACGGGCTGTCCGCCGGACGGCCACGCCGACCGGTACGACCCGTGCGGCCCGTACGACCGCGTCCCGTCCGGCCGGTGCGGCCGGTGCGGCGGGTACGTCCGCGTCGTCCGGCCCGGCCCGTGCTGCCGGTGCGCCGGCGCCGGAACCGCCGCCGCTTCTTCGCGCCGTCAGACGCCCCGTCACCGGCCGTTGAGTCGGTGCCCGGCGTATCACCCGCCTTGCCGTCCTTCGCGGCGCTGGAGGCCCCGTCGGGGGCGTCCTTGGCGGTCTTGGCGTCCTTGCCGTCGGTGCCCTTGGCCTTGGAGTCCTTGTCCTTGGTCAGGCTCACCTTCTCGGTGCCGGCCGCCTTGGCGTCCTTCGCGTCCGCGGCGGCTTTCGCGTCGGCGCGGCGCTTGTCCCAGCGGCGCTGGGCTTCCTCGCCGACGGCCTTGCCCAGCGTGGTGCGGCCCGGGTCGGCCGACGCCGCGGCTTCCCGCTTCGCCTTCCGAGCCTCAGCCCGCTGCGCCTTCCTGGCCCGGCGGTCCTCCCACGCCTGCTGCTGCTGGGCGCGGGCCTGGTCGCGGTCCTTGCTCCGGTCCGCGACACCGGCGGCGTGCCCGGCGGTGCGCCGTTCCTGCCGCCCGGCCTGCCGGACCCCGGCGCGCTCCTGGCGGCCGCGAGCCCGCTCGGCACGGGCGCCGGACGCCTGACTGGCCCCGTCACCCCGGGAGTTGCCGTTCCGGCCGGAGCCGCCAGAGCCCGTCTGAGCGCCTTTCGACCCCCCGGACTGACCGCTGCGCCCGGAACCGGCTGCGCGGCCGCCAGAGCCCGACTGGGAGCCCTTCGTGCCGCCCTTGCCGCCTCCGCCGCCCCCGGTCGATCCGGTCCCCGAACGGCCGCCGGGGCCGCCGGAGTTGGAGCCGCGCGAACCGCCGGACCGGTTCGGCCCGGCGCCGGAGTTGTTGCGGGACGGACCGCTGCCGCCCCCGCCGCGCGAGGACCCGCCCCCGCCGCCGGCCTTCGAGCGGCCCTTGTCCGACCCCAGGCCGGAGCTGGACGACTTCGTGCGGTCGGCGTCGGCCTTTCCGCGCGCCGCCGCCTTGTCGCCCTTCGCTTTCATCATCGCGGCGTGGAGCTTTCCGTTCTGCTCCATCATCGCGACTTCCTGCGCGGTGCGGCCCTCCAGCAGCGCCGCCTTCCGCGCTATTTCAGCCTCGCGGAAAGGCGCTTCGCTTTCGTGGTTGGCCCGCGCCGTTTCCAGCCGGAATTCCAGCCAGTCACCGAGACGGTCAGCGAGAGAACGCGGCTGAACGTATTCGCCTTCGAATTCGATATCCGCGTCATCGTCTGCTTCGGGCGGGGAAATCCCGTCCGAGCGCAGCGCCATTGCCGGGTCCGGAGCAGCCGGAATCGTCGGCAGTTCCATCGTCGTTTCCTCCGGGGTCTCCGGGGGAGCGGCCGGAATGTCTTCCGGCGGCGGAATGGTGTCGATGAAATCCGGGGTCGGCGGCAGCGAGTACGTGGAATCGCCGCTCCACGGGCCGTGGACCAGGGTTCCGCCGCCGGTGTCGTCGGACTCGTCGGACACAGGGCACCTCCCTTCCAGGGGACTTGACAGACAGTGGGGTCTCGTGTGCACGCGCGTGCACGTGCACGTGTGCACGCTTTACGCGCGCGAGGCCCCGCCGGAGCCCGGCGGGGCCTTCGTGGGTGACGCTCAGCTACGCGGGCCGTGCTGCTTCAGGACGGTGTCCGCGTACTGCATGAGGTGGTCGAACAGCCGCGGGTCGCCCGCCTGCCGCTTCTCCAGCACGAGCTTGAAGAGGCGGCAGACCAGCGTGAATGCGGCGATGACGTCGCCGCGTCCGGCCTTGATTTCCTTGGAGATTTCGGACCGAGTAACGCGGAGCCAGAATTCCATCCGGCCGACTTCCCCGCGACTTTCGATCGCCTTGCGCTCTTCTGCCTGCAGCCAGCTGTTCCGCCCTTGAATGGAGCGTTCGATGCTGCTGAGGGGGCGCGTCACGCCGACTCCCTCCTACCGAGGTCGTAAATCGACGTGGGGCCACCATACCCGGAATTCTGGGTCTGCGCACCCTGCTGGGGCGGATTGGGTGCGGCCTGGAGGCTCGGCGGGTTCTTCTTCCGCTGCCTTTCCAGCTCCTTTTCCTTCCTGTCCTTGGCCGTATTCACAACGGCCTCGTCGTGGGCGCGGCGCTTATAGGCGCTCTTTTCCAGGCCCTCGGTGAGGTTGTTCAGGTTCTTGAGGACCTGCCCGAGGGCCTTTTCCACGGGCATCGCGCGCAGCCTGGCGTGGTACCAGCGGTCGCCCTCCACGTGCGTGTCGCGCAGGTGCACGCGGGTCTCGTGCGCGAGGGTCTCCAGGTTCTTGCCGATGTCCAGCAGGACCCGCTGAACGTCGGCCAGGTACCGGGCGGTTGCCTCCGGGCTCTGCGCGACGTCGCGCAGAGGGGAGTAGTTCGGGTCGTTTTCGCTGTTCACGGCGGGGATTCCCTCCTGGTGTACTTGTGGGGCTGTGACTGCTTCCGGCAGTCGCAGCGAGGGCCAGCCCGAATCCCGCGGGCTGGCCCTCACTGGTGTGTGCCGGACGGTGGATCAGGGGCGGTAGCCGCCGGCGAGCAGCTCGGCTGCCTCCTGGCGGTACTCCGAGGCGGTACCGGGCGAGGTGACCGCCAGCTCGTGCTGGATGTCGGCGAGCGGCAGCCGGTCGGCGTCGCCGCCGGCCACGAGGATCATCCGGGCGACCCGGCGGACCGCCCGCTCGCGCGGCTTGAGCTTCGCGACGTCCTCGGCTTCGACCGCGCGCTGCTCGACTTCGGCAGCAGCCCGCCGCGTTTCGGCAGCAGCCCGCTCGGCTTCGGCGGCCTCCCGCTTGGCACGCGCAGCGTCGGCGAGAGCGACCTCCTGGAGGCGCTCCTCCTCAGCCTTCTTGCGGTCGGCTTCGGCAGCGGCCCGCCGCGTTTCGGCAGCAGCCTTCTCCGTTTCGGCAGCACGCCGGTTCGCTTCGGCAGCGGCCTTGCGGGCTTCGGCGATGGTCTGGGTCTCGATCGCCTGAGCCTCCGCCGCGGCAACCCGGTCGGCCTCCGCAGCTTCCTTCCGCTTCTCGGCTGCCTGCCGCTCCAGTTCCGCCGCCCGAAGATCAGCGGCGGCCCTGGCCTCGCGCTCGTCGGACTCCTTGCGCTCCGCCTCCGCCTCACGTGCTCGGGCTTCGGCGACCACCGCGTTGTCCAGCGCCTCCTGCTCCAGTGCGGCGGCCCGCTCTGCGGCGCTGACCTGGGCTCGGGCGTGGGCTCGGGCCTGGCCGGTCTGGCCGTCGACCTCCGCCTGGACCAGCTCCACCTTGCCCTTGGCGCGCAGCCGCTCGGCTTCGGACTCCGCCTTGGCGACCTCGCTGCGCGTCTCCGCGTCCAGGCGGCGACGCTCGGCTTCCTCCGCACGCTCCTGAGCTGCCTGTTCCTGCTCATCGGGCATCGCCAGGGCCTGGTCGACGGTGTAGCCGTACGGCGCCATCTTCATCGGCAGCAGCTCATCCTCGGACGCCTTGGAGATGTCGCCCTTGTACTTGCGCTTGAGCCACTGCTCGTACGCGATGAGCTGCTGGTCACGGCGGATCATCTCCGGGTAGGAGGTGACGCCCCACAGCCGCATCCGGCGGAAGATCCGGGCCGTCGCGATCGGGGCGAGGATCCACCGCAGCAACGGGATCGAGTCCCGTTCGGCCTGCTCAGGCCGGACAACGCGGTCGATGGCGTCACGGCCCAGCTCCACCACGGTGATGAAGAGGACCGGCACGACGCCGTGCGCGCCGGCCGCGACGTAGTCGATCAGCTTCCAGGCACCCTCCGGGGCACCGGACGCCGCGTTGAGGACGACCGTCGCGGCCGTCAGCAGCCACACCGGATAACGAATCCAGCTGATGGGGCGCTTGAGCCAGGCCATCAGCAGGTCGACCGCGATCATCACCATGATGCCGACGTCGACGCCGACCGCGAACAGCTGGCCCTTGCCCAGCGAGCCGAAGCGGAGCTCCTTGAACGCGAAGTCCGCGACGTGCTCGAAGGACAGGTACAGGCCGATGCCCGCGAGGGCGAGCGCGGCGATGACGATCGCTCCGGTCGTCCACTTCTGGGTACCGGTCAGCTTCGCCGGGGAGCGGCCCGTTCCGGTTCCGCTTTCCGTCTCCGAAACGAACTCCGGCGCATCCGAAACGGTGCCGGTCGTCCGCGAAACCGGCTGAGGTGTTCCCGAAACGGCGGCCGGTGCGCTCGTGTCGGGGTCGGGTTCAGCCGCGGTGCGCGGCCAGTCGGTGATCGTCATGTGGGGCCTCCGAGGGGGCATTCAGGGCGTGCGCGAAACGGCGGGGGCTGCTCCCGAAACGCGGCGGCGCGTTCCCGAAGCGAGGGTCGGTGCGGTCGGTTGATCACGAAACTGGCACCGGCTCTACCCGCTCCGCGCGCACGAAAAGGCCGGCGGCCCGGGGGGCGGGCGACCGGTCTCGCGAAGCGTCACGGGGCGGACTCGAAACTCGATGCGGCTCCCGCCAGGCGGGCGCGAAGTCAGCTCTCGGGGAACTGCGCGCCGTGCCGGATGAGGTCGGCGGTGGTGATGCCGAAGTGGCGGCACCGGTCGATCAGCGGCTGGAGCGCGCTGCCACCGGCGAGCGCCTCGGGCGAGCCGACGCCGTACAACTTCTGCGTGGCGAACAGCTCGTTGAGCGCGGTCGCGGTGCGGGCGGCGTGCCGCTCGAAGCGGCCCTCGCCCACCCACTCCTCCGCGATGACGTGGAGGGCGGTGCGCCAACTGCCGCTGTAGTCCTCCGGCCCGATCGGCGGGATGTCGCTGCCGAAGATCGCGAAAGCGGCGGCCTGGGCAGCGGCCTCCGTGCCGGGCTGGAGCGGGGTCATCGTCGTGGCCATGTGGCCTCCCTCGACTGTGGTCCGGGCTGTCCGGCTCCCCGTCACCGCCCGTCCCGGCCGCCGTGGTGCAGCGGTCGGTGCGGGCGGATCAGGCAGCCGCCAGAACGGATCAGGCAGCGCGCTGGCGGGCGGCGCGCCGCTTGAGAGAACGGCGCTCCTTCTCGGACAGCCCGCCCCACACCCCGGCGGCTTCGCCGCGCTCCAGCGCGCCCTGGAGGCAGGACTCCATCAGCGGGCAGCGACGGCAGACAGCCTTGGCCTCTTCCTCCTGGATCAGGGCCGGGCCGCTGTCCCCGATCGGGAAGAACAGCTCCGGGTCCTCATCGGCGCAGGCCGCGCGGGGACGCTCAGGCGCGACAGCGGTGGAGACGGCGCCGTAGTACGGGGTGCGTACGATGGAGGTGCGATTCATCAGGGCCTCCCAGAAGGTCCAGTGCGAGAGACAGCCCCGGGGCGGCCACCCTGGGGCTGTTCTGTGTCGACGGCCGGACGGCCGGAGCGGGCGGGAACTCCCGGCGCTCTCCGCCGGCCCCGGCCGAGACGGCGCGGGGACGACGGGCAGGGCCGGGGATCAGCGCTGCTGCTTCTGGCGTGCGTTGTAGGCGTCCTGGAGGCGAGCGAACCGATCGTGGATCGGCACCCCCTCAGCACACGGCGTCTCGCCCTGGCAGGCCGGGCAGCCGCCGGTGTGCTCGGTGGAGTCCTCGAACGCCTTCATGTAGCGGACGAACAGGTCGTCGGTCGGTCGGGCGCTCATTTCTGGTGCCTCTCCGACCGCTGGTTCTGCTCCCGGTTCTTCTGCGAGAGCGCCTCGCGTTCGGCGTCGGTCATGCCGCCACCGTCCAACCGGTCTGCACCGCAGCGAGGTTGAGAACAAGGACCAGGGCGACGTCGACGCGGGCGGCGTCCTCGGGCTCGTAGCCCTTGGAGTCGTCCTCGCGCTCGATGTCGTCGATGATCCCGGCCCGCGGCTGCGCCGTGGTGCGTGTCATGCTGAGCTGCATCAGGTCCTCCGAGTCAGGTCCTGGACAGTCCCCGGGCCGCAATCCCAAGGGCTGTCGCGATCACTCCCCACTTGGGGAGCTGACTGCTTGTACGAGCAGCCAAGGCCCCGGCCACCCCTCTGCGGGGTGGCCGGGGCCTTGGTCGTTCGTCCGGAGCGGGTCAGCTCGCGCGGCGCTTGGGGTGCAGCGTCTTGAGCGGCACCGGCGGCGCACCGAGCGGCGCATCGCCGTCGGGCAGCTGCGCGCGGCGAGTGTCGGCGTCGCGGACCGCCGACTCGGTCGACGCCCACTTCATCTCGCGCAGCAGCCACAGGGGGCGGCCGTCGCCGGGCTCGTCATCCGCCGGCGTCTGCTTCTGCGCGGCGATCTGGCTGACGGCCGGGGCCACCGCGGTCTTCGGCTTGCGCAGCACGGTGGTCTTCCGGCGGTGGCCGGTCTCCGCGTGACCGTCCTCCAGGCGCTCCTGCCACTTCTTGACCGTGACGTCGACGGTGACCAGGCGATTGCTGCCCAGGCGGCAGCGGACGGCCGCGTCCTTCCACGTACGGCCGGTGTCGTGAGGCACGACCTTCGGCTTCCTGGTCCCGAGGCCGGTGATCGGCACCCACGTCTCGCAGTCGGGGCAGACCAGCGACACACAGGCCGGGCGCAGGTCGTACTGGTGGGGCTTGAGAGTCGAGAGGGCCAGCGCCGGGCGGGCGTTGACGGTGCGCGAGCGGGTCCGGCTCCGGCGGGGACGGGCGGTGCGCTCAAGAGTCGAAGCAGACATCTGAACTCCTCACGGACGGAGCGGCGGGGGGCGCGGGTCGCGATGCTCTCTCTGCCCTCCGGGCCGCACGGCACGAGGCCGGCGTCCCGTAGGACAGACAGCGCACAGCGCTGCGACGTGCAACACAGGCGTCGCGGCCGTCAGGCTCCGGAGGAGTTCGATGGTGCTCTCGCGCCCTCAGCAAGCTGGGGCTACTCCGGCCGCCCCAAGGGGCGGACGACTACTGCGGTCTAGCGGGTGATGCTCACTCGGTGCTCCCGGAGGATCACCGACGTCTTACATACATCAGGTTGCATCAGGTAACCTCATGTGTCAAGCGGTATAGTGAGGCACCCAGAGGTAATTCGAAGGAGGCGAAGGCACATGTCAGGGCCACCCCGAGCCGACAATCGGCCGCCGTACGCGCGCATCGCGGGCCACTATCGCGACCTGATCAGCTCTGGGGAGCTTTCGCCGGGTGACCTCCTGCCCAGCATCAAGAACCTGGCGACCGAGTGGGAGGTCAGCACAGCCACCGCTGACCGGGCCATGCGCCTGCTGCGCGAAGAGAAGCTCGTGCAGGGCATCCCGGGTGTCGGCACCGAGGTGATGGCGCGCCCCATCTCGCTGTCCTCCGGGGCGGAGCGCCACGACCGCAGCAGCAAGACGCAGTCGTCGTGGGGCGTCGGCGAGAAGTCGTCCGGCCACACCGCCGGCATAGTCGAAGCTCCCGAAGACGTCGCTGACGTGCTGGGCATTTCGCCTGGTGACGACGTGATTCGTCGTAGCCGTGTCTACCGGGACGGTCATGGCATCGTCTCCCACTCCACCTCGTGGATCCCGGCGGAGTTCGCCCAGGCCGTGCCCGAGTTGGCGCGGAGCGAGCGGCTCAAGGGCGGGTTGTCGCTCGACTTGATCGCTCGGGCTACCGGGCGGCACGTCGTTAAGCGCGTGGATGAGGAGGGGGCTCGCATCGCGACGGACCACGACCTCGAGCTCCTGGAGCTGGAGGCCGACACCGTCGCGGCGATCCTTGTGCTGACCGCACGCTTCCTGGATGCCGACGGCGAACTGCTGGAGTACGGCGTGGACTTGGGCGCCCCGGGCCGCACCCGCCGCACCACCTCAGAGGTGCAGCGGTGACCACGTCCGACGCCGCCGTACTGGACGACACGCTCGTCTCCTGCCTCGAAGCCCGCCTCAGCAAGCTCCTTCGAGCCGAGCGAACCGACACCCTCACGCTGGAAGGACGATTCGAGATCACGCGCATCGCCGCCGCTTTGTCCGGCCGACCGGGCCCCGCGCCTCGCGCGATCCTCATGTCCGGGCTGCAGGGCGCCGGCAAGACGACCCTCGCCCGCGCCCTGGAAGAGGCCGGCTTCCGGCGCCTCTGCCCTGACGAGGAGATGTTCCGCCGCTACGGCCACTACGGCAGGGACTTTCCCCGGGGGCAGTTCAGGGTCAGGGAGGCGCCCGTACTCAAGGACGTCGCACTTGAGCTCCAGGAGCTCCTGGCGGCCGGACACGAGGTCGTGGTCGACCACGGCTTCTGGACTCGCGAAGAGCGGGCACAGTGGGCAGCGACCGTGATGGAGGCCGGCGGCGAGCCCGTGCTCATCTACCTGCCTGTACCGCACGAGGTGCGCTGGGGTCGGATCCAGAAGCGCAACGAGCAGTCGCTGGTCGACGCGAACAGCATCGCGTTCAGCGAGGAAGATCTGCTCCGGCACGCTGGCCGCTTCTCCCCGCCGACCGACGATGAGCCGCACATCGTGTACGACGGTCACCCGGAAAACGTGCTGGCCACGCTCCGCCGTGCACGTCCCTCCAAGGATGGCGGCCCGCATTGACCCCTACCTCCCACCCGCAGCTCCCGGCACTCAATGACCATGACCGTGCTCGGGTAGGGCGGCTGCGGAAAGTGACATCAGCCGGTGACATTCGGAATGTCACCGCCACTTGTCACCTCCGCGCGATCAAGGGGCCGTGCCATGCTCGGCCGCAGAAGGGCCGGCTTCCGCTCCGCGGGCATCACCCAGTCGGGGCGCAGGCTGCGCCGCTGGACCGTACGGGGAAGGGGATCGCGATGGTTGACGAGCGCCCTGACTGGGCTCGCCGGATGGTAGAGGAGCGCGCTGCTCGGGACTGGTCGCAGACCGACGCGGTGCGCGCGCTGATGGTCAGGCTCCCGGACGACCAGGTCGTGAGCGAGCAGGACTTGCTCCGGCAGTGGAAGAGGTGGGAGGCCGGCGACGCGCAGCCGGTGAAGTACCGGTCGGCCATCGCTCAGACCTTCGGCACGACGACCGGCGCCTTCTTCCCCGAGCGGTCCCGCCGCGACGGGCGCGCGGAGATTCTCCAGGTCAGCGGCATGGACACCGTGGACATCATCGCGCGGCTGCGTGCGTCGGACGTCGATGTCGCGACGCTGGACGCGCTGCGGATCACGGCGGACCGGCTGTGCTGTGAGTACGCGTACATGCCCGCCGACCAGCTGCTCGTTGAAGGCAAGGCGTGGCTGGCCCGGGTTGTCGGCCTCCAACACCAACGGGTGAGCCTGGCGCAGCATCGCGAGATCATCGCTCTGGCCGGGAAGCTGTCGCTCCTGGTGGGCTGTGTCGAGTACGACTCCGGGCGCCCGCGCGACGCGGAGGCGACCCGGCAGGCCGCGCTGATGCTCGGTCAGGAGTCGGGGGAGCTGAGCGTGCAGGGCTGGGCGCACGAGATGCGCGCCTGGTTCTCCCTGACCCGGGGTGACTACCGCGGCGTCATCGCAGCCGCGGAGGCCGGGATCGCCGTGGCGCCGAACGAGAGCGTGGCCGCGCAGCTGTACGCGCAGCAGGCCAAGGCGTGGGCGCGGTTGGGGGACCGGTCGCAGACTGAGGTGGCGCTGGACAAGGGGCGTCAGCTCCTGGAGCGCCTCCCGTACCCGGAGAACATCGAGGACCACTTCGTCGTCGACCCGGGCAAATATGACTTCTACAGGATGGACGCGCTGCGCCGGGTGGGGGAGAACCGCCTCGCGGAGCAGCTGGCGAACCAGGTGATCCGGGCCGGGACGGACTTCGACGGCACGGAGCGCTCGCCCATGCGGAACGCGGAGGCCCGGGTCACCCTCGGAGTCGTCGCGGCCCGCGAAGGCGATCTCGACACGGCCCTCGCGTACGGGGAGAAGGCGCTCGCCGGCGACCGGAAGTCGTTGCCGTCGCTCGCGATGGTGGCCGCCGACCTCGGGCAGGCCCTCCAGTCCCACTACGCCCACGCCAGCGAGGCCCAGGCTTTCGTCGCTCACCTCCGCGAACTGCGAGGTGGCCAGTGACCAGTAAAGAGCGGGTCTACCTGATCGGCTCTCCCGGCTCTCCACTCGTGAAGATCGGTTGGACTGACAATCCGGAGCGTCGTCTACGGCACCTGCAAACGGGGTCACCTGTTCCTCTGAAGATTCTCGCGCTCTTCGAAGGCGGCCACATCGTCGAAGCCGAGCTTCACCGCCGGTTCGCCGACAAGCGCCAGCACGGCGAGTGGTTCGATCTGGGACAGGACCCCGTAGGCGTCGTCAGTCCGTTTGTGAAGTCGGCGCAGGCGGAGGAATCGGAGCCAACGGGGCAGCGGAAGCCGAAGCACGACGTCGCTACGTCAGGCCCGCTAACGGCAGAGGTCATCGCCTGGTTTCCCGATGACCCACCCAGCGCCTTCGAGCGAGTGGAGCGGGAGTGCCCGACCTGGAAGGAAGCCGGGAGGTGTCTGTGCGACAGCTGACCTTCCCGTCTGGTGAGTTCGGCATTCCGGGCACGTCGGACGTTGCGCGAATTCGTCCGACAGTTGTGTCGGGTTGTAGGGCTAGGCTGTGGGTGATCGAAAACGACGAAAGCCCCAGGACCGTGCAGGGTCCCAGGGCTCTCGAACGGGGCGAAGCCTCGTTTGGGCGACACCTGATAGGAGGTGATCGCGGGATGAAGAGTACCCGCGTCGGCGGAACTGCACGCGTATCTGCGCCGTTCCTCTTCTGCGATCACGCCATCGGACTCGCCTTTGGGTATGCGCCGACTCCGCTCTCGCATTCGAGGGGGTCGGCCATGACCTAGCGGCCATCGGCCGCGCGCGCCGACAGGTGGAGTGGCATCCACTGGCCTCGCGCGGCCCGTCTTCCGACCGGACGCACCGTCCAGGTCGGCGCTCAGATCCCGGTTTTTGGCGCCGGTTCTGGGCTCCAGCTCATCGAGCTGGGTCTTTCTCACTAATGCAACACCCCGCTTTGGCAAGCGGGCCTGCAACACCCCGCCTTGGCAGGCGGGCTGCTCCACCCGGTCGTCCTTTGGCAAGGCGACCACCCCGGCTCTCCAGGAGCCCCTTTGGCAGGGGGCCTCTGTTGAGCCACCAGCGTCACCCCGGGTTCGGCGGCCTTGGCAGGCCGTCGGGCTCGGGGCTCCACCCGTACAGAGCGTTCGGCCGTGGTCAGGTCCCTTGGCAGGGGCCTGGTCGCGGTCGGGGCGATCCATATGAAGGTTGGTGTCCCCGCCATAGTGCACGAGATCGGTGTCTTCTGTCAGCTCGACCGTGTCCGTTTCAGCCTGGTTCGAGCCCCCCACCCTTCCCGCGTGACGGGATTCGCACACCCTGTTTGCCCTGTTCACGGCATTAGTCACGAAGATTCTTCGGGGTGGAGTGTCACACGGACCCCGGTCCGCGACACCTATACCGAGAGGGGGGCCCATGTCCTCCTGGCGGCGCCGGCCGCCGCGGTGCTCCGGAGCTCCGTCCCGTGGGGCGGGACGCGATCCGAAGTTCCTGCCCGCCGGGCGGGAGGTAGCGACGGTTTCGCCGCTGCTCGGACTCTGTCCACAGGCGACCTGCGCAAGGCTGCCGAGATGATCTCTTTCTCGTCCGTTCGGGTGGGCCGATGAGCGCCGCGGCGGCGTCGGTCGCCGTGCTCCCGCGCCCGCGCACGGAGTTCGCCGGCGGGGCGTCGCGTCGTCGGCTGCGGTCGGTTCCGGCGCAGGCCGGTCCGGTCGCGCGGCTGGAGCTGGGTAACCCGCTCCAGCTGTCGAAGACGATGCGGGCCCGGCTGCTCGCGGCGGTGCGCGCGTTGGTGACGTCTCCGGCGTTGGCCGGGGCGTCGGACGGCGCGCGGCTGGCGTCGGTGGTGCTGACCGCGAAGGCGGATGTGCGCAAGGACTTCGAGACGTCGATCTGGGCGGCGGAGCTCGGGCGGTGGCTGGGGGTGTCGCAGTCGACGGTGGCGCACACGGTGCTGCCCGAGCTGCGCGCTGCCGGGTTCCTCGGCTCGAACGTCGCGACGAACGCCTTCGGGCACGCGACGGGCCTGGAGTGCTGGGTGATCCCGATGTACCGGGCGCAGAAGGCCGGCGACCGGCGGCACGCGCTGGCGCTGTCGCGCTCGGAGTTGGCGGTGCTGCTGAGCCTGATCGAGGTGCTGTTCGGTCCGGGGTGGGCTCCGAAGGACAAGCCGGTGGTCCCGGCCGGGCTGCTCGCTGGTCGTACGGGCCGGGGTGCTGCGACGGATCGGCTCGGGCTGCTGCTGATGGTGCTGACGACGGGTTCGGCGGGCTGGCTGCAGCTGTGCCCGGGGTCGGTGGACACCGGCCGTGGGCGGCCGGCGGCGACGGTCGCGCGGCTGCTGGGCTGCACGGCGGCGGCCGGGGCGAAGGTGCTCAAGCGCCTCCAGGAGCAGGGCGTCGCGGACGTGGTGCGCAAGGAGACCGGCTCGGGCCTGAACGCGCAGTCGCGGGTGCGTCTGGTGCCGGTTGCCGAGGCCCACGGTGTGGCCGTGCGGGAGGCCCGCCGGGTCGCCAAGGCCCTGATTTCAGACCTCGCCGGTACTGCATCCGGAGATCTTGAGTCCGGCGAGACGGGCGAGACCCTTGTGACGACTGGGATCGAGGGCGCCGGACAGGGCGGGGTGGCCGGATCGGCAGACCTCGCCGCAACTGCACAGCACCACGCTCTCCACGCTTCTGGGGTTACTCCTGGGGGTTCTCTTGCGCTCTCTGGTGGCTTTTCCGGCGAAGGCCGTGGTGGGAACCACGGTCTGCCGGACCGCGCGTGCGTGCGCGAGGACGGCGGCCCGCTTCGCGGGGAACAGCAGGAGAAGTCCCCGTCGATGAGCAGCGAGAAGCCCGGCCGCGGGCCGGTGGCCGACGGTGCGGTGCGGGTCGTGGACGGTGCGGGTCAGGGCAGGCAGCAGCGGGGGAGGGTGCCTCTGCCGCCGGAGGATCTGCGGGCCGTTCTGGCGCCGGTGGACCTGGTGTGGGCGCGGCTGGAGCGTCCAGCCGCCCGCCGCCTGGTGGAGGCCGCCGCGCGCAGCGAGCTGGGCAGGGTGGTCGGGTTCGCCGGCCGCGCGGACGCGCCGCAGGTCCTCGCCGACCGGCTCGCCCGGCGTCTGGCCGACCAGATGCGGCTGGCCGGGCCGATCAAGGACCCGGTGGGCTGGCTGATCGGCGCCGGTCTGCCGCAGCGCCAGCAGTGCGGCGACGTGCGGTGCGACGACCGGGTGCTGCTCGACTCCGGGCAGGACTGCCCCCGGTGCGAGGAGAAGCAGGCCGACCGCCGGGACCAGCGCCGCGCGGTCGCGGCCGCCGTCGACGCCGCGATGCCCGGCGCCTCGGAGGCGGAGCGGCGGGCGGCCACCGCCAAGCAGCTGCACCAGGACGTGACGGCCAGGGCGTGGGCGAAGGTGCACGAGTGGGACCAGGTCCGAGCCCGGCAGGCCGCCGCAGCTCAGGCCCGTGCCGAAGCCGCGGCCGCACAGTCCGAGCCGGAGGTCCCGGCCGCGCCGGTGGCCCCGGTCGTGCTGCCCGCGCCCCGTCCGGCCCCCGTCGCCCCGGCCCCGGGGGTCGTCGACGTCGACGACGACCAGGAGCTCGTCCTCGAGGACCTGACCCGCGAGCAGGTACTCGACTGGCGCACCCGCGCCGCGCACGACCACCAGATCGTCCACGACCACATCGCCCGGTACGGCGAGCACTCCGCGCAGCGCCTGTTCACCAGGTCGTTCGTCGCGACCGTGCAGCGCCTTTCGGGCCTCGGTCACCTGGACCTCGGCTACACCCCGTGGGGGCAGGCATGAGCGGCAGCGAGGTGTCCGGCGTCGACCTGGCCCGGGTCGCGCTGCGGGCCGCGATGGAGGCGGCGCGCGCCAACGGCGGCGGCCAGAAGGCGAAGGCGAAGCCGCGGCCGGTCCGTGCGGTGCGACGGGACGGGCGCGAGCCGATGGGCCTGGGGGCTGCGATCGGCGCGCTGGTCACCGAGCGCGCGTGGGAGCTCCCGGCCGCCGGCGCGACGCTGCGCGAGCGGTGGGCGGCCATCGCCCCCGAGCTCGCCGGGCACGTCGCCGCCGTGTCGTACGACGCCGACGCCGGGCAGCTCACCGTGTGTCCGGAGTCGGCGGCCTGGGCGACGAAGGCCCGGCTGGAGCAGACCCGCATCATCGCGGCCGCCAACCAGTCGGCGGGCCGGACGGTCGTCCGATCCCTGCGGATCCTGGCACCCGGCACGGTGGCGGTGACCGAGCCGGCCGACTCCGACCCGGAGCCCGTGGCCGCGCCCGCCGGGCCGCCGCGTACCCGGGAGACCGCCTCGGGCGGCTACCGCCGCGCGCTCGCCGCGCACCAGGAGGCGGTGCCGCCGTCGCGGGTGGACCCGCACATCGCGGAGGCGGTGGAGCGGCAGACCGCTGCGATGCGGGAGCTGTCCCGCCGTGCGTTCCCCGAGCCCGATGCCGTCGCGGACGATGCGCCGGCCCCGATCGAGCAGGCCCGCACCGAGCGCCGCCGCCAGGCCGACGTCTCGCGCGCCGCGGCTCTGCGCCGGGCCCGTGCGGAGCGTGCGGCGAGGGAGGCCGGGACGGTGCCGGCGGTGACGCCTCAGAGGGCCCCGCTGCGGACGTCAGCATGAAACGTCGCCTCACCCTCAAGAGGGTTCGTACGGTGTTTGTACGGTAGACGTACGCGAATCTTACGGTTCATGGGGTAGAGTGTGGGTCAGGAGGTGTTCCATGTCCGAGATGTTCGACGCGGTCGACGCGCTGGTCGCGTCCCGCTCCGCTCTGCCGTCGGCGGAGGAGCGCAAGCGGCTGCGGGTCGCGCACGGCCTGACGCTGGACGACGTCGCCGGCGCGCTGAAGGTCCGCCGGGCCACGGTGTCCGCCTGGGAGTCGACCAAGAAGCCGACCGAGCCGCGCGGCCCGGAGCGTGAGGCGTACGCGCGACTGCTCAAGCAGCTCGCGGAGCTCTACCCGGCCCCGGTGCCCGCCACGTTCACCAGCGCCCCCGCCCCGGCGGAAGCCCGTCCTCTGTCCACAGAGGAGGCGTCCGAGGCTGCGGTCATGACTGCAACCGAGAACACCCAGACCCCCGCCCCGGCCCCTGTCGCCGCTGCTCCGGCCGCCGCGACCCGCCCGGCGAGCACCCCCAGGAGCACGTCGACGTCGCGCCGCCCCGGTGCGAAGAAGGCGGCCCCGGCCGGAACCCCGGCGGGCGGCACCGACCCGCGGTTTGAGAACGGGCCGCTGGCGGTTCTGGACATCGAGGACGGGAAGGTCCTGGCTTACTGCGTCGGCGGCCTGGTCCTGGAGGTGCCCGCCAAGTCCTTGCCGTCCCTGATCGACTGGACGCTCAAGGAGGCGAAGCTCGGGCAGCCGAAGCTGTCCGGACCGGGCAAGCCCGCCGACCCGCTGATCGTGCTCACCGAGGCCGCCCTGGAGCGCTACGGCCTGCCCGTCGCCCTCACCGAGGAGGAGCGGCACGCGGGGCGGATCCCGGAGGGCCACAAGGTCATCAAGCAGCTGACCCGCGCCGACTGGCAGCTCACGAAGAGGGGCTTCGGGCCGTGGGCGCGGATCTACCGCCCGGCCAAGGGCTCGGACCGCCAGTGTGTGCAGCTGTGTATCCCGTCGTGGAACGCGCTGGACACCCGGCACTGGGGCGACGCTGCGCAGCTTCCGCCGGCGGAGCTCGCCCGGGTCCTGGGCGCGTACGCGTCGCGGGTGATGACGCCGCGCGGTTCCACCGCTGTCACCGGCCTGGAGCTGATGACCGCCCTGCACCCGCCGACCTACGCCGTCCGCGATGAGGAGACCGGCGTCCTGCGCCAGGCCGACGACAAGACCCCCGGCTCACTGGGCAAGGACGCCATCGACCCGATGAACTGGCCGCCGTGCGAGGTCCCCGACGGGCACCCGGTCCTCAAAGACCTGCCCCGGTTCCACGTGCGCGGACCGGCGGAGAAGCTGTTCGAGGAGGCGTACGACTGGGCGCGGCCGATGACCGACGCGGAGTGCACCCTGCGCCACCTGGTCGGCATCGACGTCAACATGGCCTTCGCGGCCGGAGCCAACGGCTTGAATGTCGGGCTCGGTGAGGCGACGTACGTCAAGGCTCCCGCGTTCGACCCGAAGCTGCCCGGCTCGTGGCTGGTCGACCTGAGCCACGTGGACCTGTCCCGCGTGAAGGTCGGCAAGGAGTGGGTGGAGCTGGACGGCAGCCTGCTTCCGAGCCCGTTCACGCCGAAGGGCGAGCGGCCCGAGGGCCCGGCCTGGTACGCGACGCCCACCGTGGCGTACGCGGTGGAGCTCGGCTACGAGGTGCGCCCGCTGGAGGCATGGGTGCGCTACGACAACGGCCGCTACCTGGACGGCTGGTACAACCGGCTGCGCGACGCGTTCCTCGCCACGATGGCCGACCTCGGCGTCGACGCCGACCTGGCCCCGGCCGACTTCCTCGCGGCGATGGACGGCTACAAGGCCCGTGACCCGGAGCTGGCGATCGTCGTCTCGGCGGTTAAGGCGACGGTGAAGGGCGGCCTGGGCAAGCTGCGCGAGCGGCCTCGGGGCGAGGGCTGGCGGCCGGGCGAGCCGTGGCGCGCGCTCTCCCGGCCGACGTGGCGGCCCGACATCCGGGCGGCGGTCATCTCCCGCACCCGGATCAACCTGCACCGCAAGATCGTCAAGCACGCCGCCTTCACCGGCCAGTACCCCATCGCGATCCTGTCCGACTGCGTCGTCTACGCCGCGAACGGACCGAGCCCGCTGGACTTCCTGCCCTACCGGGAGGGCAAGCCGCTGCCCGGCGGGTTCAAGCTCGGCATCAACCCGGGCCTGGTCAAGCACGAGGGCACCCAGGACGTCCTGTGGGGCGAAGAGGTCCGCGAGCGGTTCAACGCGCCGGAGCTCAACCTCGCCCGGTACATCAAGGACGGCACCGTCACCGACGTCGACAACGGCGAGTAGGGGAGTACGCAGGTGATGAGCATGTTCGGGGACGGCCTGGACAAGGCGGTGCAGAAGGCGTTCACCCGCCCCGCGCCCAAGTCCGCGGGCCCGCAGATGCGGTACATGGTCAAGCAGCTCGGTGGCACGAAGGCGGTCGCCGAACTGCTCGGCATGTCCCAGCGGCAGGTGGAGCGGTACGTGGCGGGCAAGGCCAAGAAGCCGCGCGCCGACCTCGCCGCGCGCCTGGAGCGCGAGGTGACCAAGCGGTGGCAGCCGCAGATCCGGGCGAAGGCCAAGGCGAAGGCGGCGACGACCGGCGGCATCGTCATCGACGCCCGCGCCCGCATGGGCTACACCGCGCCGATCGGGTCGACGGACCAGGACCGCATCCGGCACCTGACCGTCGCCTTGCCGCCCCGCTATGCCGCCCGCCTCTTCGAGGCCCAGGAGCAGGGTGCCAGCGACGACCGCCTGCGGGAGATCGCCGCCGAAGCGCTCAAGGAGGTCTACTTCCAGGACGGCGGCCGCCGCGCCGGAAGCCTGGAGGAGGTCCGGTTCACCGACGTCGAACACCTCGAGTTCGACCTGTAGCAGCCACGCCCCGAACAGCCCGCGAGCCCGGACCGATTGGTCCGGGCTCGCTCGCGCATCCGCGGGGGTCGGATGGTCATGCACGCGATGCCGTGCTCAACGAGGGCGGCTCGCCCGGGTCACCGGCTCAGTGCGCGGGGCCGGGCAGGACGCCACGGATGACCAGCTGCCGCCCGTAGGGGGTCGGCATGGGCTGCATCTGGACGCCGGTGCGCAGCGGCTTCACCGAGAAGCGGAAGCCCTTGATCGGGCCGTGGCAGATGAAGCCGGCCGGTGTGGGGATGCCGATGCCGTCGGGGGAGAGGGTGAAGCCGAGCCCGGCGTAGAAGTCCGTCAGCTCCGGCTCGTGCGTGACGTACAGGATGGCCGCGCCGAACTTCCCCTTCTCGTGGGCGCCGGCCGCGCGCTCCACGTCGGCGACCAGGGCGCGGGCGATGCCCTTGCCGCGCCACGCTTCGACCACCGCGAGGGAGTCCAGGGTGGCGACCAGTCCGGCGATGATGTGCGCGTTGGGCGACCCCATGAGCATGGGGTGGGTGAACGCCCACGCCGCCGGCAGCGTCATCGTGCCGCCGACCAGCGCGCCGGATTCGGTCTCCTGCACCGCGCGGACGCGGGTGTACTTGTCGGCCTCCAGGCTCTGGCGGATCGCGGTGGGAAGCTGCCGCCAGGAGCCATCGGGGTTGTCCGGGTCGGCCAGCCGCATCACGGGCTCTAACGCCGCCGCGTCGGACGGTTCGGCGTCCCGGAGCATCACGCCGTCCGGCAAGGCCGGGACGTCCACGGGGATGATCTCGCCCGGCTGCACCGCGACCCCGGCGTTGGGGGATGAGGCGGCGTACATGCGCTCGCCCATCACGTCCCCCGAGAACAGGCGCTCCGCCTCGCGGCGTGCCGGATTCCCTGACCGTCGGGCGCCCTTGCGCGCCCCGTTCCGCTTCCCCACGGCGTTCCTCCCCTTGTCACCGCAACCCTCCCCCACCCGGCCTCCGGCCTAACGCCCCTCACTGGCAGGCGACTTGAAGCCGCGGTGCCCGGAGTCTGTCCACAGGTGATCCGTGATCCCTAGGAGGTATGAGCGAGCACGAGCAGCAGCAGTCGGCCCCGAGCCGGGGCAAGATCCTGGAGGCCCTCGCGCGGGCGGAGCGGAAGGTGTTCACCCGGCCCGCGCCGAAGTCCGCAAATGCACAGGTGAAATTCCTCCTCACGCGGATGAAGGGGTCGGCCAGGAGCCTGGCGGAGCGCGTGGGCACCTCGACGCGCACGATCGAGCGCTACCGCGCCGGGAAGCTGAAGAAGCCACAGAAGCGCCTCCAGGCGGCCTTGGTGGAGGAGACCGAGTCCGAGTGGCAACCACAGGTCAGGGCACAGGCACGCGAACAGGCGTCCACCTCCAGCGGGATGATGGTGGAGGTGACCGCGTACTTCGGATTCACCTGCACAGGCAGCTCCGACGACGGCCGCATACGCACCATCACCACCCCGATCTCACCCACCTACGCGAAGCAGATCCTGGATCTCCAGGAAGCCGGAGCGACGGAGGAGGATCTGCATCCGATCGTCGCGGAGGCCATCACCGAGTCGTATTTCACGGAATGGGGCACCCGCGCCGATGGCCTGCGCGCAGATTTCACGCACGTCCAGGCCATCGAGTTCCTATTCTGACCCGGTCAAATTCCGGGCCTGCTATAAACAATCCGGCGGGCCGCCGTACAGCGCTCTGGCGGCGGCCCGCCCCGAATCCCGCATCACGAATACGAGGCCGATGATGACCACGCCCTGGCCGCCCCGGCGCACTGCGCGCCGTCCGCTCGCCCCGCGCGTCGCCGCGCCCCGGGAGCCGGTCGACCCCGCCCGCATCGGCCGCCGCGTCGTACGGCGACGGGCGAAGGGCATGGACGCCGGCGCCGTCGCGGCGGCCCTCGAGGACGCCCGGTTCGACGCCCGGCAGGACTCCAGGCACGAGGACCTGGCGGACGACGTCCGCGGCCCTGCGGAGCTCGCGGAGTGGGAGCGCATCGCGCAGCTGCTCGCCGACGCGGCGCCGGGCACCGTCTACGACCCGGAGGCCGACGACGTCGTCCGAGCCGAGCTCGCCGCCGAAGCCGCGGCCGCCGCCGCCCGGGAAGCCGAGCACCGCGAGGCCGCCCGGATCGCGGCCCGCGCCGATGAGCTCCTGGCGCTGCGCGAGCTCGGCACGCTGGAGCAGACCGAGCCACGCGAGGGCGACGAAGCTGTCCGCGACGAACTCACCCGGCGAGCCGGCGGGTACGTCCAGGCCGACGTCGACGCCTGGCTCGCGCACGCCCTCGCCGCGCACCTCGGGCACTACCGCGGCCCGGCCGCCCGCGAGGCCGCCGCCGGTCTTCTCACCCCGCCGGTCCTTGCGCATGCCGCGCTGCTCGCCGAACTGGCCCGTCTGGTCCCCGGCGTCGACGTCGACCAGCTGGCGTTCGCGGCCCGGCTCGCCACCACCGAACCCGAGGCCGCTGGTGCCCTCGCTGTGTTCCTTGCCCGTGTCCGGTCGTAGCGCAGCATTCGCACGGTCCGCTCCGGCGCGCCTGTGATCACCGAGGGTGGCTGTCACGCTGTCACGCTCGCCGGTGTCACGTGCCCCGATCCGGGTGTCACGTTGGGGTGTCACGCTGTCGGTTCGGCCCGGAATCACGGGCCCGACCCCTGGATTCGGGCCACTCGCCGATCAGCGTGACACCGTTCCCGGAGCGACTACGGTCCGCATCCGGGTCTGATCCTTCGCCTGCCTGAACAGTGGGCCGATCTGTGTCATCGACCCCCTGTTTTCCCAGGTGGACACGCTCACTGTGTCACTGTTCAGCTGATCTGTGTCATCGGGTAGCGGGCCGGGAGCTGGGTCTCCCTGGCCTGGGTCCGCGCCCTCGTACGAGCCGGTTCGTCCGGAGTGGTCCCCAGGGCCCGGAGCGGCCGATACCGTTGGAGGCAGACGCCAGTTCTGCCCCCTGGAGCCCTCGATGAGCGAACAGCCGGCCCCCGCCGACCACGCCCGGCAGCAGCTGGAGCCCGCGGCCGCCGACGCGGTCCGTGCGTACGCGGCGAAGACCCGCGAGAACGCCGACCAGCTCGCCGCCGTCCTGGAGGACATCGCCACCAACGGCCTGCCCTCGGTGGAGGACTGCACGCCGTGGGAGGAGCTGCGGGAGGCCCACCTCGCCCGGCTCGCCGCACAGCGGCCGGCCGTCGCCTGATGGCCCCGCAGCACGGCCCGCGCCGCGCCCGGATCGCCTTCTCCGACTCCGCCGCCAAGCAGCTGGAGAACATCACCAGCGAGGCGGAGATCCACGCCCTCGACCGCGCCCTGGTCGTCGTCTCCGTCAACCCCGACGTCGGCGAGGCGCTGCCCGGCGACTCCGCCGGCCCCCAGCTGCGCCAGTACACCGACGAAGTCGAGAGCGTGCGCCTGCTGTACTGGGTCACGGCTTTGCGCACCGTGGTCGTCGTCGCGTACATCGAGGTCTGACCAGCTAAGAAGCCGCTGCTCGCTGCACCGGCCCGCTGCTCCTGGTGCTGCTCGTGCTCCTGGTCGTGCTGCTCGGCTGCTGCAAGGCGGGCTCGGCGTGCAGCGCGGTCTCGCACAGTCCAGACGGCACACGGGTGCTGCTCGTGCAGCAAGGCCGGCCTCCCAGTAGCAGCGGGCGCTGCTGCTCCCTGCTGCACCGGACCACGGGTTGTTCTGGAGAACCAGAACAACCCGGTTCACCTAGTGCTACCGAGCGCTCGACTCGCGGTGGCCGCTGCTGCACGGAGCGCCCCGGCGTTTGTTCTGCTGCACCAGAACAACCCGGTTTAGCCAGTGCTACCGGCTTGATCGCGGGCGGGCATGAAGAAGGCGCTACACCAGGGGTGCAGCGCCTTGGGGTCTTCGCGGGGCCAGGAGGCCGCTGGAGGGCCGGTGAGGGCCCTCGGTGGGGTGTTCAGCCGGTGGCGGCGAGGTTGGCTGTCTGCGCGGCGAACCGGGCCCGTCGCTGCTCGGTGAAGCGTTCGGGTTCGGCGGCTCGGATCTCCGGGACCGGCATGACGGGGGAGGAGACCGCGCCGCCGGTGAGCAGCGGGTGGAGCTGGTAGAGACCGTCTTCCAGGCTCCAGGCGAGTCCGCACTCGCGGAGCTCCTTGAAGCCGCGGTTCACGGTGGGCTTGCTGGCGCCCAGCTCGGAGCACATCTCGTTCTGGCTGATCGCGGCGGTGCCGGTCTCCGGGTCGCTGAGGTACAGCAGCTGGTCCAGGACGCGGCGGCCGGCGGTGGAGACGTCGACCAGGGCCAGGAGGCGCAGGACGTCACGGGAGATCATGACGGGTGCCTCTGTGGGAGGGCTGGGGACGTAAGAGCTGCTCACGGAGCCTCACCACTTTCGATCAGGTCGACGCTGTATCGAGGATATGCCGCGCGAGGTCATGCGCTCGCCTTGCGCACGGGCCGACGCTGCCGGAGCGTGACGACCTTCTCCTTGCGGCGGGCGGCCTCTGCGGCCTTCTTCTCCGCCTCCCGCGCCTGGCGCCACTCGGTGGGGTAGTCGGCGTGCGGGATGATGCAGGCCGGGCCCTCCGCGCCGTTCCACAGCGCCTGCCACTTCTCCTGCTCGCCGGAGGTGCCGGCGACCGTCAGCCACGGGTTCAGCTGGAGAACCCCGCGCTTGGCGGTGCGCATCCAGCCGATGTGCGCGAAGAACTGCGACGCCTCGTTCACCGAGGCCGCCGACAAGTTGCACCGCGCCTGGAGGTCGCGCTGGTTCGTCTTCACGAAGCCGCGGGCGGCGGCACGGGTCTGGTCGTCGGCGCGGTTGGCGTTCTGCAGCGCCACGAGCTTGCACCAGACCTGGAACCAGGAGCCGGGCATCTTCAGGCTGCCGAGCACGTCCATCAGCAGCCGGGCGTCCAGCACGTAGCCGCTGCACTCCGCGCTCGCGGCGAACTCCCGGCCCTTGATCTTCTCCACGCCCAGGATCAAGCCGCCCTTGCCGTCCGACCGCGCAACCACGCGCTCGCCGGGGCGGACGATCGGCAGCTGTTCCATCAGCACAGTCCTCCAGAGATGATCAACGTTTCGAGCAGCACGGTAGCACTAGGTAAACCGGCTTGTTCTGGAGGGGTAGAACAAACAGTGGCTCACAGTTACCTGACGTACCGTCAGGCGTGACCGATGTTTGTTCTGGATCTCCAGAACACCCGGGACGCGTTTGTTCTGGAAACCTAGAACAAACGGTTTCGCATCACCGCAGGTCAGAGCCGGTTTCGGCGCGGAACGCTCTTATGTGTCACTAGAGCTCAACCACCACGCGAACCCCGGCTGACACGCCACGGTGCGTACGGGACAAGCAGCTGGCAGCGGCGGGCGTGTCGCCGTCGACAACCACCAGATCGTGGGAGCCGGCCTCCGTGGCTGAGCTCGCTTCGCGTGCGGCACCGCGGTCCGGTGCAGGCAGGGGACAGCAGCAACGGCTCTGAGTCTCGGGTGGTGCCGACCGTGACGCTCAAAAGCGGGGGAAGCGTGGCCGGGGCCGGTGGACGGTTCCGCCGCCCGGCCCCGGGGGCCGTTCGGCTTCGGTACCTCCGCACGCCGGAATTCGAGCTTTCCGATATCTGAGGTACCGTTCTGTGGCTCGGGTCCACGACTTCGCAATTCGTTATTCCTCGGGTGAGTGGTGGGAAACGAATTCCGGCGCTGACCTTTCATCAAAGCCGCGCCCCGCGCGGGTGGA
>NZ_JBIVNC010000029.1:0-35549 GCF_044753385.1 Streptomyces sp. NPDC088387
CGAGCCGCGAGCCGCGAGCCGCGAGCCGCGAGCCGCGAGCCGCGAGCCGCGAGCCGCGAGCCGCGAGCCGCGAGCCGCGAGCCGCGAGCCGCTGATCAGCGGGTGGTCTGGGTTTGTTAGAGGCGGCCGCCGTGTCGGATAGCTGGCCGCTTCGCGTGCCGGTGGGCTCTGATGCCCACCGGTGGAACACTTTTCCGGGCGAGCGCACACTGGTCGTCGCCGCCCGTACGGTGACCTCGACCGTGCGGGTCCTCGAAACGCTGCCGTCCCTGGTGCGAGGTGACGGTCGAGTGAGCGTTGTCTTCGCCTACGATCCCACGTCGGCGTTCAACGGCGGTGTCCTGGAACTCCTACGCCATGCTGGTTGCCGGGTGATGCCCTGGGGGCAGTTGGGGGACATCGCCCCTGACCTGATTCTTTCCGCCAGCGAGAACATCGAGGTACCGGAGGGCGATTGCCCGGTACTGGTGTTGCCGCACGGAGTGGGTTTCCAGAAGTTCGTGCCGGACTCACGGGGCTCGGGTGAGCGGCTCTCGGGGATCGTGCCGGAGTCCTTGCTGGAGTCGGGCCGTGCCTGGCTGGTCGTCTCGCATCCGGCGCAGGAGGAGCAGTTGCTCGCCGCCCGTCCGAAGGCCGCCGGGCGCACGCTGCTGGTTGGCGATCCGGTGCTCGACGAACTTCTCGTGAGCAGGCCGCGCAGGGCGGCCTACCGGGAAGCGCTGGGTGTGGCGAAGGATCAGCGTCTGGTGATGGTGAGTTCGACCTGGGGGCGCACGTCGCTCCTGGGGCAGGACCCAAGCCTTCTGCAACGGCTGCTCGCGCAGCTTCCCTTCGACGAGTACCGGGTCGGTGCCATTGTCCATCCCAATGTGTGGTCGGCGCACGGAGCGTGGCAGGTCCATACGTTGCAGGCAGCTGCCCTGGACGCGGGGCTGCTGCTGATGCCTGCCGCGCATGCATGGCGGTCCGGGCTGGTCGCCGCGGACGTCCTCGTAGGTGATCACGGATCGGTCACGCTGTACGGGGCATCGATGGGCGTACCGCTGCTGCTGGCCACGTTCGGCGCGGACGCGGTGCCCGGAACGGCCGTTCACGCACTGGCGGCCCGCGCGCCGCGGCTCGATCCGCTCGGAGACCTGCTCCGACAGGTGGAACACGTGGTGCACGGTCATTCCCCGCAGCGCTACTCCGCTGTCGCTGATCAGGCATTCGCGGAGCCGGGACGTACGCTCGCCGGGTTGCGTGCCGTCCTCTACCGATTGCTGAGGCTCCCCGAGCCTGCTTCGCCGGCGCCGTCCGCACTGATGCTGCCGGTCGCGGACTTGCCCGTCTCGCCGGTCACCTCCTGGCAGGTGAACACGGTCGTGGCCGGGGCAGGCGAGGAGATCAGCGTCACTGTGCTCCGTTTCCCGGCTGCCGTATGCGCGTTCGACGAGACACTCCCGGGCTCGTTCAGGTCCTTCACGCACCTGGCCTGCACGACCGACGAGTCCGATCCGCGGCTGTCCGGGAGTGCCTCGGTACTCGTGCGCAGTGCGCAGGCGGGGACCGTGGTGGAGGCGCTGCGCTGGATCCGGGACACGCTCGCCGAGTTCCCGGGCAGTCTTCTCGCGGCTTCGGCCGTGCGTCAGGGCGGGTGTCTGGTCGGGCTCCGGGACGGCCGGGTGGTGGAAGTGGCCGCCACGGGCGTGGCCGGGGATCCGGGTCTGCTGGCCGCGGTCATCTACGCGTGTCTGCGGACAGGGCATCCGTTGGACGACAGCCAGGTGTTGCTGAGGGTCGGTGGCGGTCGGGAGCACGACGTCGTCCTGCGTCTTCGCCCCTCGCTGTCCGCCGGGTAACGCCCTGCACCGGCCGGCATACCTTCTTCCCGTCCCTGCCGGGCAGGGGCTCAGCGACCGAGACCGTCCAGCCGCCGACGCAGGTCCTCCGCCATTCCGTTGCCGTCCGCCTCGTAGATTTCGACGGCCCGGTTCAAACACTCGCGCACCAGGTCCTCACGGCCCACTGTCCGCTGCGCGATGTCGGCGAGCTGTATCAGGGCCTGCGCCTCGTAGTGCGTCGCCCCTACCTCCCTCAGGGCACGGGCCGCCTCGCGCAGGTCCTCCATCGCCTGCTCGCTCCGGCCGATGTGGTCGTGTGCCGTGCCGATGGCGGCCCGCACCCGGGCCGCCATCCTGCGGTCCGGCTCGTCGCGGGACTCCAGGTCCCGCAGCGCCCCGTTCAGGGTGGTCAACGCCTGCGCGTGATCGCCCTGTGCGTCTTGTGCGCAACCAAGGAAGAACGCGGCGATGGCCGCGCCTCGCGTCTCCCCGGCACTCTGGTTGAGCTCCAGGGACCGCTGATACGCCTCGACCGCGCGCGAGGGCTCGAAGAGATCCCGGTAGCGGCCGAGGAACTCCTGTACGGAGGCGCGCAGGACGAGATGCCCGGATGCCTCGGCGAGGACCACAGCCCGGTCCAGCTCGGCTGCCGCGCGGTCGTTTTCCGCGAGGTCGAGCAGCGGTCGCGACAGCAGGCTGCGCAGGCGTGCCTCGCCCGCCGCGTCTCCCGATGCCGCCGCAGCCTCGGCGCCCAGTTCCAGCGACTCCTTCCAAGTTCCCAGATAGCGGCGGTACAGGAAGAGGACGGTGAACGCCTCCGCCAGCTTCCAGACGAGGGCATGCTGCCCATGCCGGGCAGCTGTGCGCAGGACGGCGAGAACGGCGCCGCGCTCGGTGTCCAGCCACTCCAGGGGCGGGGGCCCGCCAGGGGCGGAGAAGGGATCGTCCGCGTTCCGCAGGACGTCGGACAGATCGGCGATCCGCAGCCTCTCCCGTCGCAGTGCCCGGTCGGCGAGGGCCGTGAGCGCGAGGTAGTGCGAACCCACTCGGGCGATCAGCGCCCCCTGTTCGCTCTCCTGCTCCTCTGCCACCGCGCGCTCCCGGGCGTGCAGACGCACCAGATCGTGCATCCGGTAACGACCGTCGCCCCACGCCTCCACCAGGCTCGCCTTCGCCAGGGTGCCGAGCAGGCGTTTGGTGCGCGGTGTGTCGAAGTCGGCGGCGGCCGCGGCGGTGCCGGCGTCGAAGACACCGACCGGCAGCCATCCGAGGAGACGGTAGAGCCGGGCTGCGTCAGTGGGCAACAGCCGGTACGAGGGGCCCAGAACAGCGGACACGGACGACTCCTCACCATCCAGTGCGATGGCGGCCAGCCGGCCCGCCTCGTCCTCGAGTTCGGCGGCCAGTTCCGTCATGCTCAGGCTGTCGTCGGTGGCCAGGCGGGCTGCGACAACCTGAAGTGCCACCGGCAGGCCGCCACACAGTTCGGCTAAGCGCTGTGCGCCCTGCGGTTCGGCCTCGACCGCCTCCTGGCCGCAGCGGTCCTTCAGCAGTGCCAGTCCACCGTGCGCGTCCAGAGGTTTGACGGAGATCAACCGAGCCCCGTCCAGGGCCAGTTCGCCGAGCCGGCTGCGGCCGGTGACCAG
Source organism: Streptomyces sp. NPDC088387 (assembly GCF_044753385.1). NCBI lineage: Bacteria > Bacillati > Actinomycetota > Actinomycetes > Kitasatosporales > Streptomycetaceae > Streptomyces > Streptomyces sp. NPDC088387. The sequence goes on from NZ_JBIVNC010000029.1 coordinate 3,470, forward strand.
GACGGCACTGCCCGGCCCCTTGGGGATAAGCGCGCGCACGTGAGCGGGCTGGTGGACGTCGTCCAGGACAAGCAGGATCCGCAGGCCGGCCGACCGGGACCGGAACAGATTTGTCCGTTCAGCCAGCGAATTCGGAATGCTGTCGCCTCCGGGCAACGATCTCAGGCACATGGCCAGGGCCTCGGACACGTCCGCACCGGCACCGGGGGCCGACCCGGACTGAGTGCGCAGGGCTGCGAAGTCCACGTACAGCTGTCCGTCCGGGAAGCGCTGCCCGGCTTGTTCCGCCCACCGCCAGGCCATGGTCGTCTTGCCGACTCCGGGCAGTCCGTCCAGCACGCCGACACGGACGGGTCCCGGGCCCTCGTCCGGTGCGCCGAGAGTCTGGTCCAGCAGGGCGAGTTCGGCCGTGCGGTTGCTGAACGGGACTGTGGGAGTGGGCACCTGGTCGGGCCGGACGGGGCCACCGCGTCCGGACGGGGCGGCCTGGACGTGGAAGGCGATGCCGCCGTGGATGTGCGAACCCTGGAAGGCAGGGCCGTAGTTGACGCCTCCGCTGACAAGACTGACGTATGTACGCGAGACGTCGGGCGCCAGCTCGGAGAGCAGCAGGGCCAGTTCCTGCGCGGCTCCTGGATCCTGCCGGAAGATCTCCTCCAACCGCTGTCGCCACCGGGCCTGGAACTCCGCCTCAGCGCGATCGTCTCCCGCCGCCCGAGCGGCGCCCGCTTCCTCACCCGCCGCCTCGAGTTCCTGTCCGGGGTCCTGGCCCGCGGCATGACGCCGTGCGAAGAACCGGGTCAGAGCGCCCTTGGTCTGCTCCCACGACTCGGAGACCATCAGCCCGACCAGTGCCGTCGCCCCTGACGCCGCAAGCGCCGCCAACTCGCCTTCCACGCTGCCCCCTTCACACCGTCCACGCCCAATGGGCAGGCACCCACCGTAGAGAGATCTTGAACTCAAGGGCAATCCGACACGTGCACTACCGCTGGGAACCTTACGAATGGCGCCGGGGTCAAGTTCTCCTCGGCCAACGGGTCGGCAAGTCCATGGGACGGCCGTGACGCGCGGCGCGGCCGGAGGGGTGGAAGAGCAGCAGGATGCGAGCGGGCGCAGTCACCCGGCCGATTCGCGCACGGAGGCCAACGGGGCCGGGTGACTGCGCCCGCACTGAAAACACCGTCCAACGCCTTGACGGAAGAGGAAGTCGGCAGCCATCGGCGAACAGCAGGCCCGTGCGTGCCTCGCGTTTGGTGGCTGTGAGCATTTCCGGAGTGAGGTCCGCACCGAGCGCAACCCCTCCGGCCGCGGAGCGCCCCTCCCTGGCCGCCGCCCCGGAGGTGAAGAAGGCACGCGTCGCGGTCGCCGCGACCCAGAAAGCCACCAAGGCGGCGAAGTGCTCGATCATCGTCGCGGTGTACGGAACCAGGGCCGCCAGTTCGGCGGGCGCGGACACCCGCAGACTGGCTATGGCGACGCGTTTTGGGACCGTCGAGGCGCCTCGAATCGGCCCCAATCTGTGAAGATCGCCGCCAGTGAAGACGGCTTGAAAGCAGTCCTACTTGGCCCTCCGAGCCGGTCACGGGCGGGGCTGACGCAAGTTGCCTCGGAGCGGGCTTCACATTTCGGGGCCTGCTGGAATCGCCTCGATAGGGCCGGAGGAGTCGCCCTAGCCAGGGCAGGAAAGGCTCATCACCAGGGGCGGGTCCGGTCGGCTGTTCCTTGTGGGTCAAACGACCGGCGCACTCAGCGACCAGGCCGGGCTACTGTGCCCGTCGTACGGGGCTGACATCGGCCGTGGCGGTTGCGCATGACCTCGCTTGCAGGGCGACCCTCGCCTGATGCGGCGTCAACTTGAGGCGCTGCACGACTGACAAATTTCCCTGCACGGACGACAAAGTCCCAAGACCACGATGACCCTAAGGTCCAGGGACGAGGCCAGAGAGAGGGGCGTAACACGCCCGCATCACGAGCCTTGTCCAGGCCATCCCCTCCCTGCATCACGCCAGCTCAGACCGAGACTCGAAGGGTTCACTGCGCGCCTGTCGCCAGGGCCAACTCCCCATCCACGAGAGGAATTTCCATGAATATCCACTCGATCCGACGAGTCAAGGGCGTTATGACAATCGGCGCCCTCACCGCCAGCCTTCTTGGAGGCGCCGCAGTCTTCGCTTCCCCAGCAGCTGCCGCCTATGCCGGGCATTGCAATATCAATCAGGCGGCATCGGGCGGTGTCACCCCCGGCTACTCCATCACTCGGCCGGCTTACACTAGTGAAGTAGGCGGCAGCAGAACGGTCAACTGTTGGATGGATTACGGCAGCAGCGGAAAGGGCGTGGAGTGGCTCCAGTTCACGCTCAACTCCTGCTATGGGTTCAGCCTCGCGACTGACGGCGAGTTCGGGTCGAACACTCGCAGTGCCCTTGCGTCCGCCCAGCGGCAAGAGAACATCACCGCTGACGGCATATACGGCACTCAAAGTCGTCAGTACCTGAAGTTTCCGCGATACCGGGATATCACAGGTGACCGCAGCGGCTGCGAGTCGGTCAACTGACGCGCAGGAACATGGGAAGCTGGCCTCTTACCGATTCCGGTGTGTGCGGGCCGAGCGGCATTTCGGGTTCGGCATCCGAATCAGGTGATCTTCGCGCCTTGCAGGCATAGAGATTTGTTTGACCAGATGGTCCCGACGCATGAGCATCCAAGTCACACGCTTGGACCGTAGCCACTGCGTGCCGGGGGCTCCACCATGACTTCCCGGTCGTTGAAGCTCGTGTTCAACATGACGGGAACGCCTGTGCTCTGGTGAAGCTGACGGCGGCGGCGAGATCGACGGTGGTCTCCTTGGTCTTGGCGAACTTCGTGATGTCGGCTGCCCCTTCGAGGGCGAGGCGGGCCAGTCCGTCGAGCTGCCGGGAGCTCAGGAAGACCAGGTACTTGCTTTCGGGAGGCGGCGTGGGGGCCCCTTCCTTCTTGGCCTGGTCCGCCTTGCGTTTGGGCACCTCGGTCTTGAAGCCGGCGGCCTTGACGATCTCGTCGGCGAGGTGCAGGGCCTCCTCACGCGACAGGGCCGAGGCAGCAAGTCCGGTGATCCTGTCTGCGAGGAGCTCGACGACCTTTTTGGTCCGCACGCCCAGCTCACCGGGATCCAGCAGATGCTCGTCGTCGAAGTAGTTACGGATTGCCCGCTTCCATGCCTGGCTGGAGACGCGGGCGCGCGGCACACCGCCGTAGACGGCCGTCTTGGGGGCCAGGTGTCGTCCCGGTTGAGGTTGCTGGGCGGAACAGTCTGTAGAGCGTGCAGGTCCAGGAAGATGCCCCCGGACGCGCTACCTGGTCATCCATCGACGCGGCAGACGACGGGGACACTGCTCGGCGAACTAGGCAGGGAGAGGAACCCGATCAAAACCGCACAGGTAATAGGCTCTGGAGGTGCTCACTCCTATACTTTGACGGATGCAGTCCATGACGATCAGGCGTGCAGTTGCGCCGGACGCAGAGCACCTCACCACGCTGATCCAAGAGTCCAGCGCCTACCGGGGCGAGTACGCCTCGATCATCTCCGGTTACAAAGTCACTGCCGACTACATTGCCCGGCACCGGGTTTTCGTGGCCGCCGATGCGGTCGATCGACTGTTGGGCTTCGACGCTCTAGTAGTGGAGCCACCGGAGTTGGACCTGGCCTTCGTGGCGGACAGCGCGCAAGGAACAGGCATCGGCCGACTCCTCATCGAGCACATGCTCGGTCAGGCCAGGCAGGTCGGCCTGACCGACGTCCGCGTGGTGTCCCATCCCCCGGCCGAGGAGTTCTACCGGCGTCTGGGTGCCGAGCGGGTGGGGACGGTCGCCCCATCGCCACCGAAGGTGGCGTGGGAACGCCCGGAACTGCGGTTTACCACCGTCTGACAGGGCGCTGCCGCTCAGAGAACACGACCACTCGTTGGCGTCCGCTACAAGCACGGTCGCTTCGCGGCGCACGGCGCTCTCGTCGTGCCTCGTGGCTACGATGCGGTGACTCTTCGGGCGTTCAATGCCGTACTCGACCGGCATACCTCACGACGTACGTACCCAGGTCGTCGGCCTCGACGAGACCGGGTACGGAGCCGCCGGAGCGCAGTGGCTCGACGTACTCGGTCGCGGTGACCTCTCTCAGCATGTTCGCGGGCCGTCCACTTCGTTGACCTCCCCGGCAGTCCGTCCATGGTAGCCCCGGGGTGATCACCGGCCGGGAGTGCGCCGACCCCACCGCCGCACGGCCGGTAATTGGGGAGTGTTCCCCCATGTGCCTGCCGGGTCCCGCGGGCACTGTGGGACCCGTCCGACGGACCGCCGCCCACCGGCGTCCAGCGCGGTACGCGGACAGGTCGACGCACACAACCGAGAGGGCTCCCATGGGCAGAAAAGCGTTACTCCGGGTCTTGGTGGTCGCCGCGACGGCGGGTTCCGCGGTGACCCTGGCCGGAGGGCCGGCGAGCGCGGCCACCGGTGTGTTCAAGAGCGGGACCAACATCGTCGTGAACGCGGCGCAGGGCCGCGCCAACACCATCACCGTCAGCCTGTCCGGGATCCACGTCATCATCCAGGACACCTCCGACACCCTGACCGCCGGTGCCGGCTGCACCCTCCTGGTCAACGGCACCGTGGCCTGCCCGGTGACCGTCGCCTCCGACACGGTCGTGGTCAACGCCGGGGACGGCAACGACACCATCACCAAGACCGGCAACGTCCGCGGTGACCTGAAGGGCGAGTCGGGCAACGACGTCATCAACGGCGGCCCCAGCCCCGGCAGCAACATCCTCAACGGCGGCACGGGCACCGACACCCTGAACGGCGGTGCCACCTTCGACCTCCTGATCGGCGGCCCGGGTGCCGACCGGCTCAGCGGCGGGGGCGGCACCAGCGACATCGCCAGCTACTTCGAGAGCGGCGCCGGCGTGGTCGCCGACATCGACAACGTCGCCGACGACGGCATCGGCGGGGAGGGCGACAACGTCCTCACCGACGTCGAGATCGTCTACGGCAGCCAGTTCGGCGACACCCTCACCGGGGGCACGGCCAACGACATCCTGTCCGGCTTCGGCGGCAACGACCTGCTGACCGGCGGCTCGGGCAACGACACACTGGTCGGCGGCCCGGGCAACGACACCCACAACGGCGGGGCCGGCAACGACACGCTCGACGGCGTCGACAGCGTCTTCGGCAACGACTCCCTCAACGGAGGCGCCAACACCGACACCTGCACCGCCGACACGAGCGACACGAAGACCGCCTGCGAGGCCTGACCGCCCGCGGCCACCGGCCCCACCGCACGGCGCCGGGTTCCCGGCACCGCCGCACGGGCCGTGGACTCACGGCCCGTCCGCGTACCGGCGGGCGAGGGTGATCAGGGCGGCCCGGCCGCCGCGTCCGGTACGGCTCCGGAGGCTCGCGAGGTGCTTCTCGACGGTGCGCGGCGAGAGGAAGAGCTGCTCGGCGATCTCCTGGTTGCCGAACCCCCGGCCGAGCAGACGCAGCACCTCGTACTCCCGCCCGGTCACCCCCGCCCGCCGCAGCTCCTGCGGAATCGTGTCGTGGCCCTCGCGGCGGCGGGCCACGGGCGAGCCCGCTTCCCGCAGCAGGGCGCGGCAGGCGGCCGACACCCGTGTGGTGCCCCGGTCGTGGAAGAACGGCTCGGCGGCGCGCAGCCACTCGACAGGGTGCCCCCAGCCGTCGGCGAGCGCCGCCGGGGCGCCCATGCGCAGACACAGATGGCGGGCCAGCGGGATGGCGTCGGTGCCGGCCAGCGCCTCCTCGGCCGCCTTGGCGGCCTCGGAGGCCCGGCCCTCGCGGCCCAGCAGCACGGCCCGGGACCACCCCACGAACGGCCGGTCCCAGTGGACCTGGGTGAGCCGGTCGGCGGCGGCCCCGTCCAGGTCCGCCCAGCCGGCCTCGCCCCGTACGGTCCGCAGGAGCAGGTAGGGGCCCAGGAAACCGGTGACCCCTCGTGTACTGGGCAGGGCCCGCATGGCCAGGTCGGCCTCGGTGAACTCGGCGAGCGCACGGGCGGGTTCCTCCCGCAGCAGGGAGCAGATGCCCTGGGCCCATCCCCACACGGAGGTGTCGGCGTAGCCCCAGATCGCTCCGGCGCTCCGTCCGGCCAGTGCGCTCCGCATGGTGTGCAGCGCGGCCTGGAGTTCTCGCCGGTCCCCTTGTGAGGCGGCGATGATGGCGTCCAGTCCGACGCCGATCAACTGCACTTCACGCAGGCGCAGTCGCCGGGCAGTCGCCCGGAGCCGCCGGGCGGACTCCTGGGCGCTGTCGTAGTCGTCCCGCAGCACATGCGCGTGGGCCAGATGCATGTCGGCCCAGGCCGTCATGAGCACCGCGCCGGTCTCCTCGGCCGCCTTCCGCACGGTCAGCAGGCGCTCGGTTCCGGTGGTCCGGATCCGGTCCAGCACGCCGAGTTCCAGCAGGCCGCGGATCCGCCAGACCGGCAGCGCATGGGTCTCGGCGGTGGCCACCAGGCGTTCGAACGCCGCTTCCGCCTCGGCGAGGTCCTGGGGCCGCAGGCAGTACCCGAGCATGTTCAGCGCCTTGCAGCTCACCTCCGGCAGCCCGACCTCCTCCGCGGTCGCCACGGCCGCTTCGGCCAGGGCCCTCGCGTTCTCCAGCCGGTCCGGGCGCCGCGAGTTGAGCACCAGGTGCGCGGCGACGGAGTCCAGGGCGGCGCGGGACGCGGGGTCGGGCTCGGCTCCGAGCAGCTCCCGCGCCCGCCGTACGGCGGTCAGGCCCTCCTCCCACTGCTGCGCGGTGGCGGCGGCCCTGGCCCGGGTGAGGAAACCGGCGGCGCGGCGGGCACGCGGCGCGCCGCACCGGGTGAGGACACCGTCCAGCCGGTCACCGAGTTCCGGCACGCGCTGGACGTCGCCCGTGAGGACGAGGGTCCCGAGCAGCTCCTCCAGCAGCCCGGCCACCACCTCGGGCGGGGTGTCCGCGGCACCGGCGGTCAACTCCAGTCCCCGGTCGAGGAGTTCCACCGCGGTCAGCAGCGCGCCCCGCAGGACCGCCTGCCGACCGGCCCGGGTGAGCAGCACGGCCGCACGGGCCCGCTGCCCGCCGGCCACGCACAGCTCGGCGGCGAGGCGGTGGAGGTCGTCACCGGAGTCACCGCCGATCAGACCGTACGGCTCCCGGGCGCGGTCGGCGGGCTTGGCGGTGGCTGTGGGGGCGGGTGTAGCGGTGGCTGTGGGGGTGGCGGTGGGGCTGGCTGTGGGGGTGGCTGTCACTGTGACTGTGGAGTCGATCGTCCTCGTGGACTCGATCGCGTCGGCCGCGGCGAGGCAGAGTGCCGCGCGCTCCATGGGGAGCAGCCGGTGGCTGATGGCGTCGGCGGTCAGGGCGTGGCGGAACGTGTGCCAGCCGGGTTCCTCCGCGCCGGCGCCGTCGGTGACCAGATGGGCGCGTGCCGCGTGGCGCAGCTGGCGCAGGGCCGTCGCCCTGTCGAGCCCGGCGGCGTGCGCGGCGATGTCCACGGGGAAGCGCCTGCCCAGGACGGCCGCCGCCTCCAGGAGTGCGACACCGGCCGGTTCCAGGTGGTCCACACGCTGGAGGACCGCGGCGGCGACCGTCGCGGGCACGTCGGGGTTCAGCGAACCGGTCACCGTCCAGCCGTCGTCCGGCCGCCGCACGAGGTCGCCGCTGTCGACCATGGCGGTCAGCAGTTCCTCCACAACGAAGGGGACGCCGTCGGAGACGGAGTGCAGGCGGTCCAGTACGACGGCGGGTACGTCGCCCGGGTCGTCGTGGCCCAGACAGCGGGCGGCCAGCTCCGCGGTGTGGGCGGGGTCCAGGCGGGCGAGGCGCAGGACCCGGGCCGTACGGCGGGACGCGGCGGCCTCGGCGAGGTCGAGGGCCGGTCCGGGCCCACCGCGCAGGGTGGCCAGCAGCACGGCCCGCCGGTCGGGGAGGTTGTCGGTGAGGTAGTCGACGATGGTGAGTGTGTCGGCGTCCGCGTCGTGCAGGTCCTCCAGCACGAGGAGACAGCCGCCGGTGCGTCCGAGGGCGTCCAGGAGCCGCAGCACCGCCTCGGCGTAGCCCACCAGGGGTGCGCCGTCCTGCGGTGCGAGCCCGCACAGCCGTGACAGCAGCGGCTCGTAGGGGCCCAACTCCCCTTCGGCGGGCGCCCCTTCGCCGCGCAGTCCGGAGAACACCGCTTCCGCGAGCGGTCGCAGCGGCACCGCGCGCCCGGCGGACGCGGCCCGCCCGCGCAGCACCCGTAACCCGCCGCGTACGGCGGTGTCCGCGGCGTCCGCGACGAGGCGTGACTTGCCGATGCCCGGCTCGCCCAGCACAAAGAACGATGAGCCCCGCGCCTCGCCCGCCGACCTGACGGCCGCGGTCAGCAGATCGTGCTCGTGTTCCCTGCCGACCAGTACCGATGACGACAACGACGACACTCAGGCCCCCTGCGCCCTCTTCCGGGATGTCCCCCGCCGACATCGTCGAAAGCTCCTTCGATTCCGCACAGCGTAGTACCCGGACACCACAGCAATCGCACCACTACATGGGGGCACTTCCCCGATGTCCGCGGCGGGGGCGGGCGGCACGCTGTTCCTCAGCAGGGCAGGGGGGACAGGGCATGGCCCGGGGGACATGCCCTGCCTGCCGTTAACTCTTCGACAGGGGTCGTCACATGTCTTCAACGCCGTCCACGCCGCGCGCCCACGGATGGGTCGTCGTCGGGCTTCTGAGCGTGGCTCTGTGCGGGTGCTCGTCGCTCACCGGCGATACGTCCGGAAGTGGCGGTGGGGACAACGGCGGTGCGGCGGCGGGGAGTTCGGCGGCGGACGGACCGGAGGTGCCGGCGTTCGCGGCGGACCTGGAGCGGGTGTGCACGGAGGGGCTCGGCTACCCGGGGATGCCGGCCTACGACCGTACGAAGAAGACCGTGCACCCGGCGGTGCTCATGAACGACCCCGGCGACGGCTGGTCGCAGTCCGAGCCGCCCACCGGCGACTACCCCAAGGGCTGGGTCCTCGGTTACTCGGACAAGCCGGCCGCCGCCGAGCTGGTCGTCTGCGTCGAGCGCACCAAGGCGAGCGCGACCGGCGTCGAGTGCGACATGGAGAGCGACGGCAAGCCGTTCACCGTCCGTACGTACGACACCTCGTACCGTCTGAAGGTCGTCGAGGCGCGCACGGGCGAGGAGTTGTACACGTACGCGGGTGAGGCCGGGTCCGACGAGTGCCCGATGTACGTGTTCACCACGGAGGGCGAGGACAGGGACAAGTACTTCAACGAGGTGCGGCCGAAGGACTACCGCAAGCGCGTACAGCCCTTCATCGCGCCGTAGCCTTGGCTTCCGCCCCACCGTCGCCTCTCCCCCTCCGGAGGACCGCGTGCACGCCACGACCACCGTCGCCGTCGATCTCGCGGAGCGCGGTGCCGCGCACGGTGGTTCCCGGCGGCTCACCGGCCATCTCACCCGGCCTGCGGGTCCGGGTCCGTGGCCCGGTGTCGTGGTGGTCCACGAGGCGCTGGGCGTCAACGATGTGATGCACCGTCAGGCGGAGCGGCTGGCTAAGGCCGGGTATCTCGTCGTCATGCCGGACCTGTTCACCGACGGAGGGGCGGTCCGCTGTCTGGTGCCGACCGTCCGGGCCGCCCTGTCCGGGCACGGCCGCGCCTTCCGTGACATCGGGGCCGCCCGCACCCACCTCGCACAGGATCCCGACTGCACCGGCCGGATCGGCATCATCGGCTTCTGCATGGGTGGCGCCTTCGCCCTCCTCGCGGGGCACGACGGCGAGTTCGACGCCGCCTCCGTCAACTACGGCCGTCTGCCGAAGGATCTCGACGCGGCGCTCGCCGGTTCCTGCCCCGTCGTGGGGAGTTACGGGGCCCGCGACCGCAGCCTGCCGGGCGCGGCCGGCAAGCTGGAAGCGTCCCTGGACCGGCTCGGCATCGTCCACGACGTCGAGGAGTACCCGGAGGCGGGGCATTCGTTCCTCAACGACTCCGAGGCGGGTCCACGCGCCCTGCGCCCGCTGATGCGTATCGCCGGAATCGGCCCGCACCCGGAGTCCGCCACGGACGCCTGGCGCCGCATCGACGCGTTCTTCGCCACCCACCTCAAAGCACAGGCCCGAAAGGCCTGACTCCACCGCGCCGAACGCCCCAGGAGGGCCCGGGCCGTGGAACACCCGGGGCAGCCGAACCGGTCACCAGGGGCTGGGCGGCGGTGTGGGGTCCGTGACCGTGCGGTGACCGGAAACGTTGTAGAAACACTTTCTGGTGCGGCGATCTTGCCGGGCTGCCCGCGGCGAAGAACGGCCGGGGATGCCGGCCATGCCGCGGACACGACACGAGCCACCGCGCACACGCACCATCGGACGATCTCCGCACCCCCACCGCCCCCTTTTTTTGGCAGGAGACGAAGCGGATGACCCAGAAGTTACGTGCCCTGACCGCGATAGCGGCGACCGCCGTACTGGCGGTCGCGTCGAACATCTCGGACCCCGCGCAGAGCGCGCCGGCCGCCGACGGCAGCACCCCCCGGGCCGCCGACGGCAGCACCCCCCGGGCCGCCAACGACAGCGGTGCCCGGGCGGCGGTCGGCGACGTCCTCACCTCTGCGGTCGAGGAGCCGTCACCGATCGATGTGCGGGTCCGCCGGTCCGGGCGGGCCGAGGGAGAACTGTTCATCACCCCGCAGGCCCTGCCGGCGACCCACCCGGTCGGACCGCAGATCGCCGACGACCAGGGCCGCCCGATCTGGTTCCACAAGCTCCCCGAGGGTTATGTCTCGACCGACTTCCGCGTCCAGGAATACCGCGGCGAGAAGGTGCTGACCTGGTGGGAGGGCAAGGCGACCAACACCGGAATGGGCACCGGCATCGCGTACATCGCCAACGAGAACTACGAGATCATCGCGACCGTGCAGACCCCGGATCCCGGCCAGGTGATGGACATGCACGAGTTCCTGCTCACCGACGAGGGCACCGCGCTCATCATCAGCTACCAGCCGGTGCCGTACGACCTCAGCCCGGTCGGCGGCCCCAAGGACGGCATCGTCATCAACAGCGTCGTGCAGGAGATCGACATCGCCACCGGCGAGAAGCTGATGAACTGGAGCGCGCTGGAGCACGTGCCGCTCAACCACTCCGACGTGCAGCCCTCCCCGGAGAGAAACCGGCCCTACGACTACCTGCACGTGAACTCCGTCGGCATCGACACCGACGGCAACCTGCTCATCTCCGGCAACGCCGCCAGCACCGTGTACAAGGTGGACCGCGAGACCGGTGACGTCATCTGGCGGCTGGGCGGGCGCAACAGCGACTTCCGGCTCGGCGTGGGCGTGCGCTTCATGTGGCAGCACGACGTACAGGCCGTCGGCAACAACACGTACCGCGTCTTCGACAACGCCAACAAGGGCACCGAGCGCGCGGGGTACGAGTCCCGGGTGGCGTGGATCAGGGTCGACCCGGCCCGTGGCCGCGCCGAACTGGTGCGCCAGCAGGTGCACCCCGATCTGATGTCCGCCACACTGGAGGGCGGCAGCCAGGCCCTCGGCAACGGCAACACCTTCGTCAGCTGGGGCAAGTCCGTCGCCGTCAAGGGCCGCATCTCGGAGTTCACCCGCAACGGCCGTATGGTCTACGACGCCACGCTCCCGGACGGCGACAGCAGTTACCGCGCCTACCGGCTCGACTGGGAGGGCGAGCCGCTCACCAAGCCCCAACTCCTCGTCGGGGACGCCGCGTCGAACGTGGTGCACGCCAACTGGAACGGCGCCTCCGACGTGGCCCGCTGGCGGCTGCTCGCCGGGCCGGCGGACGGAGACCTGAAGCCGGTCACCACGGCCGCCTGGGACGGCTTCGACACCCCCCTCACCGTTCCGGCCGCCGCACGCGACGCCGACCGGTTGCAGGTACAGGCGTTGGACGCCCGGGGGAAGGTGATCGCCGCCTCGCCCGTCACACCCGCCACCGAGGCCGCGGCCGGCGAGAACTGAAGGGGGACGACGTGACCTACGCACGGATCGCGGACATCGCATTCACCACCCCGCCGCTCGTCAAGATGACGGACCTGACCCAGCACGTCGCCGACGACGCCGGCGGCGACCACGTCGTCGGGGTCGTGGCGAACTCCGCCATCGACACCAAGGGCATGGCGGTCGACGTACTCAACGAGGACCCCCGGCGCTGGCCCACCCGGCTGCGGATGGACCGCAGTCTCGTCGAAGCCGGCCGGCTCGGCGGGGCGGCCGTGCTGGAGGCGCTGGGCCGGGCCGGACTGCACTCGCGGGACGTCGGGCTGCTGGCCACCGTCACCACCACGACCCACTCCGCACCCGGTCTGGACGCACTCGCGCCGGCGCTCGGCATGCGCGGCGACACCCAGCTCCTCTCCCTCGGCCCGATGGGCTGCTACGCCGCCCTGCCGGCCCTGACCACCTGCGCCCACTGGGTCGCGGCCCGCCGTCGACCCGCCGTACTGCTGGCCGTGGACCTGTTCTCCCCGCACATGCAGCCCCCTCCGTACGACAAGGAGGCGGCGGTGGTGCTGACGCTGTTCGGCGACGGCGCGGCCGCGGTCGTGCTGCTGCCCGACGAGCCGGGTGCCCCCGGAGCGCGGGTGGTCGACGCCGAGCAGCTGACCGTGCCGGCCCACGCCGAGGATCTCCAGGTGCACCTGGGCGACCTGGGCCTGCGCATCCGGCTGGCGCCGACCATGCCGGACGTCGTCGCCTCCGCCGTCGGCCTGCCGGCACGGGCACTGCTGGCCCGGAACGACCTCGCCTTCGAGGAGGTGGCCTGGTGGGCGGTGCACCCCGGTGGACGGCGCATCCTGGACCGCGTCGAGGAGGCGATCGGGCTGCCCGGCGACTCACTGGCCGTGGCCCGCGCGGAGATGCGCGAGTACGGCAACACGGCGGCGCCGGCCGTCCTCGGAGTCCTGCGCCGGCTCCAGTCCACCCGCCCGCTGGGCCCCGCCGAGCACGGCGTCGTACTGGCCTTCGGGCCGGGCGCCACGATCTGGGCGGTGCTGTTGCGCGGCGCGTGAGCCCCTGGCCCCGCCGCGGGCAGGTCCCCGCAAGCAGCTCCAACCGACACCGGGAGGAACCATGTTGAAGATCTTCGGCGCGGGCTTCGGACGCACCGGAACGCTCTCGCTCAAAACCGCCCTGGAACGCCTCGGGTACGGCCCCTGCCACCACATGCTCGCCCTGTTCGACGACCCGCGGAACATCCGGCTGTGGCAGGCCGCCGCGCAGGGTGAACCCGTCGACTGGACCCAGGTCTACCAGGGCTGTTGTTCCAGCGTCGACTGGCCGGGGGCCGCGTTCTGGCGGGAGATCACCACGGCGTTTCCGCAGGCCAAGGTGATCCTCACCCAGCGCGACCCCGAGGCCTGGTACGCCAGTGCCGAGAGCAGCATCCACGCGGCGGCCGTCGCGCCGCTGCCCGCCGACGCCGACCCGGTCTTCGCGCAGCTCCGTCAGATGTCCCTGGACGTCGTGTGGAACGGGGTCTTCGAGGGCCGGTTCACCGACAAGCGGCACGCCCTGCGCGTCTACGAGGACCATCTCGCCGCGGTGAAGGCGGAGATCTCACCCGACCGGCTGCTGGTCTTCGAGGTCGCCCAGGGCTGGGAGCCGCTCTGCGCGTTCCTCGGTGTGCCGGTTCCGGACGAGCCCTTCCCGCGCGCCAACGACCGTGCGGCGTTCACCGCGCTGCTCGACGAGCACCGGACCGCGGGCGCCACGGCCGAGCCGGCCGGCTGACGCCACGACCGACACAGGGCCGTGGGGGGGGGGGGGGGGGGGGGGCGCGGGGCGGCCCCGGGGGGGGGGGGGGGCGGCGGGGCCGCGGGGGCCGGGGGGGGGGGGGGCGCCCCGCGCCCCCCCCGGGGGGGGGGCGCCCCCCCCCCCCCCGCCCCGGGGGGGGGGGGCCCGGGGGGGGCCCCCCCCCCCCCCCCCACGGCCCGTTCATGTCGTTTCGAGAGGCGGTGCCCCCACGGTCCGGGGGAAAGACACCATGGAGGCACCGCGGTCTCAGGTGGTGGCCAGTGCCTCGGTCGGCGGCAGACGGGCGGCTCGAAGAGCCGGGTAGAAGCCGGCCAGACTGCCGATCACCAGGGTGGCGCCGACACCGCCTGCCATCGCCCAGACCGGGACGACGGTCGGCCAGCCCTGGTAGGCGGCATAGCCGGTGGTGACACAGATGCCCAGGACCACCCCGCCGAGGCCGCCGAGCGCGGACAGCAGCAGCGCCTCCGCCAGGAACTGGGTGCGGATCTGGCCCCGGGTGGCGCCCAGAGCGCGCCGCAGGCCGATCTCGGAGCGGCGCTCCAGTACGGAGATGACCATGGTGTTGGCCACGCCGACCCCGCCCACGAGCAGCGCCACACCGCCGAGGCCGAGCAGCAGCCCGCTCAGGGCGTCGTCCGTCGCCTCCTTCGCGGCCAGCGCGTCGGACGGCCGGGAGACCTCCACCTCGCTCGGCAGCTCCGGGTTGGTGGTGGCGCCCAGGACGGACTGGACGTCGTTGACGGAGGCCTCCTCGGCGCGGGTGTAGATGCTGCTGGGGTAGCCGTCGAAGTCCAGCAGCTCTTCGGCGACCGGCCAGCCCACCAGCGCGGTGGAGTCCAGGTCGGGCACGAGTTCGTTGGGCGCGAGCAGGCCGACGACGGTGAACCACTGGCCGCCGAGCCACACCGTCGAGTCGGAGCCCACCCGGTCCACCCCGAGCTGTTCGGCCGCCTTGGCGCCGAGCACCACGGCCGGGTAGCGGCTGTTGGCCGCGTTCAGCCAGCCGCCGGCGACGACCTCGGCGCCGACGGACGCCGGCAGGTCGGTGCGGGCCGCGGCGACGACGAGGCCGCCGGTCTCCTGCACGGGCACATGGTCGTTGCGGTAGACCTTGGCGTCCGTGCGGCCGATGGCGGACACCGACTCGACCTCGGGGATGTTGCCGATCATCCGGACGGACTCGGCGGGCAGATGGGCCCCCTCGCCGGTGAAGGACGTGCCGGGGGTGACCGTGAGCAGATTGGTGCCGAGGGCCGCGAGCCGGCGGTTGAGGTCCTCGGTCGACGAGGTGGAGATGCCCACGACACCGACCATCGCCGCGATACCGATGGCGATGCCGAGCGCCGACAGGAACACCCTCATCGGGCGCGAGCGCAGCCCGGAGCCGCCGACTCTCAGTACGTCGGCCGTGGGCATGCGGGCGGGTTTGGGCCGCTTGCGCGGGGCGCCGTCCTGCGGGGCGAGTGGCGGCCGGGCGGTGCTCGTGGCGCTCATCGCAGTGCCTCCCGGGTGAGGAGGGGCAGGGCGAGCGGCTCCGGTGCGGCGGAGTCGTGTTCGATCCGGCCGTCCTTGAGCCGTACCTCCCTGGGCAGGGAGGCGGCGATGTCCCGGTCGTGGGTGATGACGACGACCGCCGTGCCGGACTCGTGGAGTTCATGCAGCAGTTCGAGGACAACGCTCCCGGAGCGGGAGTCCAGGGCGCCGGTCGGCTCGTCGGCCAGCAGCAGCGGCGGATCGCCGAGCACCGCACGGGCGATGGCCACCCGCTGTTTCTCGCCTCCGGAGAGCTGGTGCGGCTCGTGATCGAGTCGGTGGCCGAGACCGACGCGGCGCAGTGCGCGTTCGGCGAGCCGCCGTCGTTCACCGCGCGGGCGGCCGCTGTAGAGCAGCCCGTCGGCCACACTCGCCAGCGCCGGCACTCCGGGGGCGAGATGGAACTGCTGGAAGACGAAGCCGATGGTGCCGGCGCGCAGCGCGGACAGTTCGCGGTCGCTGAGGCCGGACACGTCGTGTCCGTCGATGCGTACCGTGCCGGCCGTCGGCAGGTCCAGGGTGCCCATGATGTTGAGCATGGTGGACTTCCCGGAGCCGGACGGCCCGACGATCGCGAGGAGTTCACCGCGCCGGACGACGAGGTCCCCGTCACGCAGGGCGACGACGTCGCCGTACGCCTTGGTCACCCCGGTCAGTTCGACCAGGGGGCCACCGGCGGTGGTGGGTGCGGTCACTTGGGTACCCCCACGACCGTACCCTCGCTGATGCCCGTGCCGGAGACCTCGACCAGGCCGTTCGCGAACATGCCCAGCTTGACGGGGCGCAGTTCGGTGCCCGTGGCGGTGACGACCTCCAGGGCGTAACCGCCGCCCTGACGGGCCGTCAGGGCGGCCACGGGGACCGCGAGGACGTTCTCGCGGCTGTCGGCCTTGAAGGTGACCTCGACGGAGGCCGCCTGGTAACGGCCCAGTTCCTTCGGGTCCTTGACGGTCAGTTCCACGGGCAGGGTGGGGTCCTCGGAGCCGGAGTCCCCACCCGAGCCGGAGCCGCCGTTCGCGGAGTCGTCGGCCGCGACGGAGGTCGGGGTGCCGATGTCCGTCACCTCGGCCTGGACGGTGCTGTCGTCGGGCAGCACCACCGTGGCCCGGGCCCCCTCCTCGACCAGGTCCTCGTAGGCGACGTCCAGGTCGACGGCGATGATCCGTTCGTCGTCGGTCCAGGTCAGCACGGTGCCGCTCAACGCGGCTCCGGGGACGGTCTCCTGGGAGGCGACGCGCCGGGCGCCGGTGGCGATGACGGCGTCCGCCGGCTCCACGGTGCCGGTCTCCTCCCGGCCCAGGTCGTCCTGCCAGTCGCGGACCGCCTCGGCCGTGCCCGAGGTGTACTCGTCGTCGACGGTGAAGCCGTCGTAGCCGAGCGCCTTGAGGTTCTTCTCCAGCATCTCGACGTCGGCGCCCTCGGTGCCGGTCTCCAGGGTCCGGTACAGCGGGAAGGAGCCGTACAGCAGGGGCACCTTCTCCTCGTTGACCCGGTAGACGGCGTCGCCGCGCTTGACGACCTTTCCCTCGTCGGGCAGCCAGGTGACGATGCCCGTGCTGTCGGAGCCCGCGTCCGGCTCCTGCTGTCCGCCGCCGCCGCTTCCGGAGGACGGGACGGGTGCCTGCACGGTGACGGCACTGCCGTATCCGAGGTTGCCGTCGACGGTCTGGGTGTCGGTCAGGGTGCTGCGTTCGACCTTCGTGGTGGCGGGCGGCCGGGTGGGCGCCGAGCTGTCCGAGTCGCCGCTGTCGCCGCCGACGGCTCCGGTGGCGGCCACGCCGGCCGCCGCGGCCACCACGATCGCGGCGATCAGGATCAGGGACATGCGCAGCGGCCGGCGCCGGCGCCGGGTGGTTGGCGTCTCGTCCGCCGCGTCCCCGCCACCGCCCTCGCCGGCCACGGCGGGAACGGGTTCCTCCGGGGTGGCGAGGGGCCGTTCCCCGTTGCTCGCGGTGGCGACGGCGCCGGTCCGCGGGGACATCACCTCGCCGGGGTCGCGGCGTTCGAGGACACCGGGGTGCTCGCCGCCCGTTGGCCGCGGTTCGCTCTCGTCGTGGCTGGTCACTGACCGCCACCTCCGCCGAACTGGACGGCGCCGCCCGGGTACTTGCTCTGGCAGGTCTGCATGGCCTCCTGGAACTTCGGGTCACCCGGGTCGACGCCGGCGCCCATGATGTCGATCCGCAGGCTGGTGCCGTTGATCTCCGGGTCGGGGAACTTCGGCACGCCGTTGTCGCGGATGCACTTGGCCCACTCGGCGACCTTGGCCGAGTCGATCGTGCCGCCTCCGCCGCCGGGGCCGCCGCCCTGCGGGGCGAGGTCCTGGCAGGTCTGCTGGGCGTCCTTGAACGCCTGGGAGTTGGGGTCGAGGCCGTCCTCCGGGCTGATCCGGATGCCGCCTCCCCCCGGCTGTGGATCGGGGAAGTTGGCCACGCCGTTGTCCCGCATGCACTGCGAGTAGGCGAGTGCCCGGTCGCCGGGGCTGGACGGCGATGCGTCGCCGGAGGAGGCCTCGGCGGAGTCGTCGGAGCAGCCGGTCAGGAGGGCTCCGGTCAGCAGCACGGCCGCTGCCCCGAGGGTCCGGACGGCCGTCTTCTTGCGCGTCGTGGTGAACATGGGTCCAAGTTCTACGCAGCGTCCGGTCACACCGGGGATACAGAACGACGAACGCCCACAGCCGTGTTGACGTGCGCGTACGGGGTTGTGCGGGTACGCCGACGGGCCGCGCACGGCGGGCGGCGCGGCTCTTCGGCACGGGGTGCGGGTCGCTGTGCGGGCGCGGCCCGGTGGGGGCTGGTCGCGCAGTTCCCCGCGCCCCTGAAAACGCCGGCCCGGTGGGGGCCGGGCGCGCAGTTCCCCGCGCCCCTCAAAACGCCCGCCCGGCGGGGGCCGGGCACGCTGTTCCCCGCGCCCCTCTAAACGCCCGCCCGGTGGGGGCTGGTCGCGCAGTTCCCCGCGCCCCTGACGACGCCCCGCCCGGCGCGGGCCGGGCGCGCTTCTCCGCGTTGCTGGGGTCGGGTCAAGGGCTGCCCCGGGTGGTTGCCCGGCCCGATGTGACGAGCCGGCGGGTCTCCTCCTCGGTGGTGTCGACCCGCCGCATGGCCAGGCGCAGCAGCGGCGGTGCCATGACCGACGTGACCACGGCGACCAGGACGACGATCGTGTAGGTCCGGGTGTCGAGGATGCCCAGTCGCAGGCCGACCATCGCGACGATGACCTCGATGACCCCGCGGGCGTTCATGCCGGCGCCGAGCGCCAGTGCCTCCCAGCGGGTGAGCCGGCTCAGCCGTGCGCCGAGGTAGGCGCCGGCGAACTTGCCGACGATCGCGATCGCCAGTACGGCCAGGGCCGCCAGCAGTACGGTCGGTTCCCGCAGCGCCCGCAGGTCGACCCGGAGGCCGGCCGTGGCGAAGAACACCGGGGCCAGTACGGCGAGTACGACCATCCGCAGGGAGTCCGTGCCGGCCGGAGCGAACTCGCCGCTGGAACGGATGACCATCCCGCACAGGAAGGCGCCCAGGACCGCCTCCAGACCAAGGGCCTGGGTCCCGGCGGCGGCCAGCAGCATCATCGCGGCGGCCACGGCGACCGTGCGCTCGTCCGAGCCCTGGCACAGCCGCAGCACCCGGCGTACCGGCCGGCGCAGCAGCACGGCCAGACCCAGGACGAGCAGCAGGGAGCCGACGGCGTACAGCAGGTCGCCGGTGGTCAGGCCGCCCAGTGTCATCGCCGAGACGACCGACAGCATGAGCCAGCCGAACGCGTCGTCCACCATGCCCGCGGCGAGGGTGAGTTGTCCGACGTCCCGGTGGATGAGGTTCATGTCCATCAGCGTCTTGGCGATGACGGGGATCGCGCTGACGCACATGGCGACCCCGAGGAAGAGCACGAACATCTGCCGGTCGGCGGTGGCGACTCCGAGCAGGTGCGCCAGCGGATAGCCGAAGCCGATGCCGAGGGCGAGCGGCACGAGCAGACCGGCCAGGCTGATCCGCAGCGCGGACTTCCCTCTGCGGCGGATCATGCCGAGATCCATCTCGATGCCGGTCAGGCCGACCAGCAGCACCACCGCGACCTGTCCGACCGCGTCCAGGAGGTGCATCTGGGCGGGGTCGGACGGCAGCAGCCACTGTGCGGCCGACGGCGCCAGCCAGCCGAACAGCGAAGGTCCGAGCAGCACGCCGGCGGTGAGTTCGCCGACGATGGCCGGCAGCCCCGTCCGTGCCGCGAGCCTGCCCAGGAGGATCGCCGTCAGCAGCAGCACTCCGACCTGGAGCAGGAACACCAGCAGGGAGTGCGCGGCGATGGGCTGCACCGGGACCGCCAACGGCACTGCGGGGTGGGTCACGCCGTCACTCCTCCCGGTCGCCCGGGTCACCGGCCGCGGCCGGTACGGGCCGCGGCAGTTCGCCGTAGCGGCGGAAGCCGTACAGCAGGGCGCTGTCGTGGTGCAGATGCAGCACGTCGCGCACCGCGCCGACGACGATCAGGTGGTCCCCGGCGGCGTGGGTGCGCTCCACCGTGCAGTCGGCGACGGCGTGGGCCGCTTCGACCAGTGCCGGGCTGCGGGTGAGTTCGGAGGGCCGCCACGCCACCCGGTCGAAGCGGTCGGGGGCGCCGGAGGCGAACAGCGCGGCGACCCACTCGGCCTCACCGTGCAGCAGGTTGACGGCGAACGCGCCGCTGGCGAGCACCGCGCTCAGGGTCGGGCTGCCGGTGCGCAGACACGCCAGCAGGGTCGGTGGATCGGCGCTGAGGCTGCACAGCGACGAGCACGTCATGCCCCAGGGACGGGCGGTGCCCAGGCGCGCCGTCACCACCGACACCCCGGTCGGGAACGCCGCCATCATGCGGCGGAAGTCGTCGTCCGCGGGCCGCGGGGCGCCGCGCCCCGCCGACGGATACCTCTCCCGCTCGTTCATCGCCCCCGCTCAGAGCCCCTCTCGCATCTGCTTGAAGTACTCGTTCTGGGTGGGCAGACTCCCCACCAGGACCCGCGCCTTGTCGCGGATCGCCTGGAACTCGGCCAGCGCCTCCTTCTCGTCGACGAGGTCGAGCGCCGGCGACGGCCTGGGCTCGATGCCGCCGGTGCCGAGCAGTATGCAGTTGTACGAGTAGGGCGGCAGGCCGTGGTAGCGGGGGTGGACGCTGTTGGCGTCGGGCACCTTGCTGCGCCACTGGTCGAGCCGCTCGGCGAGGGCGTCGGGGATGGTGCGGGTCTTGGTGTCCCGCCAGTACTGGTTGGAGTCGCGCTTCGCACCGCGGTAGTGCAGGACCAGGAACTCCCGTACCCCGTCCATGACGTTGGCCATCGAGCTGTTGTGCTGCTCACGCAGTGAGGCGTCCCAGTCGACCGCCGGGTAGTACTTGACCAGCTGCTCGATGGCGTAGTGGATGAAGAAGATGCCGGTCGACTCCAGCGGCTCGACGAAGCCGCTGGACAGGCCCACCGCCACACAGTTGTTGACCCAGGCGCGGCGGCTGCGCCCGATGCGCATCCGGATGTGGTTGGCGGGCACGTCGGCCGCCGCGGGACCGACGAACTCGCGCAGGGTGCGCTCGGCCTCCTCGGGGTCGAGGTAGTCGCGCGCGTACACGTAGCCGGTGCCGATCCGGCTGATCAGCGGGATCGTCCAGATCCAGCCCGCGTCCTGGGCGGTGGCGGTGGTGCACGGCCGGATCGGGTTCTTGTCCATGTCCATGGGGACCTGGAGGGCCACCGCGCTGTCGTTGGGCAGGGTGTCCTGGTACGACAGGAACGGTTCGCCCAGTGCCTTGCCGAGCAGCAGCGACCGGAATCCGGTGCAGTCGACGAAGAGGCCGCCCTCGATCCGCCCGTGCTCGGCGGTCTGCACATGGGTCACCCAGCCGCGTTCGTCGAGTCCCACGTCCTGCACGGTGTCGACGATGTGCCGCACGCCGCGCGCGGTGGCGTACTTGGTGAGGTACTTGGCCAGCAGGTGGGCCTCGAAGTGGTAGGCATAGGGGAACTGGGCGCCCTGGTAGTCGGCGATGGTCGACGGCACCCCGTCCACCTCGACGAACTCCTGTTCCAGCAGGGCCCCGTCGAGATATCGGGGGCTGCGTCCGGCGTCGCACAGCGAGGCCATGACGAAGCAGTCCACGTCGAACCGGTCGGTGGTGGGGTGGCGCAGCCACCAGTCGGTGAGCGGGAAGCCCTTGACCGAACGCAGTTGCTCGAACGGGTGGTAGAAGTGGTGCCCGGGTTCGCGCCAGTTCTCGAAGCGGACGGCGAGCTTGTACGTGGCGTTGCAGGCCGGCATCCAGTCCCGCTCGGCCAGCCCGAGGAACTCGAAGAAGTGCCGGATGTCGCTGAAGGTGGCCTCGCCGACGCCGATGGTGCCGACGTCGGCGGACTCCACGAGCGTGACGGCGACCCGGTCGCCGAAGGCGGCGGTCAGATAGGCGGCCGTCATCCAGCCGGCCGTGCCGCCGCCGACTATCACGACGTCGCGCACGGCGCCGGAGGCCTCGTGTCCAGGTGAAGCGGTGTGCGTCATGTCCCACCTCTGATCTCGGAAAGGTTGTTGGTCGTTCACCAGGTCACCGGCAGGCGCCGCACGCCGTACGCGGTCGACAGGACCCGGAAGGGCACCTGGTCGGCGGGGATGCCGAGGCTCAGCCGGGGGAAGCGGTGCAGCAGTGCCGTGAAGGCGATCCGCAGCTCCAGCCGGGCCAGGGCGGCGCCCAGGCAGTGGTGGATGCCGTGGCCGAAGGCGACATGGGCCACGGGTTCGCGTGCGAGGTCGAGGCGGTCGGGGTCGGTGGTGAGCGCCGGGTCCCGGTTGGCCATGGGGATCGAGCAGACGACGGTGTCTCCGGCACGGACCAGCTGGTCCCCGACGGTGACGTCCTCCAGGGCGGTGCGGGGGGTGGGGGCGTGCGGCACGGACAGGTGGCGCAGGAGTTCGTCGACGGCCCGGTCCGTGGCGGCCGGGTCGGCGCGCAACCGCTCCAGCTGGTCGGGGTGTTCGAGCAGGGCGAGGGTGCCGAGCCCGAGCATGCCGGAGATGTTGTCCAGTCCGGCGAGCATGAGCAGCACGCAGACGCCCCGCAGTTCCTTGTCGGTGAAGTCGTCTCCGTGGTCGCGCACGAGCATGCCGAGGAAGCCGTCGTCGGGGTCCTTGCGGGTACGGGTGATCAGCGCCGCGAGGTAGCGGGTGAAGGCGGTTCCGGCCGCCGCCCGGTGGAGGCGTCCGGAGGTCGCGAGGTGGGTGTGGCAGCGGCGCAGGAAGTCGGCGCGGTCGTCGCGGGGCACCCCGATCAGTTCGCACAGCACAAGCCCGGGAAGCGGGTCCGCGAAGTGCCGGACCAGGTCGGCGGGGGGTCCCGCGTGCTCCATGGCGTCGAGGCGCTCGCCGACGAGGGCCTCGATACGTGGTTCGAGCCGCCGGGTGCGGCGGTGGGTGAACTCGGCGGTGAGCATCTTCCGCAGCCGGGTGTGTTCGGGCGGGTCGTAGTCCATGAGCTGGCCGACCGCCTCGTCGGGGCGCCAGTCGTCGTTCCCGTCCGGTGTGCCGGGGGTGGTGAACCGGCGGCGGGTGGAGAAGCCGGTGTGGTCGCCGAGGACCTGGCGTACCTCGTGGTAGCCCGTGACCAGCCAGACGGGGCGGCTCCCGGCCCGCGGATCGGCGTCGGCGTTGTCGTCGGCGTTGTCGTCGGCGTTGGCGTGGTTGTTGTCGTGGTTGTTGTCGTGGTTGTTGTCGCTGTCGCTGTCGTTGTCGTTGCCGTTGCCGTCGATGCGGATGACGGGCCGCCCGGCGGTGAGCCGGCGCAGGTCGTCGGAGGGGGCGAAGCGCGTACGGCTGATGTGCACGGGGACGGCGCCGGTGTCCGTGCCGGTCTCGGTGTCGGATGCCACGGGGGTCGCGCCTCCTACCAGGCCACCGGCAGTGTTTCCACGCCGTAGATTCCGGACGGGGACTTGTAGCGCAGGTCCTGCGCGGGGACGGCCAGCCGCAGGCCGGGCAGGCGGCGCAGCAGTGCGGGGACGGCGACACGCAGCGTGAGCCGGGACAGGGGTGCGCCGAGGCAGTGGTGGATGCCGTGCCCGAAGGCCACGTGGCTGGAGTTCTCCCGGGTGATGTCGAAGGCGTCGGCGGCGTGCGGGCACTGTGCGCGGTTGGCGGCGAGGAGCGAACAGAGCACCACGTCACCGGCCTTCACGAGCTGCCCGGCCAGTTCCACGTCGGCCAGGGCGGTGCGCGGCGAGGCCGTGGAGACCACCGAGGTGTAGCGGAGCATCTCGTCCACCGCCCGGTCGGCGTGCTCGTCGCTGTCGCGCAACAGGACGAGTTGTTCGGGGTGCTGGAGCAGGGCGAGCAGGCCGAGCGCCATGGTGCCGGTGACGTTGAGGACGGCGGGGGCCAGCAGGGTGGCCACGGTGCCGACCAGTTCCTCGTCGCTCATGTCCAGACGCTGCTCGTGCAGGAGCACGCTGATCAGATCGTCGCCGCGGTGCCGGCGTTTGCTCCGGGCGAACTTCGTCAGGTACGCCATGTACGCCTTGCCGGCCGCCATCCGGTGTTCGCGCGGGAGGTTCTCGCTGCGGCTGAGGTCGAGGTTGCGGGCCAGTTCGGCGTGGTCGTCGCGCGGGATGCCCAGCAGGAGGCAGCCGACCAGGGCGGGCAGGGGCTGGGCGTAGTGCCGGACCAGGTCGGCGGGCTGTCCCGCCCGTTCCAGGGCGTCGAGGTGGTCGCCGACGATCTTCTCGACCAGGGGTTCCAGCCGGCGCATCCGCCGCCCGGTGAACTCCGGGGCCTGCATCCTGCGCAGCCGGGTGTGCTCGGGCGGGTCGTACTGGAGCAGGTTGCCGTCCTGGACCAGGCGCCGGGAGTCGGCCTCGGTGTCGGCGGGCGGCAGGGTGCTGAAGCGTTCCGCGTCGCCCAGGACCGCCCGCACCTCGTCGGGTCCGAGGGCGAGCCAGGTCCGCTCGGCGGTGTTGGCGGTGTCGATCTGGATGAGCGGGGTCTGCCGGCTCAGCAGCCCCAGTTCGGGCAGCGGGTCGATCCCGACCCGGTATTCGTGTACGGGAACGTCGGCCGTCGGCTTCGCCATGCTCGGGTCCTCCCTGCTCGCGCGCCGGTCAGGCACCGGCCGACGCCTCCAGTGCGGCGGTGATGACCCGCCCGATGTGCTCCGCCGGTCCGGGCTGGAGCATCTTGTAGTGCCCGGTGGCGAGTTCGTGCGCGTCGATGTCGCCGCCGATGTAGGGCCGCCAGCTGTCGACCGCGACGGACACCGGCAGTTCCGTGGGCCGGTCCTCGGTGGCGATGAACAGCAGGAGGTCGCCCGGGTAGTCGGGCGGAGTGTGGTCGGGGGCGAACGCCGACGCGTTGCGGATGACCTTCGCCATGTTCTTCCGGAGCCGGTCGTCGACCGCCATGCCGACGGCCTCCATGTCGGCGGGCATGGCCCTTGCCCGGTCGTCGGTGCCCTCGCCGGGCGGGCGTTCCTCGGTGGTGACGAACCGGCCGACGCCTCCCGGGTAGGCGTCGAGCACTCCCAGGAGCGCGACTTCCTCGTCCTGCTCGCGCAGCCGCGCGGCGATCGCCTGGGCGAGCAGACCGCCGAGGGAGGACCCGATGAGGTGGTAGGGGCCGGTGGGCTGGACGGTACGGATCTGGAGCAGATGGTCGGCGACCATCTCGTCGATGCTGCGGGGCATGGGTTCGGTCCCGGCGAGGCCGCGGGCCTGGAGCCCGTAGACCGGCAGGTCCGGCGGCAGGTGCCGGAGCAGCGAGCGGTAGCCCCAGGCGAGGCCCATGGCGGGGTGGACGCAGAACAGCGGGGGCCGGCCGCCCTCCGTGCGCAGCGGCAGCAGTACGCCGAGGTCGCCGGCGCCACGGCCGGCCCGGCGGCCGGCGCCGGTCCTGCGGTGGTTCTCGTCGTGTACGACGAGCAGGCCGGCGGAGGTGCACCTGGCCCGTTCGCCGGTGCGCAGCATCCGTTCCCCGCCGGACCCGTGCGGGAGGGCGACGAAGCGTTCGGCGGTGGCCGCGGGGGCGCCCGCGTATCCCCGGGCCAGGGCGGTTCCGGTGACGTACAGGTCACCGACGGCGCCTTGGGGTACGGGGCGCAGGAAGTCGTCCAGCACATGGGCGCGGGTGTTCCACACCGGTCGCGCCGAGGGCGGCCGGCCGGGCTCGAAGTCGAGGTCGAGCCAGATGCCGGCGGTCTCCGGGGTGGCGTGCCCGCTGACCGGGACCGCGTCCGGCGGCAGTTCGAACCGGGTCGGCCGGGTGCCGTCGCCGTCGGCCGGGGCCGCGCCCGGGGGGAGGTCGAAGCGGGTCGCGGGCGCGCCGTCGCCCCCGTTGAGCAGCAGGACCTGGGGCCGGCCTGCTTCGGTGGCCGGCTGTCCGAGCGGGTCGGGGGCGCCGAACCGGACGCCGGCGCCCGCGCACAGCGCCGCGAGGAGTTGGGTCACCAGTCCGGCGGCGGGCGCCTGTGTGTCGACGGCGACGGACCGGTCCGCCGTCAGGACGCGCATCCGGTACGCGGTGTGGTTGAGGAGGGTGCGGTGCTCGATCACGGAGCCGCCGGGGCGGTCCGCGGCGAGGACGAGCGCGGCCTGCCTCGGCCGGGGCGGGGTGAGCGGCGCCGGCTTCGGCGCCGTCTCGTCCGCGAGCGCGGCGGCGTCCACGGTGAGCAGGGGGATCGCCGCGTCCTCGGGCGGCGGCAGGGCGGCGGTGGCCGCCGTGCCGACCAGGGCGACGGGACGGGTGCCGCGCAGGGTGTTCTCCGTGTCCCGCAGCGGCTGTTCCGGGTCGGTGAGGAGGACGGCGGCGCCGGACTTGAGGACGCCCAGGAGGGCGACCACCAGGTCGGCGCCGGGCGGCAGCGCCACGGCGACGGTGTCCTCGGGTCCGGCACCGTGCCCGGTCAGCCGGTGGGCCAGCCGGGCGGAGGCGGCGTTGAGCGCGCCGTAGGTGAGGGTGAGGTCCCGGTCGGTGACGGCGACCGTGCCGGGCGACTGGGCGGTGCGTTCGGCGAGCAGGCCGAGGGCGGTACGGCCGGGCAGCGGGGCCTCGGTGTCGTTGCCGGCGCGCAGGGTCTCCAGCAGTTCGTCCTCGCCGAGCAGGACGTCGAACCGGCCGAGCGGTGTCCCGGCGTCGGCGGCGGCCTGTTCGAGGACCCTGACGAGCCGTGCGGTGAGCGCGGTGGCGGTCGGGGCATCGAAGAGTTCGGTGGCGTAGCGCAGGACTCCGTCGATGCCGGCGGGTTCGCCGTCGGGCCGGTGCCGCTCCGTCAGCCGGAAGGAGAGGTCGAGTTCGGTGGCCTGCGTGCCGGTGTCGAGGCGGGTGGTGTGCAGGCCGGGCAGTTCCGAGGCGTCGCCTTCCTCGGTGCGGTCGTCGAGGACGTCGACGCCGACCTGGAAGAGGGGGTGCCGGGCGGCGGAGACGGGCGGCGCGAGTTCGTCCACCAGGCGTTCGAAGGGCACGTCCTCGTGGCCGGCGGCGTCCTGGGCGGTTTCGCGGACCCGTGCCACGAGTTCCTCGAAGGTGGGGTCGCCCGAGGTGTCCGTACGCAGCACGACGGGTCCGGCGAACGGGCCGACGACGCCCTCCAGGTCGCCCTCGGTGTCCCTGCGGGGCATGAGGGTGCCGACCGGGATGTCGTCGCCGGCGCCGAGCCGGGTCAGCAGCAGCGCGAGCGCGGCCCGCACCACGGTGGCGGCCGAGGTGCCGTCGTCCCCGGCTCCGGCCATCAGGCGCCGGTGTGTGCCGGGGTCGAGCCGGACCGGTACCGAGGCGGCCCGGTGGGAGGCCAGGACGGGCCGGGGCCGGTCGGTGGGCAGGGCGAGTTCGACGGGCAGGTCGGCCAGGGCGTCCTTCCAGTGGGCCAGTTGGTCGGCGACGAGGCTGTCGGGGTCCTGTGCGCCGTCGAGCAGCGCCTGCTCCCACAGCGCGTAGTCGGCGAACTGGAGGGGCAGCGGGGCCCGTTCGGGGGCGCGGCCCTCGCGCCGGGCGCCGTAGGCAGCGGCCAGGTCGCGGACGAGGATGTCGAGGGAGGCGTCGTCGGCGGCGATCCGGTGCACGGTGAGCAGCAGTACGTGATCGGTGTCGCCGAGCGCGAACAGGTGCTGTTTCCAAGGCACTTCGCGGGCCAGGTCGAATCCGCCGGCGGTGTGGGCGGCGAGCTCGCCGGGCAGCTCGGTCTCGGTCACGGCGGTGAGGGCCGGCTCGGGACGGGCGGTGGTGTCGTCGGCGTCGAGGACGTGCTGGCGCAGGCCGCCGCCGGCCCGGACGAAGGTGGTCCGCAGGATGTCGTGGCGCCGGGCGACGTCGCCGAGCGCGGCCCGCAGCGCGTCCCGGTCCAGGTCGCCGCCCAGGCGCAGCGCGACACTCGACTGCTGGGCGGCGGACTGCTGCGCCGCGCTGTCCCCGGTCAGCCGGGTCATCGCCCAGGTGCGCTGCTGTGCGGCGGTGACGGGTGTGTCGCCGGTGTGCTCGACCGGCTCCAGCACGGGGCGGGCCTTGGCCGTGAGCATCCGGGCCACGCCCTTGGGGGTGGACTCGCCGAACAGCCGCCGCATGCTCAGTTCGACGCCGAACTCCTCGCGGACCCGGGCCGCGAGCCGCATGGCCAGGCCCGAGTCACCGCCGAGGTCGAAGAAGTTGTCGCCGGCGCCGACCCGTTCGAGCCCCAGGATGTCGGCGAACATCGCGCACAGCCGCTCCTCGGTCTCGCCCTGCGGTGCCGCGTCGGAGACCCGGTCGGAGAAGTCGGGGGCGGGCAGCGCGGCCCGGTCGACCTTGCCGTTGCGGGTGAGCGGCAGCGCGTCCAGGAGGGTGACCGCGGCGGGCACCATGTACTCGGGCAGGCTGCGCGCCGCGTGGTCGCGTACGTCGGACAGGTCGGCCTCGGGGTGGTCGGGAACGACGTAGGCGGTCAGGCGGCGGTCGCCGGGCCGGTCCTCGCGTGCGACGACGGCGGCCTGGCGGACCCCGGGGTGCGCGGTGAGGACGGCCTCGACCTCGCCGGGTTCGATCCGGAAGCCGCGGATCTTGACCTGGGCGTCGGCGCGTCCGTCGAACAGCAGCTGCCCGTCGGGCGTCCAGCGGGCCAGGTCGCCGGTCCGGTACATACGGGTGGCCGCGGCGAACGGGCAGGCGACGAACCGCTCGGCGGTGGCCCCCGGCCTGCCGGTGTAGCCGCGCGCGACGCCGGCGCCCGCCACGTACACCTCGCCGGTCACGCCGACGGGGACCGGCTGGAGGAAGGCGTCCAGGACGTGGACGCGGGTGTTGCCGAGGGGGCGTCCGACGGGCGGCGGCGGGTCGTCGGGCGTGATCGGGTCGCCGAGGAGCGCGGCGGTGGCCATGACGGTGGTCTCGGTGGGGCCGTAGGTGTTGGTGAGCCGGACGCGGCCGGCCCAGCGGGCGGCGAGGCCGGCGGTGAGGAGTTCGGCGCCGAGCGCCCAGTCGCGCACCTGGGGCACGTCGTCCGGGTCGAGTTCGGTGAGCAGCGACGGCACGACGCTGGCGGCGCGCACTCCGGCCTCGCCGATCATGCGGACGAGGGCGGGGACGTCGGTGCGCTCGTCCTCGGTGGCGACGGCGAGGGTGCCGCCGGCGGCCAGGGTGACCGCGATGTCCAGCACGGCCGCGTCGAAGCTGAAGGAGGCGAACTGGAGGACGGTGACGCCCTCGGTGACGTCGAGGAAGGGCCGCATGGCCGCGGCGAGGTTGGCGACGCCGCGGTGTGCGACGGCCACACCCTTGGGGCGGCCGGTCGACCCCGAGGTGTAGATGACGTAGGCGAGCTGGTCCGGTGCCGGGGCGGCGGGCGGGGCTTCGGTGCCGCGGTCGGCGACGGTCTGTTCGGCCTTCTCCAGGAGGAGCGCCTGGGCGGTGCCGAGGGGTACCGCGCCGAGGGTCTCGGCCGTGCCCACCACGACGGCGGCGGCGCTGTCGTCGATCATGTAACCGAGCCGGTCCGCGGGGTGGCGGGGGTCGAGCGGTACGAACGCGCCGCCGGCCTTCCACACGGCGAGCAGGGCGACGACCATGTCGACGCCCCGCGGCAGGCAGAGCCCCACCCGGGTCTCCCGGCCCACGCCGAGCCCCGCGAGGTGGCCGGCCAGCCGGTCGGCGCGCTCGTCCAGGTCGGCGTAGGAGAGCCGCTCGGGGCCGCAGCGCACGGCGAGGGTGCCGGGTGTGCGGTCGGCCCAGCCCCGGACGGCGTCCACCAGGGTGCCGGGCGGGACGGGACGGGTGGTGTCGTTGAACGTGTCGACCAGCAGGGTCCGTTCGTCGGCCGCGAGTACGTCGATGTCGGCCACCCTGGCCGCCGGGTCGGCGGCCATCTGCTCCAGCACCCGCACCACGCGCTCGAAGACCGCGTGGGCGGTGCCGGTGTCGAACAGGTCGGGCCGGTGGTCGAGTTTGCAGTGCAGCCTGGTGCCGGGGGTGACGACCAGGGTGAGCGGGTAGTGCGAGGCGTCCTGTGCCGCGCCCGACGGCCGCATGACCAGCGTGCCGGGCGCGTCGGCGCCCTCCGGCGGGTGCGGGAAGCTCTCGTACAGGACGAGGGTGTCGAAGACGGCCGCGGGGCCCGCGATCTGCTGGATCTCCATCAGGCCGATGTGCTGATGGCCGATCAGGCGGGCGTGCTGCTCCTGGAGTCCGGTCAGCATGTCGCCGACCGTGTGGGCCCCGTCGAGCCGGACGCGCACCGGCAGGGTGTTGATGAGCAGCCCCACCATCGACTCCGCGCCGGGCAGGTCCGCCGGGCGGCCGGCGGCCGTGCTGCCGAAGACGACGTCGGAGCGGCCGGCCAGGCGGGCCAGTACCAGCGCCCACGCGCCCTGGACGACCGTGTTGAGGGTGACGCCGAGGCCGCGCGCCAGTGCGGTCAGGGACCGGGTGAGGTCTTCGGAGAGGTCGGCGACGACCCGTTCGGGCAGGACCGGCAGCCGGGTGCGGTCGGCCCTGGCCACCAGGGTGGGTTCGTCCGCGCCGGCCAGCGCGGCGCCCCACGCCTCCCGGGCAGCGTCCTTGTCCTGCCGGTTGAGCCACGCCATGTACTGGCCGTAGGACGCGGCCCGCCGCAGCCCGGAGGCGTCGCCGCCGGCCTCGTACACCTGGGACAGTTCCTGGATCAGCACCGGCATGGACCAGCCGTCCAGCAGGATGTGGTGGAACGTCATCACCAGGCGGTGCCGGTGCTCACCGAGCCGCACCAGGAGCAGCCGCATCAGGGGCGGTACGGCGGGGTCGAAGCGGCTCGCCGTCTCGCTCGCGGCGAGTTCGCGCAGCTTGGCCTCCGCCTCCGCCTCGGGCAGCCCACTGACGTCGTTCTCCCGCCAGGGCAGGGCCACTTCGCGCAGCACGACCTGCACCATCCGCGCCCCACTGACCGGGCGGAAACAGGCCCGCAGTGCTGCGTGCCGGGCCAGGAGGGCCTCCCAGGAGGCGCGCAGCCTGACCGGGTCGAGGGGGCCTTCGATGTCGAGCGCGGACTGCACGGTGTACACGTCGGGGCCCTCGTCGGCGAGAGCGGCGTGGAACAACAGCCCCTCCTGCAACGGCGACAGCGGCCACACGTCCTCGACAAGGGATCGCGTCATCGCTCCTTCTCCTCAACCACGGTTGGTGCGGCAACGGTGCTGGCTAGCGGGGGCGGCGCAGCTGGCCGAACTCCGCTTCGAGCTCCTCGATCTGGTGCTGTGCGAGATCCAGCAGGGGGAAGTCGGACGGGGTGTGTCCACCCGCGTCCGCCGACGTGGTGTGGGCGGCGAAGCCGTTCAGCAGTGCCAGCCAGCTCTCGCCGAGCCGCTGGACGTCGGCCTCCCCCAACAGCCGCCCTGCCCAGCTCAGCGTGATCTCCAGTTCGGGTCCGTCCGCGGTGTCCCGGACGACGGCGGCCGCCGCCACGGGGTGGGTCACGGGCAGTTCCGGGTCCACCGCGCCACGGGCCGCCCCGGCCGGCTGCCAGGGCCCGGCGGGGCCCGTGCCGCGTCCGGCGGTGAACCGGCCCAGGTAGTTGAAGCCGACCTGGGGCGTGGGCGCGGCCCGCAGGACAGGACCGGTGTCCGGGTTGAGGTGACGCAGCAACCCGTGGCCGAGGCCGTCCCCCGGCACCGCCCTCACCTGCTCCTTGACCGCCTTCACCAACCTACCGGCGCCCTGCCCGCCGGCCATAGCGTCGTCCAACTGACCAGCGGGCACGGCCAGCCGCACCGGATACGAGCTGGTGAACCAGCCCACCGTGCGGGACAGATCCACCCCCTCCACCGGCTCCCGGCCGTGCCCCTCCACATCGACCAGCACGGGCGCGGCCTCGTCCACTCCGCGCCGCCAGTGCGCCACGGCACCCGCGAGGCCGGCGAGCAGCACCTCGCGCACCCCGCAGTGGAACGCCGGGGCGACCCGCTCGACCACCACCGCGGCCTGCGCACCCGACACCGTCCAGGACCGGCGCCGCAGGGTGACCGCGGTGTCCACGGCGGGGTCGAGGGCGCGTCCACCCAGCGGCGCCTGCGGCTCGCCCAACAGAGCCTGCCAGGCGGGGAGTTCGGCGACACGTTCCTCGGACACGGCCTGCGCGGCGAGGAGTTGGGACCAGCGGCGGAAGGACGTACCCACCGGATCCAGCACCGGCTCACGCCCCTCGGCCACCGCCTCACACGCAGCCTGCAAGTCAGGCAGCAGCACCCGCCACGACACACCATCCACCACCAAGTGATGCGCTACGACGACCAGGCGGCCCATCACACCCGGGCCCGCGTCC
>NZ_JBIVNC010000030.1:0-34020 GCF_044753385.1 Streptomyces sp. NPDC088387
GACGACAACGACAAAGTCGCCATCCTCAGCACTCACTTCCCTCGACACGGAGGCGACTATCTCTTCCTGCCGGGCGGCCGGCGCGAAGACCACGAAGACCCCAACGCCTGCGCACGCCGTGAGCTCAGAGAGGAAGCCGGCGTCTGTGCCTCCTCTTGGACACACCTGGGCAGCTACGCCGCCACACTCGCCTCAACCGCACGCATCGACCTCTTCCTGGCCAGGCAACTCACCCTGGGCCCACAAGAACTCACCGAAAATGAACAGGACTTCAAACTGGAATGGTGGCCACTCGAGGCATGCCTCACCGCCGCAGAACAGGGCCGGTTCCTGCTGCCGGCAGGCCCTCTCGCCCTCCTCCTGGCCGCCCGCTCCCTCACCTGACCGACATCGCCCAGCCCTACCGCGAGATCCCCGCCTGGCGTCAAGTGGTCAGCTTGCCGTTCAACCCATCAGGGCGTGACGTAGTCGCCCCAGCCGAAAGTAGCGACGTAAGCCCGTCGAACGGCTTCTCCGCCCCGTCCACCCCTGATGCGGATGATGGTCAGCGCGAGGACGAACCAGGCGGCAAAGCACCCCGCGACGATCAAAGTCCAGCGAGGGCCCGAGAAACTGGCATGACGACCAGAGCAATGATCGTGACGACCAGCCCGATATGCCGCCACCGATATCCGTACTCGACCTGCCGCCACCTGCCATCAGGGTCTCCAGTCTCCCGCCGAAGAGCACACCGTTCTGCGCCACTATCGGCACTCGACGAACTTGCAGGTCGCGATCCACGCCAAGAGTCGCCTCGTGATGCTTCGTTACCTTAAGTGATCTCGCCTGGTAAGTGTGAAGCTGAGGGAAATGGAGCGGCTCCGTCACCGAGGTGCGCGGCATGGTCGACACACAACGAGAGGCCGCCCGGTGGCCGGACTCTCGGGGGGACGGTGGCTTCAGGCGTAGGCGAGGGTCGGGCCCGGCGTCAGATGCCGAGTTGTCGCTGTACGGCCTGGACGCCGATCAGGTTGTTCATCTCGTAGAACGCGGCGCAGGGCCGTGCCAGCCTGTGGGCGGGCTTGTCAAGAGTGGGTCACGGCAGACGGATTGTGGCGTGCGCCAGTGCGGTCAAGGCGGCTCGCCGTGCTCAGCCCGGACCCAGGGGGCGCGTAGGAGCGAGCCAGCTCAATTCACCAAACGTGATCTGAGCCACACAGTGAAATTGAGCGTGCAATTTCATGTTCGCGCAAATAGGGTTTGGAATTTTTCACTTCTGCGAAAACACCTGTTCGTTGGGGGTGGCGTTCAAAGTGCGCGGGGTGGCGGAGCGTGGCGTTGCGCGAGAGCAAATAGACTCATCTCTCCATGTATGCGGAATGTTACCTTCCGTTAGAAAGATGTGTTCGAGAGGCTGCACGTTTCCCGGCACCACTGGTCTTACCTGTTCCCCAGAGCAACGGTGCTCTAGGTGCCTGCCCGCCCGGCCGGGGACGGAGCGGTCGGACCACCGCCCGAAACGAAGGAAAACAGCCACTGTGAACTACGACGTAGTCAGCTTCGTGCTGGCCTTCGCCGCCGCGGCGCGCTCATTCGCGCCCGACGTGTGGTTCTTAGTGCGGCGCCTGCTTGGCGCCGGAGTCCGTATCGGGGCCGAAACCCTGGTCGAACAACAGCCTCCCTCTCCTGCTGCACCGTCCCACACGGCGTCTCTGGACGAAGGAGGCCGCCGGTGAGCAGCCAGCCGCCTGACCCCGCAGGAGACACAGTCCCCAGCTACACCGACCAGATGCCCCCCGACTTCTGGGACTTCCAGGCACGCTACGACCGTGCATGCCTGGAGTACTGCCGCATCCACCTCGGTAGCGCCACCGCGGCGCGTCACCTGGTCGACGCCACCTTTCTCTACCTGGCCGCCATT
The DNA here is from genome assembly GCF_044753385.1 of Streptomyces sp. NPDC088387. Lineage (NCBI taxonomy): Bacteria > Bacillati > Actinomycetota > Actinomycetes > Kitasatosporales > Streptomycetaceae > Streptomyces > Streptomyces sp. NPDC088387. Next base: position 1,901 of record NZ_JBIVNC010000030.1, read on the forward strand.
TGGCCCCAACTGAGGACCATGCCCGACCGCAGCGCCTACGCGTGGGCGCTGTTCAAGCAGCGCGTGCACGGCGAGCTCGCCGCACAGGGCCGCAGCCCGGCCACCACCGAAACCCTGGCCTTCGCGCGTGCCATACGCGCGGCAACCGAGCCCCTGCTGGAGTCCTTCCGCACCTCTTTCCGCGAAGAACACGGCCATGAGATCGCCGAACTCGAAGAAGGGCTCGGGATCTACCACCACATGGCGCGTCTGAGCGAGCGGCAGTTCGACATCCTCGTGCTGCGCGAGGCGCTCGGTTTCAGCACCCGGGATACCGGTCTGATCATGGGCATCAGTGAGGCCACGGTGCGCTCCATACACCGCACGGCCAAGCTCCGGCTCGCAGCAGCCATGGGATACCGCACCGACGACACCCTCGAGACCGACAAGGAGTGACCGGCCCGTGAACCGCACCCCGCGCAGCATCGACGAGGCTCTGCACCGTGCCCGCGTCTTCCAGGACGAGTACACCACCGCCGACCTCGAAAACGCCCGGCACAACCTTGCCCGCCACCTGCACGAGCTGCGCTGGGTGCAGTTCCTGAACGCCACCCCGCACAACGGCCCACGAGCCCACCCGCTCCCCGCCGCCCTGCACGAACAGGCCGCGCACGACCTGCGTGTGCTGTGCCGCGGCACCGTCCGCCATCACGGCGCCGCGGCCCGCATCAACACCTTCAACTCCCGCCGCGATCCCGACGGCGCACTCACCTTCGCCAGCCTGCTCTACCTCGCCGACCAAGACGAGGGCGCCCAGTTCTGGTGGCACTACGCGGCCGGTGCCGGCAACGTCACCGCCGCCCTGTGTGTATACCTCCTCCACCTGCGCCACGGAGACATGAACGATGCCACCCACTGGGCCGGCCAGATCAGCCTCCTCAACCTCCTGGGCTGGGACACGTACACGCCCGTCGCCCACCACGCGGACACCGGCCACGCCGACCTCACCCACGGACCGGCCGTCCGCTACACCCTTCCTTCCCCCGGCCCCACCGTCTCCGAGACTGCGGTCAAGGATGCCGTCGACGACCTCCACACCCTGCACAACGGTGACCTCGGCCCCATCCCCCAGCCCATCCCCGCCCTCGTCGAACACTGGAACGAACTCGTCACCTCATGACCAGTTCAGTGGCGCATCCATCGATGCAAGAGTCCTCGATCGCCCCATCCGCCATCAGTGGCAGTGACCGGGCTCGGTCGCCGGGCCGGTGCCGGTGGCGCCCAAGTCATCAGAGCGGCCGGCGTCGACGCGCGGCCACTGCGCTGTGGGGCGTCCAATCGCTTGTTCCTCCGATAGCGGCGGCCAGTGGGGAGCCCCGCCCAGTGTCCGCGTGGCCTGCCCGAGGCGCTGCCAGCCTGCCGGTGAGTCCTCCCAGTCCTCCTGGCGCCCGAACGCCGTGAGGTCCATGAGCGCGTAGCTGTAGTCCACCGCTTCGGCGCCGCGGCGTCTGGTCCAGTAGGTTTCGAAGACACGGTCGCCGTCGCGCAGGTAGCACACCAGGTGGAACAAGCCGAGTTCCCGGCCGACGAGAAGTGACTCGAGCGAGGGCTGGGCGGAGTACCACGGCATCGTCCAGCCCATGAAGGCGCGGTAGCGCATGCTTTCCTCGTACGACGTCTGCGCGTCGGCGAAGCCGTAGGCGGTGTTCCGTCCCTGACACAACACGGCGAAGGTGATGTCGCGGGAGTGCAGATAGGCCAGCTCGCCCACGTGGCTCATCACCCAGGTACAGCCTTCGCACTGCTCGGCGGCCGGCCGGCCGGGCCACCACATGAAGTAGTAGGCGATCATCTGGCGTCGCCCTTCGAACGCGTCCAGGAGCGTCATGGGGCCGTCCGGCCCCAGCAGCGGGCTGTCTGCGGCCACCTCGACCATCGGGAGCCTGCGGCGCGCGGCAGCGATCGCGTCGCCCTCACGGGTGTGCGCCTTCTCCCTCGCCCGCAACTCCTCCAACTGCTGCTCGAAGGCCGTGCGGTCGACGACCAGCGGTTGCGCCTTGCTCGGGTCCTCAGACATCAGCGGCTCCTGGAATCGCTACGACGTTGGCTGCGGGTCGCTCCTCAGCAACGTATACGCAGCAGGGTCGACCGGGGCCCCTGTAGACAGGGGACCGCCTGACGCGCCCAGCAGGCTTGGCTCAGACACCGTCCGCTGGCCGCCGCCAGAGCAGGCGGCGTAGGGGACGGCTTCTGCAACTCCGCCCGGTACGCCACCATTGACGCCCTCGTTCCTGCCGCAGCAGATCTCGGGATCACCCCCGCGCCCGCGGGGTTGGTCCCAAGTCGATCGTGTGTCGGATGCTCGCCTTGCCCTGCTCCCCGCGCCCGCGGGGTTGGTCCCCAGACGGCCCGGGTGGGTGTCTTCGTCCGATCCTGCTCCCCGCGTCCGCAGGGTTGGTCCGCACAGGACGTGGTAGGAGCCGTCGATCAGGTGCCAGATACGCACAAATCCGTCAAGGCCGGTATCGCCCGCACCGGGGCCGCCCTCACAGGGATCGACACCGCCCAACGGCACTGGTGGGCCCTCGCGCCGGTCGCGGCTGGACATCTCGCAGCGGTCCAAGGCCTGGAACCGGACGGGGGCGGCCCGCGGGCGGGATCAGGCGTCACGCGGAGACTTGCTCAAGGCGGCGGGTACAAGCGGGCTGGCGGGGCAGGTGGCGTGCGACGTCGAGAAGAGCGTCGAGGTCGTCCAGGGGCCGGCTGATCCGGCGTTCTGCGTCGGCGAAGTCGGTGTGCTGATCCGGAGCCGGACGAGCGCCCTCGGCCCGAGCGGCGATTCCGGCGAGGATCTGGTCGGCAGTGACAGCCGCAGCCAGCTCCTGACCGCAGAGCCCTCGAGCTCGGTGATGGTCTTCGCTGGCCTCGCGGAGCGCGGGGTCGAGGTACGGACGTATCACGAACCGGCCGTCTCGGATCTCGACGGCTCGGCGGTAAAGGCGGATCGAGATGCGACGGAAACGACGCCTCTGCGCTGGATCGACTAGCAGTTCAATCTCGGGCGCTTCACTGTAGAACGCCAGCCATAGAGGGCGCAGCTCGTTGTAGCTGCGGTACTGCTTGATCCGATATTGGATGCTTTGGGCGTGGTCGGTGATCGTGGGTACAAGGCAACCGATCATGGTGAGCACTGCACCGACGTCGCGGCAGATCCAGGCAAAGTTCTCCCACGCAGCAAGGGATCCGTCGAATGCGCCGGCAACGACGTTGCTGATATTCACGGCGCTGAAGCCGAGGGTGACAGCGGCGCCCAGGGCGACGATCCGGAGGCCGACGCAGACGGCGGCGCGGTTGCTGCGGCTCGCGAGTCGCCAAGAGGCACGGGCCAGGAACAGCTGCCCGAGCATGTATGCCGTGGCGTAGAGGGTGAGGTATGCGATGTACAAGTTGTCATCGGCGTAGAAGAGTGTGACGTCGACAGGGTTCGCTGTGCCAAGTGTCAGCAGGGCGAAGAGGAGTGCCAGCCCAACGATCACCACGAGACCTGCGCCGAGCCACGACCTTGCTCTCTGCGGCGCGACATCTGGGGGCGCGCTCCAGTAGGTGAGGACCACTTGCTGGCAGGCGATCAGTGCGATGACACATGACTGTGCCAGCAGGACGGACAGGTCAGCTGCGCCCAGGACGCGGTCCATGTACTCCGACGTCGGGGCGATGGAGAACACGAACGACAAGGCTGAAAGGAAGAACACGACGGCCAGGGCCGTGGAAGCCGGGTCGCGGCGCCGGGCAGGAACGTCCCGCAGGAGGCACAGGAAACCCAGGGAGGCAGCGATGAGACCTACGACTTGGAGCAGATCGTTCACAGCCGTACCTCGCGCCGGCGCAGCAGGGTGTGAGTCACGCGGTCCTGGACCTCGTCGCCGGAGGATTCGTCGCTGCGCAGCCACCGGTCAATGATCTGGCGCTGGAGGAGCGAGGCAAGGAGTTCAGCCTCTCGCTCCTTGGCTTCGTCATATGTGGTGCGTCCCAGCACCATCTGCACGGTGTCGGGGTCCACGGTGGTGATGAGAGCCGGCCCGAGGGGCGACAGCGGCTGGGACTCATGATGTCCGAGCAGTAGGTGGCTGAACTCGTGGGCGATGATGTGATCTTGATGCAGCGTGCTGGTCCGGGCTTCGTAGAACACGTACACGGCACTCTCCGTGACTACGCATCCTCCACACACGGACGCTACCTGCTCCCGGGGCTGGAGCTTCACCTCGCTCCCCACGCGACGAGAGATCTCCGCCCGCAGATCACGGATGTTCGTGACGTGAGGAAGATCCAAGTCAGCCAGCAGATCACGCTGGCGCCACATACGCGCAGACCACATTGCCCATCCTTGATCGATTGCCGAACTGGGGTTGTTCACACATCAGTTGAGGGCGGCAGCCCTTCCATTTTCCGTACGCCGTCTACAAGACCGAGTACCGCTTCCTTTCCGTTCGCCGAGACGTCGGAGAGCCGAAGGAGCACGTTTTTGATCTTGGCGTCGCGGAGCAATTCGAGCAACTCCAGTTCCTCTGCCGTCTTTTCGGCGACTTCGTCATCGAACCAATAGGCGGCAGGCACGCCGAAAAAGCTTGCCAGGGCTTCGAGGTGACGCTTCGTCGGATTGTCTCGGCGGCCGTTGCGCAGCATCCAGAGATAGGTGGATGTCACTTCGAGCCCTCGATTGGCCATCAGTTCGGCGACTTCGGCGTTGCTGTACGGGCCGCGATCAGGCGGATGCACGACTTCAAACAGGCGGTTGAGACGCTCACTGAGCTTCACCGCGTAAGGGCTCACTGGCTCTGCTGTTGGTTCTTTCATGATCCTTCCAAGGTCGTGCGACTTAACGAGGGTTCAAACACTGTACTCCGTGATTAACAACAGTTGACGCACGGATCTTGCGTGTGGAAAGTTCTTCCTCGCCGGCACGTTTCCGTTGCCCACACTGCCCGATTCGACTCACCCTGTCCGTTATCTACCGCAGAGTGCATTGGGTGATGTGGCACGAGCCGCATTCCCCCGACTGCATACAGCACGCATGGCGCACAAGATTTGATCCCCGACCAGAGAGCGCGGAGGCGACGATGGAAACACAGCAGCAACATCGCGCTTCCGTTGCAAGGAATACCGAAAAGCCAGCCACAGCAGCACACGGTGACGTGATCTCACCGTGCGGGACAACCGCGGCAACGGTGATCCTGTACGCCCGAGGGAAGCACTTGCCGCGTTCGACGGGCCGCCTGGACCAGAGACTGCGCGGTGACTGTCCGCGACCAGTACAGAGGTTAAGAACCAACTCTGGATCTTGATACCGGCCGGTGCGTATGTTCGTCGTCCCTGGGCAGCCAGCCCGCAGCGACGACGTGAGGAGACCCCGAGCACGAACCAGGCTTCGAAGTTACACAAATGGCGACGGCGCCCAGAGCAGTAACTCATGGACGCCGAACGCTAAGCGGCATACCCGCCCCGGCAAGGGCGGAAATTGCCCACCATCACCACGCTGAGTCCTTCCAAGGGGCGAACCAGCGTGGCAACACTGCAAAAGGGAGTATCGCATGCCTCCTGCCATGCGCAAAGGGCCTTCAACCTGGCCTGCGCGGCAGCCACCTTCGCCTCGACCTGTCCGTACCCTGAGCAGGATCGCACCTCTCAGGCCCCCACGAGCCGGTGGTCGTGCCCGCTTGTCGGGAGCAGCCGATGAGTAGCGAAGCCCGCGAGTGGGTGTGGGAGCACAGCTCCAGCCGGGGGGCCGCGCGGCTGGTCCTGCTGTCGATCGCCGACCGGGTGACCGACGACCAGTGCATCTCCTGGGCATCGCTGTCCAGCCTGGCCAAACGGACGCGGGCATCTGTCTCCACGGTGCGCGAAGCCGTCGAGCGCCTGCTCCTTGCCGGAGAGCTGGAACAGCTTGACGACCTCACAGGCCCGCAGCGCAGCACGGTCTACCGCCTGCCTCTCGCCGCCACCGCAATCGCACAGGCTCTCCATGAGCAGCAGATGGAGGAGGGCGACGCGGCGGTGTCAGACGAGCTCGCTGCGCCTGCGATGCTCCGGCTCTCTGCTCTGCGGCGGTACGGAATACGCCCCCGTGAGGTGCCGGAATCGGTCGGGAGGCTCCGGACACCGGCAGTACCGGAAACCGGCAGGTCGAGGCGGAAACCGGCACAGCGACGTACCGGCCACCGGCACAGCGACATATCGGAGACCGGCACCCAGAACCGTAGTGAACCTGATTTGAACCGGAGGTACAGCAGTGGTGATGCTGACGTCCTCTCGGCTGCCGAGTGGCAGGTCGACCCTGCCACCCGCGCCTGGGCCCGCCAGCAGGGACACCTAGACCGACTCGGCGATCAGGGCCTTGCTGCTGCCGACACGAAGTGGCGGGTCCACCGCGCTGACTTCAAACCGAGGCCGGCGCAAGCCTGGGCCGCCGACTGGCGCGCGTGGGTCGTCCGAGAACACGCCTCTGGCCACTCGAACGTCCACGGCACCGCCGCGACGGGGCGCATGACGCGGACGGAGGCCCACACCGCCGCCCTCCTCGCCGCCCTCGACGAGCCGACCGAAACGGAGGGCTGACCGTGGACCGCCGCGAAATCGCCGCTCTGCTGGCCTACATCGGCCGACTCGACCCCCGCACCATCCGCGTCGACCAGGGCGAAGCGCGTGACCAGCTCGCCCAGTGGCACGAGCTGCTCAGTGACGTGCCGATGGCCACTCCGTACGGCTGGGACACCCGCATCGCTGCCCGTCAGCACATCCGTAGCTCGCCATATCAGATTCTCCCCTCGGACGTGATCCGTGCGTGGGAGAACTACCGGCGTGACCGCCTGGCGCGGCACTGCGACCCGACACCGTCCGCGGATCCGGACGATCAGGCTGCCTGGAGCGCCGAGCTGGCCAGCACCCGCCGCGCCGTCGCCGCGGGGACGGCCCAACCCGCACAGGCCCGGGCGATCACCAGCAGTCGAGGGGAGATCGACCCGAAACTGGAGGCGATGCTGCAAGGAGTCGGCTCCTGCATCCCACCTGCTGCCCGCGCCGCCCTCGCGCCATACCGGCCCGGCCGCGCGGCACGTGAGGCAGCCATAGCCCAAGGGCAGCCGGATGCCCTGAGTGTGCGCTGCGAGTGGTGCAAGGCCCCGCCGGGCGAGCGTTGTCGTCGCCGCAGGATCGCCCCCGACGACGGGGCATACGGCACTGCACCACGTGCGACTCCCCACCCCGGACGCCTTGACCTCGCTGTTGCCCGGCACACCGAGCAGGCCCAGCGGCCCGTAACGGCCTGACCGGCGCATACACCCGCCCTATGCATGGCCGCCCCACATCACTGTCCCCCACCGGCTGCGACGCCTCCCCGTGCCGCCGCCGGCACCCGACGCCACGCCCACCGACACCGTCCCGGCGGGCCGACGCGCCAGCACATCGGAGAGCCGCCTTGCGCCACATCACCACCCACGATGCGCCGAGCACCGGCCTGCGCGGCATCGGAGACATCAGCTGGCACACCCGCGGGGCATGCCACGGCATGGACGTAGAGGACGCCGACGCGGTGTTCTTCCCAGGGCCCCGGGACCACGAAGAGATCGCGGAAGCGAAGGAGCTGTGCGGCTGGTGCCCCGTACGTCGCGACTGCCTCGACTTCGCCCTGGAGAACGTCCTCAAGGAGGGCATCTGGGGAGGTCTCACTGAAGCCGAGCGGCGCCCCCTGCACGATGCACTGCACCAGCGTCTCGACTACCGGCGCGTGATCGCCTTCTTCCAGGGACGCGACGTGCACCTGACCGAGACGGAACGGAAGGTCGTCATCGACCACGCCTACGTACGCGGCTGGCAGCCGGACCGGCTGGCCGCCGCCCTGCAGATCAGTCACAAGCATGCCCGAGACCTGCTCCGGCAGGCCTCCCACAAGGTCTTCGACCGCGACCGCACCTACGGCGTTCCGCGTCCCAAGAAAAAGCGCACGAAGACCTCCACGGCAGCGAGCCTCCATGCGCCCGCCGCTCCCGGTACTAGGCAGCCGATAGCCCGACCGGCAGCGCCGCCCCCGGCGCCCGCCCCTCCCGGAAAGGCCGTATGACCCACCACGTCCACGCCTTCGGTGCCGCTTCGGACCTACCCCTCCTTCTCACCGCCGGCGCACCCGCAGCCCTGGCGCTCGTACTGACCGCCTGGACCATGCGGCGCCGGGGAACCCGCTCGCAGAAACGTCTTAGCAACCCGGCCGTTAAGGTCGCCGCCGTTGCCGCCCTGGGCTGTACCGCCTACAGCGCCGACACGAGCTGGCGCTTCGCTGCCGACTACCTCGACATGGCCGGCACCGCCGAGCGGGCTGCGATGTTCGCAGCCGCCGAACTGGCCCTGTTCGCGACCGCGCTGATGGCCCGGCAGAACCTGGCCACCCAGGGCGTCCCCGGTCTGCCGGGCACGCTGGTCTGGGTGATCACCGGTGTGCAGGTGATCCCCGCCTACGCCGAGAGCGGTCTCGTAGGTGGCACTGTCCGCGCCTTCGTCGGACCCGTCATGGCGGCCATGCTGTGGCACCTCGCCATGGGCATCGAACTGCGGCTACGCACCCCCGGCGCCGCCTCTCACGGACTGATCGCCGTCCTGGGCCGGGAGGCACGCGAGCGGCTGCTGTCCCGCCTCGGCATCGCAGCGCGCGACCGCGACGCCGCACAGATCACCCGGGACCGGGCCACCGCCCGCGCAGTCACCCTCGCCGCCCGCCTCGCCGAGCGCACGCCCGAACAGCAGCGGAATCGTCACGGCCGACGACTGACCCGGCGCCTGTCGAAGGCAGTCGGCAGGGCCTCGGTCGGGACCGACCCCCTCCAGCGCGCGCAGCTGCTCGACCACCTCGCCGCCCGCCGGCACGCCCTCGCGCTGGCTACGGTCCCCCTCCCCTCTCCGTGGGCCCCGTCGCACAGGAACGCACCGTTGGCCTCGGTCCCCACACAGCGGACGGTGGATCCGCCGGTCCCCGACCGCGGTCCCCACGAGCCTGACTCGGACCAGGGACCGAGTACTCCTAGTCCTCGGGGACCGGTCCCCGACATCGCGGACTGGAAGGTCCAGCCCACCGCGGGGACCGAGGGCAAAGAAGCGGGGACAACCGCAGGGACCGAGGCCCCTGGAGACGGTGCGGTCTCGGGGACCGGTCCCGCCGATCTGGTGGGCGCAGAGTGGAACATCGCTGGCACGGGGACCGGCCGGGCTGCGCCAGATGTCGCTGCTCAGGGCCCAGTTTCGTATCGGAAACCGATCACCACCGAGTCGGGGACCGACACCGCCGGGGACCGCGAACCGACCGCCACCCGGTCCGGGACCGGCACCGCCGGGAACCGAGGACAGAAGGCCCCCCTCCCGCGGAAGACAGCGAAGAAGGCCCGGACGAAGGGCAAGGGCAAGCGCGTCCGGTCCCGCGCTACGCAGACCCAGCGCCCGGTACGCGAGCTGGACGAGCCGGAGCGCCAGCTAGTCAGGGATCTCCGCCCCCACGTCCCCGCCCTACTCGCACGGGACGGCAACGAAGCGATCACCCGGGTGCAGCTGCGGGAAATCATCCGCCGCGAGGGCCTAACGGGTGTCCGGAACCAGCGCATCACCTTCGTCCTCCGAGAACTGCGGAGCGAGGACCCGACGACGCCAAGGAGCACCGCCCGATGAAGACCTGCCACCAGTTCGACACCGTCCGCGCGGAGTACGAGCGAGAAATCGGATTCATGCTCGCTCACTCCGAGCGGCACTCGGGCCGGCCAGCGGCAAAGTCCAGCGCGAAGCAGGCTGCCTCGGCGAAACAGCGGATGGCCCGCGCGCTCAACAGCCACGTCGGGCGCTGCCCCGAGTGCGGCTGAACTGACATAACCCCAGCTCAGATCGCCTGTCCGTAACGTGTGGTCCGGCTCCGTGCCGGGCCACCGCCTCGCTTAGGAGGTACGCCGTGATTCCGCGGCCCTCTCGTTCGTCCGAGCCCACCGTCGCCGAAGCCGACGCCTGGATAGACGTCCTGGTGCGCCGGCTACTCCTCAACGCCGCCGTCCTCATGCCGACCGGCGGGTGGCTCGTGCAAGAGCACCCCGGCGGACCCGTTCGCGTCCTTGCGGGCCCGGCCGAAGTCCTCACGCTGGCCGCGGCCATCCAGCACCACACGCGCTTCGCGAGGCCCGAATTCCGATGACGAACACGCCCAAGCATGGCACCATCCCGGGATCTGATTCCGACTCCAAGTCCTTCTCGAGGCGAGCAAGTTGGGGCGGAAGCGTAGCTTCCGCCAAACCCGCCCCCGAGGGGGCGGGAGAGGACCTGCACCGGGGGGCGCAGGTCCTGGAGGCTTCGACCGAGGGCGGATCGAAGCCGGGGCAGGAGGAGCAGCAGCCCGCGCGCCGAACACGCCGACAGCGCAGTCCTCGCGCCCGCCAGCGTCCGCGTCAGTCACCCGAGAAGAAGCGACTCCACCAACCCAACGCGCGTTTCAACGATGGCGAGTTCGCCCTGATCAAATCCGCCGCCGCCAAAAGCAATCTGACCGTCGCCGGCTTCCTTGCCCGGTCCGCGCTCGCTGCCGCCGCCAACCTCGAACGCACCAGCGCCGAGATCGCCGACGAACGCGAAGTGATCACAGCCCTGTTCGACAGCCGGCGCCGGCTCGGCTGGGCCGGAAGCAACCTCAACCAGGCAGTCAAGGCACTCAACTCCGGTGCAGACGCCCCCCACCTCGAAGCGGCCGTCGCCGCCGTACATCGAGCTGCCGATGCCGCGCACGAAGCCGCCACACGGCTGATCGAGCACCACGGTTCATGATCCCCAGCGTAAACAACTCGGGATCACGGACGATCGGACTGCTCAAATACCTCTACGCGACTAGCAAGTACGAGGACCACACCGATCCCCACCTCGTGGCCTCGTTCGACGGTATGTCCCCCGACCCCGGCCGGGACCCGAAGGCCACCCTCCAGGACCTTGCCCAGATCCTGGATCAGCCGGTGATGGTCCTCGCCGAGCACGCGCGCCCGGCCAGGCACGTATGGCACACCTCCGTCCGCGCAGACCCCGGCGACCGGATCCTCTCGGACGAGGAGTGGGCCGACATCGCCCGCCGCATCGTCGCCGCCACCGGCATCGACCCGGGCGAGGGACAGTCCGGCTGCCGCTGGACAGCCGTACGGCACGCCGACGACCACATCCACATCGTCGCCACCCTCGTCACCGAGGACGGCCACCGCCCCGACGACTTCCGCTCCGGCGCCCGCGCCCAGGCTGAAGCTCGGCTCATCGAGAAGGAACTCGGCCTCCGCCAGGTCGCGCCCGGCGACGGCACTGCCGCGCAGCGACCCACCAGCGCCGAACGCCACAAGGCCGATCGTCAGGGACGCGAGCGCACCGCCCGCGAGGAACTGCGCGAAACTGTGCGACACGCGGTGACCGGAGCGACGAGCGACGAAGAGTTCTTCGAGCGGCTCGCGGCCGCCGGCCTCCTGATCCGTAAGCGCGCCGCGCCCTCTGGCGACCTCCTCGGATACAAGGTCGCCCTTCCGGACGACCTCAACAAGGACGGTGAGCCGGTGTTCTACCCCGGGGCGCGCCTCGCCCCCGACCTGTCACTGCCCCGTATTCGAGAGCGCTGGTCCGCCGACGCCCAGGACGAACCAGCCGCCAGGCGAGAGGAAACACCTCGCAGCAGGCCCGGCGCCCCGGCCTCCGCACGCCGCAAGACAGCCTCGGCCGTGTGGCAGGCCGTCCTAGTCTTCGGGCACGGCGACGACGCAATCGCCGCCGCGCACATCGCTGCGGCCGGCGAGGTGCTGGACGCTCTCGCGAAAACGTCCGCCGCCCACACACGACGCGAACTACGCGACGCCGCAACGGCCTTCGAGCGCGCCTCACGCTCACACGTCCGCGCCGTACAGGGACACGACCGGGCTCTACGGCAGGCCGCACGCGACCTCATCCACGGTGGCCCCGCCCTCGGCCGCGGGGAAGACGGCGCCACCACCGCCATGGCCATCGACATGCTGTTCTTCCTCATCGTCGCCGCCGCACACTGGCACGCCAGACACGGGCATGCTCAGCAGGCCGAAGCAGCCCGCCGTACCGCCGAACACCTGCGTGCCGCCTACCGAGCCGCCTCTGCCCAGCCCTTCGCCGAGCTCCACCAGCGAGGCCAGCGTCTCAGCAGGCCGGCGATCCAGCGGCAGACCCTTCTGCTGCGAGAGACGCTGCCGGAGCTGGCCGAACAGATCCTTGCCGAACCCGGCTGGTACGCCCTGGCCGCGACCATGGCGGAGGCCGAAGGCGCCGGCCACAACCCGGCCGCCCTCCTGTCCGACGTTGCCGAACACCGCGAACTCAGCACCGCAGACTCCCTCAGCGACGTGCTGGTGTGGCGGATACGGCGAGCAGCCGACCTGCCCGCCGACGCCTCTCACCTGCGCGAGACCGGTAACAGAGTGCTTCCGTCCTCATCGCGCGGAACGACGACCAGGCCCTCCGCCGCCGGTAGGCGGCGCAGCGGGGAGGAGAAATCGCGTAAGAACCGGTAGGCACGCCGGATGGCGGCATGCCGCAATCATGCCGGTCTCCATCGACCATGCGCTGGAAGGCGTCAGGATGAAGTGGAACGTCGGATCGTCCTGCCAGTCGTGTGCGCCGTTGAACGTGAAGTGGACGGACGGGCAGAACAACAACGCCGGATCGACCGCGTATTGAGGCGTGACCGACAGCCCGCCGTTCGGCGAACCAGGTGGCAGAGGCACCATGCAGGGGAACGGCACGGGCAAAGAAGCCATCGACCTGGGCTGGACGGTGACCGCGACCATGGGTACCAGCAGCACCGCAATCGCGACGGCGGACTTCAGAACCTCCGGCATCGATGAGGTACGGGAGCTTTCGCCGCGCCGCGACGACTGGGTGGGGGGCTCGGCGCCGGGCTGTGTACTGCCGTACTTCAAGACGACGTGGACGCTGGACACCAATTTGTACCTGGCTGTGAACGACTCCTCTGGCCCCAGCGGAACGCACCCTTGCGCCCCAGGAGCTTGATCGCAGTTTGAATGTTCGTCAGAAGTGGCCTAGGGGCGATCTTGCAGTGGGAGCATCGATGTGCTTCCGACAGTCAGGGGCCCGCATGGATGCCCCGAGAACCAAGGTTGAGCTCTTCGCGGCGATCCGGCGTGGCTCCCGTTCCGAGAAGCTGTCGATCCACGAACTCTCGCGCCGCTACGGCGTCCACCGGCATCTGGTACGCGAAGCCCTGACCTACCCATGGCTAGCGCCCCGCAAGCCGATGCCTCCGCGGCCATCGGTGATCGACCCCTACAAGCAACTGATCGACGCGATTCTGCGTGCTGATCTGGACGCCCCGCGCAAGCAGCGCCACACCGCCAAGCGAGTTTTCGACCTGCTGGCGGACGAGCACGGCATGGACAACGTCTCCTACGGCCGGGTACGGGACTACATCAGGCGCCGCAAGCCCGAGATCTGGGTTGAGGAGGGCCGCGGACCACCCAGCGTGTTCGTCCCGCACCTCGCCTGGGGTCACCGTGAACAGGGTCCGGGTGTTGCGATCCTCGATCACCCCGGAGCGACCGCCACTTGGATATACGCGTCCCGCTGTTCAGTGCTGACGACGTTGCGATCCTCGGCAGCTGCCCCGAAGGGCGACCACCACAGAAGCCAGTGCCCGCGCCCGCGCACGTGATGTAGACATTGCGATCCTCGGTCGCCCCGGAAGGCGACCACCACCTCCAGAGACGTTGGAGTCCAGCCGGGGGTGTCCACGTTGCGATCCTGGGTCGTCCCGGAAGACGACCGCCGCCGTGGCCCGGTAGTCCGTACGCCGGGCGGGCGTGTCGTTGCGATCCTCGGTCGTCTCGGAAGGCGACCGCCACCGACCTGGGTGCTGATCCACTCCACGTACGTCATCTCGTTGCGATCCTCGGTCGTCCCGAAGGGCAACCGCCAAGCTGGAGCAGGTGGCCGTCGTACGGCAGCAGGTAGACGTTGCGAACCTCAGTCGTCCCGAAGGGCGACGGCCACCGCCGGCACCCTCACCCGGCGCGAGCGTGAACCGCTGTTGCGAACCTCGGTCGTCCCGGAGGGCGACCGCCACTGTGTCCGTAGCGGCGCAGGTCGATGGCGTGTGCCGGTTGCGATCCTCGGTCGTCCCGGACGGCGACCGCCACGCTGGGACTGCCCGGCGCGCCGGTCACGGTGGGACTGTTGCGATCCTCGGTCGTCCCGGAGGGCGACCGCCACTGCCAGGCGGCCCGCAGCTCACCGGGGGTGGAGCAGTTGCGATCCTCGGTCGTCCCGGAGGGCGAACGCCACTCGGGATCGCCTGCCAGGCCCGCGCGATCGTGGTGTTGCGATCCTCGGTCGTCCCGGAGGGCGACCGCCACTCACCAGCGCGGTCCTGACCGTGCTCACCTGGAAGGTTGCGATCCTCGGTCGTCCCGGAGGGCGACCGCCACCTGGGCCATACGGTGCACAGGCGCGAGGTACATAGTTGCGATCCTCGGTCGTCCCGGAGGGCGACCGCCACCACGCCCTCAACGCGGCCTCGCTCGTCACCGTGGTCGTTGCGATCCTCGGTCGTCCCGGAGGGCGACCGCCACCGGGCTGTGGCTGCGCTCCGACCGCGAGGAGTGGAAGTTGCGATCCTCGGTCGTCCCGGAGGGCGACCGCCACGGTGACGGCGTGCTGTGTCGCGCTCGTGGTCTTGAGGTTGCGATCCTCGGCCGTCCCGGAGGGCGACCGCCACTGGACAGGCCGACGTCGACGAGGCGGTAGGAGAGGTTGCGATCCTCGGTCGTCTCGGAGGGCGACCGCCACGATCAGGGCGGCCCCGCTCACCACGGCGGCCGCGGCGTTGCGATCCTCGGTCGTCCCGGAGGGCGACCGCCACGCTGGCTGACCAGCAAGAACACAAGAGCCAGTGGTTCCTTGAAGGCCACTGGTACGAGATAAATAGGTCACAACCGGATGTTCTGCTTCGGTGTGGTCTGCGTGTCGCGTGCATATTTGAGGTTCCGAAGCAGGCAGCGGATGATCACAGTACGAGGTCTTCGCGGTGCGGCTGCACTTGGGCGATACCGAGAGTCTGCACGCTGTCGAAGCCATCATGTGGCAGGCGGTAGAGGCGGATGCTGTCGGTGTCGGGGTCGATGATGTCGCTGAGCTGGTCCAGCAATAGCAAGAGGCTTTTGTCGTCGGTGACAATCTCGAAGACGGATTTCTGGACGCGCAAACCGTGGCCTTCGCAGAGCTTGGCGACACGGCGCAGTCGGCGGCGTCCTGCCGGACTGGTCGTGTCGACGTCGTAGGTGAGCAGGAGGTCCATTCAGGTAGCCGTCCAGGGGAGGTAGCCGGGTAGTTCGCCGCGCAGGTGGCGGGCGAGGAGGCGAGCCTGGACCACCGGCAGAAGGCCGGCGGGGACGGTACGTCCGGCGATGGAGTGATCCCAGGTCTGTGTCTTCCACTCCTGCCAGGCGCTCAGCAGCGCCTGGCGGCCTTCGTCGGTGAGGCGGACGGCGCCACCAGTGAGTTTTTCGAAGTGTTCGGCGCGCAGTTGACGCCGGTTGAGCAGGGTGAGAGCGAAGCGGTCGGCAAGGACGGGGCGGAATTCCTCCATCAAGTCGAGAGCCAAGGCCGGTTTCCCAGGGCGTAGGCCGTGCAGGAAGCCGATGTATGGGTCGAGGCCTACCTGTTCGGTGGCGCCGTGGACGAGACTGCGCAGGAGTCCGTAAGTGAAAGAAAGTGCGTTGACGGGGTCGGTCGGCGGTCTGCGGTTGCGGTGGGCGAAGGCAGGGATACCGGGGCTGGGACGCAGGGCATGCTGCAGGGCGGCGAAGTAGCCGCGGGCGGCGTTGCCTTCGATGCCCATGACAATGTCCAGGGAGTCGGCGGCGCCTGTCTTCGCCAGGGCCTCAGCGAGGTCGTCGGCGATTTCGCGGATGCGTTCACGTGCCGAGGGCGCCGCGTCACGAGCGGCTCGGAGCAGGATCCACCGGCTGTTGCGGACCTTCCCGGCGACGATGTTGCGGGCGATGGCGAGCCTCGCAGCCGCGTCTTCGTGGAGTTGATGCTGGGCGTGCCGGAGAAGGACGTTTCCCTGGACTGCCCCATCAAGGCGGGCCATGTAGCGACCGCCCCTGGTCATCCAGGTGATGGGACGGTTGTCCTGGGCACACCGGGTGATGAGTTCGGTGGAGAGGTTGATGTGCCCGTAGACCACGATGCCGTCGAGACGGCGCAGGGGCAGAACCCGTCGCCCCGGGGTGTCGGGGAGCTGGACTCGGAGGGTGTCGTGCTCCAGGCGCAGGTCGGCATCATGTGTCTGTACGTACAGGGTATTCAGGAGTTCGGTGGTCACGCGTCGCTGTCCTGGAGGTCGTCGAGGAGGTAGAGGTCGGTGAGGGCTTGGCGGTATCGGTGGGTGTCGGCGAGGAGTCGTGGCATACATCCGGTAGCCATGGAGCAGCGCCGACAGCGGCTGTCCGCAACGGGGGACGGCAGCCGGCCAGTGGTGAGCAAACTACGTACCGCGCCGGTAAGTTCGAGGACGCGAGATCGAAGTGCGTCGTCAACGGGCACTGAGTGGCGTCGGCGATCGGCCGCGGAATAGATCGCGGCCTCGGGGATGGGGCGGCGGAACATCTCCTCCAGGCAGATCGCCTGGGCAGCGGCCTGCACATCGGCTGGGCCGCCCGGATGGTAGCGGCCCGACTTGTGTTCCACGGGCAGGATGCGGCCGTCGGCATGGAGTTCGACGGTGTCGCAGATACCGGTAAGGCCGTAGCCGTCGTGCCAGACGGGCAGGGCGTGGAGTGTGCGTACGTCACCTCGGCCCCGATTGCCCGGGGTGTCGACCCGTTGGTGGAGCAGGGTTCCCCGCACGGTGGCGGCGTCATCGGTGAAGGCGTCTTCGAGGACGATGAGGCCGCACTGACGCGGGCAGTACGCGTAGTGCTCCAGGGCGGAGAGGGAGACCTGAACGAGGTCTCCCTCTCCGCCCTGCTTCGCGGGTGTGGTCATCCGATCAGAGCGGTGAGGGTGACGCCGTCTGGAAGGTCGGCTGCCTGGACCTCAACTTGGTAGTCGGTGAAGGCGCGGGCAGTCGCGTCACCGGGGCCCTTGACGGTGACGCGGTCGAGGAGTTGACGTGCCGGCGCTCTGCCGAACTTGTCATCGTGGGTGAAGACGTACAGGCCGCGCAGGTTGAGTTCACCGCGGGCAGCGGCGCGGTCGTGGTCGAACATGAGGGTGAAGGCGCGCCAGAACATGGCGAGGTCGTCGCTGGTGACGCCGGTGCGAGCGGCCAGGGGGGCGCTGAAGTGGCCTTCGCCACGGTAGAGGCCGTAGGGGACGATGTGCTTTGAGCCCATCTCGGTCTTCTTTCCCGCGTCCACGTCTTCCTGCCTGGTGGGGGTGACGCGTGTGATGCCGTATTCGAGCGGTGTGACGGGGTCGACGGAGCGGGAGAAGGTGAGCTGGACGGGGCCGCGTACGCGGCCGGCCTGGCGATCCTTCTTGCCGGTGGTCATGACGGCGCCGAACATGCGAATGTCGAAGAAGGTCTGGCACATCCACTGCTGGGCGTCGAGCTGACTGGCCTTCTCTCCGAGGGCACCGGGAGCGTAGGCGCGCTCGTGCTGGGCATTGAGAGCGACGCCCGCTTCGACGTAGATGTCGTAACCGGGTTCCTTGTCCTCCTCGTTGAGGAGGGCGACGGTGTTGCGGAGCTTGCGTTTGAGGGCGACATCGGTGATCAGACCCTGGCCGGACACGGGGTCGGTGCGGGGCATGCCACCGGCGTCGGGGTCGCCGTTGGGGTTGCTGTCGCGTGCTTCGATCAGGTATACGAAGTCAATCTTGCGAGTGGGGTCGAGGTGCGGAGCGCTCATGGAATGGTTCTCCTCGTCACGGTGGTGGGTTGCATCTGGGCGGCGGGCAGGCCTTCGTCGGATCTGCTGGCGGCGCCCTGTCGCGGCTAGACTGCTGGCTGCTCGGGGGCTGACTCGTCCGGACTGCTGCCGTTCTCGTCGGCTTCTTTGGCTTTCTTGTGGGCGGCGCGGGCTGCGTTGTCGGCGGCGCGCTGCTGGTCGTAGCCGAGGACGAACCAGGCCTGCTGGCGGGTGGTGAGCAGCAGGGGGATGCCGTCGTCGAGCTGGGCGAGCGCGGCGAATGCCTCGGCCAGGCGGGCGTCGAGGGCGTAGAAGGTGCCGCGTTTGTCGCGACGCAGTCTTTTGAGGTGGCCGGTGGCGCCGGTGCGCAGCGTGGTGAGCACGGCGGCGGGGGCGGTCATCGCGGTCCCGAAGTACTTCTCGCCGATGGTGGTGTTGATGTCGCCCAGGGCTGCGTACTGGATGGCTTCCAGGACAGCGAAGGCGCGACCGCACAAATAGCCGGGCTCCTTGTTGGGGGCGTCGAGTCGGGGGGCTGGGCCGGTCACCTGGTGGTCCTTCCGGTTCGGGTGGAGTGTGAGGCGGAGCAGGGCTATGCGGGGATGGTCCACGCGGCCGTCGGCACGGATACGCTGCAGAAGGTGGGGCAGAAGGCGGGCGGGCAGGGGGCCGCGGGTGAGGGCGGAGTGCAGCAGCTCGTTCTCCAGGCCCTTGGGGGCGCTGCGGGCGACGTAGCGTCCGGCCTTGCCGTCCCAGCGGCCGGCCGCCAGGACGAGGTGCCACAGTGGCAGGTGGCGGTACTTGTGCTCCCAGCCGTCGTAGACCTGGTGGTGCGCGAACCAGGCGCCGAGGTGGTTGCGCAAGCGGCCGACGGGGATGTCGAGCCAGTCGAGGAGCACTGCGCGGGCGTTGTTCAGCCCGAGTGTGAGCGCGTAGTAGGCACTCGGGTCCAGGCGTTCGGCGGCCACTGGATCGGGGCATTCGTGCAGGGTGTCCAGCAGCTTGGCGACACCCTCGTCGGTCGGGGTGTCCAGCGATTCGAAGAGATCTTCGACCGGCTCTTTGGTCCACCACATGGTGACCGCGTCATTGCTGCGGCGGCGGTGGGTGTCGGTGGCCAGCAGCAGGTTGAGCGCGGCCATGGCGCGGCTCCCGCAGCGTTCGCACACCGGGGTGTTCACCAACTGCAGGGTCCCGCCACGGCCCTGGGCGGCGGAGTTGATGCTGATCAGCTGGGAGTCACGGCCAAGGCCGCTGGTGGGGATGGCCCCGGACTTGATGCTTTCGGGGATCGTGGCCAGCAGCTCTCCCGGCCGGCCGCACACCAGGCACAGGCCGGTGGCGCCGCTGCCGGACTTGCGAGACTTGACGGTCGCCGCCCAGAGGGCGCAGGCCGTGGGCAGCTCGTGCAGCCAGGTGCCGTCGTGGCCCATCAGCGCGACGGTGTCGGCGGAGGTGATGTCCTCGGGACGTTCGACGCGGGCCATGCCTCCACTGGAGACGAAGGCGCGCACGGCCTGTGCGTACGGATCGTCTTTGGCAGTCTGGGTCCAGGACAGCAGCAGGTCGGTGTACTCGCCCTGGCGGCGGATCGCTTCCACGGCAGCGACCTCGCTCACGGTGCCGTCCGTGCCGGTCTTCGGTACGGCCAGGACGTACTGCGCCGTGTCCACCAGCAGGTACGGGGGCGGTGTCGTGCCCGAGCGGTAGGCGTAGGGAGCGTCTCTCGGCAGCAGCTTGTCTTTCGACCCCTTCGGCGGGCGGAGGTCATACAGCCGGGCCGTTAGGCCGTCGGTCTCGATCCGCAGCGCCCATTGAATCTTCTTGGGCCGGTAGTAGGCGGGGGGGAGTTCGCCGTCGGCCTCGGCCCGTTCGGCGAACTCGGTCAGGCGCTGGAGCAGCATGAGCGCCTCACCCTGTCTGGGCGCCGTCGGCCCGCCAGGCGGAGCCGGCGGGCATAGCCACCTCGCTCGCCCCGAGGGCCTTGAGCGGCACCTGCATTACGCCCTGGTGCAGTTGGGCGTGGAACCAGCGGTATTGCTCGCCGCCGGAGGCCGGGTAGGCAATGGAGTGCAGCATGACTCCCAGGTCCTCATCCCGCGCGATGGGCGTGGCGTCGGTCTGCGGGCCGAACGAGGCGCTGAACTCGCGGCAGCCGAGGAACGGCTGAGCAAAACAGGCACCCTTGTCCACGCGGCGGCGCAGCTGCTCGCGGTACTTCTCCTCACGCCCACCCTGGCCGCGCTCGGTCAGGACGACCTGGGCGCGGATGCGGTAGTGCACGTCGCGCAGCAGCATGCTGTTGCGCTGGTCCCGGTCGTTCTCGACGTCGTAACGGCGGCGCGGATCCTTGCGTAAGGCCGCGACCTCGCTGGCCGTGATCACGGACTTGACCTCGTTGCGGCGGATCGACGTCCACTCGATCGGTGCGAGGACCTCGATCGCCCGTACCACGTACTGGAATTCCGGCTTCCAGAAGATTGCCTCCAGCACCCCCACTGCCGCAGAGGGTCCCATCACCGGATACGAGACTCGCTCCACCTTCAGCTCTGGCCGGGTGAAGCAGGCCAACGGGCCGGCCACCTCCACAACGAGATCCGGAAACGCCCAGCCGTCGTTTCCTCGCCGCTCAACTCGCCGTGAGGCAGCGGCCATACGAGAGGTCACGCTCTCCCAACCCCTTTCGTAATTGCCCAACTCTTCATTTGGTGAACCGTGTTGACGCCCAGGAGCGACATCAATGGCTGCACCGTAGACGGAGCCACTGACATCGCCCCTTGACCTGCCTGTTATCCGAGGTGAAGGCGAAGTCGCAGCCTTCCGTGACGGACTAAGAGGACGACGACGATCACCAGGACACCTGCGACTGTGAGGGGGAACGGACTCGTTTCCGGGACAATGGGCACGAAGCTCTAACTCTCCTTCTTCGGCTGTGCTTGCTTGAACCCATGCCGGCGAGAGTGAGCGGGACGCTGCCACCGATTCCAAAGAGATCGGCGCGATTACGCCCATCGCCCTACCGAGGCGGAAACCAACAAGCGGGGTCCAAGGAGTAGTTCTTTGGACCCCGCGAGGCTCGCCCCCAGGCACAGCAAGGCACAGCCGAAATTGCGACCCTCGGTCCGGCCGGGTTACGCCCGTCGGTCCGGCCGAGAACGACATCCCCCTTGGCGAGGCCGCCACGCGGCCCAGTGAGCTGGGCCACTTCGTCATGGTGACACGCCTCAAGGACGAGCGTCCGTCAGCTGATTGATCCACCGTCAGAAACTGAAGCCCGCGCGGTCCTCCGGCTCGTCGGGATCTAGTCCTCGCTGCTCGTGGTACGCGCCAAGCCACATGATCAGGTCACCGATCACCGGCACGGCAAGGCCCGAGCGAAGGGCCCCCTCGGCCTCCTGGCGCGGCAAGGAAGCCGTGTGCTGCTGCAGGCTGCGTAGGACCTCAGGCCCGCACGGGTGGAAAGGGTCACGCAGTCGGCCAACCGCGGTCTCGATGGCTTCCCGGTCCGACCCGTCGCGGACGACAACGACCGGGATGCTGTGCCCGTCCTCGATCATCTGGAAGGCATGGTCAACGGCCGGGAAGTCCAGACGGCGTCGCAGATCCTCGATCTCCTCTCCCAGGCCAGACTGCAGGGCATACCGGATGGGGTAGTAGCGATCCAGTGCCGCGAGGTCATCGGGGTCAGCCAACTGCGGTCCGAAGTAGGTGTCGCTGGCCTGCACCGCCGCCTGGTACTCGGTCCCGCGCGGCTGGCCGCCGTCCGCGGGCCGGAAGACGACCACCGTGCCGTTGGACAGGCGCCCGTCCCGGTTACAGCGCCCGGCCGCCTGTTGCATCGACTCGGCCGGCGCCCATGCCCGGTACACGCGCGGAAAGTCGAGATCAACACCGGCCTCGATCAAACTGGTGGACACGACCTGCACGGCCTCCCCGAGGGTGAGCAACTTCTTGATCCGGGCAATGACTTCACGGCGATGCGCGCCCGTCATCCGGGTCGACAGATGCAGCACCTCCCCCTCGGCCGTGACCTGTTGGAGATGGCGGTGAAGGCGGGCAACATCCTTGGTGGTGGCTGCCACGGTCAGCACCTGCCGATACCCGGCCGCCTCCGCAGCGATGCTCTCCAAGGTGACGTCCTCACCGGTCCGCCACTCGTAGCTGACCCGGCGGAGCGCGGCGAACAGCGCGGACGGATGCTCGACGATCGTCCGCCGCCGAAGACCCTTCCACCTGGGCAGCTCCCAGAACGACGGCTGGGTGGCCGACACGAGCAGCACCGTGGTCCCGAAGTGCTCGACCAGTCCCCGCAGCACACTCAAGATCGGGACGAGGAGGCGGTCTGGCAGGGCCTGCACCTCGTCCAACACGATCACCGACCCGGCCAGGTTGTGCAGGCGTCGCATCTGCGACGGCTTGTGCGAGAACAGCGACTCAAACAGCCGCACCGTGGTGGTCACCACGAACGGTGCGTCCCAGTTCTCAGCCGCCAGCCGCGCGGCATGCGCCCGCCGCTCCAACTCGGCCCGCTGTGCCTCCGACAGCCCGTCGAGCGGCGCCTCCGCGTCGAGATCCACCGCGCTGTGGTGTTCCAGCACCACAGCCTCCTCCCCGGAGTCGGGCTCGGGATCGAGAAGGTCTCGGTAGACGGCGGCGTTCTGCTCCGTGATGGAGATGTACGGCACGGCGAGAACCACGCGCCGCATCCCGTGCACAGCCGCATGCCGAAGGGCGAAGCCCCCGGCAGCCAGCGTCTTGGCCCCACCCGTCGGCACGTGCAGCACGTACACGCCGGGCTGCCCCGAGGCCGCGGCACACGCCTGCTCGTAGACCGACTGCCGCACCCCATCCACCGGAGACGGCTCTCGCTCGGCGAGCATCTTCGCCCGCCGCACCTCGTACCGCTCCACAAGCGCGCCCATGGCCGCCGACTCGCGCAGACGCACCGCGGTGTTCTCGAAGTGCGCGGATGTATCCAGGAAATCTGCATCCACTACGCAGCTGAACAACATCCGAATCAACAGGTCCAAGCCCAGCCGCCGCTCGGACTTGGGTAGATCCATCAACCATGCCGGCGGAACGGGGCACGACTCCGGATGGATCTCCGGAACAACCTCCTCCACAACACGGATAGCTTCCTCGATAAGCCTGGCATGCTCCCCGCCGGGCCGCGCCTTCACCAACTCGGTCCGCAGCTTCTCCATGTCCGGCAGGCCACCATGGTGCCCGAAGACCACCCCACCGAACGCCAACTGCGTGTACCGGTCAGCGAGCACGGTGCCAGCATGCTTGTGCGAAGGGCCAACCCGGCCGCCACCGCGGCGCTCCGCCTCCAGAAGCCGGCCCTGCCACAAACAAGTCCCCTTGCCCACATCGTGGATCAGCGCAAGGTACGCAGCCAACTCCCCCACCCCGAACACCTCCCCGAACCGGCGGGCCAGCGCCGCCGAGCCACGCAGATGCTCTTCCAACGAGTGCCGGCTCCCCGATACGGCACTCCGACTGTGCGCGTACAACTGGCCTCCGGACGCAGACATAGCGACTCCCCCAGGGCAAATAGCGATCACCGCTTGAATCTTGCGAATCGGAAACGTACACGCCGCCACTGACATCGTCGGGCCGCGCCGAGATACGGCCTCCTTGGCCAGTCCACGCGGTCTCACAAGATCGGCGCCTCCGCCCATGGCCGCCCTCTCCCAGTCCCAACGGCGGCTAGGCCGAGCCATTGCTTCAGCCGGTTGATACAGCGTTCGACTGAGTTGCGCTGCTTGTATGCCTCGGCGTCGAAGGCGGGCGGGCGGCCGCCGGCGCGGCCTCGCCGCAGACGGTGGCCGATCTGATCGGAGGGCTGCGGGATGACTGCGCGGATCCCGCGTCGGCGGAGATGGTTTCGGATCGCGCGGGGCGAGTAAGCGCGGTCCGCCAGGACGGTGTCCGGCTGGCTCCTCGGTCGTCCGGGCCCGCATCGCGGAACACGGATGGCGTCCAGGACGTCCTCAAAGGCCGGGGTGTGACCTGCCTGGCCTGCGGTGACGCGAAGGGCCAGGGGTCGTGCATGGCTGTCGCTGGCGAGGTGGACCTTCGTACTCAGGCCGCCGCGGAGCGTCCGAGCGCGTGGTCGTCGGGCTCGGCTCGGCCTGGAGCCCCCTTTTTCCTGGCTCCGGCGGCGTGCTGGTGAGCCCGGCAGACGGTGGAGTCCACCGACACGGTCCAGCCGACGTCGTCGCAGCAGTCTGCTGCCGACAGGACCGCGGCGAGGATCCGTTCCCAGGTGCCGTCCACTGCCCACATGATCAGCCGTTTGTGGGCGGTCTGGAACGAGCCGAGTTCATCCGGCAGGTCCCGCCAGGGCGAGCAGGTTCGGTATTTCCACGCGATGGCCTCCAAGGTGCGGCGGTGATCGGCCCACCGCCGACCGCGGACCGGATCAGCTGGCATCAGCAGCTCGATCCGGTCCCACATCGCATCAGTGATCACTAATCGGACGGACACATCCGATCAACTGACCAACCGATCAAAGAGACATGCTCTAGTCGAAGACACCCTCCGGCAGATTCGCCAGGGACCTGCGGGTCCGTGCCCTTCCCGTGGCGTGCTGGCCGCGTTCCAGCCAGTAAAGCACCGGTCGCTCCGGCACCGCCTTCGCCCCGCACCGGTCCTTGATCGTCATACTGACGCGCTCGAAGTAGTAGCTGGCGGTCCCGAGTCGAGCCGTCCGCACAAACGAGGTACCGGAGCACCACTAATGATCTGGCCGAAGGTGACTGTGGAATTTCTGAATTGAAACCACACGGGGCGTGAGGCACGATCATGACGCGCGCAGGACGAGGTGACGAGGTAGAGGAGGACATCAGCGTGTTTCACCGGATACGCCGCCGGGCCAAGGAGCCGAGCGAAACTCAGAGGCAGTTCGCCGATCTGCATGCGCGGCTGCAGGACCAGGTCCCGCCGGGCCTCGAAGTGCCTACGGCTGAGCCGAAGCCCTCCGAGCCCGCCGCCCTAGTGGGCGACTTCCTTCCGCCGGAACTGCGTGTGCCGAGCCACGACCAGGTCGACGGCAAGATGATGCCGTGGAAGCAGCCCCTCGTCCTCGACGGCGAGCTGGCAGCCTGCACCGAGTGCGGCGCGTACCGGGACTGGCTCATCCTTTCCACCCGTGGCGAGATCTGGCTGCGCTGCCGGGCAGGCCACGAGCAGCAGGAGACTCGCCTCAACACCGCCTGGTACAACCGCAACAGCGGACCGGCGGACGCGACGCACGCCACATTCGAGGATTGCCTGCGCCACCTCGGGCACTGACCACCACTCCTACGTCCCCACCGGGCCCTCGGGCCCGAACTGACCACCCGTCGCCTAGCACCAAGGGGTCAGTTCCGCCGTGCGCGTTCGCGTCGCCACCACCGCCCTCGCCATCATGGCCTCGCTCCTCAACCTGCCCGCCTGCTCCACCGATACCACCGGGCAAAGGACCAGCCCCCTCCTCCGCCCGAACCGGCGAGCCCGCCGACACGGTCTTTGCGAGCCCCGCACCCCCAAGCAGCCGCCGCATGACCCTCGGCCTTACCTGTAGTCGCGGTGGGCAGCCCACTTCTCCGAAGGACAACCCTCATGAGTTCGCCGCAGGGCATCGAAGTTCCTGACGCCCTGTTGGCGTCGTACACGAGGAACGGGGGTGAAGAGGAACGCATCTGGATTGCCCGGCTGCCCGCGCTGGTGGCGGAGCTGCTCGACCGATGGGAACTGGAGCGCGACGGCGGTACCGGGTCCGGCGGGGCCTCACTGGTGGTGCCGGTGCGCCGCACGGACGACACCCGCGCCGCGCTCAAAGTCCAGATGCCCCGCGAGGAGACGACCGCCGCGCTGATCGGGCTGCGGGCGTGGAACGGCGACGGTATCGTGCGGCTGCTCGACCACGACCCGCACAGCGGCGCCGTGCTGCTGGAACGCCTGGACGGCTCACGCACCCTGGCTTCCGTCGAGGACGACGACGTGGCCATGAGCGCCTTGGCCGGGCTTATGGCCCGGTTGCACTCCGTCCCTGCGCCCGAGGGCTTGCGCGGCCTCGATGATGTCGCGCGCGTCATGCTGGCGTCCGTGCCGGCGGCCGTCGCCGCCCTGCCGGACCCCGAGGACCAACGGCGGCTGCACGGCTGGGCGTCGGCAGTCACCGAGCTGGCCGGCGAGCCAGGCGACCGGATGCTGCACTGGGACCTGCACTACGACAACGTGCTCGCCGCCGAGCGCGAGCCGTGGCTGGCCATCGACCCCGAACCCCTGGTCGGCGATCCCGGCTTCGACCTGTGGCCGGCGCTGGACACCGGCTGGGAGAAACTCCACGCCACCGGGGACGCTCCGCGGGCGGTGCGGCGCCGCTTCGACCTGCTGACCGAGGCGCTCGGGCTGGACCGCCAGCGCGCGGCCGGCTGGACCCTGGCCCGGCTGCTGCAGAACACACTGTGGGACATCGAGGACGGGCGGACCACCATCGACCCCTCCCAGACCGCCGTGGCCGAGGCGCTGCCCCGCCACTGAACACTTCACCACCGAGCACAACACGCCCCTAACCGCCCAAACCAGCATGGGCGCCTTGACGAAAGACATGGATGCGTGGCCCGCCATTTCCGGACGTCCACCGTGCTGGAACCACTCTGGCGCCAGGATCGACATCACCGTCGCGTCCACCCGCTCGCCCTCCCAGAGCAGTGCGTCACGCAGCACGCCCTCGGCGACGAACCCCACCTTCCCGTAAGCGCGGCGAGCTCGCGGATTGAACGCGTAGACCTCCAGCGAGATGCGGTGCAGCCCCAGTACCCGACGAGCAGTCGGGTCGCCTCCATCCCCAGACCAGATCCATAACTGCCGGGCACCAGGCAGACACGGAAGCTGCAACTCTCGTTGCGCGGGTCCCATTCCTTGAGGACCGCCTCGCCGATGACGTTCCCTGTCGCCAGCTCGACCACGGCAAGGTCCAGCCGGGCATCCTGCTCTTGACGGCTGTCGTACCAGGTACGTATTCCGTGCGCCGTCGTCATGACTGCCGGTCGGTCGGGATGCCTCTGGGTCCAGGAACATGGGCATCAGCGCAGGCACGTCATCCGCCGTGACTGGCCGGAGCAGCACTTGTTCCCCGCTCAGCGACGGCTTGCTGAGGAATCCGGGCGCGGAGCACTTCGAACGTGGTCAACCATGGCCGCATTGTGTCCGGCCGCCCCACCCGCTGTCCTCCTGATATTCGCGACGGGACCCAGTGATCGGGAAGACAGGCCCTAAGTGGCCGGCATGCGCAGGAGGCGCTCTTGGGTGGCCTCGGGCAGCACCCTGCGCAGAACCGGCGCGGCGGAGCTGAGGGAGGCGGCGAAGACCGCCACGAGATCGTGCGGGACGCTGGCGCTGAAGGAAGTCGCCCACAAACAGGGTGCGCCGAGCGCAGGCTCGGCCCATGCCTGCCACCCGGCCGCTCCCCCCTCCTCGGCGTCGGTGGTTAGGGCGCGCGAGTCGGCGTCCTGGATGAGTGGTGGCACCTTGCCGAGGGTGATGTGCGAGGTGAACGCCGGGTCCGTCGCTGCCGCCTGAGGTTGTTCGATGTCGCGGAACCAGCCGTGGGTAGCGACGGCATCGAGGACCAGCTCAGGACCGTCGAGCGGCGCGGCGGGCTGGTCGCGGGCGTCGAGCGCGACGAGGAAGTCGGCCACCACCTCGCCAGGGATGTCGCGGGTAAAGTACGCCGACCACTGAGCAAGCGGGCTGCTCGTGTCTGCGCGGGCAGCAATCTGCCATGCGATCGGTAGACCCCCCAGGTGGAACGGCTCGTCTGCCAGTACCCATTGGGCCCAGCTCAGGGCGCCGGGACTGATGTGCAGGACGGTGCTGCGCAGGACCTGACGGTCCTCCGGCGCCTCATCCGGCTCGTGCCGTCCGCGGACGATCGTCAGGCCCGTCCAGCCCAAGCCGGCGAGCGTGTCAGCAACGGCGTCATAGAGGCGCCCATCGTCACCGGCCAGATGCCGGGGAGTGACCCAGAACGCAGGCTGTCCACCCCGTGAGGTGGACGGGTCGGGCGGGAGATCGGGGTACAGGGGCGCCTCCAAGGGCTCGGCGGGTCTAGTTGCCGCCAGCGCGGCGGCGGGGGCGACGCGGGGGCGCCTGGACGGGGCCCTGCCAAGTCAGGGTGATGGCGACCTCGGCGGGAAGGTGGCCAAGCTGTGCGTCCTCGGCGCGCCCTTCAGCGAGGTAGACGACGGTCCGGCCGGTCTCGTCCGCGGACTGCACGACCTGAGCCAGGCGGTGCGCCATCGGGAAGAAGGGGTTCATCGCCTGGCGAACCGTGGCACTCCGGTCGCAGACGGACAGCAGGTCGATGAGATCGCCGACGGTCATCTCCGGGGACGTCACGAGCAGCCTCCTGGGGTAGCGGGACAAACGGAGCGAAGGAACGGGCGGAGGACCGACTGCGGGCCAGTCCGCCGGGGCTGCCGGGGATCCGCACCGTTATATGCGGCCCGAGGTCTGCAGCACGCGAGCCACGGCGGCGGCAACGATGTCAGCCGGCGTCTCGGTGTTGAACGAGAGGTGATAGCCGGGCACCTTCGCCGTGCCAGTAACGGCGATCGCCCATCCCTCACCGTCGGTACCGGGGCGGCCGTTTGGGAACCAGCCGAGGTAGAAGCGGCCGTCCTTCGAGCTGATGTGCACGTCCGCGCGGTCGTCCACAATGAGGTGGAAGTCCTCTGCGGAGAACTGGTCCGTGACGAGCGTGGGTTCGCCGGCACCGAGCTGCCACTCGCGCTGCCGCAGGGCTTCGACGGTAGTGGCAAAACCGAGGCCCACAGGCTCTGGGACCACAGGCAATCACCTCTCTGAACTGGGGTTTTTCGCAAGGTCGTTTACGTTGACATGCTCTCGCCCTCGTTGGCCAGTCTTCCGCGATCTTTGTTGTCTGCCCCCGGCGAATGTTGTTCTTTGTCATCCAATCGAGGCGTTTGACGGCGAACTCGGTCGTTTCAGCTTTTCTGACAGTGAATCTAGTCGGAGGGGTGATCACGCTGGGGGTGTCGAATGCCGGTATCGACAGGGGTGGAGAGCGCTGCCCCGTACATCGAGGTGTCGTGTCGTGTGGATGACAAGCGCGGGAGCAAGCGGCGTCGTCCGTTGCTGGACTGCGCGACGGCCAGGTTCGAAGACGCAGTGCCTGTCCGGCCGTTTCGGTGGTCGTGGGGTGGGCCCATTTCCCCGGGTGGTTCTGGGCGGCGACTACAGGGCAGCACGTCGGTTTCGAGTCGTGGTTGGAGCGGGACCGGCTGGTGCTCATGGACTTCGATCCTGCTGTGGTGGGGATGGCGTCCCGGCCGTTCTGGCTGCACTGGCACGACGGGGAACGTGAGCGTCGGCATGCCCCGGACTTCTTCGTACGCCGGGTCGATGGCTCGGCGGTGGTCGTCGATGTCCGTGCCGACGACTGGATCGCTCCGCAGGATGCCGAAGCGTTCGAATTGACGCGGAGGGCCTGCGCGGAAGTTGGGTGGAGGTTCGAGCGGGTGGGGACGCCGGAGGCAGTGGCATTGGCGAATGTCCGGTGGCTGTCGCGCTAGGTCAGCGAGACAGTCCAGCTGGCCCGGACGTCGCGTCGCTTCTTCGATCCGCCCGACAGGGATTAGGCCGTCGAGGACGTCGACGACGAACTGGGACGCCGGGCATCGCTTCGAACTCGTCTCGTGAGTCGTCGTTCAGCACCGTGGGCGTATCAGGTGACAGATGACCAGCGATGGTTGGGCCCGCCGGTCAGTCGATGCCTTCGACGATGCGGAAGTCGCGCTCGAAGCCGTCGGGGAGGGCCACCAGCGCCTTCTGGTATGCCTCGCTCTCGTATGCCGCAACCGCCTGTTCAAAGCCGTCGAACTCGATCAGAACGACGCGTTCGGTGATTCCGGCCTCGTGGGCGACGACTCGGCCGAAATTGGACAGGACGCACCCGCCCCCAGCCCGGACAGCCAGACCCGCCAGCTCGTTGTAGTGAGTCAGCCTCTCAGGATCGGAAATGGCAGGGTAGACACTGACCCAGTAGCCCTTAGCCATGGAAACCTCCTGCGTTCGGCCGGACACGTCCGACTTCGAAACGACACTCAGATCGATCGATCCCCGCGACGGGTACTGCGGTCAGTTGAATCGCCATATGCGCAGGCTAGGGCTTGATATGCGGTCGAGGGAAAGACCGGTACGGGATAGACTCAGAACGAATCGTTATCAATCGACAGGGAGAGCACGTGGCGCCGGATACGGTGAGCCTGCGGTACTTCCTGGTGCTGGCGCAGGAGTTGAACTTCACCCGCGCGGCTGCACGGATCGGTATCGCACAGCCCGCACTCAGCGCCCGGATGCGCCGATTGGAGGCGGAACTCGATACGGCCCTGCTGGTCCGCAACACGCGTAGCGTCGTATTGACCACGGCCGGTGCGGCTTTGGCGGAGTCCGCGCCGCCCGCGCTGGCGGCGCTGGACCGGGCATGGGACACCGCCCGGAGCGCGGCGGCCGGTGAACTGGGCACGCTGCGCATCGGATACAGCCTCAGCACCGGGGCCGAGACGGCACCAGCCCTGGTGGACAGGCTGATTCGCGGCAGGGGACTCGAGGTCAGCGCGGTCCCGATGGCGACACCGGAGATCTCCCCCGCGGTCGCCGACGGCCGCATTGATGCCGGGATCACCCGCGGTGAACAGCCGGGCCGTGGCGTGCGCCGGTTCCTGCTGCGGCGTATGCGCGTCGGGGTCCAGCTGGCGCAGCACCATCCGCTGGCCGAACACCCGGAGATCGAGATCGCCGACGCGGCCGCGTATCCGCTGCGACTCCCGGACCGTGCGGCCAACCCCGTGATCCACGATCAGCTGTCCGCACTGTTCCGAGACACCCGACCACACCCCCGATTCCACACGCCCGCAGTCTCTTTCGACATGTCTCAGCGCGACCTGCGCAACGGGGTCGCCCTCGCCCCGGCCGGAGAAGCCGCCGCCACGGCACAACCGGCCGGTCTCACTTGGCGACCGCTGCGAGGCGCGCCCAGCCTGACGATCCACCTGGTCCTCCCACGCGAGCAGTCACCACTACACCACCGCATCCGCGCCGTCGCCAAAACCCTGGCGCACGAGCTGCACTGGTTGCCGGACTGACGCGCAAGAGGTCAAGCCAGACGGACGACTGCGGTGACGAGGCCGAAGACCTTGCGCCCGGCGGACTTCGCGGTGATGACGACGACGGCGGTCTTGCTGAATGTCCGACACGACCTCGCTACGCCAGCGGATCAGCATCTAATGATGGCCCCGGGTCCGGTCCGAGTCGTACACCGCGGCGACGTCCTCGCCCAGCTCGAGATCTCGGCGGATACCGCGCCTTCGCCGACGCCGAACCGGACAAGCACGGGTAACCGGGGAATCGTTGACATCCAACCTAGTCGGCCCAGGTCAGGGGGCTGCACACGACTAACTTCGATGTCAAAGGACAAATGTTGAGGCGTTTGCCAGCTGTGGCCTCTAACGGGGCATCCCCGCAGGCGCGGGGTCAACACTTGCCGAGCTGGGACCCTGCCGGCCGAACTCACCATTGGTGGGTCACGCCGTCAACGCCCGCCTCGGCAGCCACCCGTGTAGCCGTGACGCTCGACGACGCGAACGCGCCGCGAGCGTCGGCCGCAGCCAGCTCTACCACTACTTCGACGATCGGGACGATCTCGTCCGCTTTGTCGTTCATTCCACCGTAGACACGGTGTTGACGCACATGAGCCACTGCTCCTGGAAGTCGACTCGCTGCCCAGCCAGCTCAGCGGCCGGGACGACCTCACCCGACAAGTGTGGATGGACGCCTTCGCGCGCTGGGAAGCACCCTTCGTCGCGGGCTTACGCCGGATGCGAGAGTCGGGCGAGCTGCACCTGGACGAGAACGTGACGAATTGACCGACGTCACCACGGCCGCCCTGACGAATCGCCTTGCACCTGGGGGAACGGACGGCCGCCCCGCTTCGGGACTGACCAGCAACCTGGTTACCGTGTACCTGTTCACGACCGGCGAGGTGGTAGCGACATGAAGGGTGGAAGCGCGGCTTGAGGTGTGATAGAAGATCGTCGCCGCGAGCCGCGAGCCGCGAGCCGCGAGCCGCGAGCCGCGAGCCGCGAGCCGCGAGCCGCGAGCCGCGAGCCGCGAGCCGCGAGCCGCGAGCCG
>NZ_JBIVNC010000031.1:0-21522 GCF_044753385.1 Streptomyces sp. NPDC088387
TAAGAGCATCAGAAGGCATACAAGTTCACCCCAGCCCGCAGCTTCATCGGTGATAGCCGTCGTCAGGCCGCCAACTAGCCGATGGTCTCAACGACTTTACAGTCGGGCAAGTCCCGTGACACATGAATTTAACTTTAATTCGGTGCCAGGAAAAAGCCGAAAGGCAGCACGAAGTGCGCCACCAGCCGAATTCTGGTGGCGCACTTCATACGGCTGGGATCAGAGAATCCCCGTCCTGACCGCGTAGGCCACCGCCTGTGTTCTGTTCTTGCACTTCAGCTGCTTGACGCTGTCGTGGATGATCCCCTTGATGGTCCGCTCGGAATAGCTCATCTTCTCGGAAATCTCCACCGTGTTCATTCCCTCGGCGAGCATCCGGAGGACCTCTATCTCGCGGGCGGACAGGCCACCTCTTCGCGTTAACTGCGCAATGGTCTGCTGCCGCTGTTGGTGCCCGAGTTCGGCGATGAGATGGCCCATGAGTTCACGCGGCATTCGGCTGCGTCCGGCGCTCGCCTCGACCGTCGCTTCGAGCAGTTGCTCAAGGCTGGAACTGCCGCGGTAGAGGAAACTGGTCAGCCCGTATTCGACCGCCAGAGTGAGCTGCCGCTCGTTGACACGGTCGGCCATCACCACCACGGGAATCGGGGCGCCGCCGGCTCGCGCGGCGTCCTGCTTGAGCACCCGGAGCCAGTCGTCGCTCACGGTGCTCAGCAACATCACGGAGACGTCCGCCTCGCGAATCCCTTGCTGGGGAAGGATGTTGAAGTTCGACCGCGCCTGAAGATAGGCACCGGTGGCGTGCTCCAGGATGGAGTCGCTCGCTCTCAGGACGACCGAGATCGTGTTCCCGGCCGTGCCGGGCCTGCGGTCGAGGACGGCAGTCGCCGTCCCGCCGCTCATGACTTCCGTTTGAATTACAGACACTTCAGCATTCCCCACCTAGAGCCGACATGCTTAGCTCGGTCCGCGCCTCCCCGCTCTGATCAGCACCGGGAGGGGCCGACGAGAGGGTGTACCGAGGCACATCAGCACAGTAGGCGGGCGGCGGGCGGGAGAGCTTCCGTCAAATGACCGAATGCAACTTGGACAGGATTGGCGCCACTTGACCCTTTCTGTCAACTTTCAAGCAACCGCGGATCTCTCCAGAGGGTGACGCGGGTCACCGGTCCGCCGGTGTAGCACACCCGGGTGCGGTGCTGCTGACGGTCCTTCCCGCGACCGCGTTGTCCTGTGACAGATCGGGCCCGGTGGGCAGCATCGACAGCAGGGTCGACGGCAGGCCCCGTGCGGCGGTCAGGTCGTAACCGAGCGCCTCCGCCGCCTGGCTCGTCGGGACCAGGTACTTCATCCCCGTCTCGGTCACCAGATAGGTCGTGCCGCCGACCTGGCTGCCGCCCGCGCCCAGGGCCCGGACCAGACTGCCTCCGTCCGGCGGTACGGCGACCGCGTCGACCGGCAGACAGGGCCTGCTCACCGGGGACTTGGCGCTCGCGGGCAGTCCACGCGCGTCGATCAGCGCCACGCTGATGGTCGTACCCGACGTACCGGAGCCGCCCGACGCGCCCTCCCCCTCGCCCTCCTCGTCGCCGTCGCCGCCCGCCGTGTCCAGGCGTACGCACGCGGCCTGGGTCTGGTTGACGGCGAGCAGCTTCGGCGGGGACGTCGGCAGGGACCTGCCGGTCGTCTCGGCCTCCGAACCGCCCGTGACGAGGCGGCCGTTGAGGCTGTCGGCCGTGATGGGCAGGGCGACGGGCGCCTCACCGTCGTAGGCGCGCTCCCGGACCCCGGGGCCGCTGAGGGACAGGGCCGCCTGGGTGGGGGTGAGCGGGACCAGGCCGGAGCGCAGCAGCAGGTAGTAGCGCTCGGCGGAGCCGGGGGTCTCGACGACGAAGACCTGGCCGATCCTGGTGGCGCGGCCGTCGAGTTCGGGGCCGGCGTCGCCCTGGCCGGGCACGGGGGTGGGGGCCAGGTCGGTGCCGGCCGGCAGGGCGCCGAGGAACGCGGCGGTCACGGGCAGCGGGTCGGTGGCGCCGTAGCCGAGTGCTTCGGCGCTGTCGGTGCCCTCGGAGAGCCGGTACCGGTTGCCGCGCCAGACCAGGTAGTAGGTCTCGTCGGGCGCGACGACCAGCAGGGCCTCGTCGGCGCCGAGTCCGGCGCCGGGGGTGTCGCTGTCCACGACCAGGGTGGTGGCCGCGGCGCGCTGGTTGCTGTCGGTGGTGCGGACGGTGGCGCACACCTCCCAGCGGCCGTCGTCCATGCTGGACGCCTTGGGGAGGGTGTCGGGTGCGCCCTCGATGCCGACGGCGCCGCCGCGGGGGGTGTCGGCGAGGGACTTGGCGGGCACCGTGCGGGTGCTCATCTGCGTGCCGACGATCAGCTTCGCCGAGGCGTAGTTGCGTACGGGGCGCAGGGAGCCGTCGTAGAGGAACCGGTTGCCGGTGCCGCTCTCGACGATCAGGGTGGTGCCGTTCTGCCAGGTGTTGTTGCCGCCCGGGGAGATGAATCCGTAGACGAGGAAGCCGATCGCGAGGATCACGCCGATGGCGCCGCCGCAGCCGATACCGACGTTGGTGCGGCGTACGGGGCTCTCGGGGAAGTCCGGGTCGGTGCGCATCAGGCCGGTGTTCAGCCGGGATACGACGAAGCGGTGGGCCTGGACCTGTTCGCGTCGTGTCTGCATGGGTTCGCTCTCGCTCTCAGCCCTTGATGCCGCGCAGGTCGGCGTAGACGCCCAGCACCCACAGCACGCTCGGCAGCAGGCCGATCGCCGCCGCGGACTGGAGCAGGTCACCGGCGCGGCCCCAGTACGGCAGCATGCGCCGGCCCGGCACGGTCCACAGGATGCTCGCGACCACGATGGCGGCCAGCAGCAGGACGACCGGGGTGAGCTGGCCGTTCCAGCCCCGCTGGAAGGCGGTGCACACGGCCAGCAGCAGGGCGCCGAACGCGCCGGGCACCACGAGGGCGAGGCGCTGCCAGGCGTTGCCGAGGTTGCGGCCGTGCAGCAGCAGTACGGCGGCGAGCAGGCCGCCGGTGAGCAGCTGCGGGGTGCTGGTGTCGTGGGCGAGTCCGGCGAAGCAGGCGGCGCAGATCGCACCGACGGCGAGCAGGAAGCCGGTCATCCAGCGGTCGGTGGCGGCGCTACGCGCGGTGACTTCTTCGCTGGGGTAGGGGTCGATGCCTTCCTGGAGCTGGTCGGAGTTGGTGGGCAGGGGTGGCAGTCGCAGTCCCGCGAGGGAGAAGGAGATGGTCGGGACGAACGCCCCGAACAGGATGACCAGTACGGTCACCCCGGCCGCCGCGCCGTCGACGCCCTCGTCCAGGGTGAGCATCAGCACGCCGCCGATCACGCCGGCCACCGCGACGACGACACTCGCGGCGAAGGCGACCGGCCACGAGCCGACGACGGCCAGTGCCAGTCCGGTGGCCAGCGCCCAGGCGGCCGCGCCGGCCAGCCAGCGGGCGCCCTCCAGGTTCGAGCCCCCGACTCCGGTGGCGCCGCCGACGACGAGCGCGCCGCCGAGTGCCGCGAACGGTCCGGCGGCCAGGCCCAGCAGGATCGCTCCGGGCATGTCGTCGAGGACCCGGGCCGCGGAGCCGGCGCCGGCCAGCAGCATCAGGACGGCGCCCGCGCAGAGCACGGCCCGGCCGCCGGCGTCGTCCTCGGACAGTGCCAGCAGCACCAGGACGGCGAGCAGCACCCCCAGCAGCACGGCGCGCAGGGCCCACCGGCTGATGGTGGGCGACCACGAGTTGGGCAGGTCCCGGACGGTGGCCGAGACGCCGTCGACGAGGTTGTCGAACCGCACCGGCGGCAGGGTCTCGGCCGCGGGGCGCAGCAACAGCACGTCCCCGTCGTGCAGTTCGAGGGACTGTGCGGTGCCCTCGGGGTCCAGGGGGTCGCCGCCGATGCGCTGGAGCGCCCAGCCGCCGTGGTCCAGTCCGGTCTCGTCCAGGTCGTCGCCGGCGTATCCGACGATGACCGGCAGCAGGTCGGCCACCGGGATGTCCGCGGGGACCGCGAGGTCCAGGGACTTCTCCGGGGCCCGGACGGTGAGCCGGCACAGCCCGGCCGTGCCGGGCAGAGCCGCCACCGAGGTGTCGCTCATCTGAGGTGCCCACTCTCCGATCGGCATGCGTACGAGCGCACGCAGGCACTCACTCGTCTTGTGCGGGGGGTTGGATGGGGACACTAACCCCTGGTCGCCGCGCGAGTGATGTGCGAGCGGCAACACTTCCCTCGGGGGCAGCCCCGGGGAGCACCCTGAGGCATGTTCGCCCCGGTGTGCGGGTGGTGGGCAGCGGCCGGGAGTCAACCATGACCGCTCGGGCACACATGTCTGCCCGTAGGCACTGACCGGCGCCCTCGGCCACGCGCGTGTGACACATATGGACGTGGCACACAACCACGCGGTGCAGGTGACACACATCGGTGGACCGGCAGGAACGGTCCGACCGTTCAGACAGCCAGAGGTGACGTTCCTTGAGTGTGGTGTTCTTCCGCCGGCCGACGCGCCGCATCGGACCCGAGATGCCGAAGGGTGACCTCGGGCTCCAGGAACCGCCGGTCGTCGCCGAGCCGACGCCCAGCGGCGGCGCGATGACGACCTATCTGCCGATGGCCATGATGTCCGGCGCCATGGTGCTGCTCTACATGCGCCCGGGGTCCACGTCGAGCCCGGTCACCTATGTGATCGTGGGGGTGATGGCCCTGGCGATGGGCACCATGCTGATCGGTCAGCTGGTGCGTGCCAACTCGGAGCGCAAGAACAACCTCAAGGGCTCGCGCCGCGACTATCTGCGCTATCTGTCGGGGGTACGGCGCCGCGTGCGCAGGGCGGTCGCCGAGCAGCAGCGCGCGCTGGCCTGGCGGCATCCGGAGCCGACCGCGCTGTGGACGTTCGCCCGCAGCTCGCGGCTGTGGGAACGGCGGCCCGGCGACGAGGACTTCGCGGAGGTCCGGCTCGCGGTCGGTGACCAGCGCCTCGGCCTGAAGCTGACGACCGCCGCGAGCAAGCCGCTGGACGACCTGGACCCGCTGTCCGCGCACGCGCTGCGCGCCTTCATCAACGCCTACTCGACGGTGCCGGACCAGCCGATCGCGGTGTTCCTGCGCACCTGGGCGCGGGTGCTGATGCGCGGGGAGCGCGAGCAGGTGACGGCGACCGCGCGGGCCCTGATCGGGCAGCTCGCGGTGATGCACGCCCCGCAGGACATGGTCGTCGCGTTCTGTGTGAGCCCGGACCGGCGTGCGGAGTGGGACTGGGCGAAGTGGCTGCCGCACAGTCTGCACGCGCACGAGACGGACGGCGCGGGCCCGTCCCGGCTGATCGCGGCGAACGCCAACGAGCTGGAGGACCTGCTGGGCGAGGAGTTCACCGAGCGGCCGCCGTTCGACGTGACGGCGGAGGTCGGCAAGGACGAGCCGTTCACGGTCGTGGTGGTCGACGGGGGCCAGATACCGGCGGGCCACCGCTTCGACCGGCAGGGTTTCCGCAACACCGTGGTCGTGGACCTCTCGGAGGCGCTCAGCTGGCGTCCGGGCCGTACCGTGCTGCGGCTCGAACTGAGCGAGGGCTCTGTGTCGTTGGTCCGTACCGACCGCAACCGCAAGGAGGCGACGACCCTCCTTGGCCGGGCCGACACACTGGGCCCGGCGGCGGCCCGCTCGGTGGCCGCGCTGCTCGCCTCGAAGCGCATCGGTGACATGGGTGACGCGACCCGCCCGCTGGAGTCCGACATCCAGCTGACGAGTCTGCTGGGCATCCCCGACCTGCACCGGCACGACCCGGCGGGCTACTGGCAGCGGCGGGCGGGCTCCGCCTCCGGCTCCGGCCGGCTGCGGGTACCCATCGCGGTGGGCACCGACGGACACCCCGTGGACCTGGACATCAAGGAGTCGTCGCAGGGCGGTATGGGCCCGCACGGCATGCTGATCGGCGCCACCGGCTCGGGCAAGAGCGAGCTGCTGCGCACCCTGGTACTGGGTCTGGCGCTGACGCACTCCTCCGAGACACTGAACTTCGTCCTCGTCGACTTCAAGGGCGGTGCGACCTTCCTCGGTCTGGACGAACTCCCGCACACCTCGGCGGTGATCACCAACCTGGCCGGTGAGGCCGCTCTGGTGGGCCGGATGCAGGACGCGCTGCACGGCGAGATGATCCGCCGGCAGGAGCTGCTGCGGTCGGCGGGCAACTTCAGCTCGCAGCTGGAGTACGAGCGGGCCCGCGCGTCCGGCACCCCGCTGGCACCGCTGCCCAGCCTGTTCGTGGTGGTCGACGAGTTCAGTGAACTCCTCGCCGCGCACCGGGACTTCATGGACCTGTTCGTGATGATCGGCCGGCTCGGCCGGTCCCTCGGGGTGCATCTGCTGCTGGCCTCGCAGCGCCTCGACGAGGGCCGGATGCACCAGCTGGAGGGCCATCTGTCGTACCGGATCGGGCTGCGCACCTTCTCCGCGATGGAGTCACGGGGTGTGCTGGGTGTCCCGGACGCCTACGAGCTGCCGCCGCAGCCCGGCAGCGGCTTCCTGAAGAGCGGTATCGAGCCGCTGACGCGCTTCCGGGCGGCGTACGTCTCCGGCACCTACCGGCAGCGCTCCAGCGCGCTCGTCCAGGCGCAGGTGGCCAGCCAGGTGGTGCTGTGGAGCGCGGAGTACGTCGCCAACCGGCAGGCCCCGACGCCGGCCCCGCAGCCGGAGCCGGACACGTCCGTGAGCGAGCCGGAGGGCGGCGCGGGCTCCCTGCTGTCGATCGCGATCGGCCGGCTGCGCGACGCCGGGCCGCCCGCCCACCAGGTGTGGCTGCCGCCGCTGGAGGCGCCACCCACCCTCGACCAGCTGCTGCCGCCGCTCTCCCCGGACCCGGTGTTCGGTCTGACCACCGCGGACTGGCCGCAGCGCGGACGGCTCACCATCCCGGTGGGCATCATCGACAAGCCCTTCGAGCAGCAGCGCGACCTGCTGAGCGTCGACCTGTCCGCGGCGGGCGGCCATGTGGCCATCGCGGGCGGCCCGCAGAGCGGCAAGTCCACCCTGCTGCGCACCCTGATCACCGCGCTCGCGCTCACCCACACCCCGCGCGAGGCGCAGTTCTACTGCCTGGACTTCGGTGGCGGCTCACTCCAGTCACTGACCGGGCTGCCGCACGTCGGCGGGGTCGCGACCCGGCTGGACACCGAACGGATCGGCCGTACGCTCGCCGAGGTCACCTCGATCCTGGCCCGGCGTGAGCGGCTCTTCCTGGACCACGGCATCGACTCCATGCCGACACTGCGGCGGCGGCGCGCGAACGGGGAGTTCCCCGAGGAGCCGCACGGTGACGTGTTCCTGGTGATCGACGGCTGGGCCACGGTCCGCCAGGACTTCCAGGACCATGTGCCCACCATCAACCAGATCGCCACCAACGGACTCAACTACGGGGTCCACCTGATCATCACGACCGCCCGCTGGGTGGAGCTGTCGGCGGCCGTGCGCGACCAGTCGGGCACCCGGCTCGAACTGCGCATGGGTGACCCGCTGGACTCCATGGCGGACATGCGGCGCGCCAAGGACGTGCCGTCGGTGCCGGGACGCGGGCTGACCATCGACACCAAGCTGCACTTCCTGGCCGCGCTGCCCCGTATCGACGGGGTGGAGAGCGGCGGCGCCGAACTCGCCGACGGTGTCGGTGACCTGGTGTCGTCGGTCGCCGAGAGCTGGCCGGGGCAGGGCGCGCCGCCGGTGCGGATGCTGCCGACCCTGCTCAACGCGTCGGAGCTGCCGGCCCATGTCCCGGCGCCCGCCGGCTCCGGCCCCCGTACGGCGGCGGAGGCGACCGGCAGGCTCAGGATCCCGATCGGGGTCGAGGAGAGCGAACTCCAGCCGTTCTGGCACGACTTCTCCGAGTCGCCGCACCTGGTCGCGTTC
Source organism: Streptomyces sp. NPDC088387 (assembly GCF_044753385.1). Classification (NCBI taxonomy): domain Bacteria; kingdom Bacillati; phylum Actinomycetota; class Actinomycetes; order Kitasatosporales; family Streptomycetaceae; genus Streptomyces; species Streptomyces sp. NPDC088387. The sequence goes on from NZ_JBIVNC010000031.1 coordinate 7,910, forward strand.
GGCGACACCGAGTCCGGCAAGACCAATCTGCTGCGGCTGCTCGCGAAGAACATCTGCGAGCGGTTCACCCCGGCCGAGGCCCGGATCCTCGTGGTCGACTTCCGCCGCAACCTGGTCGAGGCGGTGCCCGAGGAGTACCGGCTGGGCCACGCGGTCTCCGTGGACCAGCTGGGCGAACTGGTCGAGGGGGCGGCGCGGGCACTGAAGACCCGTACGCCGGGACAGGACATCTCACCGGCCCGGATGCGGCTCGCCGACTGGTGGCAGGGGCCGCGGCTGTTCGTCCTGGTCGACGACTACGACCTGGTGGCGTCCCCGATGCGCAACCCGCTCGACCCGTTCCTCGAACATCTGCCGCTGGGCTACGAGGTCGGTTTCCACCTGGTGGTCGCTCGTGCCGCCGCCGGCGGTCTGCGGGGCGCCAACGATCCGACGATCCGCCGTATGACGGAGTCCAACTCGCCTGCCCTGCTGATGTCCTGCCCGCCGTCCGAGGGCTTCCTGTTCAGCAACGTCAAGCCGAAGATCCTGCCGCCCGGACGGGGCATCTACATCACCCGCCGCCGCAACCTCCAGGTCCAGACGGCCCTGCTGGACCTGGAGGAGGAGCGGGTGCCGGACCTGCTGTGAACGGCGCGACCAGCCCCGACGAGCCCGCCGCCGCCTCAGTCCTGGGCGGCCGCCCTGTTGCGCCGGTTGCGGCGGGTCAGCAGGGCGCCGGCGGCCAGGACACCGGCCCCCGCGGCGGACATGCCGAGGACCGTGTAGGCCCTGCGCCCCGGCGCGGTGTCCTCCACAACGGGGTTCAGGTGGATGGCGTCCGACACTCGGGGCCGTGTCGACGGCCCCGCCGAGGGGGCTACGGCGGCCAGGGCGCCGTACGGGTTGAGCTGGGGCACCCGGGCGGGATAGGCGCCGGCCTTCAGCCGGGCCGCCACCTCGGCGGCGCTCAGGTCGGGGTCGTAGGAGCGGACGAGCGCGGCGGCGCCGGCGACGAACGCGGCGGCCACGGAAGGGCCGTTGGCGAGGAAGTTGCCCTTGCCGCGGGGACCGATGCCGGTGATGCCCTGGCCCGGGGCCGCGAGGTCGGCGCGGGCCGGTTCCAGGGATCCGCTGGGGCGGGCGCCGGTGATGTCCTGGTCGACCACGGACAGCACCCGGGGGTCGGCGGCTGGCCAGTACTCCAGGGTGGACGGCGGGTCCTCGCCGCCGAAGGCGCTCGCGGTCAGACCGTCGGGCAGCGCGGCCGCGACGACCAGCACATCACGGTCGGCGGCGTGATCCAGCGCCGACTCCAGCGCGTCGGAGGCGGAGGAGAACGACAGCGATACGGCGATGACCTTCGCCCCCGCGTCGGTCGCCGACCGGATCCCGGCGGCCACCCGCGCCTGGTCCGGCGCCCCCGTGGAGTCGGTGCCGCGCACGGCCAGGATCCGCGCGCCGGGCGCGACACCACTGAACGCGCTGCCGGCCGCCGGCTCGGCGGCGATGGTGCCCGCGATGAACGAGCCATGTCCCACACAGTCGTCGGTGGCGCCCGCGCCCACGCCGGTCACCCGGCCGGACAGCGCGGACACGTTGTTCTCCACACCTGTGTCGATGACGGCCACCCGCACGCCCGCGCCGGTGGTGAGTTGGTGGGCCCGGGTCAGTTCAAGACTCAGCTGTGCCCACGGCATCGCGGTGACCTGCCTGCTGGACGCCTTGGTGCAGGACGTCCGGGAGAGGTCCAGGAGCGGTGGCATGACCGGCAGTTCGGGCGCAGGCTCGGCGGTGACACCCGCGGAGGGCAGCGGCGCGGGGGTGTCCGCGGCGACGGCACCCGCGGCCGCCCCGCACACCAGCGCCGTGGCGAGCAGGGCGACTGCCGCCGCTCCGGACCCGCGCGCACCGACCGCGGGCAACTCCCGCCGGTTGTCTCGTTCGCCGCTCACGGCCATACCGTCTCCCGTCCACACCGCGTGCTGAAGAGCTGTGTTGTTCGTAGGGCCCGAAGACCGACGACAGGAACTCCCGAACGGTCCGAGGGGCTTCTGCCGGCCCGCACACCGTCGTTCAGAAGGAAAGACCGAGGCGCTCCGCGCACTCGTCCCGCGCAGTATATTCCGCGAAAAGAGGCCACCTAAGGTGTCGGAGAAGTTCGTCATACATGTCGGGGCCCAGCCCCGGAGGCTCGGATGAGCCCGCTCGGCGCCCGCCGCGGCGCCTCGTCCCAGGGCCCCGGTGCCCGTCCGGGCAGTGGTCGCGCGCGATCCTCCGCCCTTCAGCTGACCGGAGCCAGGGGCATCTGGGCCGTGCACGGCTCCGGTCCGGTCCCCGACCAACTCGTCTACGCGGCCAAGGCGTTGGACGCGGTCGTCGGCGCGGGGTCGTTCCCGGAGAGCGCCACCGTGCTGGTCGGCGCCGGTTTCGACGACATGGACGCCCTGTGCGAACTCCTCGAACCCGCACTTGAGGAGTGCCGGGAGGCAGGCACCCATCTGCTGCGCCTGGTGATGTCCGGCGGCGCCGCGGACCGCACGGACGGGCCGGCGCCGGCCCGCACCATCGGCGAACGGTTCGGCGGGGACGTACTGGCTCCCGCCGGGGTGGCCATGGTGGTGCCCGGCGGCAGTCTCTTCGCACCGGATCTGCCCGAAAGGGCAGGAGGTTGGTGGCAGTTGTCCCCCACCGGCCGGCCCCGGCACCTCGGTCCGCGCCACCCCGTGCCCGGCTGGCACACCGCGCTGGAGCGCGTACCCCTGGACGGAGCCCCCGGGTGTGTCATCGAACACATCCCGGCGGGCCTGCTGATCCAGCCCGCCGGATCGCCCCCCGAAGGCGTCGACGCGATCCGCTACGCCCTTCCCGTCGACCCCGAGGGGCCGGTCCTGCTCGTCGACACCACGGGCGCCGCACAGGTCCCCGCGGACGTCCTCGCCGACGTGCTGGCCGCACTGCCCGCCGCCGTGCGCGGCACCGTGCGGCTCGTCTCCGCCGACGGGGGCGATCTGGTCGCCGTGGGCCAGGAGGTGGCCGACCTGCTCGGTATCGAGGTGCAGGTCGCCAACGGCCTGACGGTCCTGCTGGAGGAGGGCCGCCCGGCGGTTCCCCGGGTCACCCGCCGCGCCAAGGGCGACACCCCGTGGGGTGAGCCGGGCCAGGGCGGCGGTACGGCCCGTACGGTGCTGCTCGACTCCGACGGCAACCCGTCCTGGCAGCCGTACATCCGGGCCGTCACCTGCACCCCGGCCGAGGGCGGCGCGCCGTCTGCGCCACGGATCAGCAGTTGGCGGGCCCCGATCGGCGGACTGCGGCCCGGCGCGGAGACCGGCGCGCTGCTGCTCGACAAGAAGTGGCAGATCACGGTGACGCGGGCGGGTCTGTGGATCGGCCCGCACCACACCGAACCGCCCCGGTCCGCGGCCGAACGCCCGGTCAGGCCCGATGTCATGGCCATCGACATCGGTGTACCGGGCCGCCCGCTGGACGACTCCCTGCTGGCTCCCCTGGAGAAGCTGTTCACCTCGCTCCAGGACGACGTCAGGGCCCACACCCTGATCCAGCTCCTCGGCGAACCGACCCAGGAGACCCTGCGGACCCTGCGCCGACTGGCCATCCGCCACGACCTCGCCCTGCGCTCGCAGGGCCGCCATACGGAGACGCCAACCCCGGCCGCATTGATCGCCCCCGCGGCGGGAGTGACCCGGACGGCGTTGCCGGCTCCCGGGGTGAGTGCGGGAAGGCCACCGCGGACGACCGGGACGGCTGGGGGGGCCTTGGGCGCGGGGGCGGGTGCCATGGGCACGGGTGCGGGTGCCGTGGCCGCAGGCGCGGGTGCCGTGGGCACGGGTGCGGGTGCGGGTGCCGCAGGCGCAGGCGCCGTGGCCGCGGGTACGGGTGCCGTGGCCGCAGGCACGGGTGCCGTCGCCGCGGGTGCCATGGGTGCGGGTGCGGGTGCCGGGGCCGCAGGCGCGGGTGCCGTGGGCACGGGTGCGAGTGCGGGTGCCGCAGGCGCAGGCGCCGTGGCCAGGGGTACGGGTGCCGTGGCCGCAGGCACAGGTGCCGGGGCCGCGGGTGCGGGTGCCGGGGCCGCAGGCACGGATACGGGTGCCGCGGGCGCAGGTGCCGTGGGTGCGGGCTCGGGTGCCGTGGGTGCGAGTGCCGGGGCCGCAGGCGCGGGTGCCGTGGGTGCGGGTGTGAGTGCTCGTGGCAGTGAATGGGCCTCCGCCGGGGCCGACCCGGGCGGGGAGGCGGCTGAGGCCGGGGCCCCCTCGGAGACGGCGACTAGGGGCCTCGGCGATGAGGCCGACCCCGCGGAGGAGGCCGCGACCTGGGTGCCGGAGGTGACACCCGTACCCGATGTGCCGGAGCCGTCGTACGACCCCCTGCTCGGGCAGGACTACGTGGGCGACGAAGGTGACGGCTACGACGAGCCGGAGTCCGCGGTACCCGGCGCGTACGAGGAGCCCTCTCCCGCCGCTCCCCTCGGCTCACTGACCTCCGCGCCTGCGGCCCATGGCCCCGAGCCGGAGGTACGGCCCTCGTTCGGCCGGGACGAGGGGGAGGCCGTGGTTCCCGCGACGGCCGGCGGCCAGGAGACCTCGCCGTCCTGGGGCCGCTCCTCCACAACCCCGTGGTCGTCCGCCAGAGCCACTCCGCCCGCCGAACGGGCCCCGTGGCCACCACTTCCCCCGGCCCCCGACCCGGAGGCGCCGAACGGCCCGGACGAGACCGGCGTGGAGGAACTCGACGTACCCGCCGCCCCCGTGACCGGACTGATGAGCTCGGTCGCACCACCGCCGGAGGCCGAAGCAGAGCCCGGGCCCGCACCCGATCCCGATCCCAACCCCGAGAGTGAGCCGTACGCGCCCGACGAGAACAACTCCGCGCTGCGGACCGTGACATGGCTGCCCGTCCGCCCCTCGTACCGCAGCACCGACGCCGAACGGGACGCCGTACGACAGGCGTTGAGCGACCGCTGGGACAGCTCCGGCGGCGCCGTGGCCCGCGCCATGGTCCGGATGCCCGCCCTGCGCAACACCACGGACCCGGAGGTGGCCACCGCGGACCTCACGGCCCTGCACTCCTACCTCACCGCCGAATCCGGCGTGCACAAGGCCCTGTTGGAGTCACTGGAGGCGGGCAGCGGCGACTGGCTGCCGTTCCTCGGCTGTGTGGCCTCGGGACTGCGGCGGCTGCCGTCGTACCGCGGCGCGGCCGTCAGGTCGGCGGGCCGGGCGCTCGGAGACGCGGCCGAACTGCTGTTGCCGGGGGAGGAGTTGGGCGAGGCGGCGCCGATCGGCGCGATCGGGTTCGACAAGGCGTACCCGGCCGTCGCCACCGACCACTACCTGATCTGGTCCATGACGGGCCGCAGGGCCGGTGCCGTGCTGGCCGACGCCGACCAGGCGGCGGCCGAGCGCGCGGACGCCGCCGGTGAGGTGCTGTTCGCGCCCGGCACCCGGCTGCGCGTCCTCCAGTCCGCCAAGCGCGGCAGCGCGACGGTGGTGCTGCTGCGCGAGATCCCCGAGATCGCGCCGCCCGCGCCGCCCGGCCGGCTCGACGAGTCGGACCGGTCGGTGCTGACCAGGCTGCTCACGCTGCTGGACCTGCCCGCCGGGGCGGCCGTGGGCGGGCCCTGGCCCGGTCGGTCCACGGGGGTGCTGGGGGTGCTGGCGCCGGAGGCATGACGGGGGTGTGGACGGCGGGTCTTCTTCCCCTACGGGCAGCAGTCGCGGCTCAACAGGCAAAGTCGGACCGCTCCTGTGTCCAGGGGCGGGTGACTGCCGCGAAGGTGTAGGGGTCGGAAGGTGGGTCGCGCACAGCGGCCGGCGTCCCGGCCCGGCCGCGGGCCGCTCCGCGTTGCTTCAACTCTTCGTCCTGACGTCACCCATGACTGACCGTTAGGTGCACAGGGCCCCTCGCCCGGGATCTGGCCCAGAACCCGGTCGAGGCAACAGACGGCCGTCGCTTCGTGGGGGAGGCGGCGGTCGTTCTGTTCTTTCCGGCTCCCGTCTCCCCCGAGGGAGCCGCCCGGCCCGTGCACGAACTGAGCCAGAAAGTCGATCAAGGAGCTGAAATGGCCATAGAACACCCGGTGGGCGGCCCGCCACCCACCGAGGGGGCGGCCCCGTCGATACGACGGGCCATCGCGCTGCCCCTGAACGAGGACGACTCGGGCGGAGGTGAGGCGTCGGCGCTCATCTCCGCGGGACAGGCGGCCAGGGGCGCGAGCGCGGCGGCCTCCGTCGCCGAGGCGGCCGGGGACGCCACCACCGCTCGCCGTGCGAACGGTTCCCTGCTGAGCCTGTCCGGGCGTACGTCCCGCACCTCGGCTCCGGCGCGGGGCGCGGCGGTCCCGGACACCTTCACGGGCGGCCGGGCCACCCCCGGGGAGCCCGGTCAGGCGCGGCCCGGTGGGCTGTTCGGCCAGCGTCAGCGGCGTACGACCGCCGGTGGGCTCGCCGTGGTGCCTCCGGCCGGCGAGGGGCAGACGGCCGAGGGGCGGATCGCCGCCGCCGCGGCCGAGGGCGCGATCCAGAACCGGCCCGGCCGCACCGCCGCCGGGCACTCCGGAAAGCGCGGGCGGTGGCCGCTGATGGCCGCCGCGTTCGCCGGCGCCATGCTGGTGTCGGTGCCGTTCGTGAACAACCCCGGCAACAAGAACGTCACCGGCCTGGACGACCTCAGCAACACGGCCGACTCCTACGCCAGTGACATGCCGTCGCACGAGCCGCAGGACGGCGCCGCCTCCCCGCTGGTGCCCGAGCCCGCGCAGGGCGACCCGCAGTCGGACTCGGGGGTGCCGCCGCTGACGACCAGCATCGGTCCGGGCCTCACCGGCCCCAGCGGGGACACCACGCTGGACGACATGCAGCCGGTGCCCACCGCGCCGAAGCCGGGTGAGCCGACCGCTCCGGACGACCAGGACAAGGGCAACACCGACCTGCCGAAGAACGGGTCGGGGTTCCTGCTCGGCGGCGTGCCGTTCCTGGACGACGGGGACGACTCGGACGACTCGACGCCCGACGGCTCCGGTGTCCTGGAGGCCCCTCCCGGGCCGCTGAAGGACGACGTCCTCATCGACCGCACCCCGGCGAAGCCGCTGACTCCGCAGACCGACGCGAAGCCGGCCAAGGGGTCGGACGCGCCGGCGGGTCCGCTGAAGGACAACGTCCTGGTCGACCGCACTCCGGCCAAGCCGCTGACCGCGCAGACGGACGCGAAGCCGGCATCCAAGCCGGACCCGAAGCCGGTGTCGAAGCCCGACCCCAAGCCCGTCTCGAAGCCGGTGTCGAAGCCCGACCCCAAGCCCATCTCGAAGCCGGTGTCGAAGCCCGACCCGAAGCCCATCTCGAAGCCCGACCCGAAGCCGGTGTCCAAGCCGCCGGCCACACCCGACTGGTCGACCAAGGTGGTGAGCTCCACCTACGTGCTCAACTCGGGTCAGTCGGTGGCGTCGAACCGCATGAAGATCACGCTGCGCAGCAGTGGCAACCTTGTCATCACCGACGAGAACGGTGTGGTGCGCTGGTCCTCGGGCACGTCGGGCTCGGGCAACCGCGCGGTATTCCAGGCCGACGGTCACTTCGCCGTCTACAGCTCGGACGACCGGACGCTGTGGTCCTCGGGCACCGCCGGCAACCCCGGCGCCCAGCTGGTCATCCAGGCCGACGGCAACGTCACCATCGTCTCGGCGGGTGGCGCGGTCCTGTGGTCCGCGGGCACTCAGCGCTGAGGCGGTTGAGCACGACAGTGCACTGACAGGGCACCGACAGCGCACTGACATCACCCCGGTCTTCTCCAGCCACCCTTGATTCGTGGTGGGTTGAGGTGCCGGGGTGATGGCATGCTCCGGGCGCTTACGCCAGCTACCCGATGGTGCAGCCAGGCTGCCCATGCGGACGGATCTCCAAGAGGCTGATTGCCAGCTCCATTTGGCGCTGACTAGCCTCGCAACCGGTGATAGCCCTGATCACCGCAAGGCGCTTCGCACTCGCTCCAGGACGTGCCGCTGGATGTTCGGCCGCGTCGCCACTCGGCGCACGGCGTCCAGGACGCACTCCTTCGAGGCTGTCGCACCGCCCTCGTACCGGTACGGCTCAGCCCCCGACCAAGGCGACATGCGCCTGTCCCCTGAACCACGCAACTCATGGACGAGGAGTCCGGTATGAGCACTCCGTTGCAGGCATCACAAGAACAGACATACCGCAGTGCCATCTCCCTGCTGGAGAACGCCAGGTCGGCACTGACTGCCAGCCAGGGCCGGATCTCGGACGCCGCCGCGACGCTGGGCGTCGACTACAAGGGCTCCGACGGTATGGCGTTCGGCCAGCTGCTGGAGAAGTGGCTCAACGAGGTGAACCAGATCAAGAACACCTGTGGGCTGATGGAGGAGCAGCTGGAGACCAGCCTCCGCAACTCCAGCAACACCCAGGGCGACGCCGACGAGATGGTCAACCGGCAGATGAACCTGAGCGCCCGCGACAACGCGTTCAACACGCTCGCCGGCTGACGCCCGAAGCCCACCACCCGAAGGAGGCCCGTATGCCCATCTACATCAACCACAGCTCCGCGAACAACGTCGTGGAGGACATGCTGCGCGAGACGCAGCAGATCACGTCTCTCATCCAGCAGCTCCAGACCGACCTGAACGCCACGGTCCAGGAGTGGTTCGGTGCCGACAAGGAGACCTACACCGAGCAGGTGCAGCCGGCCTGGAACCGTCAGGTCAGCGCCCTCGGCCAGATCCTACAGAGCCACGGTGACGTGCTGAGCAACGTCTCGACCAACTACATCCGGACCGACCGGAGCAACGCCGAGGGTTTCAGCAGCATCCCGATCTGAGCAATCGCCCGTCCGTACGAGGACCGCGCACTCGAGGGCTCCCTGTCTCCCGGGTGCGCGTCACTCGTCCTCGCAGTGAGGAGGGTTCAGCATGCCCAACCTGACAAAACTCGACGCCGCCGGCCTTCAGGCGTTCATCGACGGCGACCTGGTGCCGTTCCTCAACCGGCTCAAGGAACTGCGCGCGCCGGGGCAGACCCCGCCTTCCCTGTTCGACGTCTCCACCATGCCGCGGCCACTGCTGCTCGGGAACATGAACAGTGACTCGGACACCGGCGGAGACAACGTAGTCAAGAACGCCAAGACGGCGGCCACGGCGATCGACACCGTGCTGAACAAGCACGTGTCCGCCTTCCAGGACCTGGAGCTGGAGCTCCGGAACGTGATCACGACCATGCTCAACACCCAGAACACCAGCCTGACCGACATCGACGGTCAGAAGTTCCTGAGCGCCATCGACGACTACATGTTCGACCTGGACGGCTCCGGGGGCGGCGGAAACAACTCGACCGAGTCGTAGAAGAACACCGTTCCAGGCGTCGTCTGAGCCACTAGAAGGGGAGAACCCTCCATGCCTGTGGGCAACTGGGAAGAAATCATCAACCTGATGACGGGGTTCGATCTGGGAAAGCGCAGCGACATCCTGGATCAGAAGGGGGACGGAGGAATCCCCTGGATCAGTGTCAACATCAAGAAGTCCACTTACTTCGACATTGATTCATGGCCGCGGGACGACGGCACGGGTTGGTGGATTCGATGGTTCGAACGCGAAATCGACACGAAGTATCCCAACGTCTATGAGGCGAACGTAGCCTTTACGGACACGACGGCCGGGCGCCAGTACTGGCAGCGCAGTTCCGACGCGCTCAGGTTCCTGGTGCAACCGCCGTACAGGACGGCCGGCATGTCCAGCAACTACGGCGGCTCGCCCGGTCAGGACCAGGGTGTCGACCTCAATTCCTTCCCGACGTTGGCACGTTCCTTCGACACGGCGGGCAATTTCTTCCGCACGAACACCGAGATGTTCAAGCAGTGGCTGGAGAGCCTGGGCCAGGAGGATGCGGCCTGGCGGGGCACCGGTGCCGGAGTCTTCTACGACCTGATCAACCAGCTCTACCAGAAGTACGACGGCTTCACCAATGAGCTGTCCCCGCCGGGTTTCTCGCCCACGGCGTCGTCCGTGTCCGGCGGCGGATTCCAGTCCAGCACGTTGCACGGTGACTCGCTGATCGCGGCGGAAGTCGCACTGCACACCGCCTTGCAGAACATGTACGACCAGTTCATGAGGTTCATCAGCAGAAGCGCGACCCCCATCCCGGTGACGCTGGCCAACGGAATGCGGGTGAACGCCAATGTCGACGGCGACCAGCGCAACATATTCCTCCAGATATTCCAAGAACTCTCGGCCTGGGTGAGGGAGTACAACTGGACCAGGAAGGGGTGGCACGGGGGAAGTCAGCAGGATCTCCCCGGCTTCTCCGAAACCACGGTCTGGGGCAATCTCAAGGACCAGAGCACGTGGGCGAACATCGCCAACGAGGCACAGTACCGCTGGCGGGAGAACATCCAGGTCAACCTCGACGAGCCGGCCCGTCAGCAGGTCTCGACCCTTCAGGAGAACTGGAACCGGGTTCTCAACCCCGGCTGGAACACCGCGTTCGCCTTCGACGAGAAGACCACCGTGTCCCTGCCGGAGCAGTACCAGGAGGACAAGCTGGAGCTGGAGAAGGAGCAGGCCGAGGAGGACGCCAACCAGGCCAACGAGGACTACAACAACGCGATCAACGATCTCAACAACAACGTCAACGACCTCGGCGACGGGCTCAACGACCTGGGCGAGGGGATGGGCGACGGACTCAACAACCTCGGGGAGAACCTGGGCAACAACTTCAACGACCTGGGTGACGGCCTCAACAACCTCGGCGACGGACTCAACGACCTGGGTGGCGGACTGGGCGACGGGTTGAACAACCTGGGCGACGGCCTCAACGACTCCCTGACCGACCTGGGTGACGGGCTCAACAATCCGGCCACGCTCGGGACGGACCTCCCCACGAGTCTCGACCCCGAAAGCCTCAACACCGACCTCGGCACCGGCGGGACACTCGACCCCACCGGCTCCCTGGGTGACCTCGGTGACCCGAACACCCTCGCCACGGACTCGGGGGGCCTGCCGGACACCTCGTCCCTCACGGATCCGGCGCTGACGGACAGTGGTGTCAACCCGATGGCCGTCCCGCCCCTGGGCAACCTGGTCGGTACCGGTAACAACGGCACCGGCGGCATCCCCGGGCTCACGGACGACCCGGCAGGGCTGGCGGGTTCGAACGGCAGTGTCACGACGACGAACCCGGACGGCAGCATCACCACCGAGTTCCCCGACGGCAGCTCCACGACCGTCAGCCCGAACGGCGACGTGACCACCACCGGCCCGGACGGCACCATCTCCACCGACAACCTCGGCGCCGGTGAGTCACTGCTCAACCCCGACGGCTCGGTCACCAGCGTCGACGCCAACGGTGACATCACGACGCAGTTCCCGGACGGCTCCTCGGTCACACAGAACGCCGACGGCAGTGTCGTCACCACCGACCCGGCCGGCAATGTCACCACCGAGTTCCCCGACGGCAGTTCGACGACCGTGAGCCCGACCGGCGACGTGACCACCACCGGCCCGGACGGCACCATCTCCACCGACAACCTGGGCGTCGGTGAGTCCCTGGTCAACCCCGACGGTTCCGTCACCAGCCTGGACTCCGACGGCAACATCACCACGGAGTATCCGGACGGCTCCTCGGTCACCCACAACGCCGACGGCAGCATCACCAATGTCGACCCGAACGGCAACGAGTACACGACCATGCCCAACGGCGTGGTGGAGACCACCACACCGGACGGGCTGACCCAACTGACCACGCCCGACGGCACGGTGAGCACGCAGAACGCCGACGGCAGCCTCAGCATGGAATTCCCCGACGGCAGTTCCACCACGATCACCCCGGACGGTCAGGTCACCACCACCACCGCCAACGGCTCCGAGGTGACCAGCCAACTCGGCGAAGGCCAGAGCCTGGTGAACCCGGACGGCTCCAAGACCACGCTCGACCCGGACGGCGGCTTCACCACGACCTACCCCGACGGCAGTTCCGTCACCGTCAACCCGGACGGCACGGTGTCCTCCACGCCCGCGACCGGAGGCACCGGAGCCGGCGGCGGCCTTGGCGGCATCGACATCCCGACAGTGAGCGGCGGCACGGGCGCGGGCGACCTGCCGTCCTACGACCCCAGCGGACTCACCGTCGACAACGGCGACGGCTCCAGCAGTACGACGTACCCGACCGGCACTGTCTCGTCCACGGACCCGAGCGGCTACACCGCCACGAACTTCCCCGACGGCAGCAGTACGCTCACCAGTCCCGACGGTCAGTTCCAGGCGGTGCCCAGTCCGGAGACCGCCGTCGCGGGCGGTACGCCGGACGGGCTGACCCCGGCGACCGGGAGCACCGGCGTCGCACCTCCCTCGGGCACCGGTGACGACCCCGGGCTGTCCGCCCTGGGCGGCCTGATGTCTCCCATGATGATGATGATGGGTATGGCCCGCATGGGTAACCAGCAGGGCCAGGGCCAGGGCGAACGGACCCGTGAGACCTACCAGGAGAACGACCAGGACGGCGCGTACTTCCACACCGGTCCACAGCGGCCGGCCGAGCCGCCGCCCGCGGAGGCCTTCGAGGAGGAGGACCAGGACCCGGACGAGGTGCCGAGCCGGACGCCCACCACAGGTCAGGGTTCCGGCGAGGGCGGCGGTTGGCGCCCCGAGACACAGGACTCCGGCTGGGACGAGGAGGACGACGTCTGGGGCACCGGCGAAGAGGGACTGCCGGCCTCGATCGGCCGCTGACCGCCGGGAGCCCCGACCTCGACCTCGACCCCAGCCACATCCGTATCCGAGCAACCCCACGGCACGGGAGAAGACACCCATCATGAACGACGAACTGAGGCAACAACTCGACCAGGCCATGGCCGACTTCGAGACCCAGCGGCTCGCCCTGCTCAAGGCCAGGGAGGAGATCGCCGCCATGACCACCACGGCCAGGTCCAAGGACCGGGTCGTCGAGATCACCCTGGGCGCCGACGGCCAGCCGAACGGACTGCGGTTCCTGGACAACAAGCACCAGACCATGTCCGGCAAGGACCTGGCCAACAGTGTCCTGCAAGCCATGTCCCGGGCCCACCAGCAGCTCATGACCCAGGTGCACGCCAGGTTCGGAGAGCTGGCCGCCACGGGCATCGGCGTGGCCGCCGACGGACCGGACGCGGTGGACCGGCTGGAGGGCCTGGGCCTGGAGGAACTGCTGGAACCCCTGCGAGCCCCGGACGGCCCGCTCAACATGGACCGAGGGAGGGGACGTGCCTAGCAACTCCACGTTCGAGGCGGATCCTGACGGGATCAGGCAGGGCGGCTCGAACATCGACCAGCTCGCCGACATCGCCAAGCTCCTGACCGGCCAGTGGGTGGACGACTCCACCCAGTATCCCGGCAACCCCACCATCGGGACAGCGGGCGACAAGTCGACGCTGGCGATCGTGAACAAGTACAACGAGATACATGTGCCGTTGAAGGACGCCGTCGAGCAGATCGCCGGTGGCTTCCTGGGACTGAGCACCCTCACCACCGACACGGGCAAGAACTTCCAGTTCCAGCAGGACGAGAACGAGAACGGGATCCGCCAGCAGGACAAGAACACCGGGCGCCGACCCTGACATGCCTTCTGATTCTCTCG
>NZ_JBIVNC010000032.1:0-8705 GCF_044753385.1 Streptomyces sp. NPDC088387
GGACGCGGGCCCGGGTGTGATGGGCCGCCTGGTCGTCGTAGCGCATCACTTGGTGGTGGATGGTGTGTCGTGGCGGGTGCTGCTGCCTGACTTGCGGGCTGCGTGTGAGGCGGTGGCCGAGGGGCGTGAGCCGGTGCTGGATCCGGTGGGTACGTCGTTCCGCCGCTGGTCCCAACTCCTTGCCGCGCAGGCCGTGTCCGAGGAACGTGTCGCCGAACTCCCTGCCTGGCAGGCTCTGTTGGGGGAGCCTCAGGCGCCCCTGGGAGAACGCTCCCTCGACCCCGCCGTGGACACCGTCGCCACCCTCCGTCAGCGGACCTGGGTCCTGCCGCCCCGGCAGACCTCCGTCCTGCTCGGCCGGACCACGGCGGCGTTCCACTGCGGTATGGACGACGTCCTCCTGTCGGCGCTCGTCGGTGCCGTGACCCACGGCCGCCGAACGTCGGACACCGCCGTCCTCGTCGACGTCGAAGGGCATGGCCGGGACCTCCTCGCCGACGCCGAACTCTCCCGTACCGTCGGATGGTTCACCGGCTCGCACCCCGTGCGCCTGGACGCCGCCGACGTCGACCTGGAGGACGTCAAGGCCGGCGGACGTGCCGCCGGTGTGCTGCTGAAGACGGTCAAGGAGCAGGCGCGGGCGGTCCCCGGGGACGGCCTCGGCCACGACCTGCTGCGTCACCTCAATCCACACACCGCACCCATCCTGCGCGCCGCGCCCGCACCGCAGATCGGCTTCAACTACCTCGGCCGGTTTGGTGGTTCCGCCTCCGTCGCGGATCCCGCCGCATGGCAGCCGGTGGGTGAGACCGCGCTCGGCGGGAGCGTCGCCCCGGAGATGCGGCTGCCCCACTCCCTGGAGGCGAACGCCACGGTCCGGGAGACACCCGAAGGGCCCGAGCTGGAGGTCAGGCTGAGCTGGCCGGCCGGTGTGCTGACCGACTCGGCCGCGGAACACCTGGGCGACACCTGGCTGGCGATGCTCGGCGGACTGGCCGTGCACACCCGGGCCCCCGGCGCCGGCGGTCACTCGCCCTCCGACTTCCCGCTGGTGCCCGCCCTGACGCAGGAGAACCTCGACCGGCTCCAGGCGGCCGTGCCAAGCCTCACGGACGTCTGGCCGTTGTCCCCGTTGCAGGAGGGCATGCTGTTCCACGCGACCTTCGACGAGGACGGTCCCGACGTCTACCAGAGCCAGCGGGTCCTCGCGCTCGACGGCCCCCTGGACGCGCGGCGGCTGCGCGCCTCGTGGGAGGCGCTCGTCGCCCGGCACGAGGCACTGCGGGTCGGCTTCCACCGGCTCGGCTCGGGCGAGGCCGTGCAGGTCGTCGCTCGTGACGTGGTGCTGCCGTGGCGGGAGACGGACCTGTCCGGCCGCACCGACGACGAGGCGCTCACCGAACTGGACCGGCTCACCGCCGAGGAACTCGCCGCGCGGATCGACGTCACCGCGCCCCCGCTGCTGCGGTTGCTCCTGGTCCGGCTCGCCGACGAACGGCACCGGCTCGTCCTCACCAGCCACCACATCGTGATGGACGGCTGGTCGACGCCGATCACCTTCAACGAGGTGTCCGCGACCTACCGGGCCGGCGGCGACCCGTCCGGCCTGGAGCGGGCCGCGTCCTACGGGCAGTACCTCGCCTGGCTGGACCGCCAGGACGGCGACACCGCCCGCGCCGCCTGGCGCACGGAACTCGCCGGCCTCGACGGACCGACCCGGGTGGCGGGCGCCGACCTCATGAGCGGGGCGCGGATCGCCGCCGAGGAGAGCGCGGTCGAGGTCTCCGGAGCCACCTCACAGGCGCTGCGGGATCTCGCGCGCCGCCGGGGCCTGACCCTGAACACGCTGGTGCAGGGCGCGTGGGCGCTGGTGCTGGCGCGGCTGGCCCGGCGTACGGACGTGGTGTTCGGCGCCACCGTCGCGGGCCGCCCGCCCGAGGTACCCGGCGTCGAGTCCATGGTCGGCCTGTTCATCAACACCCTGCCCGTAAGGGTGCGGCTCGATCCCCGGCAGGCGATGAGCGAGATGCTCGCGGGACTCCAGCACAGCCAGTCCGAGCTGCTGTCCCACCAGCATGTGAGCCTGTCCGACATCCAGGCCGTCGCGGGCGCCGGCGCCGGCTTCGACACGATGCTGATGTTCGAGAGCTACCCCAAGGACACCACCGCCTTCACCGGCGACGCACATAAGGACGGTCCCGGCGACGGCCATGGGGACGGTCGCGGCGGGTTCACGATGACCCAGCTGAACACCCGGGCCGAGACTCACTACCCGCTCGCGGTGAGCGTCGTCCCCGACGGCTCCCTCCAGGTACGCATCACCTACCGGCCCGACGTGTTCGACCGGGACGAGGCCGTCCGCGTGGGCCGCCGGCTCATCCATGTCCTGGAACAGCTCGTGGCCGACCCCGAGACGCCCGTCGGCCGGATCGACGTCCTGGACGACGGCGAGCGGTCACGGGTGACCGGAGCCTGGAACGACACCGGGACGGCCGTCCCGGACGTGCTGATACCGGAGTCGTTCGCCCACCGGGCCCGGCGGTCACCGGACACCCCGGCCGTGCGGTGCGGTGATGTGGCACTGACCTACGGCGAGTTGGACGACAGGTCCGACCGGCTGGCACACCGTCTTGTGGATCTGGGCGTCGGGCCCGAGGTGCGGGTCGGCCTGTGCCTGCCGCGTTCGGTGGAGACCGTGGTCGCCGAACTGGCCGTGTGGAAGGCCGGGGGAGCCTTCGTCCCGCTGGACCCGGAGTACCCGGCGGACCGGCTGGAGTTCATGGTCGCCGACAGTGAGGTGCGGGTCGTGGTGGGCCGGGGGGCGCCGTTCGGCGGAGTGCCGTGGGTGTCCCCGGACGACACGGAGGTGACGTCGGCCCGGCCCCTCGATGCGCGGGTGACTGCGGACCAACTGGCCTACGTCATCTACACGTCCGGCTCGACCGGCCGGCCCAAGGGGGTGGCGGTCGCCCACGGTGGGGTGGCGAACCTGGCGCAGGCCATGCGGCCCGTCCTGGGCGTCGACGAGGGTGTCACGGCGCTTCAGTTCGCCTCCTTCAGCTTCGACGCCGCCGTACTCGACGTGGCCGTGACCCTGGCCTCCGGCGGCACCCTGGCCATCGCCGACAAGGACGACCGCACCTCGCCCGAGTCCCTGTCCGCGATGATCGCCTCCACCGGTGTGCGGACGGCGAGTGTCGTGCCGTCCCTGCTGGGAGTGCTGGACGCGGACGCCGTGCCCGGCGTACGGACCTGGGTGCTGGGCGCCGAGCTGCTCACGGCCGGTCTGGCGAGCCGCTGGGCGGGCCGCACACGACTGTGGAACACCTACGGCCCGACCGAGACCACGGTCATGGCGACCGCGGGTCCGGTCGCGGCACGGATCGGGGCCGACGACGCGGCACCGCCGATCGGACGTCCACTGGCGAACGTACGCACCTTTGTGCTGGACGACTTCCTGCGGCCGGTCCCGCCGGGTGTCACGGGCGAGCTGTATGTCGCCGGTCCGGGTGTGGCGCGCGGCTATGTGGGGCGGCCCGGCCAGACGGGGGAGCGGTTCGTCGCCTGTCCGCACGGCGCCGGTGACCGGATGTACCGCACCGGCGACCTGGCCCGGTGGACGCCGGACGGTGAGCTGCTGTTCGCGGGGCGGGCGGACGCGCAGGTGAAGGTGCGCGGTTTCCGGGTGGAGCTGGGCGAGATCGAGGCCGTGCTGGCCGGCCACGAGGCCGTCGCGCAGGCCGCGGTGGCGGCCCGCGACGCGGACAACGCGGACAACGCGGACAACGCGAACACCGGGGGCAACGCGGGCAACGCGAACACCGCGGGCAACGGGGACAAGTTGCTGGTCGGTTACGTCGTCGCGGACGGGCGGCGCGAGGTGGACCCGGAGGAGCTGCGCGCCCATCTGGCGGACCGGCTCCCCGAGTTCATGGTGCCGGCGGCCGTACTCGTCGTGGACCGGCTGCCGTTGACCCCCAACGGCAAGGTGGACCGCGCCGCGCTGCCCGCCCCCGACTTCGCGTCGCGCACCTCGGACCGTGCCCCGCGCACGGCGACCGAGCGGCTGCTGTGCGAGCTGTTCGCCGAGGTGCTGGGCCTGGATCGGGTGGGTGTGGACGACAGTTTCTTCGGGCTGGGCGGTGACTCCATCAGCTCGATGCAGCTGGCCTCCCGGGCCCGCCGGGCCGGACTGGCGGTGACCCCGCGTCAGGTCTTCGAGCAGAAGACACCCGAAGGGCTCGCTGCCGTGGCGGTACCGGTGGCCGACCGGTCGGCGCCGGACGACGTCGGGACCGGCGAGGTGGCCTTCACCCCCGCGATGCTGGCGATGGGCGCGGACGCGGTCCGTCCTGGCTTCGCGCAGTGGATGACGGTGGGCGCGCCCACCGGTATCGGACTGGACGTGCTGACGGCCGGGCTGGCCGCCGTCCTGGACGCCCACGACATGCTGCGGGCGCGTGCGCTGCCCGACGAACTGAGGCTCGTGGTGGGCGAGCCGGGTTCGGTGGACGCCGCCGCGCTGGTCACCCGCGTGGTCGGAGACGTGGCGGACACGGACCGGCTCGCCCGGGACGAGGCGGCCCGGCTGGACCCGGTGGCGGGTGTGAACGTGCGCGTGGTGTGGGTGGACGCGGGTCCGAACGAGGTGGGCCGCCTGGTCGTCGTAGCGCATCACCTGGTGGTGGACGGGGTGTCGTGGCGGGTGCTGATGCCGGACCTGCGGGCCGCCTGCGAGGCCGTCGCCGAGGGCCGCGACCCGGCGCTCGACCCGGTCGGCACGTCCTTCCGGCGCTGGTCCCAACTCCTCGCCGCACAGGCCGTCTCCGAGGAGCGCGTCGCCGAACTCCCGTCCTGGACCGCCCTGCTGGACATCCCGCAGACCCCCCTGGGCCAACGCGCCCTCGACCCGGCCCGGGACACCGCCGCCACCATGCGCCGCCGCACCTGGACACTCCCGCCGGAGCACGCGGCGACCCTCGTCGGCCGCACCCCGGACGCGTTCCACTGCGGCGTGGACGAGGTGCTGCTCGCCGGTCTCGCGGCCGCCGTGGCGCACTGGCGGCAGGACACCGGGGACGGCGAGAGCCTCCTGGTGGACGTCGAGGGACACGGGCGCGAAGCGCTCGGCGACGACATGGACCTGTCCCGCACGGTCGGCTGGTTCACCGGCTCCCACCCCGTCCGCCTCGACGTGTCCGGAACCGATCTGCCACAGGTGTCGGCGGGCGGCCCGGCCGCAGGCCGGCTGCTGAAGACGGTCAAGGAGCAGATACGTTCCGTCCCCGGCGACGGCCTCGGATACGACCTGCTGTGCCACCTCAACCCCGGGACCGCGCCCGCGCTGCGCGCCGCCCCCGCCGCCCAGGTCGGCTTCAACTACCTGGGCCGGTTCGAGGGCCGCGCCCCCGCCGGCGGCCGGACCGCCCCGTGGCAGCCGGCCGGCGCCTCGGCCCTCGGCGGCTCCGTCGACCCCGACCTGCCCGCCGGTCACACC
Organism: Streptomyces sp. NPDC088387; assembly: GCF_044753385.1. Taxonomy (NCBI): domain Bacteria; kingdom Bacillati; phylum Actinomycetota; class Actinomycetes; order Kitasatosporales; family Streptomycetaceae; genus Streptomyces; species Streptomyces sp. NPDC088387. The sequence continues at coordinate 5,498 of NZ_JBIVNC010000032.1, forward strand.
CTGGAGGCGGGGGCAGCCGTCCGGGACACCGCCGACGGGCCCGAACTGACGATCGTCCTCAGCTGGCCCGGCCTGCTCCTGGACGAGGCCGACGCCGAACGGCTCGGCCGGCACTGGCTGGCCGTCCTCGGCGGCCTGGCCGACCACACCACCACCCCCGGCGCGGGCGGGCACACACCGTCCGACTTCCCGCGGCTGACCCTCACCCAGGACGACGTGCACGAGATCGAGGCCGCGGTGCCTGACCTCGACGAGGTGTGGCCGCTGACCCCGTTGCAGGAGGGCATGCTGTTCCACGCCTCCTTCGACGCCGACGGCCCCGACCTCTACCAGGGACAGCGGATGCTCGCCCTGGACGGGCCACTGGACGTGGGGCGGCTGCGCGCGGCCTGGGCCACGGTGCTGCGCCGGCATCCCGTGCTGCGCGCCGGATTCCACCGGGCGGCGTCGGGCGACGCCGTACAGGTGGTGGTCCGGGACCCGGCGCCGACGTGGCGCGAGGCCGACCTGTCCGGCCGTACGGAGGACGAGGCCCTCGCCGGACTGCGCCGCCTGGCAGCCGCGGAACAGGCGGAACGGATCGACGTCACGCGGGCACCGCTGCTGCGGGTGCTGCTGGTCCGGCTGGCGGAGAACCGGCACCGCCTGGTCCTCACCAGCCACCACATCGTCATGGACGGCTGGTCCCTGCCGATCCTGATCGGCGACCTGTCCGAGGCCTACAAGACCGGCACAGCCGGCACACGGGCCACCGGCGGGACCCTGAGCCCGGCGGCCTCCTACGCGGACTACCTGGCATGGCTGGACCGGCAGGACAAGGAGGCCGCGCGCGCCGCGTGGCGCGCCGAACTCGCCGGCCTGGACGAGGCGACGCTCGTGGTGCCCGCGGACTCCGGAACCCGGTCCGTGGTGCCCGAACGGGTCCGCTTCGAAGTCACGGAGGAACTGTCCGGCGCCGTCACCGAACTGGCCCGCACACACGGGCTGACCGTCAACACGGTCGTCCAGGGCGCGTGGGCGCTGCTGCTCGCGCGGCTGACCGGCCGCACGGACGTGGTGTTCGGCGCCACGGTCGCGGGCCGGCCCACGGACGTGCCGGGTGTGGAGTCCGCGATCGGCCTGTTCATCAACACCGTGCCGGTACGGGTGCCGCTGGACCCGGCCCGTACGGTCGCCCAGCTCCTCGCCGACGTCCAGGAACGCCAGGTCGCCCTCCTGGGCCACCAGCACCTGGGCCTGGCGGAGATCCAGCGGCTCGCCGGACCGGGCGCCGTCTTCGACACACTCGTGGTGTACGAGAACTACCCCCACGCGCCCGTCGAGGCGCCGGACCCGCACACCCTCGCGATCCGGCCGATCGGCGCCCCCGACGACATGGGCCACTACCCGCTGACCTTCGTCCTGTCGCCCGGCGAGCGGATGCGGGGCGACTTCGTGCACCGGCCGGACATCTTCGACCGCGACGACGCCGACACGATGATCGCCGCCCTGCTGCGGGTCCTGGAGCAGATGGCGGCCGAACCGTCGACACCCGTCGGCCGGGTGGAGGCCGTGGACACGGCGGGCCGCGAACTGGCCCTGCACGGCTGGAACCGGAGCGGGGCGCCGGCCCCGGCCCTGCCGCTCCCGGACCTCCTCGCCGCCCAGACCCTCCGGACCCCGGACGCGCCGGCCCTCGTCGCCGGTGAACAGAGCCTGACCCACACGGAACTGACGGAGCGTGCGGGACGGCTCGCCCGCTACCTCGTCGGCCGCGGGGTCGGCCCGGAGCGCCGGGTCGCGGTCGTGGCGGACCGGTCGGTGGCCACCGTGGTCGCCCTGCTGGCCGTGACGATGGCGGGCGGGGTCTTCGTACCGGTCGACGCGGACCATCCGGCGGAACGGATCGCCCGTGTGCTGCGGGACTCCGGCCCCGACCTGGTGCTCTGCACCCGCGCGACACAGGGCTCGGTCCCCGAGGGCACAACGGCCCGGACCACCGTGCTGGACGACCCGGCGGTGGCACGGGCGGTGGCCGGACACCCGGGCGGCCCGGTCGGGGACGACGAGCGGCGGGCGCCGCTGCGGGCGGCCAACGCCGCCTATGTCATCTACACGTCCGGCTCCACGGGACAGCCCAAGGGCGTGGTCGTCAGCCACACCGGGCTGGGCAACCTCGCGCGGGCACAGATCGAACGGTTCGCCGTACGCGCCGACTCGCGGGTGCTCCAGTTCGCCTCGTTCGGCTTCGACGCCGCCGTGTCCGAGCTGTGCATGGCACTGCTGTCCGGCGGCTGCCTGGTCCTGGCCCGACCCGAGGAGCTGCCGCCGCGGACGGCGCTCGGTGAGTCCCTGCTGCGGGCAGGCGCCACCCATGTCACCGTGCCGCCGAGTGTGCTCGGCACGGAGGAGGCACTCCCCGACGTCCTGCGGACCCTGGTCGTCGCGGGCGAGGCCTGCCCGGCCGCCCTGGCCGACCGGTGGTCGACGGGACGGCGGATGGTCAACGCGTACGGGCCGACCGAGACGACGGTCTGTGCGGCGATGAGCGCCCCGCTGACCCCGGGCGGCGACCAGGTGCCGATCGGCGGCCCGATGACCGGCGCCCGGACGCTGGTCCTGGACGAGTTCCTGCTGCCGGTGCCGGTCGGGGTGGCGGGGGAGCTGTACGTGGCCGGTGCGGGGCTCGCGCGCGGCTATCTGGGTCGTCCGGAGCTGTCGGCGGAGCGTTTTGTGGCCTGCCCGTATGCCGACGGCGAGCGTATGTACCGCACGGGCGACGTGGTGCGGTGGACCCGTGACGGCGAGCTGGTCTTTGTCGGACGAGCCGACGACCAGGTGAAGATCCGCGGTCACCGCATCGAGCCCGGCGAGATCGAATCCGCCCTCTCCGCGCACCCCGAGGTGACACAGACGGCCGTGGTCGCCCGCAAGGACCGGCCCGGAGAGAGCCGCCTCGTCGCCTATGTCGTCACCGGCGCCGATCCGGACGACCTGCGGGCGTATCTGTCCGCGCGGCTCCCGGAGTTCATGGTCCCGACGGCGTTCGTCCCACTGGAGCGGCTGCCGTTGACGGCGAACGGGAAGGTGGATCGGTCGGCGTTGCCGGCGCCGGATTTTGCTTCGCGTGTGTCGGGGCGGGCTCCGCGTTCTGAGGTGGAGCGGGTGTTGTGCGGTTTGTTCGCCGAGGTGTTGGGGCTGGAGGTGGTGGGGGTTGACGACGGGTTCT
>NZ_JBIVNC010000033.1:1637-2978 GCF_044753385.1 Streptomyces sp. NPDC088387
ATGGTTCGGGGTGGTGGGTGGTTGGTCGTTGTTTGAGAACTGCACAGTGGACGCGAGCATCTGTGGCCAAGTTTTTAAGGGCGCACGGTGGATGCCTTGGCACCAGGAACCGATGAAGGACGTGGGAGGCCACGATAGTCCCCGGGGAGTCGTCAACCAGGCTTTGATCCGGGGGTTTCCGAATGGGGAAACCCGGCAGTCGTCATGGGCTGTCACCCGCTGCTGAACACATAGGCAGTGTGGAGGGAACGCGGGGAAGTGAAACATCTCAGTACCCGCAGGAAGAGAAAACAACCGTGATTCCGGGAGTAGTGGCGAGCGAAACTGGATGAGGCCAAACCGTATGCGTGTGAGACCCGGCAGGGGTTGCGTATACGGGGTTGTGGGATCTCTCTTTTACGGTCTGCCGGCCGTGAGACGAGTCAGAAATCGTTGATGTAGGCGAAGGACATGCGAAAGGTCCGGCGTAGAGGGTAAGACCCCCGTAGTCGAAATGTCAGCGACTTGTTTGAGAGACACCCAAGTAGCACGGGGCCCGAGAAATCCCGTGTGAATCTGGCGGGACCACCCGCTAAGCCTAAATATTCCCTGGTGACCGATAGCGGATAGTACCGTGAGGGAATGGTGAAAAGTACCGCGGGAGCGGAGTGAAATAGTACCTGAAACCGTGTGCCTACAAGCCGTGGGAGCGTCGCTGTGTGTGCTTGCACATGCAGTCGTGACTGCGTGCCTTTTGAAGAATGAGCCTGCGAGTTTGCGGTGTGTTGCGAGGTTAACCCGGGTGGGGTAGCCGTAGCGAAAGCGAGTCCGAAGAGGGCGTTTTAGTAGCATGCTCAAGACCCGAAGCGGAGTGATCTAGCCATGGGCAGGTTGAAGCGGAGGTAAGACTTCGTGGAGGACCGAACCCACCAGGGTTGAAAACCTGGGGGATGACCTGTGGTTAGGGGTGAAAGGCCAATCAAACTCCGTGATAGCTGGTTCTCCCCGAAATGCATTTAGGTGCAGCGTCGTGTGTTTCTTGCCGGAGGTAGAGCACTGGATAGGCGATGGGCCCTACCGGGTTACTGACCTTAGCCAAACTCCGAATGCCGGTAAGTGAGAGCGCGGCAGTGAGACTGTGGGGGATAAGCTCCATGGTCGAGAGGGAAACAGCCCAGAGCATCGACTAAGGCCCCTAAGCGTACGCTAAGTGGGAAAGGATGTGGAGTCGCAGAGACAACCAGGAGGTTGGCTTAGAAGCAGCCACCCTTGAAAGAGTGCGTAATAGCTCACTGGTCTAGTGATTCCGCGCCGACAATGTAGCGGGGCTCAAGCGTACCGCCGAAGTCGTGTCATTCATAC
>NZ_JBIVNC010000033.1:3072-4452 GCF_044753385.1 Streptomyces sp. NPDC088387
TCTGAGCTGGGGGTGGCCGCAGAGACCAGCGAGAAGCGACTGTTTACTAAAAACACAGGTCCGTGCGAAGCCGTAAGGCGATGTATACGGACTGACGCCTGCCCGGTGCTGGAACGTTAAGGGGACCGGTTAGTCACATTTCGGTGTGGCGAAGCTGAGAACTTAAGCGCCAGTAAACGGCGGTGGTAACTATAACCATCCTAAGGTAGCGAAATTCCTTGTCGGGTAAGTTCCGACCTGCACGAATGGCGTAACGACTTCTCGACTGTCTCAACCATAGGCCCGGTGAAATTGCACTACGAGTAAAGATGCTCGTTTCGCGCAGCAGGACGGAAAGACCCCGGGACCTTTACTATAGTTTGATATTGGTGTTCGGTTCGGCTTGTGTAGGATAGCTGGGAGACTTTGAAGCGATCACGCCAGTGGTTGTGGAGTCGTCGTTGAAATACCAGTCTGGTCGTGCTGGATGTCTAACCTGGGTCCGTGATCCGGATCAGGGACAGTGTCTGATGGGTAGTTTAACTGGGGCGGTTGCCTCCTAAAGAGTAACGGAGGCGCCCAAAGGTTCCCTCAGCCTGGTTGGTAATCAGGTGTTGAGTGTAAGTGCACAAGGGAGCTTGACTGTGAGACCGACGGGTCGAGCAGGGACGAAAGTCGGGACTAGTGATCCGGCGGTGGCTTGTGGAAGCGCCGTCGCTCAACGGATAAAAGGTACCCCGGGGATAACAGGCTGATCTTCCCCAAGAGTCCATATCGACGGGATGGTTTGGCACCTCGATGTCGGCTCGTCGCATCCTGGGGCTGGAGTCGGTCCCAAGGGTTGGGCTGTTCGCCCATTAAAGCGGTACGCGAGCTGGGTTTAGAACGTCGTGAGACAGTTCGGTCCCTATCCGCTGTGCGCGTAGGAATATTGAGAAGGGCTGTCCCTAGTACGAGAGGACCGGGACGGACGAACCTCTGGTGTGCCAGTTGTTCTGCCAAGGGCATGGCTGGTTGGCTACGTTCGGGAGGGATAACCGCTGAAAGCATCTAAGCGGGAAGCCTGCTTCGAGATGAGTATTCCCACCTCCTTGAGAGGGTAAGGCTCCCAGTAGACGACTGGGTTGATAGGCCGGATATGGAAGCCTAGTAATGGGTGGAGTTGACCGGTACTAATAGGCCGAGGGCTTGTCCTCAGTTGCTCGCGTCCACTGTGTTGGTTCTGAAACCACGAACAACCGTTGTAGCCATGGTCACGGCTCCGGTTTGTCTGTTTCATAGTGTTTCGGTGGTTATAGCGTGAGGGAAACGCCCGGTTACATTCCGAACCCGGAAGCTAAGCCTTACAGCGCCGATGGTACTGCAGGGGGGACCCTGTGGGAGAGTAGGACGCCGCCGAAC
>NZ_JBIVNC010000034.1:0-1139 GCF_044753385.1 Streptomyces sp. NPDC088387
CTAGTGTTCTGAGTCGGGAATTCTGTTCATATGTGTAGGCTTGCCGCATGGCACGTACGGGGCGGCCGATGGCCGAGTTGACGCTGTCGGATGAGGAACGGGCTGCGCTTGAGGGGTGGGTGCGACGTCGTTCCGCGCCGCAGGCGTGGGCTCTTCGTTGCCGGATCATCCTGGCCTGTGCGGATGGCGCTTCCAACAAGGACGTCGCGGCCCGGCTGGGCTCGACTCCCCATGCGGTGGGCCGCTGGCGGGCGAGGTTCGTCGAGCACCGGATCGCCGGCCTGGGCGACATGCCGCGCTCCGGTGGTCCGCGATCGGTCACGGACGAGCAGGTCGCCGCGCTGGTCACCCGGACGCTGGAGTCCACCCCGAAGGACGCGACGCACTGGTCGACGCGGTCGATGGCGAAGGACACGGGCCTGTCACAGTCGACCGTGTCGCGGATCTGGCGGGCGTTCGGCCTCCAGCCGCACCGCTCGGAGACCTTCAAGCTGTCGACGGACCCGTACTTCGTCGACAAGGTCCATGACGTCGTCGGCCTCTACCTTGATCCGCCCGAACGGGCCCTGGTCTTCTGCGTGGACGAGAAGTCGCAGATCCAGGCACTGGATCGCTCGCAGCCCGTGCTGCCGATGATGCCCGGCGTCCCGCAACGGGTCACCCACGACTACGTCCGAGCCGGCACCACGACCCTGTTCGCCGCACTCGAGGTCGCATCCGGCAAGGTGATCGGATCACTCCACCGCCGCCACCGTGCCGAGGAGTTCAAGAAGTTCCTCATCAAGCTCGACAAGGAAGTCCCGGACGGTCTCGACATCCACCTGGTGCTGGACAACTACGCGACCCACAAGACACCGGTCATCAAGACATGGCTGCTGGCGCATCCCCGGTTCCACCCGCACTTCACACCGACCGGTTCATCCTGGCTCAACCTCGTCGAGCGGTGGTTCGCCGAGCTCACCAACAAGCAGATACGACGAGGCGTTCACAAGACCGTCCAGGCCCTGGAGAAGGACATCCGAACCTGGATCACCGCATGGAACACCGACCCCAAGCCCTACCTCTGGACCAAGACCGCAGACGAGATCCTTGAACGCCTCGCCTCTTATCTGAACAGAATTCCCGACTCAGAAGACTAG